>JAFQQJ010000058.1 GCA_017411325.1 Clostridia bacterium | reverse complement strand
CGCAGTTTTGGGTTAGGAATTTTTCGCCTTAGAGAAGTTAAAAAACGCAGTCATACTGGCGTATGTCTGCGTTTTTTTGCGCACTATCAGCGGAAAATAACAAGCCAAAACCGGCTTCTCCCTAAGAAGTACCGCCGAAGGTGTGTTTTTAATTTTCTATTAAGTCTATAATAAGTTCTATTGCCTTTCTTTTCTCTAAGGGAAGGGCTTCAATTTTTGAGGCGAGAGAGTTTTTGGGAAAGGGACTTTCGTTTTCGCCGAAAAGTAAAAGCTTTTCCGATACATCAAGAGCTTCGCTGAGCTTTTCTATCAGGGCAATACTCGGGCGGAAAGAGCCTGTTTCAATACGGCTTATGTGCTCGGTGGAAACGCCTGTTTTTTCGGCAAGCTGTTCCTGCGTAATGTTTTTGTCACGGCGAAGAAGCTTGATTCTTGTTCCCATCAATCTGAAATCTATCATACATACCCTCCTTTTGACTCATTATATCAAGTATGCCCTTTTATGTTAATGATATATAAAATCAATATTGACAAATAAAATCATATATGATATAATTTGTCAAAAGGAGATGGTTGAAAGTGTTCGATAATCCCGGTAAAAAAATCAAGATATATGCTGAGAGGCTTTTTTCAGCGAATTTTATTATTGCTGTGATATGGCTGATCAGATATGTAATATCAGAAATCGGATATTGGGAATTGGAGTCTTTTAAGGAGTTAGGCAAAATAGTTATATATGTTTGCTCTGCATATTTATTAAGTCTTTTTCTTACAGCATTCGGAGAGCTTGTTGAAAATTCGGGTAAATGGAAACATACAGAAGAAAAAGAAGAAACGCCTGAAGAAGCCCGGGTTGAGCCTAAATCTATATTGACCGCCAGAGAAAAAAGTGATCTGGAAGAATTGGAAAAATCAAAAATATACCTTGATGCTAAAATTCTTTTTGAGGCAAAAGACTACAAAAAAGCTAAAATTCTTTTGGAAACAATACGCGGATATAAAAATGCAGATGAAATATTACATGAATGTGAAATGAAGTTGGAAAACTCTTTGTTTGGAAAAATAAAAAACAAGCTGTAATTGAATTGCAAAAAACACACCCGATGGGTGTGTTTTTTTATTCTGTACAAAGCTTTCTTTTTGTGCTATAATAAAACAAAGGAGCTGATTTTATGGCAATGAGTAAGGATATGACTCGTAAGCAGAAAATTGAATACATAAAGGACTACTACAAGTGGCACATAATAATTGCCCTTTTAGTTGTTATTGCCATAGTTTGTACGGTAGTACATTTTGCGACTAAAGAGGAATACGACATAAGGCTTTTCTATGTGGGAGAAGCTTACATTGGAAGCGACTATGCCGATTTAATATACTCTCTTTCCGACCTTTGCGACGATGTTACAGGCGACGGTGAGGTTAAGCTTTTATTTGACCAGTTCTGCTATGGCGGGCTTAACGACCCTCAGTATCTTAACACAATGACGGCAACGCTTGAAAAAATGCTTGCAAAGGAAAAGGATGTCTGCCTCGTTTTAGCAGACAGGAGTCTGGCGGGAATGATTCTTTCGATGTCGGGAAAATATGTGATGCAGGCAGATTTATGGGCTACGGATACAGATTCGGATAAGCATTTGGTTGTGTCGGGCTTTCCCGGTGCGGTAAGCTTAAAGAACAGCGCATATTTAGGCGAAAAGGGCTTCCCGACGGATGATTTATATCTTATATTGCTTGAAGAAGAATATAAAAATGCAGCTGTTTTTGAAAATGCAAGGAAAGTGGCTCTTGAACTTATAAAGGAGGCGGAGTGATGAAGAAAATATTTGTTTTGTTTTTGGCGGTGCTTATGGCTTTTACACTCATCGCCTGCAGTGAAAACAAATCCATCGGAATAATCGGCGGGGCAGACGGCCCAACGGCAATTTTTGTATCAACCGGTACTAATGAGGCAGATGTAATGGTTTCTGCTGCAATTCTTGCTTATAATTCCGGTCATTATTATGAAGGGGAATGTGTGGCAGAGGGGCATTTAATACTTACGGATAAAACCGAAAACGGAAAGAGAGTGGTTTCCCTTTTTGCAAGCTACGGCGAATATGGCTTTGAAAACGGCAACTTTGTAAAGGTGTCAGGCTCCGGTGCAATTCCCTGCCGTATAACCTTTGATGAGGACGGAAATGTTCTGGAATATAAAGAACCCATTGACGGAGAAGGCTATGACAAGTCCATCAGGGAAATGTATGACGATGAAACCTATGCCATCTACGAGGGCAGAAGCAAAAGCGGCGATGCTTATACTCTCTGCTCCGAAGGAGAGCGACTTTATGCAAGGCGTTATCTTGAAGGCATAGGCCGCGAAGCCGAAATCGGAGAATACGGGGACTTTTCCCATGAGCTTCTGACAGACCTTGGCGTTTCCGTTGAGGTTTCAAATGCTATGATTTCCCGAAAGGATGAGTTTTCTGGCTACTTTCCTTATTTTATCGGCACAGCCGAGCATATAATTGACGGGGTACGCTACGTTTTTGAAACAGGATACGATGAGGAAAAGGCGGAAATTTCATACATTCAGTATGAATACGGAAAGTCTGCACCTGTAAGAGGGATGATTTATGATTCGGTTACCGGCGAATTAAAAGAAGAGTTCTAATATATAACCCTCCCTGACGGGAGGGTTTTGTTGTAATTTACTGTTGAAAAACGCCGATAGCTGTGCTATAATTAACTCTGTTGTCCGAAAGGCATAAGAAAGGACGGTTTAAATGAAAAAATCACAGCTTAAAGGAAATATATGTCTGCTTATTGCTGCACTTTTATGGGGAACAACCTTCGTTGCACAAAGCAAAGGAACAGACCTTGTTGATCCCTTTACCTATCTTGCATCCCGTTCATATATAGGATGCATCGTGCTTATCCCCGTAATTATGTTTATGGATGCCTTAAAGAAAAGAAACGGCACATACAAAAAGGCGGATAAGGCTGAAAATAAAACGCTCTTAAAGGGCGGTGTTTTATGCGGCATAGTGCTCTGTGCGGCATCGGGCTTTCAGCAGTTTGGTATGTGGCTTGATGCATCGGAGGGTGATGCGGGCTTTATAACAGCACTGTACATACTTATTGTTCCCGTTGCAGGATTGTTTTTCGGAAAAAAAGTCGGTGCTAAGGTATGGATAGGCGTTGCAATTGCCCTTCTGGGACTTTACCTTTTAACCGAAAAGTTTTCCTTTAATGCAGGAACCTTTATGGTTTTGATTTGCGCCTTTGTTTTTGCGGTTCATATTATGGTTGTTGATTATTTTTCGCCCAGGGTTGACGGTGTGAGGCTTTCCTGTATTCAGTTTTTCGTTACGGCAATTCTTGCAACGGTTCTTATGTTCATTTTCGAAAAGCCCTCTCTTAATGCAATAATTGATGCGGCAATTCCCATTCTCTATGCTGGCGTTATGTCCTCGGGCATTGCCTACACCCTGCAGATTGTGGGACAGAAATACACCGATCCCACCGTTGCATCCATGCTTATGAGTTTAGAGTCTGTTTTTGCGCTTCTTTCGGGAATGATAATTCAGCCCGAGCAGAATCCTTTTAAGCTTATAAAGATTATGGGATGTGCGGCAATCTTTACGGCTATTATAATTGCACAGCTTCCCGACAGGAAAAAAGGAGAAAATGTATGATTGATTTGATTTTATGGGATATTGACGGAACATTGATGGATTTTAAGGCATCGGAGAAAAAGGCAATTAAGGCAGCCTTTGCCGACTTTGGCATAGATATAACCGAAGAGCAAACTTCCCTTTATTCCGAAATAAATGACAAGTGCTGGAAAATGTACGAAAGGGGAGAAATAGAACGTAAGGATGTTTTCACACGCCGTTTTTACGAGCTTTTCAAGATAACAAACTTTTCCTGCGACGTTGAAAAGCTTAACGAAATTTACCTTACCTATCTTGGGGAAAAGTATGTGCTTCAGGATAATTCCCTTCAGGTGGTTACTTCCCTTAAGGGCAAATACCGTCAGTACATCGTAACCAACGGCCACGTTAAGCCCCAGACTATGAAAATTACAGATTCGGGACTTGGCGATGTGGTGGACGGAGTTTTTATTTCCGATGCTGTCGGATGCCCCAAGCCCGAAAAAGGCTATTTTGACTATTGCTTTTTAAAAATCGGAAATGTTGATTTGAAAAAAACCATGATCATTGGCGATTCCTTATCAAGCGATATGCGTGGAGGAAACAATGCGGGAATTATTTGCTGCTGGTACAATCCTGACGGAACAGAAAACAAAACCGATGTGAAAATTGACTATGAAATAAAGTCCCTTTCCGAAGTTTACGATGTGCTGGAGAAAATAAAATGATACGTAGAGCCAAAGAATGCGACATCCCCCAAATAGTTTCAATATATGAAGAAATTCTGTCACTTGAAGAGGCGGGAAAGGTTACAACCGGGTGGATGAGGGGTATTTATCCCGTTGAAAAAACAGCACTTTCGGCTCTTTCGGAAGGAACGCTTTATGTCCTTGAACAGGAGGGTAAAGTGTTGGCATCTGCCGTAATAAATCAAAAGGCGGCAGACGGATACGATAAAGTATCCTGGGAATTTGATGCAGAAAGTGAAGAAATTTTAGTAATTCACACCCTTACGGTAAGCCCTTTTGCATCGGGAAAGGGCTATGGCACGGAGTTTATCCGCTTTTATGAGGCTATGGGAAAGGAAATGGGCGTCAGGGATTTACGCCTTGACACCAATGAAAAAAACAAGGGTGCCCGTGCTTTATACAAAAAGCTGGGGTATAAAGAAGTCGGCATAGTAGAAAGTGACTTTAACGGTCTTGGAAAGGTAAATCTTGTTTGCTTAGAGAAAAAGATATGACGGATTTTGTTAAAAGAAAACCTGCAAGGCTTAAAGGATATGATTATTCGGCTCCCGGGGCATATTTCATTACGATATGCATAAGGGACAGAAAATGTCTGCTGTCTGAAATTGTAGGGGACGGCGTCCACGACGTCCCGCAGAATAAATTAGCCAATTACGGAGAAATTGCAGACAAATATATAAATCAGATGAATGGATTTTATGAATATGTCTCTGTTGACAGATATGTAATTATGCCTAATCATATACATTTTCTTTTATCAGTAAAATGTTGTGAAAACGGGACGTCGAGGACGTCGTCCCCTACGAACTCGGTTATAGCTAAATTCGTTTCAACATTTAAGCGGTTTTGCAATAAGGAGTTTGGAGAAAACATCTGGCAGCGTTCCTTTCACGATCACATTATCCGAAGTGAAAGGGATTATACGAAAATAGCAGAGTACATTGAAACCAATACTCTAAAATGGAAAAGCGATTGCTTTTACAAATAAAAAAGGTTCCGTACCAAATGGGTACGGAACCTTTTTTCACTGTCTGAATCCGATTTGATTATAATAAATTGTTTCACTTGTTCCGTCACTGTATTCAAGTTTAACGGTATACAGCATAACGGTTCTGCATGGTGCATCATATACTTCGCCTTCGTATTTACCGGTAAAATTGAGAATCATTTCTCCGGGAGCTACTGGGCCGACTGTTTTTTGTGTAAAGTAATTATTTCCCCGTCTGTCGTATGCGAAATCTCCTACAGCATTAAACATATAATAGGTTGTTGTATAGTAATTAATGGTTTTGTTCGAGTTATTCTTACTTGACCAACGAATTTGCAATCCGTCTGCGCTGTTCATTTCGAAATACAGGGCACCGTCTGAAAGCATAGTGAAAATAGAGGATTTTGCAGGAGGAAGACTTATTTTGTAATTTAGACCGTCTGTTATATCCAGATCGAGTCGTCTTGTTGCATCGGAGTAGCTTATTCCGCCAAAAACTGCTAAGTCGTTAAAATAAATAATGGTCTGACCGCCTATGTTATAACTGGTAACAAGGTTTCCGTTAATATAGGTTTTAATGTCTGTTGCGATTACGTCAAATGCTTTTTTACCTATCTGAGACTGTGAAATTTCAGGTGCTATATAAGTGCTGGCTACACTATTAGTATTAGCACGAGTTATATAGAGTGCTCTTTCTTCAGGCTTCCACTGTACATCAAAGCCATAGTTGCGGAGATCTTCTGCGACCACGGCAGTGTATCCGTCTATGTTGAATGAAGCAATATTGTAATCATTTATGCTGGCGATGATGTCTGTGTAAACGGTTTTATTTATGATAGCCCCGTAGTTGTTAGCATTTGTACAGACAACACTTCCTGTTGCCAATATGATTACAGACAATAAAAGTGTAAAAAGTTTTTTCATAATTAATTTCTCCTTTTTGTATATTTGACCGTATTATACACCACATTAGATGTAAAGTCAATACACTATTTTAGATGTATGGTAGAATTTCTCCGAGGTGGTAGTGTGAAAACATGGACGGAGAGGATAAGAGAACTTCGTGAAGACAGCGATATGAAACAGCAGGATATTGCAAACCTTTTGCAAACAACACAGCAGGTTTACTCAAGGTACGAAAAGGGGATTAACGAAATTCCTGTGAGGCATCTTATATTACTTGCAAGGTTTTACAATGTAAGTCTGGACTACATTGTCGGAGAAACGGATAATCGAAAACGTTACACATAAAAACTTCCGCATCCATTGGATGCGGAAGTTTTTTAAAACTGGATTTTCTTTGCAACTGCTCTTGCAATTAAGGCACCGAGGGGCATTGCAAACATCATTATCCCTAGGGGAACAAGTATGGAATCAATGCTGCTTTCCGTTATAATTATGGGGAAGAAGGGATAGCCCCAGATAAGAGGCATAAGCATCATAATGCCAAGCTTCATTCCCTTTTGAAGGAAGAAGTAGCCGATAAGACCGATAAAAGGAAGGGATGAATAAATCATCATACCGCGGAAAATATTTTTCCATTCATTTTTTCCCGAAAGGAAGGCAATTACAAACCAGCCGATGATATAAATTATACTTACTATCTGGTCAAAGGTTCCGATATTAAGGGCGAAATCCGGAGCAAGGTGCCTTGTCGTTCCCTCTAAAAAGCAGGAAAGAGTAATCTGATAGCCTTTCTGTGAAGCGTTAAGCCCAAAACAGAGTGCTATGAATATGAGGAGCAAAACTACTCCGATGATTTTTAGTGCATTTTTCATTGTTACTCTCCTTAGTCAAGCTTTATGCCCTTTAAGGCATCAGCTAAAGTATTTGAAGCAAAGTTTTCCGACTTCTGCCTTTGCATAAAGCGGGCAACCTCTCTTTTGTTCATTGAATTTCTGGCATCTGCCAGCTTCTGATTGAAGGATGCAAACTTTTCCTTAAAGCCGCAGGAGCAAACGTAAATTTTCTTTTCGCCTTCGCCGAAGGTTGAAAGCTTTTTGTGGCATTCGGGGCATCTTGCGTTGGTAACTCTTGTCAGGCTTTCACGGTAGCCGCACTCTCTGTCACGGCAAACAAGACTCTTTCCGTGCTTGCCCGAAACCTCAAGTAAGGGCTCGCCGCAAGAAGGACAGCGCTTGTTCGTCTGATTTTCGTGGCGGTAGGTTTCGTTTGATGCGATAACGCCCGAAACTAAAGCGGTGGCATACTGCCGCATTTCTTCCATATATTTTTTGTCCTTCAAAGTTCCCTTTGAGATATCGCCTAAGCTGCTTTCCCATTTTGCCGTAAGCTCGGGGGATTTTAAATCACCGGGAACAATTTTAATGAGCTGAATTCCCTTGGCTGTGGGGAAAATTGACTGCCCCTGCTTTTCAACATAGCCTGTATTGAAAATCTTTTCAATTATGTCCGCTCTTGTTGCAGGTGTACCGAGACCGCCTGAGGATTCCACAATTTTGGAAAGCTCCTTATCGGACAGCATACTTCCGGGATGCTCCATGGCGTGAAGGAGTGTTGCTTCCGTATAGCGGGCGGGAGCCTTGGTTTTTCCCGAAACCAGGCTTACCTTTTTAACATCAAAGGAGTCTCCTACCTTCAATGAAGGAAGTCGCTGTTCTGCTTCTTCATCATCGTCGTCCTCATCGGTTGCGGTATAAATCGCCTTAAAGCCGGGTTCTACCAAGGCGGAGCCCTTGGCAACAAATTTTTCGCCGCCGATTTCGGCTTCAATATTCATTGCAGCAGATACCGCATCGGGCATTAATGCCGCTAAAAATCGTGTAACAACAAGGGTGTAGATGTGAAGCTCGTCGCTCTCAAGTGCCGTTAAATCCACAAACTGTTCTGTGGGAATGATTGCGTGGTGGTCTGACACCTTGGAATCATCCACAAAGCGCTTGGTGGGGTGGATGCCGTTTTTGATTACAAGCTTACCCATATCGCGGAAGCGGTCAAAAGAAACGGACTTTACTCTGTCCATAAGCGAGGGCACAATGTCCGCACTCAAGTGCTTTGAGTCTGTTCTGGGGTAAGTTAAGAGCTTATGAACCTCGTATAATCTCTGCATAAGATTAAGGGTTTTCTTTGCACTGTAGCCGTACTTTTTATTGGCATCAACCTGAAGGGATGTAAGGTCATATAAAAGGGGAGGCTGCTCCTTCTTTTCCTTTTTGTCAACCTTGGTGATTGTTGCCTTTTTACCTTCCGTTTTCTTAACGATGCTTTCTGCAAATTCCTTATCAAAGGTTCTTGCCAGATTATCCTTGTTTCTCCAGTGGAGGTTGAAAACATTTAAGGATGCCGTTACGGAATAGTATTCCTTCGGAACGAACTTTCGTATTTCCTCCTCGCGGTTTACAATCATTGCAAGGGTAGGTGTCTGCACTCTGCCTGCGGAAAGCTGGGCGTTGTGCTTGCAGGTTAAGGCACGTGTTACATTAAGTCCCACAATCCAGTCAGCTTCGGCACGGGAAACGGCGCTTTTAAATAGATTGTCGTATTCCGATGCATCTTTAAGATTTGCAAAGCCGTCCTTTATTGCCTTGTCCGTCTGGGATGAAATCCAAAGCCTCTTACAGGGCTTTTTACATCCTGCCTTAAGGATTATCCAGCGGGCAACAAGCTCACCCTCACGCCCTGCGTCGGTGGCGATAACGATGTCGGATACGGCATCGCTCTTGAGTAAGCCCGACACCACCTTGTACTGCTTGCTTGTTTCTTTTATAACCTCAAGCTTCATTTTATCGGGAAGAATGGGCAGGGTTTCAAGTGACCATTTTTTATATTCGTCCCCGTATTTTTCGGGATCCGCCAACGTCACTAGATGCCCCAGTGCCCAGGTTACAATATATTTTGCGCCTTCGATGCATCCGTCCTTTTTAATTTTGCAGTCAAGCACTCTCGCAAGCTCGCGCCCTACAGAGGGCTTTTCGGCAAGAACCAATGTTTTTCCCATGAAATCACTCCGTTTATGTTAATGCCTTGATTATATCACGAAATTGTCTGTATGTCAAAGAAAAAGCACTTGGCTTTGCCAAGTGCTTTAATCTTATTTTGTTAAAATCATAAAGCCTTTTCCCTTAAGAGTGAAATTGCCTTCTTTCTTTTCGCCTGTAAGTACATCGGTGAAACTTTCATTTAAGGAAACGGTCTGTTCTTCTGTTCCCGAAATATTCATAACGAAGAAATATTCTTCATTATCGCCCTCTCTTTTGGTGACGCGGATAAATTCATCTCCGGTGATTTCTGAAAGGGGAGCTATGCCGCATTCCGATACGGCTTCGGGGAGAAAATCGGATAAAAATTCAAGTCCCGGGTTAAAGCCTATGTAGTAGACTTTGCCATTGCCGTAATTTTTGGTAAGCACGGCGGGACAGCCTTCAAGGATGTCTCCCTTAAATGTCATAAGAGTCTTGGCATCGTCCGGGACAATCAGCTCTGCATGTAAGCGGACGGGATATTCCTTATCACCTGCGATTACTGCATTGGGCGTTGGTGCACCTGCGCCGTAATAGTCAACCTCGTCCACACGAAGGCCGAAAAGCTCCCGTAGTCCTGCACCGGGAACGCCGCCTGTGTAGTTTAAGTCGTTTTCGTTGGCGGTTGCGGCAAGGCAGGTTGAAATGAGCATTCCGCCATCTGACACGAATTTTTTGATTTTATCTGCAAGAGCCTCCGTCATAATATAGGGAAGGGGAAGGCAGATTGCCTTGTACTTTGAAAAGTCCATATCATAGGAAATTATATCGACGGGGATGTTTTTGTCCCAGAAAGCATTAAAGAGGTTTCTGGTAAGTGTGAAATATCCGTTGGTATCCTGGGGAGCAAAGGAGGCAAGACCGCTGTCAAGTGCCCACTGTGTTTTATAGTCATAAACTACGGCGGCTTTTGCATCAATGCCGGTTCCTATTACGCCGTCAAGCTTTTCAAGCATCTCGCCGGTTGTTTTCACCATTTGGAAAACTCTGTTATCGCTCTTTCCGTAGTGGTCAACCACCGCACCGTGGTTTTTCTCATAGGCACCTCTGCCCTTACGCCACTGGAAATACTGAACGGTATCTGCGCCGTGGGCGATAAAATCCACCGCTTCAAAAAGCTGTTCTTCAGCACTTTTTACCTTATGATATACAACAGAACCTATGTTGATGCCGGGAGCCGATTCCATAACCATAAAGGGTTGCCCCTCTTTGATACCACGGCAGAAAGTGCAGTGATATGCGCAGTATTTGGCAAAGCCCGTGAAATCGCTGCTCCATCTGGGATAAAGGTCAACAGAGTGAACATCTAAAACCTTGCCCATTTTGAAGTGGTCAAAGCCGATATGCATGGGCATGCAGTTGGTGGTTACGGGTAGAGATGAATATTTTCTGATAGCCTCCTTCTCAAAGGCAGTTATATCTATAATCTGCTCGGAACAAAATTCCTTCCAGGCAAGATTGAGACCGAGAACGCAGGCATCTCCCATAGGACCTGTGGCAAGTGAGCCTGATGCGGCAGTGCGGGGAGGTTCGATTTCATCAAAGCTTGAAAAACCATGGCTCCAGAAACGTGTCCAGTATTCGTGATTTAATTTTTCTATGTCATTATCAAACTTTTTCCGAAGGAAATTTCTGAAGTTTTCAGCGCAACGGTCGCAGTAGCATCTTCCGTTAAGCTCGTTTGAAATGTGCCAGGCAACAACGGCGGGATGTTTTCCGTAGCGCTCCGACAGCTTTTCATCAATTATTCTTACCTTCTCGCGGTAAACGGGGGAAGAGAAACAATGGTTGTGGCGGTGGCCGAATTTGTTACGGACAAGGGTTTCATTAACCCTCAGTACCTCGGGGTATTTATCGGAAAGCCATTTGGGGCGTGCGGCACTGGGGGTTGCAAGTACAACCTTTCCGCCTGCATTATGGATTTTTTCAATAATGGTATCAAGCCAGGAAAAATCGAATACGCCTTCTTCCTTTTCGATTTCTGCCCAGGAAAAAATGCCTATGGTAAATTCGTTTAAGTTGCCTTCCTTCATGAGTGACATATCTTCGTCCCAGATTTCAGGGGTTTCGATCCACTGCTCGGGATTATAGTCACCGCCGTGAAGGAAATGGGGAAAGTCCTTTGAAATGGGAGGGAATTTCTTCATTTTATACACCCTTTCTGTATCCGTAAAAAGGGGCTGTAAAAACAGCCCCTTTTAAATTTTAAAAATTGCCTGTTACATCTTCAAATACAAAGTCTTCTCTTGCGTCAGGATAGAAGCTATCAACCGTTACGTTATCCATTACGAGGTTTTCAACGTGACGGAAGTAAATTCCCTTTGCGGGAAGAATGTTTCCGTAGCTGTTGATTTCGGGATAAGGACCGCACTCAGTGGGAACTTCCTTGGAATATTCCTTAACGCCGCCGTTAACCTTTAAGTGTACATTTCTTAAAGTAAGGTTCTTGATGGGCTTGCCGGGAAGACCGCACATATTGTTGGAGAACTGCCAGGGTGTGTCCTGACCGTTGTACTTAAAGTCGATTGTGTTGTTCTTGTTGTTTCTCGGATCGAAAATCCAGGGATACTGGAACCATTCCTGAGTCTGGAAGAAGTTGTAGTATGCGGGAACGATGTCATAGGGAACGTAAGGACCGTCAGCGGTGATGTTTTCGAAGATGATGTTTCTGATTTCGCCGATTTCTCTTCCTTCGGGGCCTCTCATTCTCTTACCCAGGTGAACGAATAAAAGTCCGTTGGTGTTAACCATTTCAACGTTTCTTACGGTGATTCCGTCAATTATTGCACCGTCAACGCTTTCGATGGAGATACCGGAAATTCTGGAATCGTAAATGTAAATGCCGTTGATGTCGATGTCTTCAAATCCGCCGTTGGTTTCTGTGCCGAACTTAATTGCTGAGCAACGGCTCTTTAAACGGCAGTCTCTTATTCTTATATCCTTACAGATATCAATGCGGTTTAATGTGTAGGAGGATTTAAATACGATGGCATCGTCACCTGCTTCAATGTCACAGTCGTAAATGTCAACATTTTTGCAGTTGTCGGGAGAAATACCGTCGATATAAACCTTCATTTTTATGCCGTGGATGTCCACATCGTTACAGCCTGCAAAATAAATTGCAAGGTCTGTTGCATATTTGATTTCAAAGTCGGCAAGAACCACGTTGTTACATTCCTTAAGAGAGATAGGCTTGGGTCCTCTGTGAACGATTTTTCTTACATCGTCCTCATCCCATACGGAACGCATATCGATTGTTGCCTGACCGGTGATGGAGATGTTGTTAACACCGATACCTACAAACATACCTAAATGGAAATAGGTGTGAGACTGGTCCTGATAAATGGGGAAGTCGATTTCTTCCTGCTGTGCAAAATCGTAGAAATTGAGGCTTCCTAAAATAAAGGTGCCCTTTTCAAATTTGATATGTACATTGTCCTTTAAGAAAACGGTTGCAAGCACATAAATTCCCTTGGGAAAATAAACTGTGCCGCCCTGTTTGCTTGCTTCGTCAACCGCCTTCTGAATTGCGGGGCTGTCAAGTGTAATACCGTCTGCCTTTGCGCCGAAATCAAGAACATTGAATATTTTTGTCATAGTTAATTACCTCCTTAACTGTTTAGACTTATTTTAGTATAAAGGAAGAAAAAAGTCAATAAGGAAAGAAAGATTGTGCAAAATTTAAGAAAGATAATGATAAAAGGGCGTGGGATTTCCGCTTTTTTAATTGACATATAAAATCAAAAGTTATATAATGAAGGTATCGAAAAGGAGGAATTGACATGAGAAAATACTTGCTTCCCGAAACGGGTAATTTCTACAAGGGAAATCTTCACACTCACACAAATGTGTCCGACGGTTCCATGAGTCCCGAGGACGTTAAGAAAATGTACAAGGACGCAGGCTACAGCGTGGTTGCCTTTACTGACCACGACATTGTGGCACCGCAGAATCACCTGACGGACGATGAGTTTCTTGCCATTACCGGTATGGAAAACTATATAAATACTCCCATTATAAGAAGGAAGGACTGGGACTTTAACTTTATGCAGACATACCACCTCTGCTTCCTTGCCAAGGATCCTGATAATGTGGTTTGTCCCGCCTTTGCCGAGCAGTATGTGGAAAGACCGCACAGCCTTGCCTATATGACAGAGGAGATGAAAAAGTACGCCTATGACAGAGAGTACAGTCAGGCTTTTGTAAACAAGATAATAAAGGAAGCCAACGAAGCAGGATTTTTAGTTACATACAATCATCCCGCCTGGTCGCTTCAGAACTATAAGGACTATGGCGATCTTGAAGGCTTATGGGGTGTTGAGGTGTATAATACCGCAGGCGCACGAGGCTTTTTCCCCGACAACAATCAGGCGTTTGTCGATATGATTATGGAGGGAAAAAATGTATTCCCGGTAGCGGCGGACGACTCCCATACATTAAATTCCGCTCTTGGCGGTCACGTATGGATAAAGGCAGAGAAGCTTGAATATAAAACCATAATGGACGCCCTTGAGCGAGGCGACTTCTATGCATCCACCGGCCCCGAAATAACAGAGCTCTTTGTTGAAAACGAATGTCTTTTCGTAAAGACTAAGGGGGCAGAGGCGATTTACCTCAATACGGAGTGCCGCTTTGGTTCGATAGTCAAAGGCAAAGACGAGGTTGGATTTAATCTTAAGGATTATCTCACGGTGCTTCGTGCTGACGACTGTCAGGATCCCTTCCGCCCTTTCGTAAGAGTAACGGTAAGAGATAAGGATGGCGGTATGGCGCAGACAAGAGCTTACTTCTTAGACGAAATAGGATTACTTTAATAAGAAAAAACGGATGCTGAATAGTCAGCATCCGTTTTTTAGGAGATAGGAAAAATGCTTCAGAACGGACAAACTGCACCGCCCGAAGGCGTATGATGATACGCCGAGTGGTGAAGTTTGTTCGTAGCAAAAGGTTTAAAATAAAGAAAAATCGCATTGCTATGCGATTTTTCTTCAACTTTTTTATATTCAAGTTTGAAATATTACTTTACTTATTGTATATATGCCTTTTGCGGTCTGGAGTTTTTTTACATCTCCTTAATTAGTCGCCGAAGCAGATATCCATATTCTTTGCGATTTTTACAAGCTCTCCGTTGGGATCAACGGGCTTGAAGTTTCCGTGGATATCGTTGGAGGGAATTACAACCTCAAGGGGCACTGCAACCATTTCATTATCGCGGAGAGCAACCATATGCTTTTCATTTCCTGCCATAAGAAGGTCGATTGCCGCACTTCCGTAACGTGTGCAAAGCACTCTGTCGGAAGCTGAGGTCATACCGCCTCTCTGAACGTGGGAGAGAGCGGAAGCTCTGCACTCAACGTCAAGTATGTCTTCACTTATTGCATAGCCGTTTTCGTCACGCTCGGAATTGAGCATATTTTCGATAGTGGTTGCAAGAAGCTTGCCGATACCGCCGAGCTTAACTCCGTCGGGAGAAAAGTCCTGGGTGATTGCTGTAACAGCCTTGCCGTCGGGAGCGGGAGCTCCTTCTGCAACAACAACGATGGAGTATTTTTTATCGCTTAAAAGCGCCTTCTTTACTCTATCTTTAATCTTCACGATATCATAGGGAATTTCGGGGATAATAATTGCATCCGCACCGCTTGCGATACCAGTGTGAAGAGCAATGTGTCCTGCATCACGGCCCATAACCTCAAATACCATTACACGGTGATGGCTTCTGCCTGTTGTCTTGAGGCAGTCAACAGCTTCAACGTTTCTGTTAATGGCTGTATCGAAGCCGAAAGTCTGATCTGTGGAATTAAGGTCGTTATCAATAGTCTTGGGGACGCCCATAACACGGATACCCATTCTTGAATAGTCACGGCCGGATGTAAGAGTTCCGTCTCCGCCTACGATTACAAGAGCATCAATGCCTGCCTTTTTGATGTTTTCAACTGCAACGTGGGAAACATCGTCATAAATCGGCTTTCCGTCTTTGTCTCTTACGATACCGTTCTTATCACGTCTGGGATACTTGAAAAGATTGTCCTTGTTGGAATTGTAGAGAATTGTTCCGCCGTCGCCGATGATTTCGTCAACGGTATCAATTGTAAGAGGAACCATCTGGCTTTCGCCGAGGTAAAGACCTCTGTAGCAGTTCTTGATACCTACGCATTCAAGACCGTATTTGTTGATTGCGGTATAAACAACGGCACGGATAACTGCATTAAGTCCGCAGCAGTCGCCACCGCCTGTCATTATACCTATTTTCTTTATTTCACTCATATGAAACCCTCCAGGTTATGTTTACATTGTAAAATTATGTTATTATATAATACTACAAAATACTTGAGATTGCAAGTTTTTTCACAATCCGACAAAATATTTGTGATAAATGTTTAACACACTTGTCAAATTAATAACAGGTTTTGTGTATTTTGCCTTGCAGAAGGCGGCTTATACGCATATAATATAAAATATTATATGAATTTTTTGTGTATTTGGTTGCAATCCGGGGAGATTTTTGGTATAATCAATTAAAATTAAACGAAAGGGGCAGACTTATTATGCCTTTGTTTTCAAATAATTATAACACGCCGGGCCCCGGAGTTCCGGAGGATGAAAAACAGAAGATTGGGTTAATCCGCTACTTCATAGTAATAGGAAGACATTTCTGGGATCTGGGTATTCTTAATATAATGTACTTTTTCGCAAGTGTGCCGGCAATTCTGCTGTATTTCTTTGTGGCAGGATTTACTTTGCCGCAGTCTGTTTCTGAATATTCGGGTTTTGTTGCGGTGATTCTCGGAATTATGCTTCCTGCATTTTTGGGTAACGGGCCGGTTCGTATGGGCATCTGTTATGTGCTCAGAAATTATTCGGCGGAAAAACATGCCTTTATGTGGAGCGACTTCAGACAGTACGCGAAAAGATCTTTCCTCCGCGGAACGGTTTTCTTCCTTATTAATATTCTGTTTGTCGGAATCATCTGTCTTGATATAAGTTTTTACTTTGAATTTGCAAGAACCGGCGCCTTTGCCGGATTGATTTCCATCTACCTTGCAATTTTTCTCTTCCTTATATATATAGTGTTTAATTCGTACTTTCATATGATCAGTGTCAGCTTCGATATGGGGGTTAAGGAAACGGTTAAAAAAGCTTTTGCTCTGACCATGGGAAAGCTGCTTCAGAATCTGGCGTGCGTTATAGTGGCTGTCGGTATTGCCGTACTCATGTTGTGGCTTATGTTTAGCTGGTCGGCGCTGATGTTCCTTTTGCTCCTTTTCGGGTATACTTATATAATGCTTCTTCTTGATATGAACAGCTTCTCTGTTGTGAGAAAGTATATGGCTAAGGATGAGGAAGAAGGGGCATAAACACTCATAAGAAAAAATGCACAAACGCCGCGGAGATTTTCCACGGCGTTTTGTAGAATAATTCGTCGAAAAAAGTGTTGACAAATAATGGCGGATGTGTTAAAATAGCATCTGTTGCAAGTGAGCAGCAAGTACCTCTTAAAAATAATTTGAAAAAATTAAAAAAGTACTTGACAAACCGGTTTGCTTGTGATATAATCAAAAAGTCGGCCGCGAGAGGGATGACGCTTCAAGAGAAGACACCTGAAAATCCGGTCGAAAAAAATTCAAAAAACGCTTGACAAAGTTTGGGAATTGTGTTATAATGTAATTCCCGCCGACAAGCGGAGCGCACTTTGAAAATTGAAT
>JAFQQJ010000057.1 GCA_017411325.1 Clostridia bacterium | reverse complement strand
TTCGCAGTTTTGGGTTAGGAATTTTTCGCCTTAGAGAAGTTAAAAAACGCAGTCATACTGGCGTATGTCTGCGTTTTTTTGCGCACTATCAGCGGAAAATAACAAGCCAAAACCGGCTTCTCCCTAATAAGTACCGCCGAATGCTCAGCTTTTTATTAAAGATACAGATAATCTTTTGCGCCGATGGTTATATCGCCGTCAATGTATTCATTATCGCCGTAATTGACAATTAATTTTGTTCCGTCGCCGAAGGTTACAATGCGGACATCGCCCTTTATTTCGTGCTTATCCATAGTAACTTCCTGAAGGCTGAAATACTTTTTATGCTTTTCGTAGCCTTCTTTTATAACGGCAACGGTTTTTGCCATTTCTTCGCCGTCTAATGTAAGGTCGTCCTTGCCGAGCCAGTTGGTGTTTGAAGCTGTGGCGGTGATAAACTTCTGATAAACATAATAGCTTAATCTTCCGCCATATTCTGCGAACATCAGCTGGTCGTTAATATCTCGTATGTTTACATTTACCGTTGCGGTTGAAACATTGTAGAGTATAAATCCGTGGTAGATAAGCTCCCAGAGGGGGATGTATTCGTCTGCCAGGGGATGAGGAGGACGGTTGTTTGAAATGTAAAAACCGTAATCCACAAATTCTTCTGCAAAGTCAAATGCACCTTCCGATGCAAAGCCGCCGAAAAGCTCGTGACACATACCCATAAGCTCCTTGTAGTAGGAAACGGTTTCTCTTCTTGTCACGGGATGTGCGGGATTTGCACATTTCATTGGTGAAATTACCGCTAAAACATCAATGTAGTGAAGTCCGGAAAATCCCAGATCGGCAACCTTGGGAAGAATTTCCCTGCCGAATTCCAAAGCTTTTTTGGGGCAGAGTCTTCTTGCTCTTCCACCGCTCCATACACCGCCTTCGTGCTCCTTTCCCTGCTCATTTAAAACCAGATTTCCCTCGGTTTTGGGAGAGATGGGATAAGCATCGGTGGAGTTTGTGTGACAAACGATAGCATAACCGTTTGCCTTTGCATAGCTTATAAGCTCGCGAAGACCTTCTTCTCCGCCTAAAAGAGGCTCAACGGGGAAGGCATCGGGCCATCTTCCGTCGTGGCCGGACTTGTTCCAGCCGACTAAACAAAGCTGTGCTTTGTCTATGCCTGCTGCCTTAAGCTCGTCAATAAACTTCATAACATCACGGAATGTGCAGGCAACATGCATCGGTGGTTCATTCTCCAATGTCTGATCGGCAACGGGAGAGGGGGCAGGCTTCCAGCCCATACGGATTCTTATTTCGGGAGCATCCTTTGCATAGGCAACGGCTGCTCTTTCTTTTGATTTCTCTGTTATAGGCTTAATTATCCCCTTTGAAAGAAGGAGATTTCTGTAGTAAACTGCCATTTCGGAATATTCCGTTCCTTTGGGTAAAATGTAGAAGTTAACGGATATATCCTCATAGGGAGCATCTCCGCCGAGGCGGATTCTGTAGCAAAGGTTATATTCGTTATCCTTTGTCCAGAGAGCCTGGGACATATCATATCTCATTCCATCGGGATAGGCAATTATGCTGAAATTATCACGCTTTGCACCGATTAAAAGGGTGGGATTCTCATCGGAACAGAGAGTAAAATCTCCCTGCGATTTAAATCGGGTTATAATGCCCTGACGCTGAATGGGAGAAGAAAAGAAATAACCTTCTTCTCCTGCTTTCGCAGTGAAATAGGGAGAATGTATATCAAGATACTGACAGGGCATAACCCTTTCCTTCGGAATGGTAAGGGTTACGACGTTGTCCTTCTGGGTGATTATGGCGTCTATTACTTCGCCTCTGTCATTTATGCCGTAAAACTTAGCGAAAATCATTTAAGTCAAACCTCCACTCTTCTCTCTTTCTGAAGGGTGTATTAAACTTTTTCTTAAGTACGCCCTTTTCTTCTAAGTGGACATAGCAAGCCATATCGCAGGCTCTTCCGCAGATTGAGGGAGAGTAGTTGTGTTTGATTGCAGGATAGAAGTGGATTTCTTCCAGTATTTCCTTTGCGCGCTCGGGTGTTATGTCAGCTTCGCCGGCAATGATCTGGAGTCTGTCGGGAAGGTCTGCAAAAGCATCGGGAGGCATAAAGGGGTTTTTAAGACCGCAGGCACCGTTATAGTAAACTGTGCACTTCCAGTTATCGAGTTTTCCGTCCTTGTCGATTGCCTTACCGGGGCAGGCAGCGATACATTTACCGCACTTGTCGCAAAGGGAGGGAGTTTTTACCTCGTCGCCTTCGATTTCAGCGTCGGTCAATACGAAGCAGTAACGGATGAAGGGGCCGTATTCTTCGTTAAGAACCTTGCCGTGAAGTCCTCTTTCGCCAAGACCTGTAAGAACAGCCGCTTCGTCAAAGTCCATCTGAAGCTCCTTCTTAACGCCCTTATAAATTGAGGTGTAGTCCATTTCGGGATTGGTGTCATCATCTGCTGCCATAACGGTCTGGATTCTTCTCTGAGGAAGGGCAAGGAAGCCTTCTTCTTCAAGGAAGTTACATACACGGAGGCTTGTCATGGGCATAACTGTTTCTTCGATGGTTTCAACGCCCATGGTGGAATACTGATAATAAGTTGTTCCTTCTTCAACGCCGCGGTAAGAGCCACGGAGAACTCGGAACAAAAGACCGATAACTGTTTTTGCTTCGGGCATAATTTCCTTTATAACGGAGTTTTCACCGAAACGATCAACGGGAGCAAAGCCGATACCGTCGGCGCCCACCTTTTTCGCAAATTCTGTTAAAGCTGTCTTCATATTCTGCCCACCTCCTTTAAGTGATCGAAGCATGCCTTGTCGCACTTTTTACCGCAAAGGCAGGGTGCATAGCCCTTGAATTCGGGAAGGAACTTCTTAAGCTCGGGATAAAGCTTTCTTGCACTTTCCGCATCAAAACGGTATTCACCATTTAATATTGCTTCACGGTCGGGATTGCCCTTTAAGAATTCGTCATTCATAAGGGGATTGGATTTGTGTGCGCCCTTATAGTAAACTGCACACTGCCAGGTATCAATTCCTTCATCGGAAATTGCTTTACCGGGGCAGGCATTTTCGCAAAGACCGCAATTATCGCAGATGGATTCTTTTAATGGCTCGTCTGTTTCCAAGGGAGCATCTGTTACGATGAATGCATAACGGATGTAAGGGCCGTACTTGGGAGCAAGGATGTGACCGCTACGTCCTGCATAACCGATTCCGCAGGCGCGTGCTGCCTTTGCAAAGTCAATCATAACGTCGGGTGCGGGCTTTCCTTCTTCAACGGGCTCAGCCAAAGCAAGCTCGTAGGTATCAAGTACCTCGGGGTTTGTTCTCTTGTCGCCCTTAATTGTCATACCGGGAACGCTTCGCTGAAGGCAGGCATCATATCCTGCATCCTCAATCATAGCACCGAGTCTGAAAAGGAAAATTTCAGTAAATTCCTCGTCTATGTATTTAACACCCATTGTGGTGTACTGCATTGTCTGAACGCCGCGGTCCATTGTGTTGTAAAGTGCTTTCGGAACGGGGAAGCCGAAGCCGATAATGCACTTTGCAGCGGGGAGTATCATTTTGGGGTCTCTCTGGATATTTTCGCCTTCAAAAATGTCAAGGCTTCCGATACCGCAAAGACAAGCGCCGTATTTTGCGGCAGCTTCTTTTATCATTTTAGCTGTAAGCATATAAAATCCTTTCCAAAACTGAAATTCAGTTTCTTTTTATAGATTATAGTTAACCCTGAGAAAAAACAGTTCGTTTTTTCTTTGTTTGTAACAACAAAACTAAAATGCTGTCCGCATTTTTATACGTTTCGTTGTTCTGATAAAAATTTTTTCTTTGTGGAAATAAATTTTTTTAAGAAAAAACAGTTCATTTTTTCTTAATTGTAACAACAAAACTAAAATGCTGTTCGCATTTTTATACGTTTCGTTGTTTTGATAAAAATTTTTTCTTTGTGGAAATAAATTTTTATCTATCCATTTTCCAGGCTTTTTTGGTACGGAGAGGAGCCTTAAAGCGGTCTTCCATACATCCGCCCTTTTTCTCAAGAACAGATACGCATCCTCTTATGCATCCGCCGCACTTAGCCATATTGTAGCCAACCCAGCTGGGGAAATACTTTTCAAGAGCACCGTAAACCTTCATTATTTCGGTTTCAGAAGCTTCTGTCTTACCTTCAAGTAAGTTAAGATCGCCGTTTTCGTTTTTATCGAAAACTTCCTTGGGAACGAAGGGATTGTAATATCTTCCGCCGTGAGTGTAGAAAGCATAGCAACGCCACATATCAATGTCGCCCCACTCGCAGATTTTACCGTCCAGGTCAACTCTTACGGTCTTGCCGGAGTTGATTGCGGGAATGCAGGAGCCGGGACATTCTCTTACGCAGGCACCGCAGCGTCTGCAAAGAGGCTCGCCTGAATACATTTCGTCATACTCAAGCTCAGCATCGGTGAAGATAAATGCAACTCTCTGAAGAGGGCCGAATTCGGGTGTTAAGAGCATTTTGCTCCAGCCGATTTCACCAAGTCCGCAGGCAACGGCAACAAGGCGGAACTGGAACTGAAGGTCGGGGGGGACTGATCCTTCTCTTGCAGCTCTTGTAAACTGAACGCTTCTGTGGTGTGCTGTTGCTTTCTTACCGCGCTCGATGTACTCGATCTGCTCTTCGGGAGAAAGGGAGTTACCCTCGCTTCCGTCCATGTCGGAAACGCATCCTCTTGCACCGGTGTTACGGTAAACAAAAGCCTCATATCCTGCGTCCTCAATTACTCTTCCTACCTGGTAGAGTACGTTGGGAGCAAAGATTTCGTTGATTCCGCCGTAAGCGATGGAGGGGTACTGATAAAACTGTGTACCTTCCTCAATGCCTCGCTGAACACCTCTCGGAATTCTGAAGGCAAAGCCGATTACGCTCTTTGCTTCGGGGAAAAGATAGGAAACATTCATTTCCTTGGGTGCACCCTTAAGTCTTGATATGGGTGCGATGCCGCACTTGTCGGCACCTGCCGCATATGCAGCTTCTTTGATCATTTTTGATGTAAGCATACTTTTTTCCTTTCCTTAAATTTTAATCTTGTGATTCTACCGTTAATATATCAGGGTTTCTTTCTGTCAGAACCTTATTAAGTACATTTTCACAATAGTTACATTCACTGCAGTTTTTACTGCAGGAGGCAACTGTTTTTCCGAAATCGTCGGGGAAGGCGGAATTATCTAAAATCTTTCCCTTAAGTGAGGCTGTATGATCGGGCTCGGTAAGCTCTGTCACAGAACCGTAGTACCTGCCCGTAAGATATGCGTGCATAATCCTCACGGGGAAGGGGTTTTGCCTTGTGGCAAGCTTAATTCCGTCGAAAAGACCGTCATAAAGATGAATATCCTCGGGGCGGACGTAGTTTGAATCCTTAATCAGAGTCAGGAAATTCTTTTTGTCTGTCAAGTATTCGTGGCATAAGCCTTCAAAATTATAGGCATTATCCATTGCGGAAATTTCTTTTTCGTGGGAAACCAGGTTATCGTGATAGGTTCTTGCGGGGCAATCCGAAAAGCAACCGGAATTTGCAAGCATATAAAGCTTTTTGCCCGCATCATCGCAGTAGGAACGCATTTTCTTTATGGCATCAAAGTTTCTGTTAAATTCTCTCTTTAAATAAAAGCCGTCGAAATACTCCTTTAAGTAGTCTGCCGCCTCGGGCGTGCCGACACCGATGTTGACGGAAGCCCTCAAAGATAAACTTGGGAAGTTTTCCTTTATGAATTTAGCAATCAGAAGTGAGCTTGACGTAACGGATGTTATGCTGTAGCATCCGGTTAAATAGTCAATGGTGTTACCAAGCTCAGTAAAAAAGCTTCTGCTCTGTGACTCGGCACCGTAGCAGTTTCCGTTTAAGAGAAGGTTTAAGCTTATGCCTTCGGAGGAAAGCTTTTTCAAGTCCTCTTCCTGCATCTTCTCTGCCCAGAGGGGATTTAAGTCCTCCGACTTTAACTGGTCGTTTCTTCCGTTTTTCATGCTTCGCCAGGAAAAATAGACCTCGCTTATCTTGTCTTTATGGTCACATATGTATGAAATAAATCTTGGATCCTCCGTTATTTTATAGCCTACGATAAAGCTCATGGGGTTCCTCCTTTCATAAAAACAATAAAAACCTATCTTGATTTTATCACAAAACTACTATATAATAAATACAAAAAAACAATATTTTTTATCAAAAAACAAACATTTGAAGGTGATTTTGTGATTATTTCGGATATAAACCCTTTTGTCAGATTCGCAGGACGCTTTTTTTACCATCCCACAAAATATGAGGTGCTTTCCTACGATTCGAGAATTGTTATGCTTTTATCGGATGAGCTTAAAATGAAGGTGGGGAATAGTGAAATGAATCTTAAAAAGGGTGATCTGGTCTACTGGCCGCCGGGAACACCCTATATTTTCCTTGGCCCCGAAAGCTTTGAGGTCATCGTTATTGACTTTGATTTTGACAGAAGAGGGGCGGCGAAAAACAAGAGTATTCCCACGATAAAAAAGGAAAAATACGAAAAAGAGAAAGCGATTTTTGAAGCTTTTTCCGATGTTACGGCTTTTAATGAGTCCTTCACTCTGGAAGGTGTGGATTTTATAATAAGTGAAGCAAAGGAGCTGGTCAGAGAAAACAGCGCAAAAACCCTTTATTATAAAGAAAGAACATCGGCGCATCTTAAATTGATTTTAACCGATATGGCAAAAACTCAGGCAACCGGAAGCAAAAAGTCACTGGCGGCAACGGAAAGAATTATAAAATACATAGAAGAAAATTATTCACGGAAAATAAAAAATTCCGAGCTTTCCGAGCTTGTAAACTATCACGAATATCACATAAACCGCCTGATGAAGGCGCACACGGGATATTCCCTTCACGAATATATAATAAGATACAGGATAAGTGCGGCGAAAAAGCTTCTGCTTTCCGGCGGAAAAAGTATTGCGGAAATAGCGGAAGAAACGGGCTTTGA
The DNA here is from genome assembly GCA_017411325.1 of Clostridia bacterium. GTDB lineage: Bacteria > Bacillota > Clostridia > CAKSNL01 > HGM11501 > HGM11501. Next base: position 36,283 of record JAFQQJ010000057.1, on the reverse strand, counting down.
CTCACCTGCGCATTTTTCCTCCGCTTTCCGCGGAAGGACAGGGGAAACCCCCGGAGCATACAAAAAGAAAATGCTTTTATAGCACCGTGATACTATTAAGTTTACAAATTCATATAAAAAAACTACAAAAAGGGGATTGATTTTTGCTTTTTTGTGTTATAAAATCTAATTATAAGAGTTTACTTGCTGCTCTTACTCTTCAATATAAGAAAGGAAGGAATAAAAATGAGAAAAATCTTTTCAATGGCATTGGCATTTATGATGGCAATGACTCTCTTTGGTGCAATGCCTGCTCACGCCGCATTTACGGAAGTAAGAACCGAAACGGCAACCGACATCGGCCCGAGTGCAAGGCTGAGGGACGGAGGATATTATTTCCACGCACCCTACAGCTACATAGGTTTTAAGAGCATTGACTTAACCGGAGCGAAGTCCATCGTGATAAGGGCGTATAACGACTTATCGGGAACTAACGACGGTGAGTGGCTCCAGGTGAGACTTGACAGCCCCAAGGGTGAGTTGCTTGGCTATGTAAATATTGACAAGGACTCAGAGGGTGTTACAAAGGAATACCGCGGTGCAATAAAGGAAACAACAGGTGTACACGACCTTTATTTTATGAGCACTATTGCGGCCAAGGGCGGCTACTATCAGCTTAGAATAGACAGCTTTACGCTTTCGGCCGACGAGTACAAAACCGAAAAATATGTGCCTGTTCCCGAAGAAACCATTATAAACAATCACAGCACCACATGGGCATTTACCGATGATTTAGGCAGAAAGGTAGCCGACTATGAAGAGGTTGGGCCCGTAAGAGACGATAAGTTCGTGGGGATTTTCTACTGGACATGGCATCATCCCGGATATAAAACTTCCCAGCCCGGCAATAATACGGAATTTGCAAAGCTTCATCCCGAAGCAAAGTATGACTATTATAATGAAGTGTGGCCCACTGCAGCTATGAGCTGGTTCTGGAATGAACCACTCTTCGGCTACTACTTAAGCACAGACTACTGGGTAGCAAGAAAGCACGCCGAAATGCTTGCAAATGCAGGTGTTGATGTACTCTTCTTTGATGCCACAAACGGTGCTTCCACCTGGAAGGCTTCAACAGATGTATTGTTCCAGGCGCTCCGTGATGCAAGAGAAGCAGGTATTAACGCTCCGAAAATCGGATATATGACACCCTTCTCGCCCACGGCAGACCACGCAAAAACCAACATTACAAGAGCATATATAAATACATACAGAAACGAAAACTGGTCAGACCTCTGGTTCTACTGGGAAGGAAAGCCTGTTATTATGGCACATCCCGACTCGCTTATCCCCAATGAGGGAGACATAGTGGACGAAGCTTTAATGAACGAGCTTAAGAGCTTCTTTACATTCAGAAGACCTCAGCCTTCTTATACAAGCCATCAGACAAGGGAAAATGAATGGGGCTGGCTTGAGATCTATCCCCAGGAGCCCTATACAAAGAATGCTGACGGAACATATGAGCAGGTAACCGTCGGAACATCTGCAAACCATTCTTATGTAAAGCACAGCTTAACAGCCATGAATGATACCTTTGTTATGGGCCGTAGCTATACAGACCTCTTAGGTCACGACAGAACACCCGGTGCCCATAAGTATGGCTACTTCTTTACAGAGCAGCTTGACCGCGCACTTGAAATTGATCCGGAATACATCTTCATCACAGGCTGGAACGAATGGCGTGCAGGCCGTTATGTTACCTGGAACGGAGTTTCAAATGCATTCCCCGACCAGTATGACGATGACGGAAGCCGTGATATGGAACCCACCAAGGGCGATATGAAGGATTCATACTATGCACTTTTGATTGATGCTGTAAGAAAGTTCAAGGGTGCGGAAGCCGCTCCCGTTGCAGGTGCAGAAAAGACCATTGATATAAACAATGTGGCAACATGGGAAGGCGTAACTCCCGAATTTATCAACAACAAGGGCACATACAACCGTAACGATGTTGGTGTGGGCGGAGTTATTTATGAAAACTACACCGCGCGAAACAATGTTATAAAAGCAAAGGTTTCAAGAGATGCTGAAAACCTCTACTTCTATGCTGAAGCGGCATCTGATATCACAAAGCCCGAGGGCGATGCCTGGATGAAGCTTTACATCGATACAGACAGAAACCACGCAACAGGCTGGGAAGGCTATGACTTTGTTATAAACACTCCCGCCGCAGGCGATGTATCGCGTCTTAATGCCGACGGAAGTCTTTCCGTAATCGGAAAAGCAGAATATGCCCTTTCAGGAAAGACACTTTCCTTAAAGGTTTCAAAAGCTCTCCTTGGAATTGGTGCAACGGTTGACTTTGAATTCAAGTGGGTTGACAATGCAAAGGGTGACATTATGAATTTCTATGTAGACGGTAACGCAGCACCCAATGCGCGCTTTAACTACATCTATACAGAAAAGGCGCAGAAGTCTCTTTCCAAGGAAGAAAGAGCAGCACTTACAGATGTTACTGTGGTTTCTGACGGTTCCAACCGAGCATTTGTATCCGGTGCAAAGATGTATACCTATGATCCCGATATGCGATACGGTGCAAAGAGAATAAACGGCGTTATGTATATGCCTTCTTACTTCCTTTATGATGCACTTCGTTTAAGAACGGTTTATGAAGCTGACAGACAGATGTTTAAGCTTCGCGGTGAAACAACCTTCTATACAACAGTTGGCACATTGGAAGGAAGAAGAAACGGCGTTCTTAAACCTCTCACAAATCCCGTAACCGTAATTGACGGAATTCCTTACGTTCCCGTAACGATATTCTCCGATATTTTCGGACTTGAAGTTTACGAATCCGGCAATATGGCGGCATTCGGTAAGAATATCAATAAAACAGCAGTTGACGCTTTGGCGTCTGAATTTTAAGAAAGGGGGCTATTTAAATGAAGAAGATTTTAGCATTGATATTGGCGCTTTTAATGATTTTCACGGTAACGGCAATGGCTGAAGGTGAAATGGCCTCCGATGAAATGTCCATTGAAGGCTATAAGGTACATGTATCAAGCCAGAATGCTCCCGGAGGAACGCCCAGAGAAAAGGGTGAAAACGTACTTGACAGCGATACAGTTTCCCATTGGCATTCATCCATTGAACCCAAGGCAGAAGGCCCTCATTTCATTACCATTGAAATGCCTGAAAAAACCGCAATAGGCGGTTACCGCTACTATCCAAGATCGGGTGGCGGTGCAGGCGTTTGCACACAGTATGAAATTTATCTTTCCAACGATAACGAAAATTTCCAGAAGGTAGCAGAAGGCACCTGGGAAAAGGATGATACCGCAAAGACCGTGGAATTTTCCCGAAACTACAACGCAAAATTCGTAAGACTTCAGCTTGTAAAAGCTGATTTCGGTTACGGAAGTGCAGGCGAGATAAGAATACTTGCTCCCAAGAGCGGCTCTGCTCCTCTTGAAATTACAGCAAATGTAAAGGCAAGCGAAATCGGCGGCGCAGCTTCTGCTCCTTCTGCACCTGCTACACCTGCTGCACCTGCTGCCGGAGGTAAGACCATGAACATTGACTATATATCAAGTGAAAAGGTTTCGGGAAAAGCAATGGCTGCAGACGAAATGGATCCTGTTGATTGGCTTTTCCAGGTTTCAAGTGCAAACTCTCCCAAGGGTGTGCCCTATGAGAAGCCGGAAAATGTAGTGGACGGAGATATGGTTACCCACTGGCATTCTGCAATAGATCCCAAGGCTAACCCTCCTCACTATTTCACGATAATTCTTCCCGAAGAAACCGAGTTTTCGGGATTCCGTTATTACCCCAGAAAGAGCAGTGTTGGCGTATGTGTAAGATATGAAATTTATATATCCAACGACAACGAAAACTTTGAAAAGGTAGCAGAAGGCTCCTGGAAAAATGATGACAGTGCAAAAACTGCGGAATTTACAGCTAACTACAAGGCTAAATATGTACGCCTTCAGTATGTTGAAGGAACAGGGGGTTATGCAACTGCAGGAGAAATGAGACTTCTTGCACCAAAGGCAAGCCTTCCTTCAAAGGGCATTACAAATGCAAGCGTTAAGAGAGCGAGCCTTGCGGCAGTTCAGAAGGAAGAGACAAAAGCTCCTGCAACAAATGAACCTAAGAGCACAGTTCTTTCAGAGGATGAGCTTCCTGTTACAGGCTGGACATTTGATGCATCAAGTATAAATGCAAATAACGGCATTCCCAACGAAGTGCCCGAAAAGACAATCGACGGAGACCTTACGTCCCACTGGCACACAATGATTAATCCCAAAGCAATAGAGCCTCACTATATCACCATAATCCTTCCCGAGGAGCAGGCTGTTTCAGGCTACCGCTACTATCCCAGAAAGAACCTGGGTGCAGGCGTTTGCACAGAGTATGAAATACACGTTTCTCCCGATGGAGAAAGCTTCAAGAAAGTGGCAGAAGGAGCCTGGGCATACAATGAAAAGGCGAAAACTGTTTACTTCAACACCAATATCAAGGCAAAGGCAGTTAAGCTTGTGCTTGTACACGCCCGTGACGCTTACGGAAGCGCAGGAGAGATACGCCTCTTAAAGGAAAATCCTTCTCTTAAGACCATTACGGCGAAGGATTTGATTGAAAAATCCGACGAATATTCCTATGTTGCTGTGAAGTTCCCCGGTATAAGTGTTAAGACAGATAAGATTGAAAATCAGCCGTCTTCCCTTATGATAGACGGTAACAGCGAAAGCTACTATCACTCTGAAATCACAAATAACCCCGGCAGACTTCCCATAACAATTGATTTTAATCTGGGTTATGCATATACGTTGAGCGGTTTAGGTTATCAGCCAAGGCTTGACGGAAACCTTACAGGCCATTTTGAGGAGATTGAAATAGAATATTCCCTTGACGGAAAGAATTATGAATTCTATGACAGCTACGTTATGGAAAGCGACAGCACCGATCCCAAGAGCATTATGTTTGATGAGCCGTTGAAGGCAAGGTATATAAGAGTTATCGTTATAAAGGGTAGAGGAAACTATGCTACCTGCGGCGAATTCAAGTTCTATCAGACCGAGGGCGATTATAAGAGAGAGGCTCTGGAAGACGATGTAAGCTATGTGCTTCAGATCGGCTCAAAGGACATCACAGTAAACAAGAACGGAGAAAAGAAGGTTATCACAACCGACGTTGCACCCTTTATCTTCAAAAACTATACAATGATTCCCTTAAGAGGACTTTTAGAGCAGATGGGAGCTTCCATCAACTGGATTGAATATGACCAGAAGATTGAAGTAATAACCGAGAGCGAAGACCTTATGCTCTTCCAGATTGAGGATGACAGAGTATACATCAATGACACCCGCTACAATGCACAGGTTGCTCCAATAATAAAGGACGGAAGAACCTTTATACCCCTGCGTTTTGTATCTGAAAATATGGGATACAAGGTTGCCTGGGACGGCGCAACACAGACAATTACAATTTCATACGAATAAGAAAAAAGCTTTGAGGCATTGCCTCAAAGCTTTTTTATATCTCCAACCTGATGGGTCCATCCTTTTCGACATAGTGCTCTGTTACTCCGAGCTCTGCCATCCATTCTCTTGTTCTTACGGTGTTGTAAATGCCTGTATCAAAGCCGTTTCCCTGATCATTGTCCCAGAGCCAGGAGGGCGATGCCCATAAGCAAGCCTTCGGAGTGAATTTTTCGTAAAAAGACTTGTCAACACCGTTTTGACCGTGGTGTGCCATCTGGGTAAAGTCGGCTTCAAGGCTTTCGGATTCGTACATTTCCATAACCTCGTGCCCGGCTGCAATGCCCAAGTCCCCTAAAATAAGAACGGTTTTGTTTTCCCCCGTCACCTTGAAAACGGCAGAGGAATTGTTTGCCACATCGCTTGTGATTTCGGGATTGAAAGTGCGCATCACTTCAATCCTGAACTTTCCGATATAAAAAACATCCCCTTTGTTAAAGGATGCGAAACGCTTGTCTTGAAGCTTGTTAAACTCCACAAGGGCGTTGTATTCATATTCGCCTCTTTTTGTGTGCTCCTTTATAAATTCGGGCGAAGGAAAATTCCTTAAAACTTTTCCGACGGAAATATTTTTGTGATTCAATAAAATATCACGGAATGCAAAGGTATGGTCCGGGTGGGGATGGGTGAAAAACCAGGCATCAACGTGGGATAAGCCAAAGCCTTCAAGCAGGGATAAAATACCCGCAGAATCTCCCGTGGTACCTCCGTCAAAAATAATTATATTGTCATCGTCGCGGAACAAAAGCCCCATCATCTGACCGTTGGTGTTGTTTTTCAGCAAATAAAATTCTGTCATAGAATAACTTCCTTTATTATATATTAAATTTATTTTAACATAAAGCCTTTTGATTGACAAGAGGTAAATAAAAGAGTATAATCAAGTTAACTTATTAAAGGAGGAGACAATAATGATAAAAGCAAACTGGATAACCCACGCGGCAGAATATAAAGAAGGCGGCGCAGTTATATTTTATAAAAAGCTTGACCTTGCTAAAAAGGTAAAAAAAGCCACATTCACACTTACTGCACTCGGTGTATACGAGGCAAGGATTGACGGAGAGAGAGTAGGGGACTTCATTCTTGCTCCCGGCTGGTCACAGTATGAAAAGAGAATTCAGTATCAGACCTATGACATCACATCACAGCTTCGTAAGAAGAGTCTTGTTGAGGTTGAAGTAGGCCCCGGCTGGATGAGCGGCTCAATTGCAAGAATTGAAAAGGGCTATCAGATTACACCTCCCATCGCCATAATCGGTGATATTGATATTACATATGAGGACGGTACAGAAGAAAAAATCGAGACAGACGAAACATGGATGACAAAGCAGAGTGCCATTATGTATACCGACATTTACCACGGCGAAACAATCGATGCCCGCTTCACCGATAAAAAAGGCGTAAATGCAAAATTTACCAAATGGAGCAAAAAGGTATTGATTCCCCAGGAAGGTGAAAAAATAACAGAACACGAAATAATAAAGCCCACCCTTATAAAGACGCCCAACGGTGAGAAAATCCTGGACTTCGGTCAGAATATGACAGGCTATGTGGCTTTTTCCGTTGAAGCAAAGGAAGGCGAAAAGCTTATCTTTGACTGCGGAGAGGTGCTTGATAAGGACGGAAACTTCTACCGTGAAAACTACCGTACCGCAAAAACTCTTACCGACTATACCTGTAAGGAAGGCTTAAATAGCTATAAGCCCAAGTTCTCCTTCCAGGCGTTCAGATATATAAGAATCATAAAGCATCCCGGAAGAAAGGTAAATCCCGACAACTTCACAGGTATCTGTGTATACTCCGATATGAAGAGAACGGGTTACTTGAACAGCTCCAACAAAAAGCTTAACAGACTTTTTGACAACATCTTCTGGGGACAGAAGGATAACTATCTTGACGTTCCGACAGACTGTCCGCAGAGAAACGAGCGTATGGGATGGACAGGTGACACTCAGGTATTCTGCCGTACGGCAACATTTAACTACGATGTTGAAAAGTTCTTTACAAAATGGCTTCACGACTTGGAGGCAGCCTCCGGCGAAGACGGCGGCGTTCCCAAGATGGTTCCCTTCTATTTCAAGGGGCTTCCCGAAGCAAACAAGAAATCTCTCCGTTCCTCCGGTGCGGCGTGGGGCGATGCGGCAACAATCTGCCCCTGGGAGGTATATCTTACCTACGGTAATAAGAAGATACTTTCAGACCAGTTCGAATCTATGCACAAGTATGTTGACTATATGACAAATGTAACCACCGAAAAGTATATGTTTAAGGGTAATCCCCAGTATGGTGACTGGCTTGGAATCGACGCTCCCGAAGGAAGCTATAAGGGCTCAAGCCGTGAAGACCTGATCGCGCAGGGATTCTATGCATATTCCACATCTCTGGTTATTAAGGCAGGTAAAATTCTCGGCAAGGATGTTGAAAAGTACGAAAAGCTTTACAAGAATATAGTAAAGAAGTTCCGCGAAGTATGGCAGGATGATTATAAGACTCAGACAGAGCACGCAATCGCTCTTTACTTTAATCTTGCAAAGGATATGAAGAAAACCGCAAAGAGTTTGGCTTGTTTGGTAAAGGCAAACGGCAATAAGCTTACGACGGGCTTTGTGGGAACACCTTATCTTCTTCATGCCCTTTCACAGAACGGCTATGCAGATGTTGCATACAGCATCCTTCTTCAGGAGGAATATCCTTCCTGGCTCTTCTCCGTTAAAATGGGTGCAACAACAATATGGGAGCACTGGGACGGAAAGAAGGAGGACGGTACATTCTGGAGCACCAATATGAACTCCTTCAACCACTATGCATACGGTGCTGTGGCTGACTGGGTATATATGGTAGCTGCAGGTATCAACAGATGCGAGGAAGCTCCGGGCTTTGAAAAAATTGTGATTAAGCCTACACCTGATAAGAGACTGGGGTACTTAGAGGCATCCATCGAAACAAGAAAGGGTAAGGTTCGCTCCAAGTGGACATATGAGGACGAAGGCTTCATCCGCTATGAAATCGAAACTCCCGTTGAGACAGAAATCATCATAGGCGATGAAACAAAGGTTGTTCCTGCAGGCGAATATATGTTTATTCAGTATATATAAGGAGTATAAAATGGGTTTTGCAATTGCAAAAAATAAAATCAAAACATTTTTAATAGTCGGAATTATAGCGGTTGTGCTGTATCTTCTGGTATACTTTGTGGCGGATGCCATGGGTTACGGAAACTATGCCATCGTGATAGCCGGTGTCATTTCCATAGGAACATCGCTCTTGTCTTACTGGAATTCGGCAAAAATGGCACTTGCGGCAAACGGAGCAAAAAAGGCGACGGGGAATGATGAGGCATATTTAAGAAGCCTTGTTTCGGGTATATGCACAGAGGCAGGACTTCCTATGCCGGAGCTTTATGTGATAGAGGATAAGTCGCCCAATGCTTTTGCTACCGGCAGAAATCCGTCACACTCGGCTGTGGCTGTAACAAGAGGACTTCTTGAAACACTTAATCAGGATGAGTTGCGGGGAGTTCTTGCTCACGAAATCGGGCACATTAAAAATTATGATATACTGCTTCAGACCGTTGCATCCATAATGGTTGGTGCAATTATCATAATTTCTGATATTTTTTCACGCAGTCTTTTATGGGGCGGTGCAAGAAGACGCTCGGACAGAGATTCGGGAAACGGACTTCTTGCCATAATCGGTCTTGTCCTTATGATATTTGCGCCGATTGCGGCACAGCTCCTCAGAATGTGCCTGTCAAGAAACAGGGAATATCTTGCGGATGCCACGGCGGCAGACCTTACCGGAAAGCCGGAGGCTCTTGCTTCGGCACTTCTTAAGATAAGCGGAAATCCTGCTCCTGTGATGCGCGCCAGCAAGGCAACGGAGGGAATGTATATTTCCGATCCTATGAAGAAGCTGTCAAATCTTTTTTCTACGCATCCGCCGATAGAAAAAAGAGTAGAAGCATTAATGAGTATGAAATAAAAAAATACGGTGTGAAATTCACACCGTATTTTTTATATCTCTCTTCTGCCTTCAAGAGCCATGGTAAGTGTTACCTCGTCAACATACTCAAGGTCTCCGCCGACGGGGACACCGCGGGCTATTCTTGTAACCTTGACACCTGTGGGCTTTATAAGCCTTGCAAGGTAGGTTGCAGTAGCTTCACCTTCCACTGTTAAATTGGTTGCCATAATAACCTCTTTAACCTCATCTGATGTAAGACGAGCCACAAGCTCTTTCGCCTTGATTTCTTCGGGACCGATTCCGTCCATGGGGGAGATAACCCCGTGAAGAACGTGATAAAGTCCGTTGAATTCACCGGTTTTTTCCATAGCGAGTACATCCTTCGGACCTTCCACAACACAGATAATGCTCTTGTCTCTTTTGGAGCTCTGGCATATTCTGCAGGTATCGCCGTCCGTTAAATCCTGACAGATACTGCAATAGTGTATTGAACTTTTGGCATTAAGTATGGCATCGGCAAAGCTTTTCGCTTCCTCATCGGTTGCGGATAAAACGCTGAAGCTCAAACGCACAGCGGTTTTATGCCCGATACCGGGAAGGCGCTCGAAATGCTCTATCAATGCAGCTAAGGGTGCTATATACATAATTCACCTTAGAAAAGGCCGGGAATATTCATGCCGCCTGTCAATTTGCTCATAGAGCTCATGGCAGCATCGTCCGCCTTTTTCATCGCTTCGTTAACTGCGGAAATAACCAGATCCTGAAGCATTTCAACATCATCGGGATCAACTGCTTCGGGGGCTATCGTAAGGGAAAGGAGAGCTTTCTTTCCGGAAACTGTTGCCGTAACAACTCCGCCGCCTACGGTTGCGGAGTATTCGGTAGCTTCCATTTCCTCCTGGGCTTTCTGCATTTCAGCCTGCATCTTCTGTGCCTGCTTTATCATCTGATTCATATTTCCGCCGCCCGGGAATCCGCCGCCGTATCTTCCGCCACCGGGAAATCCGCCTTTTGCCATAAAAATCATCCTTTCAAAAATTAAAATTCTTCGTGTTCGTCGTCATCGTCGTTTTCTTCAAAGGAAAACTCTTCTTCTTCTTCTTCGTTTTCTTCATCCGGAGCAATGTGTGCCGGAGAAGGAGAAGACACCGAAGGCTCACTTTCAGGAGCCGGCACACTTTCTTCGGTTTCTTCATCAATGAGATTTAAGGGATCTTCTTCTGAAACAGTACTCTCGTCCTCATAATAGCTTGCCAGACGGGCGATGAATTTGGGAGAAAATCCGGTATGCTTCTCTATAAGCGCGGAAAGCGCATTTTTTGTATCCTCCTGAGCTAAAATATCAAGCATTATTTTATCCGTATCGTCGAACAGGAGAACCAGAGTCCCGTCATCCTCGCGGACACTTGATCGCTCAAGCGCGATTAAAAGCTTTATATTACTGGTATCCTTGCAGATATCCTTCCACTTGTCACTTATTGTTTTTATATCTTCGCTGGTCGGCTCAATTTTCTTGATAGCTGCAGCTTTTTTTCTGATGGAGGGAAGCGTTGGGGCCTTAAATGCGGCAGCAGCTGATTCGGCAGGCGCAAACGCCACACCTGATGCAACCTTCTTCTCAAGCTCCGACAGCCTCATTATGAGGGCATCGTTATCGGAAGCATATGTGGGGTTGCACATTTTGATGACTGCAATATCCAGCATAACCCGGTCATTTGTCATGAAGCGAAGGTCGGAAGATGCCTTCAGAAGTGTATCAATACAGAACATCATACGCTCCTTGGACATTTCGGTAGAGGCTAAGTGGAATTCTTCCTTCTCCTCGTCTGTGTAGTCCGAAAATACCGTTTCTGAAACGGCAAAGCGCAAAAGTGTGGTAAAGTAATCTGTCAGCGAGTCGATGAATTTTGCGGCGCTTTTTCCCGATGCGATAAATTCATCCACCATTGAAAGAGTTCTTTTTGCATCGTTGGTTGCAATTGAACGTACCGTTCTGTAAAGGAAGTTCTTTTCGGTAAGCCCTAAAAGAGAGTAAACACCCTCCTCTGTTATGGAGTCGGATATGGCACTGCACTGGTCAAGAAGACTTAATGCATCACGGAGAGCACCGTCAGCGCTTCTTGCAATTAAGTGAGCGGCCCCTTCGTCTATGGATATATTTTCTTTTCCTGCAACATAAACTATGCGGGAAGCAATATCTTCGGCAGTTATTCGTCTGAAGTCGAATCGCTGGCAACGGGAAAGAATGGTTGCGGGAACCTTGTGGGTTTCTGTTGTTGCGAGAATGAAGATTACCCCTTCCGGAGGCTCCTCAAGGAGCTTTAAAAGGGCGTTGAACGCACCGCCCGAAAGCATATGCACTTCGTCGATTATGTATACCTTGTATTTTGCCTCGGCAGCGGCAAAACGTGCTTCGCTGCGAAGGTCTCTTATGTTGTCAACACCGTTGTTGCTGGCAGCATCTATTTCTATGATGTCCATTATTTCTCCGGATAAAATGCCTTTGCATGAGCTGCATTCGTTGCAGGGATCACCGTTTACGGGTGAAAGACAGTTAAGTGCTCTTGATAAAATGCGGGCGGTGGAAGTTTTTCCGGTTCCCCTGCCGCCGCAGAAGAGAAAGGCATGACCGGTCTTACCCGATGTCACCTCGTTCTGAAGGGTGCGGGTAATATGCTCCTGACCAATGACATCAGAGAATGTCAAAGGTCTCCACTTTCTGTATAAAGCGATATGTTCACTCACGGCAAGGCCTCCTTTTTTATGCCCGTATAAAAAAATGCCGTACATCCTTTAGTCGGAAGATTAAACGTATGCGGTATTTATATCAAAAAGCTCAGGCCAGGCGCCCCCGCGGCACATGACGGACACCGCTTATTGCTGCTTGGTTCCCCACCTGACAAGGTTCACGGCTCGCCATTGCGCAGGACCCGGCCGTCACAGCCCTTGATATAAGCCAGCCATACACTTAAAACTCCCTCCTAAAGGAGATCGTCCCCACTATAGCGGATTGTGGGCTACAGGGCACCGCTACCACCCCGACCGGTACGACTTTATTATTATACACCAAAAGAAACAATTTATCAATAGAAATTTTTAATTTATTTTATATACGGATAAAAAACAGCATAAAACGAAAAACTTCCTTTTAAATATATATGCGGAAATATAATCCTGAAGATATGGGATTTTTATATGTAAATGCATATAAAAAAGGACGCAAAAACAGCGGTTTTAGTCAAAAATAAAAAAAATTAAAAAAAATTAACTTTTTTCTTGCTAAAATGACAATAGTGTGTTATAATTAAAATACTATATCATGCAAGTGGTATGATTATGTCCTTATTTACTTGTTCCGATGGAGTAAAAAAGCGGAACAATGAATATATAAACATAATAAAAAGTAATTAAAAATCAGGGAGGAGTAACAACATGAGAAACAAATTACTTGCATTGATCCTGGCACTCACAATGGCAATAGGATTGGTTGCCATGACTCCTGCAACAGTTGCAGCAGCGGGAGTTGAAACAATCGGAAAGGATGTTGTCCTTGAGGCAGCTGAACTTCTTATGACTCTGAATATCGTTCAGGGCTATGAGGATGGTTCTCTCGGTCTTGAGAAAAACATCACAAGAGCTGAATTTGCGTCTATGCTCGCAAGAATGCTCCAGGGCACCGATGAGCTCAATTTGAACGCAGGTGCAATCATCAACACTAAGTTAAGCGAAACACCCGAGAACATTGCGGCAGTTAAGGCTGCACAGGCGGGTGAATCCGGTGTTAATGTTGGTTCCAAGAATTATCACACCGACATTGATTCTACAGATCTTGCTGATCCTTCTTTCAGCGACATTTCTGAGCTTCACTGGGCTTACAATGACGTTGAATATTTAAGAGGACAGGGTATTGTAACCGGCTATTCTGACGGTACATTCAAGCCTGATAACAATATTCTTTACGAAGAAGCTGTAAAGTTTGTTGTATCTGCTCTCGGCTATGACTTCATGGCTGTAACATACGGCGGATACCCCGAAGGTTACATAAAGACAGCTTCTCAGCTTAAGATACTTAAGAATGTTGAAGGCCAGAACGGTGTTGCTGTAACAAGACAGCAGATTATGGTTCTTCTTTTCAATTCTCTTACAGCTGATTACCTTGTGCTTGACAAGGTTGACGGTGAATATAATGTATATGAGACCAACAAGAATATATTGAATTATGTATTTGGTCTTGACATTATCGAAAAGTGCTATGTTGTAGCAACTGAAGAATCCGGTATTGATTCTGTTTACGATGCAACAGAGCCCGGTACAGTTGAAATCGGAGAAGAAAGTGATCTTGGCGGAACAGTATTCAAGGTATATAACGATAAGTGCAAGGATTACCTTGGCTACAGAGTAAAGGCATACGTAAAGTATGACGAGTACGATCCCAAGAAGGGCGAACTCTTCTGCATGTTCCCCTATGATAAGACAAAGACAATCACCTTCAAGAGCGAAGATGTTGCTAAAGCAGATGTAAATGATAATCTTCTTGAAATAACAATTGATGAAGATGAAGTTGAATTTGAACTTGCTGAAGAACCCGATGTAATCTACAACGGCGTTGCTTATGCAAGAAATCTTACAGACTCTACATTTGATCTTGAGTCCGGCGATATTACTCTTGTTTCCACAACAGGAACAAAGGTTTACGACCTTATCTATATCAACGAATACATTCCTATGTATGTTGAAACCGTTAAATCTTCTTCTAAGACAATCGTAGGTACAAGCTACTACGGCGGTGCTGTTCACGAAGAGTACAGCGTAATGCTTGACGAAGAGAAGGAGCTTGATGACAATAAGGAAATCAAGGTTACAATAATTAAGGCAGACGGAACAGAAGGTCAGTTCTCTGATATTAAGGCAGGTACTGTTGTATATATCAGAATGTGGGCTAACCACTATATTGTAAACCTTGGCGGAACACTCGTTAACGGTACAGTTGCAAGAAAGGGTTCCGGCTATGTTGTAATCGGCGACAAGAAGTATGAAGAAATCGAAGACAGTGAAATCCTTGCTGAATACAAAAAGGGTTCAAACCTTAAGCTTGGTATCAATAAGGACGGTTATGTATTCTATGCAGAGGCAAAGACTGGTCTTGCTTCCTTGAACTACGGTCTCCTTATGGATGTTGCTATTGACGATGAGAGTCAGGCATTCGGCGAAACCGCATTGGTTAAGCTTATGGATGCTTCCGGTAAGAAGGTAACATATCCTCTTGCTGAAAATATGAAGTTCACCGATATGGGAACAACAACATATCGTTTTAACGATGAGGGTAAAGCTACATCCATCACAGCTGATGAGCTCTTCACTCTCCTTAAGAAGTCTGCTAAGTATGCAAGCTTACAGAACGGAACAAGCTTTGCATCAGCATCTGCTAAGCGTCCTTACGAGCAGCTTATAAAGTATGCTCTTGATTCTAACGGAGCAATCAAGGAAATAGTAACAGCAATGCCTTCTTCTCAGGTTCCCGAGAATGAAGATAAGAGTGCTTACTTCACATTTGAAGATGTAAGTGTAAGCGGTGCTCCCTACCACATTAACGGTGGCGGTATGTACGGAACACCTTACACCTTCAACGGAACAGTAATGTTCAGAGCAGCTAAGACAAATCCTGCTACTGACGATTTATATAACGTAACAAAGTGGGGTACAGGTGCAAGAGACGGCGGTCACGGACACGTTCTTTTCGACGTTGCTGAAGACGGAACAGTTGCAGTTGTTATCTCCGGTAACGACGGCGGTTCTGCAAGTAAGAGTGCAAGCGAATACGGCACATACATTATGGTAGAATATATGCAGGATACAGTTCTTGATTTTGAAGGCGAAGCAGAATTCGGTTATGAAATCGGCTTCATCAACAACGGTGCATATCAGACAAAGTATGCTGTAGAAGATACCTCTCTTGATTACGGTTATCTCGGAGCTGACACCGACTATAACATCGGTGACGTAACTAACCCCTATACATGGTCCAAGGGCGGTTACTGGTTCGGTAACTACACAATCACATTTGATGAGTTCCATAAGGGTTCTCTTACAATTGAAGGCGATGCAGATAAGACCTTCAAGATGGGTTACTTCCCCATTAAGGCTGTTCTTTCCAGAATTATCGAAGGTACATCCGATATGTATATCTATGCTACAGACGGAAGTGTATCCTGGGGTAAATGGGAAAGAGAAGTTGTATTCGGTAAGGTAAGAACTGTTGCTAACGGTAAGGTTATCGTTGAATATGGTGATGGTGCTTCCGAAGCTATCGTATGTGCAGTTTCCGGTAAGAAGTCTGCAAGCTATGACTGTGAAACAGGCTTTGTAAAGGCTGTTGCTTCCACAGAAGTTGCTGAAGGCGACTGGGTACTTCTCCAGATGGAAAACAAGGCGTTTAAGTCTATGGCTATTTATACAAACGTAGAATTTGCAGACCTTGATAACATCCAGAAATACGAAAACGAAAGAGACTAAGAGTCAGACAAAGTGTATGGGCAAAGTCGCCCTATAAAGGCGGCTTTGTCTAACATAATCTAAGGCGATGCCTTAATTGAAAGAAAGGAATGGCAATAGAATGAATTTAAGAAGAACACTCGCTTTCCTTATTGCCCTCAGCATGCTTGTCGGACTCATGTTAACTGCTCCTGTTTCAGCATTAGAACCTCTTGTAGGCTATGCTGAAGAAGTTGTGGTTGAAGAGGATTTTGATGAAAAAGTAGGCGACAAGCTCACCGTATTTAACGGCAGCTTAGAGGACGGCGTACTTAATTTTGAACTTTCTTCAGAGTCTTATATGGCTTTAAACGAAGGTTTCGATACAAAAAACAATAAGCAGCATATCGTTACTTTCGATATGACAACAACTAAGGAATACACAGAGCCCTGGGCTGCAAGCTTTATCGGTATCCGTCTTAACAAGGCGCAGATAAAGCCTTCAGGAGAGAACTATGGTGCCTGGGTTGGTGTTACTGCAGACAAATTGGTTTTATGGTTCTCCCACAGACTTTCAAAGTGGGGTACAGGAACTGAAGGAACTGACTACCTTGTTGTAGATGCACCTGTTGATTTGGCAGAAGCTTCATATCAGGTGATTTATGAAGGTAATGCGGTTGAACTTTATGCAAATGATACTCTTCTTGTTGCTTTTGCAATGACAGATGGCTATGCAGTACTTACTGCAGGAGATGAATCCCTTACATCAACAATCAGCTTTGCTGATACACAGGCTTACAGATTTTTCTCTATCTATAACGGTGTATCGGAAAGTGAAGCGGAAGATCCTCTTGCTCCCAAGGATCCTGAAGAATTTATTCCTTCCGAAGATCCTGACGAGCCTATAGAGCCTGAAGAGCCCATAGATCCTGACGAGCCTATAGAGCCTGAAGAGCCTATAGAGCCTGAAGAGCCTATAGAGCCCGAAGATCCCGGTGACGGCGGAATCACAGAAGATACAGAAATGTATGCCTTTGATATAGCAGAGCTTTATGCAGAGGAAGCTGATATAGCTACAGTTGATAATTTACGTGTAGTTCTTTACAACAAGCTTCTTGTTACAGACGAAACACTTGCTGAGCTTGAAGCAAAAAAGGCGGAATTTTTAGAGATTATTGAAGCATATGAGTCTGAAGATTCTACTGATGATGTTTATATCTCAAACAGCTTAGATATAAATGCTATTGAAGATGCAATTACTTTAATAGATGAAACAGTTGCAACAGAAGGTCTTTTAGAAGACGAAGCTCAGGAAATTCTTGCAAGCGTTGCAGATGCCCTTTCGGGTGCGGTAACAGTTGCTACAGCAGAGGCTTATCCCGGAAGATTTGCAGGTTTTGAAGAGGTAATTGAAAGCCTTATGGAAGATCCTGAAAGTGAATATTCAGAAGATAAACTTCAGGATATACTTGATCTCATTGAAGAAGCAAAGGAAACCGTTAATGAAGACGGCGTAACAAGCGCTAAGCTTGATGCAGCATTTAACAGTGTTGCGAAGGCAATAAGCGACCTTGGCGTATATACAGAGAATGGTATTCCTACATATACTCAATCCTTTACAGGAGGATATTCTCTTTCTCAGTTTGAGGCAGAGTGGTATCATACCGGTGCTAACCACCAGAGCGTTCCCGTAACAACTGCTAACGGTATTCCGATAAACCTTTGGGGTGCATATCCCGATCAGTCCGGATGCTTCCGTTATCAGATGCATTTCAGAAAATCCTATCCTGTATACAGCGTTCAGGCAACTCTTACAAGAGAAGCACCCGGTAAAATGATGTTCGGTGTTCGTCAGACATTAGGTTCTGATTGCTATGAACAGGATTACAGTGTTACTCCTACAATGCTTGGTTACCAGGGCGTTTCCATTCAGGAGGTTGGCGCAGCAGATAATTTTGCGACCATTTACATTGTTGTAAGAGACGGTCAGTATAAGACTTCCGGAGCTGAAGATTCCAGAGTTTATACAAAGATTGACCTTACAACTCTTCCCGGTGTTCTTTCCGAAGATAAGAAGACATTCACTCCCTTAATCAAGGACTTTGGCGAAATGATTGAGATTTACGCTGTTAACAATGAGGGTGAAAATGTTCCCCTTGCAAAGGTAGTATTTGATGCTATTGTTACGAAGGTAACAGCAAGAGGCACAAGCTATGACGGCTACAGCTCAGGTACAATTTATAACCTTGTTACAGATGAAGTTATTCCCTTCAGCGGAATGGCTGTTCAGATTCCCGATAAATCCTATATATCATTCTCCAGCCGTAGCGGAAGATACTGTGTAAAGGATTTCCAGATTAATACAAACATTCTTCCCGCAGAAGAAACTCTTGTTTTTGACGGTTCAACAGATCCTACTTCCGTAGCTCTTGAAATTGCAGAAGAGGTTATTGATGTAGATGGCGAAACAACATTTACTGTTAACGCTGAATTTGAATCTCTTAAGGTTGCAGGTAAGAATGAGTATAAGCCCGGAAGCATTGACGTAAAGGCAGCTCCTGCAGTTACAGTATCCACAACTCTCGGAGATACTGTTGTGTCTGTTGATGCAACTAACGGAACAATTACCGCTGTAGCAAGAGGTACAGAAATTATCAGTGCAACATATACTCTTGCAGACGGCAGCACTGTTACAGACAAGAAGTTAATTACAGTTACAGGCGAAGAGTATACCGCTCCAACTGAAGACGATGCTTTTGAAGGCAGAATCGTTGCAGCAAGATTTGCAAATGCAGATGTATTCAAGAGTGTTGAAGTAGGAACAGAAATCGTTCCTGTAATCGAATACGAATATCCCAACGGCGAAACAGGTATTCTTCCTGCTGATTGCTATGTAAAGTATTTCTCTGAAGATGAAGACATAATGGCATATGATGAGACTAAGGGTGCTTATGTTGCAAAAGCTGAAGGATATACAAAGCTCTTTGCTGAGGTTTATATGACTCTTTCTACAGAGCCCGTTGAATCTGCAAAGGCAAACGTAGAAGTTGCAGCTGAAGGCGAAGCTACACTTGGTGCAGGCGCAACTGTTGCAGCTATGGATCTTTTAGATGCAGCACATGATGATTCTCTTACATTAGAAGAGAAGAAGGCTGTTATCGATGCGGCTATCGCAAATGAAATAGCTGTTTCCTATGAGGATGATCTTGATGCTGAGTTACTCATGGCGGCTATCGTTGCAGTAGATGAGGCAGACGAGGACGATGAACTTACAGATGCTGAAATTATCGCACAGGCTAATACCAATGCTAAGGCAGTAAGAAAAGTTTATGATGTAATAAACAGCGAAGATACAACTTCTGATGACCTTGCTGATTTACTCTTCGGTGAAGACGGTATTTATAAGGATCTTAACATCTCAGAAAAGAATATGGGTAAGTATGATTCTCTTACAAATACAAAGGCATCAAGATTGATGTCAAGACTCTTCACACAGCTTGCTAAGAAGGGTACTGATCTTACAGCTCAGGGAATAGTAGAAAGCTTTGAGACCATTCTTAAATCTGTAAGTGAAGGTGGCGGCTCCGGTAAGGGTAGCGTTACAATTACAACCGATAAGAATAATGGTTCTGTAGGATTCGTTCCTGCAACTCCCGCAAAGCCCGCTGAACCCGTTAAGGTAGTTGTTACTGAAGAACAGATCAACGCAGCAGTTGCTAAGTTCTCTGATGTAGAAGAAGCAGCCTGGGCAAAGCATGCTATCGGTGTTCTTACACACAAGGGCGTAATCGATGGTTATGAAGACGGAACAATCCGTCCCAACGGTATGATTACCAGAGACGAATTCGTTAAGCTTTTAGTTGTAGCATTTGAGCTTGATGTAAAGGCTGATGCGTATAACTACTTCTGGGCAGACGTTAAAGCAGACGGATGGCAGGTTCCCTACATTGCAGCAGCACATGAAGCAAACATTCTGGTTGGTACAGACGGTGGAGCATTTGGTTCTAACGTAAGAATTACCAGAGAAGATATGGCTGCAATGATTTACAAGGCTGTATTAATGAAGAAGGCAACACTTCCTTCCGACAAGATTGTTGCATTCACAGATGCTGAAAATATCGAAGGCTATGCGGTAGAAGCTGTTAACAAGTTGGCAGCAGCAGGCGTAATCTCCGGTATGGGTGACGGTACATTTGCTCCCGCAGCAGGTGCTACAAGAGCTCAGGCATTCCAGATGATAGCTCTCGTACTGGAAGCAATATAACAAATAAAAAGATGACGGCTTTGCCGTCATCTTTTTTTACTTTTTAAATTATCTGTTGCATTTTTTTCGCCTGTGATGTATAATTAACAGGTTGAAAAAAGGAGCGACGAAAAAATGGAATTTTTACTTAATGTGATTAAAGATATAAAAGCGGACGGCTGGGTGGTTATATTTGCAATAGGAGCGATACTTTTAAATGCTCTTGCATATCAGCAGAAGACCAAGCGCGGAATACTAATGACAGTTGTTGCGGCAATGGGCAGTGTAAGTATATATTATTTTCTCAAAGGAACTGTTGCCGGCGGAATTATGAACATTCTTTCTATTGTAAGATCTCTTGCTTTTGACAGGAAGGATGCAGGCGTTAAATGGCTTTCTTCAAAATGGATTTTATTCGGCTTTATGGCGTTTTTTGTTGGTGCAGGCATCTATTCCGGTATAATTAATAAAGAAGGCGCATGGGCGTTTCTGAGCGTTTCCGGAATGGCTTTTGCAACGGTTGCTATGTGGGTGAAAAAACCGGGAACAGTAAGACTTTTAAGTCTTCCGGGAATGGTAAGCTGGCTTATCTACAATGCCCACAATAGTCTTTGGATACTTAACGTTTCCGACATTATATGTATTATCTCGATTTTAGTCGGAATTATGCGCTATGATATACTAAAGAATGAAGAAAAGGCAAAAAAATAAAAGGTGCATCGCACCTTTTATTTTTTTTATTTTATAATATTTTCGATTGAGTTATAGACCATATCTGCAATTTCATCAATGGATTTAAGCTTTTTTTCTTCGGTACATTGAATCTTTATAAAGCTGAACTTGTCCGCAACATAAACTGCACTTTCGTAGGATTTGAAAAGATGGTTTGAATCACGCTCGTGAATGTCGTGGGAGGCCTCTGAGTCAAACTTGTTTTCTCTTTTTGCGATAAGCTCCAGCGAAACCTCGGGAGGTACATCTAAAAATATTACTGCATCGGGCTTCGGAAGCCCGATTTTTTCATATTCGAAATCCGACTGAAATTCAAGGTACTTATCCCTTTCGCCCAAGTCGCTGATTTTAGACGCCTGATGTATGAAATTAGAGGTTACATACCTGTCTGCGATAACAATTCCGCCTCCGTCTAAAAATGCCTTCCAGTTTTTTCTGTAACTGCAGAATCTGTCCACGGCAAAAAGGGCGCTTGCGGCATAGGCATTTACACTGTCAGCCGTTTCTCCGAGCTCGCCGGAAAGATACATTTTAACCGGGGCAGAAGAGGGAGAATCGTAGTCGGGGAAGGTGATTTTCATAAGGTCTTTTCCTTCAGAGGCAAGACGTTCACAAAGCTTTTTGGTCTGCGTTGCCTTTCCTGAAGCGTCAACGCCTTCTATTACAATGAGTGGCATATAAAAATTCTCCTTTATCCGATTAATGTCAGGAAGCTGTCATAATATGCATCCCAGGTGTAAACTATGGAATTATTGCCGTCTACGCGCATTCTGTGCATACATCTGTCTCCGTCATACTCTGCAGTATCGGTGTAGAGAAGAGCACCTTCGGCGTTGTAGAAAAGAGTTTTGACAAGATTTTCTCCGTTGTAGGTTCTCTCTTCCTTCGTATAGTCAGTAACGGCAGAGCCTGAATATTCAACTGTTTTGATACTTTCTCCTGAATATGTATAACGAATGCTTCCCGTCTGATTTCCGTAAGCATCAGAAAAAACTTCTTCTGTAAGCTTGCCATCTGAGTAGGTGTTGCGCTTGATGCTTATAAGATCTCCGTTGGCATTTTTCTTTTCGATATAATCAACTTCTCCATCTGTGTTGTAGAAGTAAAGGGTTTCGGTTATCTCTGTAGGAAGATAGTTTGTCTCTGCGGAAAGTTTTCCGTCTTCTGTGTATGAATATTCGGTAACCGAAGTCTTTTTCCCAAGCAGATAAATGGTTTCTGTTTCCTTCAGGTTATCCGGAGTATAGGTATATTCATTTCTCTGTACGCAGGTTCCATCCTCAATACAGCGCATAGAGGTGGATATTTCTCCGTCGGGATAATATTTGTAATACCAGCGCTTGTCAATGGTTCCGTCACCTTTAAGCATTTCTGTATAGGAAAGCTTTTCTCCTTCATAGGAGGGAATTTCCCTGTTGCTGCATGCGGTAAGTGAGAACAGAATGGCAAGACACAGAGCGACTGTCAGTGATTTTTTCAAAGTTAAAATCTCCTTTCGGGATTTATTTGTTTTTACCGTGAAGTATGCGATGCATAAAAACACTTCCGGCAAAGGCGAAAAGAGAAAGACTTCGTTTAATTCTTTTTGCCTTAACTATTCTGTAAAGCCACTCCAGATTATGCTTTATGAAAAATTCGGGAGCTCTTGCCATAGTTCCGGCAAATACGTCGGCACTTCCGCCTGCACCTATCATAACCTTGGCATTGAGCTTATCCTTGTATGCGGCAATAAACTTTTCCTGCTTTGGTGCACCTAAGCATATCATAAGGTAATCCGGAGCGGATGTTGCCACCTTCATTACTATGGGATCGTCTTCCTTGAAATAACCGTCATTTGTTCCGGCAATAACAAGATCCGGATACTGCTTCTTAAGATTTTCCGCCGCAGTTTCCGCAACTCCGGGCTTCCCGCCTAAAATAAAAAGACTCATTTTGTTTTCATTTAAGTATTCTATTACACGGCAGGTAAGATCAAAGCCGCCCACACGCTGGGGGAGAGGTGTTCCCAGAATTGCAGCAGCCTTGACAACACCGATTCCATCCGGAGTTGTCATATCTGCCGAGTTTAAGAGCTCTTTGAATTCGCTGTCTTTTTTCGCTGCCATAATAATTTCTGAATTGGGGGTGTATATGGTACGGCCTCTCTTATCTTCGGAAAGCCAGGAGGCTACTCTTTCCAAGGCACTGTCCATGGTAACGTTATCTATTTTGACGCCGAATATATCTACTTTATCCACTTGTATCCCTCCGGAAATATGTTTTTAAAATTATTCATTTTATATTATACCACTTCAAAGATAAAAGGTCAAGAAAAAAGCGACTGAAGCAATTTTCAGTCGCTTAAGCTTTTATTTGCTTTCAAGATAAGTGTTAAGCTTATTCAAAAGCTCGTCGCAGTCAACGCCGTGAACCATACAAGCTTCTTCAACAGTTTCGCCGATTGCACCGGGGCAGGTGAGGCAATGCATACCTATCTCAAGGAAGAAAGGCGCGGTACCCTGATCGATCTTTAAAACGTCTGCAATGATTGTGTCCTTTGTGATTTTAGCCATAATAGCACCTCCTGTAATTACTATTGTTATTATAAAAGATATTATTCTCTATGTCAAGAATTTTATCTTTTTCTTCTGAAAAATGCAAAAGTTGAAACGGGTTTATCTGTTTTCAGGAGAACTTTCATTTCTGCGTGGTTTGCGGTTTCGATGGATTTTTTATCAATATCTTCCATATATGTTATCTTCTGAATCCAGAAGTCCCCTTCGGGCTCCATTACTTCAAGCTCTTCTCCGAGGGAGAACTTATTAAGCATTGTGAGGGTGGCGATACCCGTTTTTTCATCGTAGGAATCCACCGTTGCAATTACGTCGTAGTTTCTTATATAAGAGCCGTCGGCATAAATTTCTTCGGGACGGCCATAGAAAAATCCGGTATCATACATTCTGTGACTTACCTTTTCAAGCTCCGTCTTGTAATAGTCCTTATACCAGTCATCGGGATTAGCCATATATGCATCGATTGCGGCGCGGTAGGATTTTACAACTGTTGCCACATAGTAGGCAGTTTTGATTCTGCCTTCAATTTTTATACTTGCGGCACCGCACTTAAAGAGGTCATCGATATGCTCTATCATACACATATCTTTTGAGTTGAATACGAAGGTTCCGCGCTCTGTTTCCATAATGGGAAGATACATTCCTTCACGTTTTTCTTCCATTACATAATACTGCCAGCGGCAGGGCTGGGCACACTCACCCATATTTCCGTCTCTGCCTGCCAGATAGTTACTTAAAAGGCATCTTCCCGAGTAGGACATACAGATGGCGCCGTGGCAGAATACCTCAAGCTCACAATCAGTCTTTTCGTGGATTTCGGTGATTTCCTGTAAGGAAAGCTCGCGGGCAAGAACCACTCTTGAAGCACCGAGCCTTTTATACATATCAACCGTTCTGTAGTTGGTTACGCTTGCCTGGGTACTTATGTGAATTTCAAGACCGGGAGCGGCAGCTTTGATAACCTCCATAACACCGAGGTCGGAAACGATAACTGCGTCCGCACCGAGGGCGTGAACTTCCTTTACAAAGCTTTCCATAGTGTCAAGATCTTTATTGTGAGGAATAATATTCAGGGCAACATAGACCTTTTTGCCCCTTGCGTGAGCATATTCTATACCTTCTTTAAGTTCATCGTGGGTAAAGTTTACTGCCGCACTTCTGAGGGAATACTGTTCTCCGCCGAGATATACAGCATCTGCTCCGTATTCTATGGCGACCTTTAAGCGGTTTAAATCGCCTGCGGGTGCCAAAAGCTCAATCTTTCTCATAGCCTTACTCCTTTAATGATATTGCAACGCCGTTTCCTATGGGGAGCACTGTTGTTGCAAGACCTTCTGTGTCTGAAATATGTTCTAAGTATTTATTGAGGCGGTTAACCAAAGTGACCTTTCTTTTTTCCGTAGAGATGGCATCGGTTACCTCGCCTTTATATAAAACATCGTCGGAAATCAGAATTCCGCCTTTTTTAAGAAGCCTGAGGCAATCCGGCAAAAAGTCCATATACTGCCCCTTTGCGGCATCCATAAAAATCATATCAAAGGGCGGATCCAGCCAGTTAAGGACGCTTGTTGCTTCTTCCAGAACAGGCTTTATAATGTGGGAGAGCCCCGCTTTTTTTATATTTGCGATAGCTCTTTCATAGGCAACGGCATAGCGCTCAACCGTAATTATTTCGCCCTCTCCCATGGCACGTGCCATAACGATTGAAGAATAGCCTATTGCCGTGCCAAGCTCTAAAATTCTTTTGGGCTTTGTGATTTTTATAAGTACGGAAAGAAGATTTGCAACTTCGGGTTCAATTATAGGCGCGTAGGTTTCTGTGTCCGCAGCCTCTTTTTCCAAAGACGACAAAAAGGCGTCTCTTTCGGGGAGAAGACACCTTAAATATTCTTCCATATAGTCGGGTACAATTTTGTCCATAGTATCACCTTTTAACAAAATCATAGGGCGGATTGTTATCCGCCCCAGATGTCTAAGCTAAGATGTTATTTTACTTCTTTGATTTCGAACTCGATGTCGCCCATGGGAGCAGTAACCGTAATTGTTTCGCCGACCTTAGCGCCAATTAAAGCCTGACCGATGGGAGATTCATCAGAAATTTTGTTGTTAAGGGGATCTGCTTCTGCGCTGCCTACGATGTTATATTCTATTTCTGTGTCATAAGCCTTATTAACACAAACAACTGTAGAACCGATACCTACAACGCCCTCTGTTCTTTCTGCATCCTCAAGTAACTTTACGTTTTTAAGCATCTCTTCGATTTCGGCAATTCTTGCTTCAAGCTTAGCCTGAGAATCCTTTGCCTCATCATATTCGCTGTTTTCGGATAAATCGCCGTAAGAACGAGCTTCCTTAAGATGTTCGGCAGCTTCTTTTCTGCCTACTGTTCTTTTGTACTCAAGCTCCTCCTTAAGCTTTGCGAGACCTTCGCGGGTTAATACATATTCCTTTGCCATTTGAATGAATTCTCCTTTTTTGCCCGAAGGCATTAATGCTTGAATTATACCCCATAAAAACGTTTTTGTCAACCTTAATTTTAAAACACTATATTAAATGTAGCTTTTTTATCATATTCTGATAATAGAGCAGCCTCAGCCAAAGTGAGGGGCCTGCCCGCAATCGTAAGAAAAGACGAATACTTCGTTTTGGGATAAAATTTGAGGGAATCTGCAGAAAGCGTGTTTTCGCCCGTTGCTATGTCGAACCCCGCAAGAAAGGAACAGGGAAAAAAGCAGGTTCCTTTTACACAAAATACAATGTCACTTCGGCTGCTGCCTGATACTATCGGGACAGAGGCACCTGTTTTTTCGCAGATGAGTGCTGAAATTTTAGTCGCTCCTTCTCCCGAAAGGGCAATGTCGGAAAATTTGCCAAGGGCTGAAAGCGATGGCTGCAATTCCGGATTTACAATGACTAAGCGTCTGCCCGAAAGATTTTTTCTTTCCAGGACACAGAACAGAGTTTCTGCTATGAATGAGTTGAAAAAAGCTCTTGTGTCCACATTTTTTTCGGGGAGCAGAAACTTAAGAGAAGGAGAGGATAGAAACAATGCGTCAAAGGATATCAGCCTCTCCCTGAATTCTGCGATTGCTCTTTTTTTCATTTTTTTTAATGGGATTTCAAAGAGGCTGACATCTTTTGACGGAAAAGCTTTTTTTAATACTTTTCTGCTTAGAGAATTATTTTCCGATAAAAAAATAAGCGGCATAATACCCTCCGGAACGCTTGGTAAGACAGGTTTTTTTAGCTATTATATTCGTCACGGCAATAAAAATTCTTGTGAAAATAAAAAATTTTTCTTTACAAATCGGATTTTTTGTTGTACTTTATAAAATATATAGGTATTTTTTGAAAAGGATGAATTAAATGCACAGAGTGGAATATCTCCTTTGGCTTAAACATATGGGTATAGCATCCAACGCCAAGTTTTTGGATGCGATTGAATATTTTTCCTCCCCCGAGGAATTATATTCTGCAGATAAGGAAGCATATGAAGAAAGCGGAATGTTTAATGACAAGGAAATTGAATATCTTGTAAATAAGGATACTTCTTTTGTTTCTGCCGAGGTGGAGCGCTGCAATAAGGCAAGGGTTTACCTTGTTGACTACTTCAGCAAGGCGTATCCCGAAGCCCTGAGACAAATCCCCGAGCCTCCGCTGATTTTATATGTGGCGGGGGACAGAAGTGTGCTTAATACTCCTTCCGTAACAATAGTGGGAAGCAGAAAGGCTGACAGCTACGGTATGAATGTAAGCCGTGACTTGGCATCCGCCTTTGCTCAGGCAGGATGCAGTGTGGTTTCCGGTATGGCACAGGGGATAGATCAGTCGGCTATGCTCGGTGCAATTGCGGCAGGAGGGAAGACAATCGGTGTTCTTTGCTGCGGAATGGATGTGGATTATCCTTCGGGAAGCAGTGACTTCCGTAATAAAATAATTGAAAGCGGCGGTGCCGTTATTTCAGAATTTGAATTCGGAACTCCTGCACTTTCAGGATACTTTCCCGTAAGAAACAGAATTATGGCGGGACTTTCCGATCTTACCGTAATGGCTCAGGCGGGAGAAAAGAGCGGTGCACTCATAACTGCCCATCTTGCCATGGAATACGGTAAAAGTGTTGCGGCCGTTCCGGGAAGAATCGATATCGAAGAATCAAAGGGTTGCTTTAATCTGATAAAGGACGGAGCTGCGATGATTACCGATACGGAGGAATTCGTGACAGAGTATATCGCATCAAGGCCAAAAAAGGAAGAAATTAAGGAAGAAAAGGTGCCCGAAATAAAACCCGAAAAGAAAACCTCGGGTAAAACCGCGGTTCGTCAGGGCGAAAACGAAAGTGATAATATGCTGGAGCTTTTAGCTCTTCTCAAAAAAGAACCGCTCACATCCCAGGAGCTTTCCGAAAAAAGCGGAAGGCCCTTTAAGTGGGTTGCGTCCACACTTATTATTCTTGAGGTTTCAGGAAAGGTAAAACTGCTGCCCGACGGAAAATATTCTGTAAATTAAGTTGTTTATATATAGAAAGGTTGAAGATCAGAAAATGGAAAAAGCTAAAAGCAAGACAAATCTTTTAATAGTTGAGTCTCCCGCAAAGGCAAAGACCATAAAGAAATATCTTGGCAGAGGCTATAACGTTATGGCGTCAATGGGCCACTTAAGGGATTTGCCGAAAAGCCAGCTTGGTATAGATACCGAAAAGGACTTTGAGCCTAAGTATATCACAATAAGGGGTAAGGGCGACCTTACAAGTGCAATGAAGAAGGCGGCAAAGAGCGCCAAAAAAGTATTCATCGCAACGGACCCTGACCGCGAAGGAGAAGCTATTGCGTGGCACATTGCGGCAATACTCGGCATTGACGAAAAGTCCGACTGCCGTGTTACCTTTAACGAGATAACGAAAACAGCGGTATCCGAAGCTGTTAAAAAGCCCCGCGCCATTGACCTTTCACTGGTTGATGCACAGCAGGCAAGAAGAATTGTTGACAGACTCTTGGGCTATAAATTAAGCCCCCTTTTATGGACGAAAATCGGCTCC
The DNA here is from genome assembly GCA_017411325.1 of Clostridia bacterium. Taxonomy (GTDB): domain Bacteria; phylum Bacillota; class Clostridia; order CAKSNL01; family HGM11501; genus HGM11501. The sequence continues at coordinate 7,771 of JAFQQJ010000057.1, read as the reverse complement.
GGTCTTTCCGCGGGCAGAGTTCAGTCCGTAACCACAAAGATGGTTGTTGACAGAGAAAGAGAAATAGAAGCCTTCGTTCCCGAAGAGTACTGGAACATCAAGGCTCTTCTTAAAAAAGAGGGCGAAGACGCCTTCGAGGCACATTTCTACGGCGTTGGCGGAAAGAAAAAAGAATTGAAATCCGAAAGCGATGCGGAAAAAATAAAGGAAATGATGAAGGGCGGAACCTACAGCGTAAATGACGTCAAGTATTCCGAAAAGCAGCTTTCACCAAAGCCTCCCTTTACAACAAGCTCTATGCAGCAGGAAGCGGCAAAGCAGCTTGGATTTACCGCAAAGCGCACCATGGCGGCGGCTCAGATTTTATACGAGGGTGTTGACATAGAGGGAAGAGGAACTCTCGGTCTTATCACCTATATGAGAACAGACTCTCTCCGTATTTCAGATGAGGCAAAGGCTAATGCGAGAGAATATATAAAGGAAAAATACGGCGATGCTTATGTGCCGAAAACTGCAAGAAGCTATAAGACCAAAAAGGGAGCACAGGATGCTCACGAAGCAATCCGTCCCACCACGATGCTTACCCCCGAGGAGGTTAAAAGCTCACTTAAGGGCGACGAATTCAAGCTTTATAAGCTTATTTTCTCACGCTTTATTGCAAGCCAGGCAGCTTCTGCCGTATATAAAACAGTAAATGCGGAAATTTCCTGCAATAAGGCAGACTTCAAGGCAGGTGCGAGGGAGCTTTCCTTCCCCGGCTACCTTGCCGTATATACCGACTCCGACAATACGGAGGAGACCGTAAAGCATCTTCCGCTGCTTAAGGCCGGTGATGTGCTGACGGAAGAAAAGCTTGAAGCGTCCGGACACTTTACCGAGCCTCCCGCGCGCTATAACGAAGCATCATTGATCAAGGCAATGGAAGAGGCAGGCATAGGAAGACCTTCGACTTATGCTCCCACTCTTTCCACAATTCTTGCCCGTCGCTATGTTGAACGTGATAAGAAGGCGTTAAAGCCCACCGAGCTTGGTAAAATCATCACCGATATGCTGACAGAATATTTCAAGAGCATCGTTGATATTGAGTTTACCGCAAATATGGAGGATGATCTTGATAAGGTTGGGGAAGGTAACGAAAAATGGACTAAGGTTGTGGGCGACTTCTACACACCCTTTGAAAAGGACTTGAAGGTTGCCGAGGAGGAAATGGGTAAGGTTACCATTCAGGACGAGGAAACCGATGTGAAGTGCGAGCTTTGCGGAAGAAATATGGTAATAAAGAACGGCAGATTCGGAAAATTCCTTGCCTGCCCGGGCTACCCCGAATGCTCCTTCACCAAGGCGATTGTGGACGAAACCAACGTGAAGTGCCCCGAGTGCGGAGATATGATTATCGGAAGATTTTCAAAGAAGGGCAAGAAGTATTACCCCTGCCGCAACAAGGACTGTAACTTCCTTCTCTGGGATATGCCCACGGGAGAAAAGTGCGAAAAGTGCGGTTCAATGATGATAACAAAAACCGTAAGAGGAGAAACTGTGGTTCGTTGCTCCGACAGATTCTGCGGTAAGGATAAAAAGTAAGCTGATGCACCCTTTACGGGTGCATCTTTCGAAAGGAATAATATTATGATAGTAATAGGTGCAGGCCTTGCGGGATGCGAGGCGGCATACCAGATAGCTAAAAGAGGCATCAAGGTAAAGCTTTATGAAATGAAGCCTAAAAAGTTTTCACCTGCCCATAAGTACGAGGGCTTTGCAGAGCTTGTCTGCAGCAACTCCCTTAAGGGTGACAGCCTTGATAACGCCTGCGGACTTCTTAAAGAGGAAATGAGGATAATGGACTCCGTTATAATTTCCTCGGCGGACGAAACAAAGGTTCCCGCAGGGGGAGCGCTGGCGGTTGACAGGGAAAAGTTTTCCGATACCGTAACAAAAAAGATAAGGGAAAACGAAAACATAGAAGTAATTGAAGAGGAGATAACATCCATCCCCGAAGATGAGTGCGTTATAATCGCAACCGGGCCTTTGACAGACGGAGCACTGGCTGAGGAAATCGGAAAGCTTACAGGCGGCTTTATGTCCTTCTATGATGCGGCGGCACCCTTGGTAAGCTTTGACTCCATCGATATGACAAGGGCGTATTTTAAAAGCCGCTACGATAAGGGTACTCCCGATTACATAAACTGCCCCATGACCAAAGAAGAGTATGACGCCTTTTACGAGGCACTTATTAATGCTGAAACAGCACCCCTTCATGAGGATATTGAAAAGCCTTCTGTTTTTGAAGGCTGTATGCCCGTGGAAATTATGGCAAAGAGGGGAAGCGAAACATTGCTCTTTGGGCCCTTAAAGCCGGTGGGACTTGAAAACCCCGTAACGGGAGAGCGCTATCACGCCGTTGTTCAGCTTCGCCGTGACAACACAGAAGGAACAGTCTACAATATGGTGGGCTTTCAGACCAACCTTAAGTTCGGCGAGCAGAAGAGAGTGTTTTCTATGATAGGCGGTCTTGCCGATGCGGAGTTTTTACGCTATGGCGTAATGCACAGAAATACCTTCCTTTGCGGGCCAAAGGTACTTAATGCAAACTATTCTGTCAAAGGCAGAGAAAATATTTTCTTTGCGGGACAGATTACCGGTGTTGAAGGCTATGTGGAATCGGCAGTATCCGGGCTCATTGCGGGAATAAACGCCTATGCTTATCTTACAGGAAAAGAAAGCTTTGTACCGGGAAAAGGAACGGTTACGGGCGCGCTTTCCGACTATGTGGCAAACGGTGAGGCGGAGCATTTCCAGCCTATGAATGCAAATTTCGGAATAGTGAGCCACGAATTTCACAAAATAAGAAAGAAAAAGGAACGCTATGCCGCCGTAGCAGAAGCCGCCGTGAAGGAAATAACGGCACTGAAAGCGGAAAGAAATGATTTATTTTAAATGTAAAAAAATGCTTGACAATGTAAAAACCTTATGATATAATCTCATAGGTTAAATATTAAAATACACACGTTCTGATGAGTCTGATTAGTTCCCGAAAGGGTGTAGCGGACGGTGCAGGGCGGAGGTATAAAAAAACTAAAAGGAGTGTTTAACTATGTCAGTAATCTCAATGAAACAGCTTCTGGAAGCAGGTGTTCACTTCGGACATCAGACCAGACGTTGGAACCCCAAAATGGCTGAGTATATATTTACCGAAAGAAACGGTATCTATATCATCAACCTTGAAAAGACCGTAAAGAAGGCTAATGAAGCTTATGACTTCATCAAGAGCATCGCTGCTGAAGGCGGAGACATCCTCTTCGTTGGTACAAAGAAGCAGGCTCAGGAAGCTATTAAGACAGAAGCTTTAAGATGCGGTATGTACTTTGTAAATTCCAGATGGTATGGCGGTATGCTTACAAACTTCAAGACCATCACCACAAGAATTGCAAGACTCTTCCAGCTTCAGAAGATGGAAGAAGACGGAACATTTGATGTTCTCCCCAAGAAGGAAGTTATTAAGCTTCGTCTCGAATGGAAGAAGCTTGAAGACAACCTTGGCGGTATCAAGGAAATGAAGAGACTTCCCGCTGCTATGTTCGTTGTTGACCCCAAGAAGGAAAAGAACGCTGTAGCAGAAGCAAGAAAGCTTCACATTCCCATCGTTGCTATCGTTGATACAAACTGCGATCCCGACGAAGTTGATTACGTAATCCCCGGTAACGATGACGCTATCCGTGCCGTAAGCCTTATCGCAGGCGCTATGGCAAACGCTGTTATCGAAGGAAGACAGGGCGAATCTTTTGCTCCCGCAGAAGAAGCTGCAGCAGAAGAAGCTCCTGCTGAAGAAAAGGCAGAGTAATTTTTAAGGAGGATACGAAAATGGCAGAAATTACAGCTAAAATCGTTAAAGATTTAAGAGAAGCTACAGGCTGCGGTATGATGGATTGTAAGAAGGCTTTGGTTGAGTGCGACGGCGATATGGAAAAGGCCGCTGAGTACTTAAGAGAAAAAGGTCTTGCAAAGGCTGCCAAGAAGGCATCCAGAATTGCTGCAGAAGGTACAGTTAAGCTTTACATCGACGGTAACGTTGGCGTTATCCTTGAAGTAAACGCTGAAACAGACTTCGTTGCAAAGAATGCAGACTTCCAGGCTTTCGTTGAAAACGTAGCTAAGGTTGTTGCAAAGGAAAACCCCGCTGATGTTTCCGACCTTCTCACAAAGGCATATCCCGAAGGCGGCACAGTATCTGATGCTCTTACAAACAAAATCGCTGTTATCGGCGAAAATATGACAATCCGTCGTTTCGAAAGAATGGAAGGAGTAATCGCTACCTACAATCATGACAACGGCAGAATCGGTGTTATGACATTAATCGATGCACCCGCAAGCGATGATGTTGCAGCTATGGGTAAAAACCTTTGCATGCACATCGCTATGTATGCTCCCAAGTACATCGCTCAGGCAGATGTTCCCGCAGAGGTTGTAGCTCACGAGCAGGAAGTATTAAAGACTCAGGCTATGAACGAAGGAAAGCCCGAAGCAATCGCTGAAAAGATGGTTCAGGGTAGAATCCGTAAGTTCTTCAGCGAAGTTTGTCTTCTTGATCAGGCTTACATTATGGACGAGGACATCACAGTTGCCAAGTACATCGACAGCACTGTTGCAGGTGCTAAGGTTCTTAAGTTCGTTCGTTACGAAAAGGGCGAAGGCATTGAAAAGAGAGAAGACAATTTCGCAGACGAAATTGCTTCCATGCTTAAGTAATTAAACTTAAAGACCACCCATCGGGTGGTCTTTTTTGTTATTGAAAAAGATATATTTATGTGATATACTGAATTTGTTAATTGGTACGGTTAGCGATTTTTCGATACGAGGGGGAAATAAAATGAAGCATGAAAACTTTGTCGGAAGGGAGAAACTGATAGAAGAATTTGAGGGAAAATATCTTGAGTTTCTGGAAAAACCACAGGATAGAGAAAAATTTTATGCACTCACATATTACGGTCTTGGCGGAATCGGTAAAAGCTGGCTTTTAGATGAATTAAAAGAAAAGCTTAAAGATTTAGGCGACGGAAAAACAAGATATGTTGAAATTTCCCTGAAGGAAAGAACCGATTGCATCACTTTGATAAAAAGACTGGCAGAAGAACTTTTTAAAAAGTGCAAATATAAATTTCCGTCATTTAAACTGGCATACAACTGTTATATACAGAAGGTAAGTAATAATGCTGCAAAAATAGACTTCAGCAGAAAAGGAAAAAAGTGGCTGAAGGTTATTCCGATAATAGGAAGCTTTTTCGGTGATGCTGCGGGACTGCTCAGTGATGCACTGATGATAGCACTTGAAGATAAGGAGTCTTTCATTAAGTCGAACAAAGAACTCCGCAAAAGAATAGAAGCTATGGATATTGATGAGCTTTATGAAAATCTGCCGGCATTTTTTGCGGAGGATATTAAAGGACAGGTTGAAAAGGATAAAGCTCCTCTGGTTGTGTTTCTGGACGTTTATGAAAATCTTGTAAGTGAAGTTTCCTCCGAAGGGAATCCGCTAAGTGCAGATAAATGGCTGAGAGGAGATAAGGGGATACTTAAAGAAATTCCCGGCATTTTCTGGGTGATAGGCGGAAGAGAAAGCCTGAAATGGGAAAAATACGACAAAATGTGGAAAGAAAAAATGGAACAGACAGAAGTTCCGAAATTCACTTTTTCCGAAAGCGATGAGTACCTTGAACTTGTCGGTTTTGAAAATCCCGGGCTGAGGAAGGAAATTCACGAACTTACCGACGGAAATCCGTTTTTCCTTTCCTTATGTAAAAAACAGCTTGATATTATAAAGGGACGGGGAGAAGAACCTGAAATTTCCATGTTCGGAAGAAACACCGAAGAGATGTTTGACAGACTGGTGCAGAATATGGATGACACCACTATGAGGGTGTGCTATCTTTTGTCTGCGATTTACAGGTGGAACGACGATCTGGTTTTTAAAATTATTTCAAGATTCAGCGAAACTGTTTATGAAAATGTAAAAAAGCTTTCGTTTATAGAAGATACAGGAAATGGAATATACCGCACAAACCGTATGTTTTCCGAAGTTATGATGGAAAGCTGCCCCGGTAAAATCCGGTCTGATGCGGCGAATCTTCTTATTGATACTTATCGTGAGGATGTACGGAAAATGGATTTTACATCACCTGATTATGCTGAGCGTATTTCCGGGCTTATCCGTGGTGCTGAGCTTATGTCAGATGACAGAGAACTGGTGCGTACATTTTATTGCGAGAATATAAAAAATATACTGTATCGTTTTATTAAAGAAACCTTTTACAGTATAGATTTTTCAGTATTTGAGCATTTTATATCCTTCGCGGGCAAGAATAAGGACGATCTGCTTTATGCGGAAGCATTGAAACTGCGCGGAGTATTTTTGTACTATAGCGGAGTATACGGGGAAGCAAAGGAACTGCTTTCTAAAGCAAATGAATTGTTTGAAAAGCTTTTGGGGAAGGACGATAAAGAAACCCTTGAGAGTGCAAATATTCTATACAGCATCCTGGATTCAATGGAAGAAACGGAAGAAACGGAAGAAGCACAAAGCGTAGTTGAGAAGGTAAAAGCTCTTGAAGACACAGATGATATTTTTGCCATCGGAACAATGAGCAGCAATGCAAGAAAGCTGGAGAGCGAGGGGAAAATCAAAGAGGCATTGGAGTGCTATAAGAAAGCCTATCTCCTGAGTGAAAAACTGATGGGTGAAAATCATCCCGATACGCTGGCTTATTTGCATAACTATGCCTATACCCTGCACAGCAACGGAGACTATAATGCGGCGCTTCCCTTAAAGAAAGCGGCACTGGATAAAATGCTGAAGTGGAATCCTTTGCATCCCAATACATTGTGTGCAATGTTCAGCCTGGCAATGAGCCTTGAAACTCTTGGAGACACCGACCATGCTAAGGAGCTTTATGAGGAGATGATAAAAAAGGGCGGAGAAATTCTGGGCGAGGATCATCCTGTGGTGCTGTCTGCAAAATGCAGCTATGTAAACATACTTGGTAAATGCAAACGTTTTGACGAAGCCATGGCTCTTATTGATTATGTAATAGAAAAAGATAAAGAAGTTTACGGGGAAGACCACAGGGAAACTCTTAATGCTTTGCATAATAAATCCGGTCTTTTCTACGATATGGAAAAATTCGAAGATGCATATGATATTCAGAAGGACCTTCTTGGAAAACGCCTTGCACTGGGAGATGCGGGAAGGAAGGAATATCTTGAATCACTCAGCATTATAGCGGCTATTAAGAGTAAGGCTTATAAAGACGCAACAGCAGACAGTGACCAGGCGGAGGTCGTAAAGCAATATGTTGCCTTTTACGGGGAGGATCACCCATATACGCTTGATGCAATGCGAGTAAGAGGAGTAATTCTCGAAGATCTTGAGTTGTACGATAAGGCATACAAGGTGCTTAAGCGGGCTTTGACAAAGTATGAAAAATATTACGGAACAGAAAGCCCGAAAACAAAAAATATTGCAATGGGCACTACTTTGATGATGCTTAAAGGAAAAGAGCTTACCATATCTGAAAAGCAAAAAGAATATAAGAGGATGCTGAAAAAATACAAACTCGATAAATAATAAAAATCCTGAGCTTTCGGCGGTACTTATTAGGGAGAAGCCGGTTTTGGCTTGTTATTTTCCGCTGATAGTGCGCAAAAAAACGCAGACATACGCCAGTATGACTGCGTTTTTTAACTTCTCTAAGGCGAAAAATTCCTAACCCAAAACTGCGAA
>JAFQQJ010000005.1 GCA_017411325.1 Clostridia bacterium | reverse complement strand
TGTTGTAACAACATCTCCCTGCATTACATCGTGTCCTACGATATCCTCCTTGCCGTATCCTGTTTCCTCAGAATAAGCACGAAGACCTTTGGCGCAGGATGCAACGGAAACAAGGCTTACCATACGGTTTCCGTCGTTAATACCTAAAATTTTGCAGATGGGAAGCAGCTCGTGTGTGGGATAGTTTTCGCAGTTACGGTTTAAGTAATTGCGAAGTCTGTAATGTCCAAGCTCCTTACCTCTTGAGATTTCGTTACGAAGGTCGTGCCGGTAACCGCCTTGGCAGTGAACAACTTCACCGAAAAGCCCCTTGTTAACCATATCGAGAAGCATAAGCTCTCGACGGCCATAACAACAATTCTCCATCATCATAAAGAAGGTGCCTGTCTCTTCCCATGTATGTACCAATCTGAAGCACTCATCAACAGAATACGCTCCGCCAACTTCCATCGCCGTGGGCTTTCCTGCTTTCATAGATGCTATTGCAATTGCCGCATGAGATTCCCAGGCTGAGGCAATCATAACTGCCTCAACCTCGGGATCTGCTAAAACTTCATGATAATCTGTGGTACTTCTGGGAACAGGAAGATTCTTTGAGGTAAGTTTCCTTTCCATTTTTTCTATTTTAGCGGGATCGATGTCACACATTATAACAACTTCGACATCATCGCGCTCAGGGAAGTGATTGGCAATCCATCCTTCTCCACGGCCTCCAAGTCCGATAAAACCAAGCTTTAATTTAGCCATTTGTATCAATCCTTTCGTGTAAACTATGATTTACAAATCCTATTATATATGAAAAAATCCTTTATTGCAATACGAAATTGGATAAAAAACCTACGATTTTGGCTACTTTTTATAAGCTGTAAAGCGTTTTTTCTTTTTCTTTACGGCAAAGCCAAATGCCGTTTGTAAAGTCGGGGATGCCGACAGGCATTCCCGTTGCGATGGATTCATCCGAAAGTGCGGTAATGCACATTGCAGATGCCGCATCGTAAACGTCAACGGGACTTTCCCATCCGTTTTTGACAGACTGGGCAAAAGCGGATAAAACAAGACCGTCCATACCGCCGTGGCCGCCTGTAACACCTTCCTTAAGTGTCTTTTTCCAGAGGGGATGGTCGTATTCAGAGTAAAAGTCTTCTATATTGCCGTAAAAATCCTTATGTGCTTCTGATTTGTGATGCTCCGGGATGTTGTCAAAATAGAACGAATCTCCGTTTTCCGTAAATATGCCCTTTGTTCCGTGAACGGAAAGGTCCCGGCTGTAAAAACGGGGAAGGGTTGTTTCAAGGTTAAGATGGATTGTTTCGCCGTGTGCACACTTTATAATTGTTGTAACAACATCGCCGTGCATAGCACCGTTTGGAAGAATATCTTCTGTGCCAAAGCCGGTTTCTTTTGAATAATGCATAAGCCCCTTGGCAGGAGATGCTGCGGAATAAAGGCTTACCATACGGTTACCGTTATTTATGTCCAGAAGCTTGAATATGGGGATAAGTGCATGGGTGGGGTAAGTGTCACAGTTGCGGTTTAAGTAGTTTCGGAGGCGGTAATGCTTAAGCTCCCTTCCTCTTGCAAGGGAATTACGAAGGTCGTGACAATACCCGCCGGAGCAATGAACAATATCTCCGAAAAGGTTTTGCCTTGCCATATTAAGAAGCATCATTTCGGTCCTGCCATAGCAACAGTTTTCCAGCATCATAAAAAATGTGCCTGTTTCTTCCCATGTGTGTACCAATCTGAAGCAGTCATTTACGCTGTATGCACCGCCCACTTCAAGACCGACGGGCATACCTGCCTTCATACATTCTATGGCGATGGGAATGTGGGATTCCCAATCAGTTGAAATGATAACAGCTTCAACTTCGCTGTCCTTTAATATATCGTGAAAATCTGTGGTTGCTTTCGGGTTAAAGCCCTTTGCAGCTATTTTTGCCGAAGCGGCTTCGAGCTTTTCTGAATCAATGTCGCATATCCAGCGAAGATCAACATCCTCGCGGGCGAGGATGCATCCGTGAAGCCAGTAGTCACCGCGCCTGCCCATTCCGATAAAGCCGATTTTGAATTTATCCATAGATAACAGCCCTTTCGTACCTTTTTTATTAATTATAGGTTAAAGGTATAAAGTTTGCAACAGTAAAAATTCGTGTTTTAGTCTATGAAATTAATTTCGGTAATTTCAGAAGCACTTTCGGAATCAATATATAAAAGGAAGTCAGGATGAGTCTTTAAAAGTGTTGCAGGCACCATATTAGAAACTTCCTTTGCGGCAAGGGTCTTTGCGACAGCTTCGCTCTTTACCTTATAGGGAACGCAGGAAATTATCTTCTTGCAGAGCATAATCTGATAAGCGGTCATTGAAACAGCCTGCTTCGGAACATCGTCGATTGTTGCAAACCAGCCTTCGCCCATCTGCTGAGCCTTGCAACGCTCATTTAATTCAACAACGATATAAGCTTCCTTTGTATCAAAGTCTGCAGGGGGATCGTTGAATGCGATATGGCCGTTTTCGCCGATTCCGATAAGGCCTAAATCGATGGGGGCTTTTCTTATCTCCTCTGTAAGATGGGGAATGCCTTCGGGTGTGCCGTCAACAAAGTGAACAGCCTTTAAGGGGCCAACCTTTTCTACGAAACGCTCCTTTAAATATTTTCTGAAGCTTGCACCGTGGGTTTCAGGAAGGTTTACATATTCATCCAAGTGGAACATTTCAACCTTTGTCCAGTCGATGCCTTCTATCTTTGTCAAAGCATCAAGTGTGTCAAACTGAGAAGCGCCTGTTGAAAGGGCGATTCTTGCCGAGCCCTTTTCTTCAATGCACTTCTTTATTATTTCAGCCGATTCCTTTGCCGCACTCTTTCCAAGCTCATAGCGGTCTTTTGCAATTCTTATTTCCATTTCAGTCAAGTTCCTTTCCTTCTATTATTACTTTCTTTATATTTATGCCCTCGTCAAAAAAGACAAGGTCTGCATAATATCCCTCTTTTATTTCACCGCGGTATTGAAGATTCATAACTCTTGCAGGGTTTACGGTAAGCATTCTGACCGCACTGCAAAGAGGAATGTCCGCTTCCTTTACCGCAACACGTAAAAGCCTGTCGCATGTCGCAACGCTTCCTGCATAGGCGCTTTTGTCGGTGAGATAGGCAACGCTTCCGTCACTTACCGTTAAAAGCCCGTCGTCCTTTCGGCCTAAAACATATTCGCCTTCGGGCATTCCGGCACCTCGCATAGAGTCCGTGATAAGGCACATTCTTCGCTGACCTTTGATTTTGTATATAAGGCTTAATAGCTCCTTCGGAAGATGGATTCCGTCTGCTATCACTTCAACGAAAACCGCATCCTCAAGGTATGAGGTATCAACGGCACCGAGTTTCCTTGAAAGGTTTCTTCTTGTAACCTGATTCATGCCGGAATAAAGGTGGGTTGCAAGGGTGCAGCCTTCATCAATCAAAGGCTTTAATTCCTCATATACCGCATCGGTGTGACCGAAGGATGATGTTATGCCCTTTTCCTTAAGAAAGCTGTTAAGCTCCCTGCTACCGGAAAGCTCAGGCGCAAAGCTTATTCTTCTTAAAGTGCCGCAGCCTTTTTTATAAAATTCCTCATACTCGGCACGGTCGGGATTTTTTATATAGGCGGGATTTTGCGCACCGCACATTGAGCGGGAAAAATATGGCCCTTCAAGATGGCTTCCTGCAATATGGGGCTTTCCCGGTGCATTTTCGGCCATAGCCTCTTTAACGTTTTCGATAAATTTTACTGTGTCCTCAGATGAGGATGAGGTGCAGGTGGGATAAACTGTTGTTGCACCGTGCTTTGCACTTACATAGGCGGCTTTTCTTACTGCATCCTTATCTCCGTCGGCATAATCAAATCCGCCCGCACCGTGGGTGTGAATGTCGATAAACCCGGATGAAACATAAAGGCCTTCTGCATCAATTTCTTCGTCAAAGGGAAGATTGTCTTCCGTAACTTTAGAAATTTTTCCGTCTTCTATGTAGATGTATCTTCCTTTGAGAAGAAAAGAGGAAACGATAACCGCATTTTTTATTCTTATTATCATAAAAACACTCCTTTCTTGACAATTTTATTATAATGTGATATCATCAATCAGTCAATAGACTAAATTAACTTATTTTGTACAAAATTATATTTTGATATAAAATTAAAAGTGGAAAATAAGGACTAAATTATAATATGTATAACAAAATATGATTGAGAGGTGGAAAAATGCAGAGCTTTGAAAGAAATCTTCCTGAAATGAATTGCTTTTCGCTTGAAGTTAAGGATATAGCCTTTCACGTTCCGCCCATTAAATGGAACGGGGATATATCAGGGCATATCGGGATAAACGACGTGTTCTTTTTCGTTCTTTCCGGTGAGTGCTATATGAAAATAGAGGATGATTGCTTCATCGTTAAAAGCGGTCAGATTGCATATCTGCCCAAAGGGAAAATGCGGGCATATACCCGTGTTACCGAAAATTTTGTAATGTACGAAATTGCTTTTGATATAAAGGCGGACGGGAAGGAGCTTTTTCCTTTAATCGGACTTGATAAGGGGGACTATGCCGTTGATGCAGAAAATCCCGATGCCGTTAAGGCATTGTTTGAAGGAGCGTCCCGATACGAATTTAACAGAAGCGGATTTTTTGACATAGCGGCATCGGCAAAATGCTTTGAAATAATATCGGAGTATATAAGGCTGAGGTTGCTTTCGGAAGGGAAAAAACAGCCGTTTTCGGAAGTTATCGGCTATATGAAAAAGCACATAGGGGAGACTATATGCCTTGATGAGCTTTCCGAGGTGGCGTTTATGCAGAAAAATTACTTCGTTAAAAAATTCCGAGAGGCTTATATGACTCCTCCTATGGAATATTTTGCCCGCCTTAAGATTTATGAGGCGATGAAGTATCTTTCCGGTGGAAATATGAGGGTTGATGAAACCGCAAAAGCTGTGGGGATTTCAGACAGCGCATACTTTTCCAGGTTTTTTAAAAAGCATACAGGACTTACACCGGCTGATTACAGAAAGTTATTTAAATAAAAAATATTTCCTATTGCAAAAGCTTGGGTTTTGATGTAAAATAAGATAATGCACAAAAAAGGAGAATGAGTTATGGATTTTAAGTCATATATTGCAGAAAAAATAGCTGTGGCAGCAGAGGGAGATAAGGAAGCAATCCTTGCTTTAATCGAAAAGCCGAAGGACGAAGCTATGGGAGATGCGGCATTTCCCTGCTTTTCACTTTCCAGGGTTTTAAGAAAGGCTCCCAATATGATTGCGGCGGACCTTTCTGAAAAAATCGCATCCGACGATGTGATTGGCGAAGTACGCGCTGTCGGCGGCTATCTTAATTTCTTTTTTAATAAAAAGCTTTTTGTATCAGAACTTGCAGAAAAAATTATAAAAGAGGGTGACTCTTACGGAAAGAGCACCGATGGCGAAGGTAAAAACGTTGTAATCGACTTTTCCTCTCCCAACATTGTAAAGCCCTTCCACGTAGGACATTTGTTTTCCACCGCTGTCGGAAACTCTTTATCCAGAATATACGATTTCCTTGGTTATAAGGTGGAAAAACTCAATTACCTCGGAGACTGGGGAACTCAGTTCGGTAAGGTAATTACCGCATATAAAATGTGGGGCGATAAAGAAATTGTTGAAAAGGATCCCATAAACGAGCTTAATAAGCTTTACGTGAGATTCCACGAGGAAGCGGAAAAGGATTCTTCCTTGGAGGACAGAGCAAGAAGCGAATTTCATCTTCTTGAAACAGGAGACGAAGAAAACTACGGACTCTGGAACTGGTTCCGTGAGGTTAGTATAGAAGAATTCAAAAAGGTGTATGACAAAATGGGCATCACCTTTGATTCCTATAACGGCGAGGCATTTTTTGCCAAGAGGACAGATTCTATTGTAGGTGAGCTTAAGGAAAAAAATCTTCTTACCTTAAGCGAAGGTGCATACATAGTTGAATTCCCCGATATGCCTCCTTCCATTGTATTGAAGCAGGACGGCTCCACCATTTATACCACCCGTGACCTAGCATCTGCCGAATACAGAGCAAATACATACAATTTTGACAAGAACATCTATGTTGTGGGACTTCCGCAGAGCCTTCACTTTAAGCAGATTTTCGCAATCCTTGAAAAGCTTGGCAAGGACTATGCGAAAAACTGTACTCACGTGGGCTTCGGAACGGTTAAGTTTGCAACCGGAGCTATGTCGACAAGAAGCGGAAACGTTGTGCTTCTTGAAACGGTTTTATCGGAGGCGATAAATAAAACCGCCGAGATTATGCGTGCCAACGGAAACAGCGAGGAAGATATTGCTGATGCTGCAAATAAGGTGGGTATCGGTGCGATTTTCTACACCTTCCTTAAAAACAGCCGTGAAAAGGACATAATCTTTGACTGGGACGATATTCTGGATTTCAACGGTGAGTCCGGCCCCTATGTGCAGTACAGCTATGCAAGAGGTAAGAGCGTAATGCGCAAGGCTGAAATAACCGATTATAGTGGTGCAAGCTTCGATTATGACATAACACCCGAAGAGTATTCTCTTTGCAAGCTGCTTTCCGAATTTACAGATACGGTGAGGGCGGCGTCCGAAAAGAACGAGCCTTTCTACATCAACCGTTATGTAACAAATGTTGCAAAGGCATTCAATAAATTCTACAATACGACCCCGATATTAAAGGGAGAGGAAAGTGTGATGAAGGCAAGACTGTTAATTACAGAGGCAACCACAATCTGTATAAAGAACGCCCTTGCACTTTTAGGTATCAATACAGTTGAAAGAATGTAAGTTATAAGCGTCGGCTTAAAAAGGAGGTGAGCACCGATGAGTATAGAAGAAAAGGACTTTTTGGAAGAGCAGGAATATCTTGACACTGTCATGGAGGTGCTCTGCCGCCTTCTTGATAAAAGACGTCAGGCTTTAGAAAAATCCAAAAAAGAAGTAATTGAGCTTAACAAAACCATGATGGATGACATCGGAAACGATGTGCAGTCCTTGGGCAAGTTTGTGGATGCCTATTCCTACCTTGTGGAAATTGACAGCCGTGCAGGTGTAATGCACGATAGCGAAATTGAATATGCAAGGCTTCTTACAATGCAGAATACACCCTATTTTGCAAGGATGGATTTTAAGCTTAAGGACTCAAAGCCGATGAAAATTTACATCGGTATAAACAGCCTTATAGATGAGGAAAAGCTTGATTTTTATGTGTTTGACTGGCGAAGCCCCATTGCGGGAATGTACTATGATTTTGAGCTTGGCGATGCAAAGTATTCTTCTCCCGGCGGTGAGGTAACAGGCGAAGTAACATTGAAAAGACAGTTTAAGATATGGAAGGGCGAAATCCTTTCGGCGTATGACAGCTCAATTGCCATTGAGGATGATGTATTGTCCGAAGCGCTTTCAAAGAGTGCCGACTCTAAAATGAAGGATATCGTCTGTACCATACAGCGCGAACAAAATCAGATTATAAGGGATAAGGAAAGCAAATACTTAATTGCCTTCGGCCCTGCGGGAAGCGGAAAAACCTCTGTTGCAATGCAAAGGGCGGCGTTTTTCCTCTATGCCTACAGAGACAGTGTTACAAGCGGAAACCTCATGATTTTTTCACCGAATAACGTTTTCGGTGACTATATTTCCGAGGTTTTGCCCCGGTTAGGTGAGGAAAACATAAAAAGCACTCCCTTTAATGAATATGCGTCGGAGCTTTTCGGCGGCAAATACAGATTTTTGCCGGCATCGGAATTTCTGGACTTTTCGGTAAAGGGCGACGGAATAAGGAAAAAAGCGGCTAAAATAAAAACATCCGCACTCCTTGCAGATGCTTTAAGTGAGTATATAGAAAAGCTTTCGGGCAAAAGCCCTGATTTTCCCGATATGATATACGGCGGAAAGTGCCTTATAAAGGGAAGCGAAATGGACAGACTCTACACCAAGGACTTTTCCTATCTTTCTGTTCAGGCGAGAATGAACAAGCTTTTTGCAAGGGTTTCGGTTTTTGCAAAGGAAGAATATAAAAGAATAAAGAAGGCGGCAGTCGAAGCTTTCGGAGAAGAATATGATGAGGGCGATGCAAAGGAAAAGCTTACGGAGCTTAAGTGGAAAATAAGAGAAGAATACCGCGCGTTTTTATCCTTTGCTGAAAAAACACTTTCTGCCGATCCTGAAAAAATCTATCTTGATGTACTGTCTGAAATAGATAAAGAGGTTTCGTCCTATACTGCAGAAAATCTTGCTCTCGGTATTGTGCAGAGTGAAGATGCAGCACCGCTTACCTATATTCTTTCTGCTACAAGAGAAATTAAAAACGAGGTAAAATATCTGATTGTGGACGAAGCGCAGGACTATACAAGACTTCATTTTGAAGCAATGAAAAACTGCTTCAGAAAGGCAAGTATTACATTCCTGGGCGATACGAATCAGTCAGTTTGCCCCATGGCTCCGCTGGTTAAGGGTGAAAACATAGCAAGGGTATTTCCCGATGCAACGGTAAAGTATCTTACCAAAAGCTACAGAAGCACCGCCCAGATAAGCGCGTTCTGCGGAAAGATACTGGGACTTTCCGATGTTGACTATATGAAGCGTAGCGGGGAGCAGGTCAGTATGACAACCCTTCACTCAAAGGAAGACTATTTGAAAACCCTTGTCAATCAGGTGCTTAACTGGCAAAGGGAAGGGAAAACGTGCGCCATAATTTTCCCGACACTGTCTGAGTGTCAGTCGCTTTACGATAAGTACGGGAAAAATGCAGGGCTCACATTGGTGACAGACAGCGATAAGAAATTTAAAACAGGAAGTGTAATAATCCCTTCCTATATGGCAAAGGGACTGGAATTTGACGCGGTGGCACTTCCCTATAACAGCTTTTCTGGAGAGGAATTAAAGCATCTTTTCTACACCGCAGCAACAAGAGCACTTCATGTGCTCAGGCTTTTCAAATATTAATGGGGAAATAATTTATAAAGGATATGACCAAATGAAAAGAATAACGGCATTAGCCATTTTATTTACTATGCTTTTTACTTTTTGCTCCTTCGGTGCAAAAATAGACGGCGAAGAAATCAAAAGTACATTACTTAACGGAACAACTATGGTTCCTCTTGAGGATTTGGCAAGACTTTTAGAGCTTGATTTTATGCCTTCAAGTGAGCAGTATGCGATAGCGGAAAAAAACGATGCACCGAGAATTTTGAATTTTTCTCATATGGAGCCGGGAAAAGCTTATTCCCAGAACTATATAAGACAAAAGGACGGCAGTCTTAAGCTTACTTATGAGGAGGAATTGACTCTGCCTGAAAGTGCGGTGCGCATCGACGGAAAGCTCTATGTTCCCTTCCGTTTTGTTGCGGAATATTTTGATGCAAATGTTTACTGGTCAAAAGAAGAAGGCGCATGGGCGTACAGAACCTCCTACGGAAAAACGGCTCTTATTCGTACAGACGGAAAGGTAAGGGAAAGAGTGGCTCTTTCGGGAGAGTTTGAAAGTGCAGCGATAGTGTCCGATTATTTAGTGCTTGTGAAAGGCGGAGAGCTTTTAAGAATCAGCCTTAAAGACGGAAGTGAAAAGGTAATAGGAAAAAGCGGAAGACTTCATATTGAAGGAAACAGCCTTTTTGTACTGGGCAGCGGAAAGCTTACACTTATTGATGTGGAATCGGGCGAGAATAAAACCGTTGCTGAAGGTATCGGAATGGTGGGCTATCTTGCGGGCGGAGGAGCCTGGTGTGACAGGGGAGAATATGCTTCTGTCTATGATAAAGAAGGAAAGCACCTTACGGATGTGACGGGAAAATTTGCAAATCCCTGGGAATATCAGGGCGGATTTGTATATTATTTTACTCCTGAAATGGAGATGAGGCGTGCCAGACCTGACGGCTCAGAGGATGAAGCTCTCATAAAAATTGCTCTTTATCCTGAATGGATTGACGGATGCATTTATTATACAGACAGTATCTTTAACTACAGAAGATATGATGTTTCAACAGGGGAAGATATTGCGGTTTACGGGCTTAACCTTGAAAATGTTACGGGAATGGAAGGAAAGTATATCTTCAATTTTTACTCTGAAGATATCCGGAGAATGTTTATATCAAATCCTGACGGTACGGAGTTTAAGCCCTTCGGAGATAAAAATGTAGTTGTGGAAAAACCTGCTTTTGCCTATAAGGACGGCATAGCTGCAATGGGGCTTGACGATAACAGAATGTATTATATAACCGAAGACAAAACGGTAAAGCTTACGGATGACGAAGTGGTAGAGTTTTCGGGAATATACGACGGATTTGTATATTATACAATAAAGTAATAAAAGAAACGGAAGGCACATCCTTCCGTTTCTTTTCTATTGACAGAGGACAGCTGTTGTGTTAAAATATAATTGGTAGAATATCAGCGTTTATTGAAGCTTTAATTGCTTTGGAGGAATAAAAATGAACTTAATCAAGAAGATAATTGCATTATTTACTCTTCTGTCTGTTACTTTAACAATGCCGTATATTGTTGCAGAAGAATACGAATCGGAAGATATCCCTATGTATATCGGAGATTGTGAAGAAACAGATGAGGAGAAGGAATATATTGTTTATTTCAACGATTCGGTTGTATCGCTCTATGCCGATGAAGGTAAGGACTATGCTCTTATGAATGAGGATGAGCTTGCATCCTGCCTGGAAGAAGATATTGTTGAGTTTTACGAAGAAAATGTATATGTTTATCTCTACGGGGAAGAGTCGCCATATGATCCATTGCATGCTACATATAAGTGGGATTTCAGACTCATAAATGCTGACTATGCCCTTGATAAAGGATATACCGGAGACGGTGTAAAGGTTGCGGTTATAGACTCGGGCTGTAATGCAACGGGAGACCTTGGTGAGAATATTCTTGAAGGGTATAATCTTGTTACAAATACAAAGGATGTTACGGATACCGTTAATCACGGTACCATGGTTTCAGCTCAGATTGCGGCAGAAATGAACTATGTGGGTTTTCGCGGTGTTGCACCCGATGCAAAGATTGTTCCTTTGAAAATATTCGATGACGATTCCAAAAAGGCAAAGGTAAGTCTTGTGGCGGATGCTATTAAAATGGCAGCTGACGATTATGACTGTGACATAATAAATATGAGTCTCGGTACAGGAAGTGATTCTGAAACATTGAAGGCGGCAGTTCAGTATGCCGCAAGTAAAAATGTTTTAATGGTTGCGGCAATGGGAAATAACGGAACGGATGCATATTCCTATCCTGCAGCATACGACGGGGTTATTGCTGTCGGTGCTGTTGATCATAATAAAGCTGTGTGCGATTATTCTCAGTATAACGATGCCATTGATGTATGCACACCGGGCGGAAGTGATGATGCCAAGATTGCCTGTCTTTCCCCCACGGCCAACAATAAATATTTCCAGAGCAAAGGAACCAGCTTTTCGGCACCTATCGTATCAGGTATTGCGGCTCTTTTCAGAGAGGCGGATGCGGATTTTTCCCATGATGATTTTATGGAGATAATCGTAAATGCATCGGAAGACCGCGGAAAAGCAGGCTATGATGTATATTACGGCTACGGTATGGCAGACGTTAAGGATTATTTTGACTATTATCTGGCACCTATGGGAGACAACAATGCCGACGGAAAAGTAACAGCGGAAGATGCCCTGAATATTGTTAACTATATTACAGGTATGGCTAATGGCTTTGCCAAGGAAAAAGCGGCAGATGTAGATAAGGACGGAAAAATCACTTTAAAGGATGCAATTTTGGTTGCCCGCTTTGCAGACGGCTGGGACGGCTATGAAATGCCGGATTATGACTGATGATTTTTAATACGCAGGCAGAGCCTGCGTATTAGTTTTAAAAATTAAGGAGGCATAGGTATGTTATCATTTGAAAGCGATTACACGGAAGGCGCACACATAAAAATACTTGAAAGGTTTATGGAAACAAACTATGAACAGCTTTCCGGCTACGGTCACGATAAATACTGCGAAAGTGCTAAAGAAAAAATCAAGATGGCGTGCGGCAAGCCCGATGCCGAGGTTTTTCTTTTAACAGGCGGAACACAGACCAATCAGATTGTGATTGATACCGTTCTTCCTGCCTATGCAGGCGTAATAAGTGCTGATACCGGTCATGTAAGTGCTCACGAAGCAGGAGCGATTGAGTTTACCGGGCATAAGGTTTTAACCATACCCCACGAAAACGGAAAGCTTCGGGCAGAACTGGTTGAAAACTATATAAAAAACTTTTATGCCGATGCCAACTTTGACCATATGGTATTCCCCGGAATGGTTTATATCTCCCATCCGACAGAGTACGGAACGCTTTATACAAAGGAGGAACTTACGGCACTTTCTTCTGTATGCCGGAAGTACGATATTCCTTTATATATGGACGGGGCAAGGCTTGGCTATGCGCTTATGAGCAAAGGAACTGACCTTACACTTTCGGATATTGCAAATCTCTGCGACATATTCTACATTGGCGGAACAAAGGTTGGAGCGCTCTGCGGCGAGGCGGTTGTGTTTACACATAACAATGCGCCGAAGCATTTCTTTACTGAAATTAAGCAGCACGGTGCACTTCTTGCAAAGGGCAGATTACTTGGCGTGCAGTTTGATACCCTTTTTACCGATGATTTATATTTTGCAATAAGCCGTAATGCCATAAAAATGGCGGATAAAATGAGGGCGATTTTCAGGGAAAAGGGTTATCGCTTCTTTATGGAAACGGTAACAAACCAGATATTTATAATTCTTGAAAACGGCAAAATGGAAGAGCTGAAAAAGAAGGTTGCTTTCGGCTTCTGGGAAAAATATGACGATAATCATACTGTCGTTCGTTTTGCATCAAGCTGGGCAACAAGTGAGGATGCAGTTGATAAACTTTCTGAGCTTTTATAAGGAGAATATGGAATGGAAAACTTAAAAGAAGAAATATATTACTGTACCACCTGCGGTGCGGTAAATAAAAAAAGTGCAGTATTCTGCGAAGAATGCAAAAATAAAATAATAGTCCGCCACCGTCCCATAGCTGACTTTCTTAAGAAAAGGGCAAAGGGAAATGCAACAGGCAAGGTGACAGAAAAGCTTTATGAACTTGTGAAGGATTTTCTTTTCGAGCATCTTTACGGAATGGTTTTAACCGTGTCTGTCGTTGCAACGGCAACAACGGCGGTGGTAACTGCAACGCCTTATATAAGTGAAGTAAAAACTTTTCCATCTGAAACAGTTACTGAAATAGCGGAGGTAAAAGCGGATACGCCGGACGGCGTTTTCGAGATTACGGAAGATGACGTGATATGGCTTAAACACGTCATAACGGCGTATGATGCAGAGCTTGACAATACCAAAAGGAGCGGGGAAAACTATTGGTCTGATCCGGAAGAATATTCTTCTGCAACGGAGCTCTGGGCGGAGAATAATATAGAGGGCTATACTTATAGCGGAAAGCATGAACTTTACGATAATCCCGTTCCTATGGGACAGGATGAATATTATGATTACAGTGAAGATGAGTGGGCACAGCATTATCGCTATACAACCGAAGCAAGTGCGAAAACCGGAATCAACGTAAACAGTGAATTGGGACATACGCTTCTTGCCGACGGCTATGATGTTATGGAAGTTGATTTTTATGCTCTGACATATTCAAGCAATGTTGTTACTTGGGACAGATTTAACTTTGATGCACTACCGCCCGACGGGGCATATGAAAAATATGTATATACCTTCCTTCTTACAAGAAAACACGGAGAAGAAAGATGGCATATTGCTGAAGAGGTGCTTACGGAAAGATACGGCGGCCCCAAATATGCTGTGTGAGGTATGAGTAAGTGAAAAATATAAAAGAAGAAATACATTACTGTACCACCTGCGGAGCGGTAAATAAAAAAAGTGCAGTATTCTGCGAAGAATGCAAAAATAAAATAATAGTCCGTCACCGTCCCATAGCTGACTTTCTTAAGAAAAGGGTAAAAGGGAAGGCGGCAGGAAAAGCAACAGAAAAGCTTTTTGACCTTGTGAAGAACTTTCTTTTTGACCATCTTTACGGAATGATTCTTACCGTGTCTGTCGTTGCAACGGCTACAACGGCCGTGGTAACAGCAACGCCGTATATAGAAAAAGTTACATCTGTGCCTGAAGCAATAACAGTAACGGAAGAGCTTGCTGCGGAAGAAGTTCCGACAGGAGTTTTTGAGCCTACCGAGAGAGATATTATGTGGTATACACATATAATATGTGCATACGACGCAGAAATTGATAACTCCAAAAGGAGCGGAGAACCATATTGGGCGGATGACGATGAATATTCTTCGGCGACTGAATTGTGGGCAGAGGGGAATATAGAAGGATATACATACAGCGGAGTGCATGAACTCTATGACAATCCTTTGCCGATGGGGCAAGATGAATATTATGATATGGATGAAAGCTGGTCGTGGCACGGCAGATATGCTCCGAAGACAGGAGCAAGAACAGGAAGCAATGTCAAAAGTGAATTGGGGCATACCCTTCTTAAAGAGGGATATGATGTCCTTGAGGCAGACTTTTACTGCCTTACTTATGATGCAAATGAGGTGGAATGGAATTCCGGGGAATTTGATATTTTTGCCCTTCCGCCCGATGGGGCTTATGAAAAATATGTATATACCTTCCTTCTCACAAGAAAACATGGCGAAGACAGATGGTATATAGCGGAAGAAAGACTTACGGAAAGGTACGGCGGCCCAAGATATGCTGTGTGAGGTATGAGTAAGTGAAAAATATAAAAGAAGAAATACATTACTGTACCACCTGCGGTGCGGTAAATAAAAAAAGTGCAGTATTCTGCGAAGAATGCAAAAATAAAATAATAGTCCGTCACCGACCCATAGCTGACTTTCTTAAGAAAAGGGTAAAGGGGAAGGCGGCAGGAAAAGCAACAGAAAAGCTTTTTGAGCTTGTGAAGGATTTTCTTTTCGAGCATTTGTACGGTCTTATACTAACCGTGTCTGTTGTTGGGACAGTGACAACGGTTGTGGTTACGGCAACACCGTATATTGAAAACGTGAAAGCTTCTCCGTCGGAGAGAAATACAGAAGCAGTTATAGAAGAGGTAGTAACGGAGACGGGTGTTGACCCGGAATACGCATCCTGGTGCGAAAAATATACCGATTATCTGATGAGTCACTACAGTGATCAGGCTGAAGCCGTCGTGTGGGCGCACGAAGGATACACGGTTGACGAAAATAATCTGTCGCTTGATGAGATATATGCAGAACGTGCAATTCCTAATTTTCCTTATCAGGGTGCTCACGAGATGATGACGGAAAGAATTCCTCTGGGAATATATCATAACGGAACTCCCGACAGCCCGAGGGGGATAACTGAAGTCCATGACACAGTTGAAGGAAGCCTTAAATTCGGCGCGGATGTGGCATCTCCTCTTGGTCAGACGCTTTATGCCGGGGGATGGGAGGTTATGGAGAGTAACTTTGAAATAGCCCTCTATGAAGGACTCGACAGAGACGGCACGAGAGAGTCTTTTCCTGTTGAAAAGGAAGAGTACAGAATTCTTATGGTAAGAAATGAAGACGACTGGTATATTGCAGAGGACGTATTGGTGGACAGAATAAAGGGCGAAACCTATGATTTATATATGCAGTACGGATATGACGGGATAGTAACAGTAGAATATTGATGGGAGAGAAGAAAAATGAAATGTGTAAAATGCGAATCTGAGCTTCATTACGGAGATAAATACTGCAATATTTGCGGTGAAAAGGTTGAAAAAGGTGCATACGAAGAGGATTATAAGAAAACGATATGGGGTAAGCTTGATAAATGGGGAGACAAATGGGAAACATTTACTCTCAGAAAATTTATTGACCATTGGGTTACAAAGGTAATAGTTCTTATTCTTGTTCTCGGCTGGGGAATTTTCGATGCTTATACCGACCTTACCAACATAAAGTTTCTTGAGAGCGAAAGTTATATGATTGAGTACAACAAAAAGGCTGACGAGTACTATATAAGAACAGCTGAGGACGAGGTTGACCTTGAACTGTACATACCGAGACACTCGGAAAAAATCACCGTGAAAGAATTCATCGGCGAGGATGAAATAAATGCTCGTGAAATGCTTCCCGAAGAATATCAAAAGGAGGCTGTAAAGGTTAAAAAAGGCGAGTTTGACTATGTAACGGTTTCTACCGTAAAAGGAGATAAGGTTACAGATACAGTAAAGGTTTATGTAATAGACAGGTGAAAAAAAGAGCTTTGGCATATGCCAAAGCTCTTTTATATTTCCCTGAAGTCAAATAGCTCTTTCGGAGTTATGCGAAGAATGTCGCAAATTCTGAAAATAACATCAAGAGAAGAACCTACATTTGCAAGCTCTATTGCACTCATATGACTTCGGTCTATATCCAATAGTTCTGCAAGCTGCATTTGGGTATAGCCTCTCATTTTACGATAGAAAGCGATATTAAGTCCTAAGTTTTTATATTGTTTGGAAAATTCATGGTTCAATTAAATCACCTCAATATAATTCTACCAAGTATAGCATATAACTTAAACCTTGTGAAACACATATTTTGACTATTGACACAAGTCAAAATATGTGTTATACTGAGGAAAAATAAAGAGGAGACGATAAAATGAGTAAAAGTGTAAAGTGTAAAAATTGCGGAGAGGAAATTGATGCAAAGGCTGTAGTTTGTCCAAAGTGCGGTGTAAAGGTTAAAAAAGCTTTTTATAAGAAGCCATGGTTTATAGCTGTTGCAATAATTGTAATCATTGCAGCGATTGCAAGTTCGGGTGGAGAAGAGGCAGATAAAGAAATACCTACAAATAATGAAAGCGGAAATATCACGGATGTAATTGCAGAAGAAATTGTGTATGAGGAATATACTGTGAAAACATTGCTTGACGATCTTGGTGAAAACGCATTGAAGGCCGAAAATACTTATGATGGTAAAAATGTCAAGCTTACTGGCAAGGTAAGTGTTATCGACAGTGACGGAGACTATATAAGTCTTGAGCCTTCTGAAGATTCGTTTACTATAATTAATGTTTCTTGCTATGTAACAGACGAGGCGCAGCTTGAAGATATTATGGAAATTTCCAAGGGACAAAGAATAACTGTCTACGGAGAAATTACAGGTGTTGGGGAACTTTTGGGATATAATCTTGATATTCACAAAATTGAATACTAAGCAAAAGCGGACGGATTTCGTCCGCTTTTTTTATAAAAATTATATATTTTTTTCTTTTAAGGCAAAAAGATTTTTATAAAATTTGAAAAGCCCATGAAATACAGTAAAGAAAAATATTCAATAATACTTGAAATTTTTGCGTTTTTATGCTATTATTATGGAAAAATAAAATTGTGCATGGGAGGAATTAAAATGGATTCAAATAGAAGACCCGATACAATGGCACGCATTACCACAAAGGAACTGGCGGACAGCTTTATAGAAGAACAGGTAGCTCTCGTTCGTGAGCAGGTTGGAGACAAAAAGGTACTCCTTGCTTTATCCGGCGGCGTTGACTCTTCTGTTGTTGCCGCACTTTTAATAAAGGCAATAGGTAAGCAACTTTACTGCGTACACGTTAATCACGGACTTATGCGTAAGGACGAATCTGAAAACGTAATCAAGGTTTTTAAGGACGAGCTTGATGCAAACCTTATCTATGTTGATGCGACAGACCGTTTCTTAAATCTTCTTGCAGGCGTGGCAGAGCCCGAAAGAAAGAGAAAAATTATCGGTGCAGAGTTTATTAACGTATTTGCCGACGAAGCAAGAAAGCTTGAAGGTATTTCATTCCTTGCCCAGGGCACAATTTATCCCGATATACTTGAAAGTGTAAAGCAGGCAGAAGGCAAGAAGGCTGTAAAGAGCCATCATAACGTTGGCGGTCTTCCCGAGGACTTGAAGTTCAGCCTTGTTGAACCCTTAAAGCTTCTTTTCAAGGACGAGGTAAGAGTGGTTGGTGAGGCACTCGGTCTTCCTCATGCTATGGTTTACCGTCAGCCGTTCCCCGGTCCCGGTCTCGGCGTAAGATGCTTAGGTGCAATCACCCGTGACAGATTAGCAGCTCTTCGTGAAGCCGATGCAATTTTAAGAGACGAATTTGACAAGTGCGGACTTGCTGAAAAGGTATGGCAGTATTTCGTGGTTGTTCCCGATATGACAAGTGTCGGAGTAAAGGATGAAAGCCGCTACGAAGGCTGGCCTGCAATTATCCGTGCCGTAAATACAAAGGATGCTATGACAGCAACAATCGAGGAAATCCCCTACAGCGTTCTTCATAAGATAACAGAAAGAATCACATCCGAAGTGCCCGGCATCAACCGCGTGCTTATGGACCTCACTCCCAAGCCCACAGGCACAATCGAGTGGGAATGATGTACGAAACGGCTGAACACCGCATAAATACTGGGTTTTTCGAAAATTAAAAGGTGTTTTGGCAACGATTTGGCAACATCTGTATTATTCATAATAATTAAGAGCTAACTGATTTTTTGTAAAATCGGTTAGCTCTTTTTGTCTTGTCATTTTTAATTTATTGAAAATGACACAGATTATTTGCTTTTAGAAGATTTTTTTGCTTCGGTGAAAATATCGCTGATTTGTTGTGACGGAACTTTAAC
>JAFQQJ010000056.1 GCA_017411325.1 Clostridia bacterium | reverse complement strand
TTCTTTTGGATACTGTTCCTTGTTGTCCTTTGAACCATCTATGATGCGGAACATTCCAAAATCATCGAAAAATTCAATGCCTTGTCGGCTTGTTGCAGACGGATAACACTCGTGCTTTTGGACATTCGGTAGAATTACTTCCTTGTAAATTCTGTCAGAGCGCTTCATATACTCCATATGCCCTGAAAGCTCTTCTTTAGTGAATCTGCTTTTTCTTATATGCTCCGAGCACATATCGTCGCACTTAGAACAGATATATTCATCTCCCTTGATTTTTGTACGGCTCATCATTCCGCACTCGCCTCCGCAAAAAGCACAGGTCTTTTTGCCGAAAATGTTTTTAAAGAAATCGCCTAATCCCATAAATTTACCTCCTTTATTTTTATGTTAATTTTAATTAACAGCTCAGTTTATAATATCGCTCGTATCGATAACGTGTGATGGTTGATATTTAACTACGATATCGCCCTTAGATGGCAATACACCATTTTCTTTATTAAACACGATTCCCACATTTTCACCTTTAACGGTTTCGTCCATAGACTTATTAAACATCTGCAAATCTTCCGCCACACCTGTTGCGATAACCTTGCCGTTTCTTATTACAGAAATCTTGTCGCCTTTTTTAAGAATACCGTCTGACACTCTGCCGATAAGTGTATTTTTACCGAATTCTAAAGTCCAATCATCAACGGGCATTGAGAAGGGCCCGTAAACCTTAACCGCATCTGTTGTAACACTTTTTCCTTCCGCATCTGTGATTACGCAGGAAATAGCCTGACCTAAAAGGGTGTTTTCCTTCTCGATGGAAAGAATCAACGCTTCGCTTGCCGCATCCTTTACATAGTCGCCGTTTTCAATTACTGTTTTCTGGTTTCTGTAGCCGTTATACTGCCACTTATATGTATAGGGTGCTTTTCCGCCATATACCTGAACCTCAAGCTCATATTTTGATCCATATTCTTCCGCCTCTGAGCCTTTGGGCTGTTTGTGGATGGTAAGAGGTGTGTCCAGAATGTACTCCTGACTTCCGCCGTCAAAAGGTTTGGTTGGTGTGACAGAAACACCGGGATCAACCGACTGAGTAGGATCCTGAACCCCAATCTGAGGATCTTCAGGAGCTATATTTATCGGTTCATCTTCTTTTTCTTCGGTGTTCTGCTTGGTATTATCCTTTTCAGCATCTTCATCTTTATCTTTGCCTTCGTTTTCTTCGGTTTTGTTTATTATTTCTTTATCGTTGTCATCCTCTGTGTTTTTATTACCGTCGGGATCAGACATATCAAACTTTACTCTGTTACCTTCGTCCATCATACGTGAAATGATTGTTGCAACCTCACTTCTTTTAATGTTTGCCTTCGGGTTGCAGTTATGTTCTCCGTCAACGCCTGTCACAATGCCTGCACGGTAAAGCTTGTAAACAAAAATTGCATAGGGTGCATTTTCCTTCACATCAAGGATGCTTCCGTTGGGAATGCTGTTGATTTCCTTAAAAGCCTCATCGGGAAGAGCGTTTGCAAAAATTTCCATATATCCCGCTCTTGTTGCATTGTCGTCATAGTCATAAATGTCTGTGATAATTCCTTTATCCACACAGTAGTCAACATAGGGCTGATACCAGGGCTCTCCGCTTTTTAAGGAAACCTCACCGTTTAAGTGCACCTGATTCATACACGCCGCAAGCTTTACAGCCTCGCCGTAAGTAAGGAAATCATCAGGCTTGAATTCGGTTTCGGTTTTACCGTTTATAATACCGGTTTCAACTGCCTTTACAACCTCATCGTGATACCAGTCATCCTCTTTGACGTCGATGAAGGGATTTATAAGCTCACCGTGACCGCATACGGTGCATTCACCGTCCCTGAAAGTGTGGTCGCCTACATTGAAAAGCTCAAAGCATATGGTGCACTCTTCATAATGACACGCCGCATTTGCCATTTTCATAAGCTTATGCTCGTGTTCTCCAACATCCTTCTTGCCGCTTCCGTTTACAATCTCTTCATTGCCGCAAACGGTGCATTTGCCGTCCTTATAGGTGTGATCTCCCACATTAAAAAGCTCAAAACAGATGGTGCACTCTTCATAGTGACACGCTGCATTTGCCATTTTCATAAGCTTATGCTCGTGTTCTCCAACATCCTTCTTGCCACTTCCGTCGGCAAATATGGTTGCAGACATTCCGATTACCAGAAATATTGCAAGGATAACTGACAATACCTTTTTCACTTTCATTACCTCTTTTCTTTATATTTAATCAATAATAACTATCATCCCGGAGCCCTTTTTATCTTTTACTACGGTGACATAAGCCTCCTCTGATACTCTTCTTACTCCGTTTTTATCTGTTACAATACAGCTGAACTTGTAATCGGATGTAAGCTTGTTTTCATCAACAGCCACCGAAAGGGTATCTGTATCATAACCCTCTGCCCACAGGAATGCTCCTGAAATCTTTAAGGGGATTTCATTATCAGGAGTCTGTATCAGCCATTGATAAGTAAACGGTCCGTTTGCGCCCTCTGCCACTACTTTGAACATTGCTTTTTCTGCGTGTTTTGCGCTCACATTTTTTGGTTGCTCAGTTATAACAATATCCTTAGGAAGTAGCTTTGCCACATTTGAACTTACGCTATAACTTCCTTGTGTTACTTCACATTTGTATTCACAGTGACTTATGAAATCAGCCTTCTCAACCTGTATTTTCAGTGTTGATGTTGTAGCACCCTTTGCCCATGTGTCGGTCGGCTCGATTTTTTTCCAACCGCTTGTGTTGTCATTTTTCATGTACCACTGATAATTTGCATCGCTGTTTCTCGTACGAGCATAGAATGAAACTTCTTCACCATGGTTTGCATGAACAGTACTTGGCTGATATGCGAGATACGGTGTTGTTTTAGGAACAACATACATATTACTTGCTGTTTTTGTAAAGCCTGCAGCATCGGTTACTATGCACTTATATGTCATACGTTCTGAGAACTCAGCTTCATCCACAAGGAGTTCTACCTTGCCTTCATCTACTTTATACTTGTTATCGCTCTTAAGCTCTGTATAGTCGCCAAAGTTTTCGCTCTTATACCATTTATATGTGTATGGAGCTTTACCGCCGAAAACGTTGACGTACACATATGTTTTATCTCCAATATCTGCGGAGTATATGCAAGGTGTAATATGCATCCATGCCTTAAAGCCGTAATTGCCCATGTTTACAAGTCTTTCTGCCAGTGTTTCTCCGAGATTTTCAACCACCCATGAATCATATGGGATTTTCTCCGGTGCTTCTATCAGTATTCCGCAATAGTCGCCCTGCTTTGCCTCATCAAGGCGTTTTTTGAACATTTCAATTCCTGTAACAACGCCAAAAACCTCAATGCCGTGTGATGGCATATGCATTGAAACTGTTTCGCCGGCTCTTAAGGCACCTTTTTCAACTCTGCCTGTGAAAATGTAACCGGAATTGTATTTGGTAACATTCTCGGGCTTGAAAATGAAGGCTTGCTCAGGCAATGTCACATAATCCGAAGTCACTTCCTGACCAAGGCTATCTGTAACCTTACAACGGAACTGGCTTGTATATGGATTATTAATATCAAAAGTCATGGTAAGCGTATTTGTTTTTGCACCCTCAACATATTCACCATTCTCTATCGGCGACAACTGGTTGCGCCAGCCTCTTGTTACCCATTCATAAGTATAAGGTGTCTTTCCGCCTGATGCTCTGACTGTATATGTAAGTGTTTCGCCTTCATCGGCTGAGTCAATCATTTCAGGATCCACTACAATTTCAAAAGGCTCGTACATATCGGGAGTCTCCGGTACTTGTGTTGATGTTTCATCTTCCCTGATTTCTGGAGCAGGCTCTGCATCTTCCGGAATTTCAAGCTTCGGCTCTTCTTTTTCATCCGCTTTCATACTGAAGCTTATTCTTTCGTCCTCGTCCATCATTCTTGTAATGATTGCCGCAACCTCGCATCGCCTGATGTTATCCTCGGGATTGCAGTTATGCTTTTCATCCACGCCTTGAAGAATTCCTGCACGGTATAGCTTGTATATTCCGATTGAGGCTTCGTGCACCATGGGAACATCGGGAATTGCCCCATCGGGGATATTGTTTATGGCCAAAAGCCCCTCTTCGGGAAGGGCGCTTGCAAATATCTCCATATACCCTGCCCTTGTGGCCTTTTCGTCGGGCTTACTTACCTTGGCGAAAAAGTTTTCCGTTATTATAACCTCATCCAGACAGTAATTAAGATACGGTGCATACCATGGCGTGCCCGCCTTAAGAGTTACCTTTCCTTTTGTGTAAAGCTGATGCATACAAGCCGCAAGCTTTATCGCCTCGGCATAGGTCAGGTTATCCTCAGGGGCAAAGGTTTCATCTGTTTTACCGTTTATTATTCCCATATCTACGGCATTAACAACATCGTCATAATACCAGGCATCCTTTGCCACATCCTTAAATTCAGGTGTTTTTGCCACTATTCCCTGCGTCAGGCTTAAAAGCAATATCAGTGCTATAACAATTGAAAATATTTTTCTCATTTTTTTCCTCCTCAGCTCAAAGAGCACAGATTTCTGCGGCATTTACGACTCTTATGCCGCAATGGGGACAGTAATGCATAGAGGCTGACAATACCGTGCCGCATTTTTCACAGCATGGATGGTAGGATTTGTAAAGTTCATACAGATTTGTTTTCGGCAGTCTGGCCTTGCACTTACCGCAAGTGTTCCTCCCTCCCGTTTCCAGAGAACTGCAAACGGGGCATACAACCGAGTTTTTCATGGTATCCACCCCGAAGCCGAAGTGGAAAAGCGATTTTTTTCTAATCACATTCTGCTTTTTCATCCGACATTTCACCTCCGTAAAACAGCTTGCTTCCGCATATGTGGCAGAAATAGGAAGGCTCTCTGGTCTTTGCTCCGCAGCCGGGGCAATAGTCCGGATAATCTTCTATCGGTGAGCATCTGACACAGTTAAGCATATCGGGGTTATACATTGCATCGGCTACCCAAATGCCGCACTTACGGCATTTGTTGAAATGTTTTCTGCCATAGCCTTCCCAGGCGATGCAAAGCTCTTCTTCGGAAGATGCTCCCTTCACCTCTGCACTTTCGCAGACAAGAGCCTTTGACAGCCCGCAGAAAAAACCGTAAAGATTACCGTTTTTACCCGCCGTAATTTTGTAGTTTGCGGTTTTCCTAGTTTCGTTCAATGGCCTCAGCTCCTTTATATAAATAAGGTAAGTTACAGTATAAAAACTTCCGCTTCACATTGACTAAAGCTTATTTTTATGGTATACTGCAATTATGAGGGCGACATCTGCACATCGTTGGCGCGTCGGCAGAATGTTTTATGCAATGCTTAAGCACCGCATAAAGAAGGAACCCTCTTTGTTAACGAGGCAAGCTTTTATACCCTCCTTCAGACCTTGCAACTATATTATAATATCAGCAACACAAAAAGTCCCCACACTTTTTATAAAAAAAAGGGTGGGAAATACCGTTTTTCCCGCAAAAAGTGTGGGAAAAAGTGTGGGGCTACCAAATTTATATACTGATGAGGCAAAGGGTGAGGCATATGAGAAAAACATATTTATACTTTATGGCATTATTATCTTTATCGCCTGTGCTGTCCGGTTGCAGCAAAGTCGGGGATAAAGCAACCAGTATGTCATTTATTTACATAGTAACCGCTGTTCTTTCGTTACTTATGCTCGTAGGCTATTTTGCGCTTATAAGAAAAAAAGAGCTGTGGTTCATCGTTCTTTTCACATCCGTTTTTGTTGTGAATGTGGGATATTTTCTGCTGTCAGTTTCAAAAACACTGGAAATAGCACTTAACGCAAACCGTATTGCATATCTCGGCTCGGTATTTCTTCCGTTGTCAATGATTATGATAATAGCAAAAGTATCGGATATCAAGTTCTCAAAATATACCGTTTATACCCTGGGAATCATATCGGCGTTGGTCTTTCTCATCGCCGCAAGCCCGGGAATTTCGGACATTTACTATAAATCGGTTTCACTTGCGGAAATAAACGGCGTTTCCGTGTTAATAAAAGAATACGGCCCCTGGCATCCTGTATATCTTTTTTATCTGCTTGGCTGCTTCTTCCTGATGGTTGCTGTATGCATCCACGCCATATCAAAGAAAAAGCTGGAATCAGGTTCCCATGTGGCTGTGCTTATTGTTGCAGTGTTTGTCAACATATCCGTGTGGCTTCTTGAACAGCTTGTGAAAATAGACTTTGAGTTCTTATCGGTTTCCTACATTATAAGTGAGCTGTTTTTATTAAGCTTGTATCTGATGATTCAGCATCAGGAGATTCTCATCTCTTCTCTTCAGAAAAAAATCACGGCTGCCCAGGAAAAACGCAGGGAGCCGGACCATAATTCACCCAGATTTATGGAGCAGTGTAATTATATGGCTCAGCAGCTCCCCCACCTTACTCCAACGGAAAAAGCAATTTACGATTGTTACATTTCGGGAATGTCGACCAGGGAAGTTCTTGCCGAAATGAATATCGTTGAAAATACTTTGAAATTCCACAACAAAAACATTTACAGTAAGCTTGGCGTTTCATCCAGAAAACAGCTTATAGAATTAGCCTCGGCCATAAAGGATATGACTAAGCAAAATAAAGCAGACCGAATTTAAGAGTCTGCTTGTTTTAAGGAAGTTATATAAAAAGTCGAATCAAAGCGAACTTTGCTTCGACGTGGTGCAGCTGACAGGACAGCATATTGCTTCGCAATCTGCACTGCTCGGTTACCCAAATGCTTCGCATTTCGGTACCAACCTTCGCACCTTTCGACAAAAATGATTGTTATCATTTTTGTCTATACCTTCTTAAGGTTCAAGTCCTTACTTTATCATGCAAAAAGAAAGCGTACCCAACGGGTACGCTCTCTTTTTGGTGCGAGTGTTCATAACGTGTCAAAATATTACCCACAAAAAGTTGGTAGAGACAGCGAGCCGTCGTGAGTGCGTTTACAAACGAACAGGCAAGCCGAGCGTGACTTTTTGTGAAAGAGGAGAAGCAAGGAAGCGGGCGGATGACTTTTTTTGCAAAAAACGTCGAAGCAAAGCAAACTTTGCTTCGACGTGGTGCGGATGACAGGACAGCATATTGCTTCGCAATGGTTAGTTTATTTTTTGAATACTCCGGCGAATCGTTCATTGATTCAATATACAGGACTTGAGTTTCGAAAACTATCGTTTTCAAAACCTTCGGCAAAAGTCCCTTCGGGCAATTTTGCCTATGACAAGTTCAAGTCCTTACATCTATTTATACCAAAGAAAAAAGCCGCATACCGTTGGTATACGACTTTTTTCTTTGGTGCGGATGACAGGACTTGAACCTGCACGCCTCACAGCACCAGAACCTAAATCTGGCATGTCTGCCAATTCCACCACATCCGCGTTATTAAATGCAAAGTGCAAATGCTCAAAAAACTTTTCCTCTATAAGAACAGTTTTTTACTCATTAATGCAAAATCAAGCTTTTTTATTATAGCCTAATGAGATTCAAAAGTCAAGCTTAATCTATCAGTACAACCGCATAGGCTTTAACCATCTCGCCTCTGCCTACGGCCTCCATTCCCTCTTCCGTTTTTGCCTTTACGCTGACATTTTTGATATCCGTATTAAGCCCCTTCGCAAGGCTTTCACGAATCTTGTCTATATAAGGTGCCATCTTGGGCTTCTGAATCAAAAGTGTGCAATCAACATTCACGATTTTACCGTCCATTTCCGAAACAGCTTTTTCAAGAAGCACCATGGAATTTATATCCTTATATGCAGGATCGTTATCCGGAAAGTGTCTTCCTATATCCCCTTTTGCTTCCGCTCCGAAAACAGCATCTATTATGGCGTGGGTGAGTACATCCGCATCGCTGTGACCGTAAAGTCCCTTTTCAAAGGGTATCTCAACACCGCCTAAAATCAGTTTTCTTTCTTCAACCATTCTGTGGCTGTCATATCCGAAACCGATTCTCATAAATTCATCTCCTTGGCAAGAATTTCTGCCGTAAGCAAATCTTCCTTAGTTGTAATTTTGATATTGTTAGGGCTGCCTTCTACAAGAAAAATATCTTTACCGCAATTTTCCATAAGCATACAGTCATCCGTCACGCTTATTCCGTCTTTTCTGGCTTTTTCGTGAGCTGCCAGGATTTCTTCCCTCATAAACACCTGAGGAGTCTGAATTCTTGTAAGGCTGTCGCGGGAAACCGTTCCTTTTATAAATCCGTTTTCAACCCGTTTTACGGTATCTGTAACAGCAATTCCCGGAGCCGCCGCACCGTATTTATATGCGCCCTCAACTGTTTCTTTTATAATACGCTCCTCGCAAAATGCCCTTGCACCGTCGTGTATCATGACGATACCATCCTTAGATGCAAGAATACCGTTATACGACGAGTCACTTCTCTCTTTTCCGCCTGTCACAACAGAAAATGGCTTTGATACATACGGGGAAACAAGCCCCTTAACAGCATCACATTCGCCCTCTGCCGCAACGAAAACAAGCTCATCAACATACTCTGATAAATCAAAGCATTTTGCCGTATATGACAAAATGCTTTTGCCCGATACCTCGAGCAAAAGCTTGTTTTTTCCTGCATTCATTCTTTTTCCGCATCCTGCCGCAAGTATTACGGCGGTAACAATATGTCCTTTATACATAACATTTCCTCTTATGTATTTCCGAAAACCTTTTTCTCTATCAAACCGGAAATTTCTTCCTTATCCGCATTCTTTGCCAAAACCAGCTCGCTTATAAGAATATGGCGTGCATCCATCATCATTTTACGCTCCCCCGTGGAAAGACCTTTTTCACGGTCTCTCACCATAAGACTTCTTACAACGGCTGCAACTTCAAAAATATTTCCCGTTTTTATTCTTAAAAGATTATCTCTGTAGCGCTTATTCCAGCTGACAAGCTCCTCTTCCTCGCCCTTTTCCATAGAAAGAATAACCTTATCCGCAGTTTTCTCATCAATAATACTGCGAAGGCCTGTGTTTTCCGTCCCTTCACACGGAATTAAAACCTTCATATCACCAATGGGCACACGCATAGTGTAATATTTGTGCTTTTCACCAACAATGTCTCTCTCTTCAATTCCTTCAATAACGCCGGCTCCATGCATAGGATAAAGTACTTTGTCGCCTATTTTATACATAATAAACGCCTCCATATTAAGCCATGTAGCTGTTTCCTTACTTTATTATAACATATAAAATAAAAAATGTCAAAAACTATTTATTCTACAGCATTTCAACATTCCACTTCAGCATTTCATTCTTGACATAAAAGACTATACCATTATATAATTATAATAGCAAAAAGAAGGGATTGATTATATGAAAAAACTAATTGCACTCATCCTTGCCCTGATTTTAATCTGCTCGGTTACTGCTTTTGCGGAAAATCAGGAAATCACGGTAATTGTAAACGGCAGCAAGGTGGAATCCGACGTATCTGCGACAATTGTTGACGGACGCACAATGCTTCCCGTAAGAGCGATTTTCGAAGCCCTCGGAATGGCAGTTTCCTGGAATGGGGAAACACAAACCGCCACAGGCGTAGGTTATGACTATGCGGTATCGATGACCATCGGAAGCCCGGTGGTTAAGTTTTACCTTGCGACGGAGATAACTCCTGAAACAAATGTTGATCTGGAAATCACCGCAGACGTTCCTCCTATGATTATTGACGGAAGAACCTTCGTTCCCGTACGTGCTCTTGCAGAAGCACTCGAATCCAAGGTGGAATGGGACGATGCCACCAAAACAGTAACCATTGAAAAAATGCTTTATGCAAATATGACGGAGGATAACGGATATATGATAGACGGAAATACAGCACGCTTTATCGGAAGATATTACGAAAAGGACGGATATCTTACATCCGCATTTTCCGTGTCCGGAATTGAGCTTCGCTTTAAGGGTACCGGTGCTAAATTAAAGGTTAATGTAACAGGTAACCAGACTGCGTATGTCCACACCTTTATTGACGGCGACAAGACCGTTTACACTCACTACGAGGAAGATGACAAGGTGAGAATCGAGCTTCCCAAGGGCGAAAACGAATTTGTAATTGCAGAGAATCTTACAGACGGTATCCACACCGTTAAAATCTTAAAGGACAACGAAGAAAGCTACAACCAGATTCAGTGGATTTCCGTCGATATCGAAAACGGTGAGCTTTTATCACCTGCTCCCGCTAAAAGCCGTAAAATCCAGGTGTTCGGTGACTCCATCACCTGTGCTTCCAACAACGTAAACTACCCCGACAATGTGGACAAGGGACACGGAAGCAAGTATGAAAACGCCAACAACTCCTACATATCTCACGTTGCACGTCACTTTGATGCAGAGCTTGAAGTTTTCGCAAGAAGCGGACTTTCTGCATACAACTGCTTCACATCATTAAGTGATCCCATTTACAACAAGGTATCTCAGGTAAATCCCAAATACGGCGAATGGAACCACGCTAAATACGAGCCTGACTTAATCATTCAGTTTAACTGGATAAATGACGTTGTGGGTAAAATTGAGCGTGACGGTCTTACATATGACGATATCAAGGCTGCTTATGTAAATATGTTCAAAACCTTCCGTGAGGCTCATCCCGGTGTATCTATCATCGTTATAGGTAATTCAAGCCGTCCCAAGTTTACCGAAACGATAAATGCAGCGATAGAAGAATACGGCAAAGACCATGACAATTCCGGCATTATGGTATTTGAATCTAAAATCCCCTATCCCAGACACCCCATGTACGAAAGACATTTAGAAATAGCGGAAGAGCTTTATCCCGTAATTGAAGAATTTATGGGCTGGTAAAAAAAGAGCGATGGATTAAAAATCCATCGCTCTTTTTCATAATAACTTAAACCGATTTTTCCTGCACTCGATTATTCCTTCGTTTCGAAGCTTACTTATTTCGGCAGAAAGTCCGCTTCTTTCCACCTCAAGATAATCAGACAGCTCCTGGCGGTCAAAGGGAATTAAAAATTCGTTTTTTCCCTGCTTTTTTGCTTCTAACATAAGGTACGTCATAAGCTTTTCCCTTGTGGTGCGCTTTGATGTGATTTCAACCTTTTTATGAAACATTATATTTTTATCCGCAAGATTTTTCATAAGGTTGAAAATCATCTTTTGGTGAAAGGCACAGGCATTATGGCAGGAATGAAGAATCCTCTCTGCAGATATGAGCATAATTTCAGAATCCTCATTGGCAATTACAGATACGGGTAGACTTTTTATTTCGGCGCAGGCAAATGCCTCGCCGAAAAGCTCCGAAGGCTCTGCCCCCGACAAAATAGTTCTGTTTCCGTAGTAATCCACATTTATAACCTGCACGCTTCCCGAAAGAACAATTCCCATATATTTGGGAGCGCTCCCCTCCGCAAGGACGGTGTATTTTTTTCCGTAGCTTTCAACCTTCGCCCCTATGCACCCTAAAAGCGGAATTAAATTTTCATCCTCAACTCCGGAAAAAAGGCGGCATTTTCTTAAAATATCAAAATATTTTTTCATATTTTTCTCCTTTTGTTGAAATTTCAACATACATACAAAGTTTATTATAATATAATTTACTCATAAAATCAATAATAAAAAGGAGATATTTAATATGATAAGAAAAATAATAAAGATAGACACCGATAAATGCACCGGCTGCGGCATCTGTGCCGATGCCTGCCACGAAGGAGCAATTGAAATTGTAGACGGAAAGGCCGTTTTAACAAGGGAGGATTACTGTGACGGACTTGGCGACTGCCTTCCCTCCTGCCCCACAGGCGCAATTACCTTTGAGGAAAGAGAAGCCCCCGCCTACAACGAGGAGGCTGTGAAAATGGCTAAAATCAAAAAAGCGGGTGCAAAATCCCCGTGCTCCTGTCCCGGTACGGCAAGCAAAGCTATAAAAAGAGATGATGAGCCCACTTACACCCATAAAGCTCAAAGCCGTCTTCGTCAGTGGCCCTGCCAGATAAAATTAGTTCCCGTAAACGCCCCTTATTTTGACGGAGCTGACCTTTTAATTGCCGCAGACTGCACGGCATATGCCTATGGCGATTTCCACAACGAGTTTATCAAAAACCGCATTACCTTAATCGGCTGTCCCAAGCTTGACGAAGGCGATTATTCAGAGAAGCTTACGGCAATAATAAAAAATAACAACATTAAAAGCGTTACCGTTGTCAGAATGGAAGTGCCCTGCTGCGGCGGTATTGAAAACGCCGCTAAAAACGCCCTTATGGCAAGCGGCAAATTTATCCCCCGGCAGGTTGTAACCGTATCAACAGACGGAAAAATTCTTGAATAAGAATATTGAAAAATTTTTCTTCTTGTGATACAATTATAAAAACGACTATTAAGAGGTGCAAAAAATGCTTATAACAAATGATATTAAATATATCGGCGTCAATGACAGAAAGACCGATCTTTTTGAAGGTCAGTACAAAATCCCCTCGGGAATTTCCTATAATTCATATGTAATCTTAGACGAAAAAGTGGCTGTGTTCGATACCTCGGATGCCGCCTTCTGTGAAGAATGGCTTTACAACCTTAAGAACGCCATCGGAGAAAGAAAGCCCGAT
Organism: Clostridia bacterium; assembly: GCA_017411325.1. GTDB lineage: Bacteria > Bacillota > Clostridia > CAKSNL01 > HGM11501 > HGM11501. The sequence goes on along the minus strand of JAFQQJ010000056.1, from coordinate 8,513 downwards.
TATTTAATCGTTTTGCATATGGAGCCGGATCACTCTTCCAACATCAAAGCTTTTACAGAGCTTTATCCCGATGCAAAAATCGTTGCCTCTGCCAAAGCCTTTGCTATGATGAAGCAGTTTTTCGGCACTGATTTTACAGATAAGCAGGTGGTAGCAGGCGAAGGAACAACCCTTTCCTTGGGACGTCACAATTTAACCTTCCTCACAGCTCCTATGGTGCACTGGCCCGAGGTTATCGTGGCATATGACAGTTTTGATAAGGTGCTCTTCTCTGCAGACGGATTCGGAAAGTTCGGCACTCCCGATACTGACGAAGCCTGGGCTGATGAGGCAAGGCGTTACTACATCGGAATTGTGGGAAAATACGGCGCTCAGGTGCAAGCTCTCTTAAAAAAAGCAGCCGCACTTGATATTAAAACAATCTGTCCCCTCCACGGCCCGGTGCTTAAGGACAATTTAGGCTACTACCTTAACCTTTATAACCTTTGGTCAAGCTATACCCCCGAAGAGGACGGCGTAATGATTGCTTATACCTCGGTTTACGGCAACACAAAAAAGGCTGCGGAATATTTATACGAAAAGCTTAAGGAAAAGGGCGTAAAAACCGTTATTCTTACAGACCTTGCAAGAAGCGATATGTCCCTTGCAACAGCGGATGCTTTCAAATATTCAAAGCTTGTTCTTGCAACAACCACCTACAATGCAGACATCTTCCCCTTTATGAAGGAATTTATCGATCATCTTACAGAAAGAAACTTCCAGAAGCGATATGTTGCCTTTATTGAAAACGGAAGCTGGGCACCAATGGCCGCAAAGGTTATGAAAGGTATGCTTGAAAAAAGCAAGGACTTGACCTATGCCGTAACGGAAGTTAAAATTCTTTCAGCTATGACAGAAGAAAACAAAAAAGAGCTTGAAGCTCTGGCAAGTGAACTTGCGAAATAAAATCCGGGAGAAGGTTTTATAATGGAAATGGTTTTGCTTACCGCCCTGGGAGTAGGCGGTGCTACACTTATCGGTGTTATAATAGGCTTTATATTTAAAAATATTTCCCACAAATTTTCCGACATCGTTTTATCCTTTGCGGCAGGGGTTATGCTTGCTGCAGCGGTATTGGGACTCATACTCCCCTCCGTTGAATACGGCGGAAAATATGGTCTTATCTATGCCGTAACGGGAATTTTTGCGGGAGCCCTTGCTCTTAATTTAATAGACAAATTAGTCCCTCACCTTCATGCTCTTATGGGCGATGAAGCGGAAAAGCACAACAATCAGAGCTTAAATAAAGTGCTTCTTTTCGTTACGGCAATAGCAATACACAATCTCCCCGAAGGTATTGCCGCAGGTGTAGGCTTCGGAAGCGGTGACACGGGACAGGCCCTCTTGATTGCAGGCGGTATCGCACTTCAGAACATCCCCGAGGGTATGGTAATAATAGGGCCTATGCTTGCTGCCGGAGTGAAGCCCAAGAAAACCTTTATTGCGGCAGCTCTTACCGGCGTGGTTGAAGTAATAGGAACACTTATAGGCTATTTTGCGGTAACCGTATCTTCTGCAATACTCCCCTTTGCCCTTGCCTTTGCAGGCGGCACAATGCTTTATGTAATAAGCGATGAAATGATCCCGGAAACCCATGCTCACGGAAGTCAGCGGGGTGCAACCTATGCTCTCCTTGCAGGCTTTTCGGTAATGCTTATATCAGATATTTTATTAGGATAATTAAGGAGGAATTTAAATGTCAGTAATTACTATCACAAAAAACAATTTCGAAGAAGAGGTATTGAAGTCAGAAAAGACAGTGCTTCTTGACTTCTGGGCAAGCTGGTGCGGTCCCTGCCGTATGGTTTCCCCCATCATTGATGAAATCGCCGAGGAACATCCCGAAATCAAAGTCGGAAAGGTAAATGTAGATGAAGAGGACGAGCTTGCACAGAAGTTCGGCATAATGAGCATTCCCTCCATCTTCGTTGTGAAGGACGGAAAAATTGCAAACAGTACTGTCGGCGCCATTCCCAAAAACAAAATTTTAGAGCTTTTAAAATAAGGTGTCCCATGGATAAAATTTATGATGCAATAATCATCGGCGGCGGTCCGGCAGGTTATACTGCCGCACTATATGCCTGCCGTGCAGGCTTTTCCGTTTTGCTCATTGAAAAATTTTCTGCCGGAGGTCAGATGACTGAAACTCAGATGATAGATAACTATCCCGGCTTTCCCGACGGAATTGACGGCTTTACTTTAGGCTACAATATGCAAAAGGGTGCAGAGCGTTTCGGCTGTGAAACCATACAGACAGAGGTTGTTGCAGTTAAGCTTTCAGGCGATATAAAGGAAATCGGCACTGCCGACGGAACATTTTACGGAAAAACCGTTGTAATTGCCACCGGGGCTGACCATAAGCATTTAGGTCTTCCCGGAGAAGAGGCTCTTACAGGAAAAGGCGTAGGCTACTGTGCAACCTGTGACGGAATGTTTTACCGCGGAAAAATCGTTATGGTAATAGGCGGAGGAAACTCTGCAGCCGGAGATGCCGCCTATCTTTCAAACATCTGTGAAAAAGTAATACTGGTTCACAGGAGAGATACCCTTAGGGCAGAAAAGCTTTATGCCGACTCCCTTAAAAAGGCAGAAAACATAGATTTCATGTGGAACAGCACCTTGTCCCAAATCCTTTCGGACGGGAAAGTTACAGGCGCAATAATTAAAAACGTAAAGGATAATACACTTTCAGAGGTGAAGGTTGACGGAATATTCATAAGCATAGGAAGAACGCCAAATACGGCTCTGTTCTGCGATGAGCTTTCCCTTGACGAAGATGGCTACATCATTGCTGATGAATCCACCAAAACCACGGTTCCCGGCGTTTTTGCCGCAGGCGATGTAAGAAAAAAGCCCTTCAGGCAGATTGTGACAGCCGTTTCCGACGGTGCCAATGCCGCCCACTCCCTGGAAGAATACTTACTCGGCAGATAAAGACCGCTTTGCGGTCTTTTATTTTGCCAATATTGACACTTTTTCCCTTAAGTGGTATAATATTGAACATAAAGTAAATACTAAAGGAGCATCATTATGGATAAAATAAAAGCATTCGAAGTATTGGGACTTACCCCTATGATTGACGGCAAGCTTACAAACGAACAGATAACAGCCGTAAAAGGGCTGGGCTTTCTTCGTGACAAGCGCTTTCCCGATGTTTTTAATGCAAGAGTAATAACGGGTAATGGCAAAATAACAACCGATACAAACAGAATCATCCTGGAAGCGGCAGATAAATTCGGCTCATCCGAAGTTGCCTTTACAAGCCGGATGACCGTTGAAATTCAGGGTGTCAAATACGAAAATATCCCTTCTCTCATATTGTTTTTAAAGGAGCATAATATCGAAGTGGGCGGAACAGGGCCAAGGGTGCGCCCCGTGGTTTCCTGCAAAGGCACAACCTGCCATTTCGGACTTATCGACACCTTCTCATTAAGTATGAAAATTCACGAAAGATTTTATCTCGGCTATCACGGCGAAGTGCTCCCCCACAAGTTTAAAATTGCCGTGGGAGGCTGTCCCAACAACTGCGTAAAGCCCGACCTTAATGACATCGGCATAATCGGGCAGAGAATATTTACCCCCGACAAGGACAAGTGTAAGGGCTGCAAAAAATGTGCCGTTGAAGAAGCCTGCCCCATGAAGGCAGCCTCTCTTAAGGACAGTAAAATCGAAATTGATGCATCAGTATGCAACAACTGCGGAAGATGCTACAAAAAATGTCCTTTCGGCGCATTTGATGTTGCATCCGAAGGCTATAAAATCTGCATCGGCGGTCGCTGGGGCAAAAAAACAGGAAGAGGCACTCCCCTTCCCAAAATCTTCACCTCGGAAGATGAGGTATTGAATGCAGTGGAAAAGGCAATTATTCTTTTCCGTGATGAAGGCATCAAAGGTGAACGTTTTGCCGATACTATAGAAAGACTGGGTTTTTCATATGTTTCAGAAAAAATCATTGGTTAAAAAAATACGCACCGTTTTCCTTCTCTCTGTGCTTCTGTTTACCTTTGCAGGATGCACTGCTGCGGATAAGGAAGCAAAGACTGCTGTCCCCCAAAATTACATTTCCTTTACCGACAGTCTCGGAAGATCGGTGTCAGTTCCCGAAGGAACCCGTGACGCCGCAGTTTTAGTCGGAAGTCTGGCTGATATATGGCGTCTTTCCGGCGGCAATATACTTGCAACTGCCGAGGATGCCTGGGAAGACTTCAATATGGATATCCCCGATGCGGTTAATTTAGGTACCGTTAAGGATCCTGATTTGGAGCTCCTTATGTCAACCAACCCGCCCCTGATAATCGCAAGCCCTAAAACCGCATCAAATCTTGATTTGCTCCCTACTCTTTCACGGGCGGGATATACGGTGGCTTTTTTTGATACGACGACAATTACCGATTACTTAAAAATGCTTAAGGTCTGCACAGATATAACCGGACGCAGCGATTTGTATGAAAAAAACGGACTTATGATAAAAGAAAAGGTGGATGCTGTAAAGGCAGACTTCGTAAATGAAAAAATTCCCGATGAGGAAAAAAGCTACCTTCTTCTTCGCGCATCCTCAGGACTTGTCAAAGCCAAGGGAAGCTCTTCCTATGTTCTCGGAGGTATGCTTAAAGATTTGGGGTATGAGAATATAGCCGACAGCGACAAAACTCTGCTTGAGGACCTGAGCATTGAAAGCATAATAAAAGCTGATCCCTACCGTATATTTATAGTACAGATGGGTGACGATGCTGAAAGCGCCAAGAAAAACATCGACACCATGCTTTACGAAAATCCCGCCTGGCGTTCCCTTACCTCCGTTAAAGAAGGCAGGGTTCATTTTATGGATAAAAGACTTTTCAGTCTGAGGCCCAATGCAAGATGGGGTGAAAGCTATGAAATCCTCACCGATATACTCAAAAAATAAAAAAACAGTTATTCTCTATATAATAGCTGCCGTGCTATTTATGACGGCAGCTTGTTTTGGTTTAATGATGGGAAGCGTAAAGCTCCCCATCTCTGCGATGTTCAGTGCTTTTACAGAAGGTGCCGTAACTCCGGACGAAACAATATTTTTATACTCCAGGCTGCCTCGTACCCTCGCAACTTTATTTGTCGGTGCAGCATTAAGTGTTTCGGGCGCAGTATTGCAGTCAGTGCTTTCAAACAAGCTTGCATCACCAAGCATCATAGGTGTAAATTCGGGTGCGGCACTTGCAGTGACCGTTGCCGCTTTTTTTGGTATCTACGGCGGTTTTGCACTTTCCGCCATCGCATTTGCCGGAGCCTTTATTGCCGTAGCGGTTTTAATTGTTATTTCCCTGAAAACAGGACGCGGCAAAAGCACGGTTATTCTGACGGGTGTTGCATTAAATGCGCTTTTCGGTGCTTTTTCAGATGCACTGATATCCTTTAACCCGTCTCTGTCGATTTTTACATACGACTTTAAAATAGGCGATTTTTCTGCCGTCACCTATAACAAGCTTGTTCCGGGGATTATAATAATTTCTCTCTCCCTTGTTTGTCTCTTCTTTCTTTCAGACAGACTTGATATACTTTCAATGGGAGACAACAATGCAAAGGCTCTGGGAATGAATGTCACTCCTTACAGAATTTTGTTTTTAATTCTTGTTGCACTTTTATCCGGCGTATCCGTAAGCCTTGCAGGACTCATTTCATTCATCGGGCTGATTGTTCCCCACGCTCTTCGTTATTCAGGTGTTAAGGAGAGCAAAAGCCTCCTTCCCCTCTCCGCCCTTTTCGGCGGAGGTTTTGTCTCACTGTCCGATACCTTTGCGAGAACGCTCTTTTCTCCCTATGAAATCCCCGTCGGAATAATAATGGCTTTTTGGGGTGTTCCCTTCTTTATCTTTCTGCTGTCAGGCAAAAAAGGAGGCGAGATAAATGATTGAAATCAAAGACTTGTCCTTCTCCTACGGAAAAAAAGAGGTCTTAAGCAATGTATCCCTTTCCTTTGAAAAGGGGAGCATCACAACAATAATCGGCCCCAACGGATGCGGAAAAACCACTTTGCTTAACTCGGTTGCCGGAATAATCCGTCAAAGCAAAAACACCATTTTCATAGACGGCAAAGACTCTGCTTTAATGAAAAGAAAAGAACGTGCAAGAAAAACAGCCTATCTTATGCAGGGAAAAAGCATTCCCGATATGACGGTTGAAAGCTTGATCCTTCACGGTCGCTTCCCTTATACATCCCTTGGAGGAACATACAGCGAAGAGGACAGAAAAGCAGCTGTTGAAGCAATGAAAAAAACTTCCGTCTCCCACCTCGCAAAAAGGAATATAAGCACACTATCGGGCGGAATGAGGCAAAATGTTTTTATAGCTATGGCCCTTTCACAGGGAAGCGATTATATTCTTATGGACGAGCCAACAACATTTCTTGATATATCAAAGCAGGCAGAGCTTATAAGGCTTTTAAGAAGCCTTGCAAAGGATAAAAAAGGCATTGTTTCCGTTCTTCACGACCTTCCTCTTGCCCTTACATTGTCAGACAGTATTGTACTTATGGCAGACGGAAGAGTCATTATGCAGGATACACCGCAAAAAATTCACGAATCCGGATTAATTAATAAAATTTTCAACGCAGAAATAAAGAAAGTATACGGAAATGAAGAATATTATTATACTTTCAGGTAAAAAAATACCGCCCGTCGGGCGGTATCTTTTTATGCAATCTGAATTATCACAAGGTGTGCCGAAACAGGCCTTGTTCCTCCTGCTACGGGTGTGATGGTAAGAGCTGTCGCATTTCCTGCGGGATTTCTTACCGTAAGGACACTTCCTGCCGCAGTTGTTGTCACAAGTGCCATTCCGACAATCTGGCTGTCTCCGGTAGTTCTTCCGACTACAGTATAGTCAAGCTCTTCCCCGTCAAGGGTTAATACCAGCTGTCCCGCTTCCGCTACGCTTACCTCGAACATTACCTGATAGGTTCCTGCCAATGCAAGATTAAATGATTCGTCTGTAATTCTTTCGATGTTTTCGCTGCTGACAGGACCGTTCTGCGGGAAGCTTACATCCGTTCCGGGTGCAACGGTATCAGCATTGTCGGGCGGCATCAGAGCGTAAAAGTCGGCGTAGTTCAATACTCCGCCGGGTATTCCCTGAGGGCCGGCGGGACCTGTTTCACCAACGGGACCCTGGGGGCCGGCGGGGCCGGTTTCACCAACAGGACCCTGAGGACCAATGGGTCCGGTTTCACCAATGGGACCCTGGGGGCCGACAGGGCCTTGTGCGCCTGTGGGACCCTGAGGGCCGGCGGGGCCGGTTTCACCAATGGGACCCTGAGGGCCGACAGGACCTGTTTCACCAACGGGACCCTGAGGGCCGGCGGGACCTTGTGCGCCTGTAGCTCCTACGGGGCCCTGCGCACCGGTTGCGCCGGTAAGTCCGATAGGCCCTCTGGGGCCAACGGGACCGACGGGGCCAATCTCACCCATAGGACCCTGAACACCTCTCGGGCCTCTGGGACCTGTGCAGCATTCATTGCAGAGCGTATCGGTATCGCAGCAATTACGATTGCAGGAGCATCCGTTATCTGTGCTATTGTAGCTCATTTTATAACCTCCTATATAGATTGACTAAGATAATTATCATAGTCACTTACATAATATGATTTTCATCATATTTTGACACAAGCAGGCTAAAAGCAGAATTTGAGCACTGCAGACACGTTCAAATCCTCCCATATTTATCCATACACAAATAAAAAAGTCACATACCCATTGATATACGACGGGAGCCCCGGAAAGCCAACGGCTTTTTGGGGCAAAGGAGGAACAGCGACGCTGCGGAAGACTTTTTGAATAAAAAAGTCAAAGCAAGCAAAGCTTGTTCCGACGCGGTCGGGATGACAGGATACAGCCGCTTCGCGTCTTGACTGCTCGGTTACCCAAATGCTTCGCATTTCGGTACCAACCTTCGCCATCTGTTCGCACGAACCTACTACTCATTGCAAAAAGATATCGTTCGCCTAGCGGATATACTCGGCCACTCAAGCATAAATACTACGAGAATCTATACCATAGAAAATGGAAACACGCACCGCAAGCAAATGCAAAGAATGGGACTCGTGCGGATGCAAAATTAAAAAGACCACATAATCAGCATTATGTGGCAAAATCATTAAAATATTTGAATAAATTATACCACGAAAATACATAAAGGTCAATGTTTCAGAGATAAATAGAACGAATTTATAAAATTTTCATAAGACAAAGAAAAAAGGAAAAATTATAATTAATGTTAAATAAGTATAATTACAAATATTTTCAATAAAAAATAATTTTGTTTATTGTGCGGATTGAAATACGAGCATAAATATGATATAATTAAAACAAAAATAGCAAGAAGGTAGGTGCTATTATGAATATACTACATATGAAATATGCTGTTGAGGTTGCAAGGCTTGGCTCCCTTAACAAGGCTGCCGATGCTTTATTTATTGCTCAGCCTAATATAAGTCGTTCTAT
>JAFQQJ010000055.1 GCA_017411325.1 Clostridia bacterium | reverse complement strand
ACGATTTGTTCACACCGGAAGACCTGGTGCTTATAAAAGAGGATATCAAAACCGTCAAGAATTTCATCGAACAAGATGCCACATTGGTGAAGGATACCATTCGTCGCAGAAGAGAAGCACAGGCGGAATAAGGAGCACTTGGGGACGGACATTTTTAGTATCATTTTGTTGACAACAGCGTAATACTTTAATTCTTCTTATTAGCACCCAAGGACGCGTTTTGCGTCCTTGGGTGTTTTTTTGCGGTTCGCCTGAAATCGCCGAACCTTGCAGAGATTCTTCCTCGGGCATCAGCCTTCGTCAGAATGACATAGGCGTAAGCCTTGCACTTTCTTCATCAGTGTCATTCTGAGGTGTAGGCGTTTTGACAAAAAGCCAAAAACCGAAGAATCTCAAAATGCGGAGGATATATCGGTTGCGGTGAGCCGTACAACGGGATTGCAGTATGACGGAGAAAAGGAAGTAGAAGCATACGAATACGGCTTAGAGCAGCTAAAGAAGGGCAACGGACAGGACTTAGACCTCTTAATCGAAGCTACCGACTATCTTGACAGCATCGGCGAAAGTGGTATAATGGAGGGTGAAGCACTTTCTATTTATATGAATTCTTCAGATGAACTATATAATTATGCTAAAAATGTAAAAGCTATTGATGGATTTGAAGATATGATTATACATGGAGATAAATTCGGATTTGAGGTAAGAGACAAAAACGGTGGTATTGCTTCAGTTTATACGCCAAGAGAGTTCGCAGAAATTTTGCGAGAGGATCCAAATTATCATGGAGGAAACATACGGTTAATCTCTTGTGAAACGGGTGCAGAAGATGTTGGAGCTGCTCAGATGTTGGCAAATCAATTGAATGTAATTGTTATGGCTCCAACAGATATTCTGTGGATTCTACCGGATGGTAAAATTACTATCGGACCAACATGGAGAGAGAATACTGGTAAATGGAAAATTTTTAAGCCGAAAGGGGATTTGAAGATCAAATGATTATTGGGAAAATAAAAGAAGTATATAATGACAAAAATCTTCCGTCGATTTATGATTTAATAAGGGAGAAGCCAATCGAACATAAAGCTAAAATATTGGAATATTTAAGAAATGGGAAGATTGAAGCATATGCACCCGGTAGAGTAAAAGATATAATTAGTGGACAATATATAGATTGTGATTTGTGTTGCTATACTGATGGGAAATACGAATGGAGAAGTGATACGATTTATTATTTTGATAAATATAACTTAAAGCTTGATGATGGCTTTATATTATATGTGCTAAGAACGAAGTAAAATACAAATTTTCATTAAAAACACCCAAGGACGCGAGATGCGTCCTTGGGTGTTTTTTAACGGAACGCCTGAAATCGCCGAAGAGTGCAGAGATTCTTCCTCGGGCATCAGCCTTCGTCAGAATGACATAGGCGTAAGCCTTGCACTTTCTTCATCAGTGTCATTCTGAGGTGCAGGCGTTTTGACAAAACGCCAAAAACCGAAGAATCTCAAAATGCGGAGAATATTCCTGCCCGCTTATTGACAGAGGTTATTCATTGGTTTATAATTAATATAATCAATGAAATGTGGAGAGGGTTTTGATGAAAAAGATAATTTCAGTATTGCTAATTTCAATATTACTTTTAAGCTTCACCGCACCTGTTGCAGCTTCACACTCCTTTCAGAAGGCAAACACCTACAAGAATCAGTTTTCAGATATTTCGGAATCAGACTGGTTTTATTCTTATGTGAAGGAAGTTTATGAATATGGTCTTATGAAGGGAAGCTCGGATTATGCATTTTCCCCCGATGCCAATTTAACTATAGCCGAAGCAATCACCATTGCTGTAAGAATGCGCAGTTTGTATTCAACAGGTAAGGACTTTTCCGCAAAGGTTGCCTTAAACGAAACGTGGTACGATCCCTATGTCAACTATGCCGTTCAGAGGGGTATTATAAAGGAAAACGAGTATAATTACACTGCCTTCGCAAAGCGAAGCGATGTGGCTTCCATATTTTACGCAGCGCTTCCCCGTGAAGCTTTCAGTGAGACACTCTCCATTGCCGACAACTCCATCCCTGATGTTCGTCGCTCTTCATTTTATGCAGAAGCTGTGTACACCCTTTACCGTGCAGGCATACTTACGGGAAGCGATTCAAATGGAACATTTAATCCCGACAGCGCCATAAAACGAAGTGAAATTGCCACCATCTGCGTAAGAATTGCAGCCCCGGAAAAACGTGCAACCGCCATTCCCGAAAAGAAAAATCCTTCATCAGAAAATCCAAAGACGCCTGAAACAGAACTCACACCCGAAGAAATATCTAAAAAATGCTCGGATGCGGTTTTCTATATAGAGACATATTCCCGCAACGGAAAGCTTTCCGGATCCGCCTCGGGCTTCTTCATTTCGGCGGATGGCTATGCTGTTACCAACTGCCATGTCATCGAAAATTCGGGGTATATTGAAATAAAGCTTCCCGACGGCAGAAGATATCACGGTGCCGTTGCAGGAAATGCAAATAAATCAGCTCCTCTTAAGGTTATTGATTTTGATGAAGAAAAGGATATTGCTCTGCTTAAGATAGACGGTTCTTCATTCCCCTATATCGAAACCGGAGATTCCCGTAACCTTGTTCAGGGACAGACAGTTTATGCCATAGGAAGCCCCGCCGGTCTTGAAAACACCATGAGTATGGGAATAATATCCCGCACTACACCTGCCTTTCCTTCATTACCGGATATCCAGATTTCTGTTCCGATAACCCACGGCAGCAGCGGAGGTGTTCTTTTAAACACAAGCGGAAAGGCAATCGGAATAACTTCCGCAGGGCTTGAGTCTGCTGCAGACTTAAACTTTGCCGTTCCCATTCACGAAATTGAAAAGCTGGACAGATACATACTTTCTCCGTCCGAGCTTGCTCTTGACAGCCACAATCTCATCCGCCACAAAACGGGGCCCTTTGGCGATATCTTCTATCCCCTTGCTCCCGATGTTATAGATTTCGGAGCTTTTTCCGGTTCGGAGCTCTTAGAGGGCAGTCAGACACTTCTGTCGGGAGCATACCGATATGATATATATGATTATTACGAATGTTTCGGGAAAGATGATTCCGAAAATTATGCAACCACCCTCGTTCAGTACAACTACGCTTTGGAAATATGCGGCTTTAAGCTTGTAAAATCCAATAACGACGATTCCATGAGAATATTTGAAAAGGACGGACTCAGCATAGGAATTGCAATCTTCTATTCCGATACCGCAAACTACAAAAAAGGTCTTTACATAATATATGATTATGAGCCCATCTATTACAAAGACACACCTTCAGTAATAGACTTTGGTTATGCAGTGGGAATAAAGCCCGAAGACGAAACAAAACTGTTAAACGGCTTTTACACCACCGTGTACAAATGGAAGGATTTATACTCTGAAAAAACCATACTTACCTTGGTCAACGCATACTTCGATACCTTAATGCAGTATGGCTTCGAATTCTACCAGGACAACCTTTATTCCTACTATCTTTATTCCGTCGGGGAGGATGAAATACGGGTCTTCGGAAAAGGCAAATCAGTTGTCAGCGTCATGGTTAACAATAATTACATTTACGTGCTGACACGCTCAATATAAGAAAAAACCACCCCTTCGGCGGTACTTCTTAGGGATAAATCGCCCAAAATCCACGATTTTGGCACATTACTGTGTCAAAAAGCCTTGCAATCCGTCAAGGATTCCTTCGGCTTTTTTCCGTGTCCTGCACTCAAAATCGAGAATTTTGTGGTGCATT
>JAFQQJ010000054.1 GCA_017411325.1 Clostridia bacterium | reverse complement strand
TGTTATACGGTAAACGCCGTCGGCGTCGCAGGTGAGCACTTTTTCGCCGCTTGGCATAAAAAGATGAGCCGTCCCTTTGCCGTCAAGCCTGAAGGAAAGGGTGCAGTCGGAGGCGTTTGGGTCTGCCAAAGAAATAAAAATCGCCTTATTTCCGCTTTTTTTCTCAAATTCGCCCAAAATCATATCATTCGTTGCGACAATATCCGTAAAATCGCCACGGTTGCAAGAGGTGCCGCCCTTTATTATTGAGGTGGAGCTTTGACTGTATTTACAGTATTCCTTCGAGAGCGCCAGTATCGCGTGGTTGACATCCTTTAGCTTGAGATATTGCTCGGTCTTTTCGCCGTTTTCATCGAGGACGTTGTTATACCACCAGCCCGCGCTGTAACACGCCCACGATATTACCGACGCGCCGTATGCCATTGCGGTAAACGCCTGAAAGCAAAGCTGAGATTTGGACAGATAAACGTCCTTTTCGTGCGAGTTTACCTGCAAGACAGTTAAAAGCTTCTTTCCGTTTTTCTTGCAGACCTCTGCGGCGGCTTCGAGGTCGCTGAAGAATAACCGCGTGCTTGAGGAAAAGGGGTAATGATCGAGGCTTAGATAGGGGAGATCTACATTTTTGCAGTATTCCTCAAGATAATCCTTATAGTTTGCGACCCCGAGCTCCTTTTTACGCTGTGCAGAGTCGTTTGTCGCCGTCATACCGTAAGAGGCATAAAGGTTGATATATGGAAATTTAGAGGGCAAAAGCTTATTTACAAGCTCGGCTGCCTGACCGCAACGGTGAAGGTCGATGCTCGAGGGCTCGTCGCATATATCGATGCCGACGGTTGCGGGATGGTCGGCAAAGCCGCTTATTCCGTTAATATAGCTCTCGTCGGTGCAAAGAAGCTCCATCTTGCCCGCGTTATCGCCGTTTCCGCCGAACCAATGGGGAACGACTCCCGAAACGACGGCGCTTATGCCGTGACGGTAGAGAAGGTCAAGAAGCGCCGCGTCATTGTCGATGCCAAACAAAAGGTCGATGCCGCAATCGCGCATATCCTTGACGGTGGCTTCGGTTCTTGCGTTTTCCTGCAGACAGTAGGTGCCGATATGAAATTTTTCAAAGAAACCGTTGGCAAAGTGTTTCATAAATATCACCGCTTCAGTTCGGAATTGGGTTAATTATAGCACAAATGAAGCGGTATTGCAACTTGAATTGTGTCGATGACTGCGTATCCTTTGTGGAAGAAGTATAATTTGACACCTGAGCAAAAGAAAATATTTGATAAAGAAAATCCCTTCCGGGCAGATTTCTTCAAAGACAGAAAAGCCTAAAACCAAACAAAAACCTCCCGAGATTCATTACGAATTTCGGGAGTTTTGTTATTTAAGGCTTAACTGTAAAAGAATAATATAATCATAAAGCAACTGCGAACTGTTTTTGAAAAAAATGACAAAAATGGAGTGGAAAAGTCCTTTCGAGGTTGTTTATAATCAAAATATAAAAACAACTGGAGGCACAATATGAAAAAAGTATTATCAATTTTACTTGGCGCAGTTATGCTGTTTGTTGTACTTGGAGGACTTGCTGCTTGCACAAAGCCAGAAAATGAAGGCACACCTCCCTTGAGAGAGGACGGATACTATCCCAACATAACTCTTTCGTTGGCAAACCTTATGTACACACATTACGACGAGATCTTCAACAATTTAGGCTGGAGCCTTACAAATAACGCCTATATGGACCTTGTAAAAGAGGAATACGGCATTAAATTTAAGCTTGCAATCGAGGTAAACGATATAGGCGTTTATTTCGAAAAGCTTATGGCAGAGGTCGCGGCAGGTAAAATGGCAGATATAGCGTGTATAGGTGACTCGCCCTTTGCTTTCCCGATATTCAAATCTGCAAATCAGAATGACCTCCTTGCAGATTTGACTCCCTACGTCAAGGGCACGAGCGATAAAGCCGCACCGAGCGAATCGGTTTTGGAACAGTGGGAAGCGAGCAGCGACGAAATCTTCTACGCAGGTACCTTTGACGGACAAATTAAAACCATTCCTTGGGTATCGGACGCAAGAGGCTCTGCAAACAGCTTCCTTTACATAAGAGAGGACTGGCTTGAGCGTGTAGGAAAGCAGGTGCCTACTACAATAGACGAGCTTACAGATGTAATGAGAGCTTTTAAAAACAATATTGACGGCGCATACGGACTCGTTGTAGGTGCGGAGTTTATGCAGGGAAGCTGCGGTATATTCGATATGTTCGGAGTAAACCCGTTTTATTGGTATGAAACTGAGGAGGGAAATCTCGCGATGGGGCTTACCGATACCGAACCAATGAAGGCGGCAATAACCCTTTTGCGCGATTGGTATGCAGAGGGGCTTATTAACAGCAGCGAGGATAATGACTTTGAAAATATGGGTGTTTTGCACTATACCTCGCAGGAAATAATGAACGGCAGGGCAGGCGTTCATTTCGGCGCAGCTTCAATGGGATTTATTCAGAATACTGTGCGCAAAAATAAAGATGCACGCTTTGTAACAGTACCTCTTTTTGCAGCGGACGGCTACGAGCTTGCGATTCAGACAAAAAGCGATGCGTTTATTTATTACGTTGCAGGTAAAAATAATAAATATCCCGAAACAGTAATGAAGCTTTACAACCTTTACGTTGAGGTTTTAAATAACGATGATAACAAATACACCAAATATGTAAGCTCAACAATTATCGAAACCGACCTCGGCGAAAAAATTGAAAGTTGGGCGCCCATTCAGTTTGCGCCGGTAAGAGCGTCAACGGCGTTTGATTTTGATGCCTCGCGAGAGTTGCTGTCAAAAATACAGCAAAAGGATTCCGAGGGAATGAATGAATCCACTCTCAATATATTGGAACAGTATTGGGACGGCGTTGAAAACGGTATTACCTACAAAAACTATTGGACGGTAGAGCAGTATAAAGAAGGCGGCGTATACGAGCAGCTTTACGATCTTTACGAGCAAAACAACTACACCCGCAATAAATTTACCGGCCTTAACCTTCCTTCAATGGATATTTATCCGGCAGAAATAGATCCTCCCCTTATTCTGTCTGTCGTTGCAATAATCAAGGGCTTGGAGCCTGTTGATTATTACGATACGGCAGTGGATGCATGGCTCTCGACCGGTGGTCAGATAATGACCGATGAGGTAAATACTTGGTGGTCTTCGGTAAAAGGTTCATAATTATTTTCCTTTTCGGGCAGTATCCTTCCGATTTTTCGGAGGATACTGCCTTTCTGTGTGAATGACAAAAATGGAGTAGAAACTTTTTAAGATAAAGGGTACAATATAAATAAGGAGGGAGCGGAATGCAAAGCGTTTTAAGGTATATTCACGACAACATAAAAAAACCGCTTAATGCCGATGACGTAGCGCGCAAGTTCTATTACTCGAAATGGTACTTTTGTAAGAAGTTCAAGCTTTATACGGGAAGAACCTTCGTTGAATACGTAAGGCATTACCGATTGAACCTTGCGGCGACAAGTCTGCTTTTGGGAGAAAAGGTTATCGATATTGCAATGGATTACGGCTATGAAACGGTCAGCGGATTTAACAAAGCGTTTTTTAAAGAATACGGCTGCGCGCCGCTTGAATACAGAAAACAGGTGGCGGAAAGCCAATTTTATTATGAAAAGAGGAGATTAACTATGTTCCAGATTTCCGACCGTGTCGCCAATTTAAGAGAAGAGGCGCTTTTTAAAAGAGAATATGAAAAGCTTTATAATACACAAAGAAACTTCTATTTCCTTTTAGGCACCTCGGAGGCAAAGCTTTCGGGACTTTCGAACTCCGAAATTATGGCTTGCGGCGTTGTTCGCGCGTTAAACGGATTTGAGCCTGTTATCATTCCCGGCGAGGTAATAGTGGGTTTTAATTACGGCAGCAATGAAAAAAGCAATATAGACGATACCGAAGAATACCGTGAAGTAATTGAAAAATGCAAATTCTCGGAAAAGGACCTTTTAAATTTCTTCGAATTCAAGAAAAACCCCGTTGAAAATCCAAATGGAGTGATGGTTGAAGAAAATACTCCGTATGAGAACAGCTGCGCCTGCGACAACGCGTGGAGCGCCACCTGCTGTGAAAACAATCATACGCAGATAAGCTATGAAACGGTACTGAAAAAGGGTTTTGCGGGGGTTTTGGAGGATGTAAAGGCGGGAAGAACAAAAAACGGCGATCTTCCCATCTATCGCTCCTGCGAAATGATTTGCCTTGGCGCAATGGAGCTCGGTAAAAAATATGCAAAAAAGGCAAAAGAGCTTCTTGCAAGCGAAAATCCCGAATACAATCCAAAGGACCTAAAGAAAATCATAGAGATATGCTCAAACGTGCCTGAAAATCCCGCCAACAGCTTTGCTGAGGCAGTGCAATCGGTATGGTTTACTCATATTGTAAACACGTGGGAGGATGAAATAAACGCAAACTCGCTCGGACGCCTTGATCAGATCCTTTATCCTTATTATAAAAACGATGTTGAAAAAGGAATAATCACAAAGGAAAAGGCGTTTGAAATTCTTTGTATGCTCTGGATAAAGCTTTACCGAGATTACGACGTTCAACAGTCCTGCGTGGGCGGTACAAAGCCCGACGGCACCAGCGCCGTAAACGAGCTGTCATATATGATGCTTGACGTAACCGAGCAGCTTGAGTTTGTAAGATGCCTTTCGGTAAGATATTCGAAAAACACCGAGCGTGAGTTTTTGCGCCGCGCTCTTGAAGTGAACGGACATTTGCAAAAGGGTGTTCCCTTCTTCTTTAATGACGATATTATGATTCCCGCCCTCGAAGCAAGGGGCATAAGCCACGAGGACGCCTGCGATTATACTCAACTCGGATGCGTTGAAACGGTAATTCCGGGAAAATCCAATCCTCACGCAACGTCGGCGATAGTAAATCTTTTAAAAACACTTGAATACGTTTTGGGTAACGGAAAAAGCCTTGCAAATCCCGATTTTCATAACGGATGCAGTACGGGTGAGCTTGAAAGATTCAAAACCTTTGAAAAGCTTTACGCCGCTATTATTGTTCAAATAGAATTTATGCTCGAAAACGTTTGCAAAAAGGTTATAAGAGCAAGAGATGTTGTGATTCACAACTCACCCCGTCCCGTGAAATCACTTCTTACCGAAAATTGCCTTGAAAGCGGCAAGGACTTTGCCGAAATGGGCGCAAAATACGATTATTATCAAATTCCTCTTTGCGGAATTCCAAATCTTGCCGATTCGCTTGTGGCAATAAAGCGCTTCGTTTACGATGAACATAAATATACCCTTGAGGATGTAATCGGCTTTATGAAAAACGATTTTCCCGATGAGGCGGTGCGCTCTGAATTTATCAACAAGGCGCCGAAATACGGAAACGATATTGATGAGGTTGATGAAATAGCTGCCGATATTCTTGAAAAAGCCTGCGACGTTTTGGAAAAAATGTCTGTAAAATACGGGCTTGAATACCACGCACAGCCCTTCTCGTTCCTTTGGATGCTCGGACTCGGAGGATGCAGTATAGCCACTCCCGACGGGCGCCACGCGGGTGAGCCGCTCGCATACAGCTGTTCTCCCATGCAGGGTAGGGATTTTAACGGCTTGACCGCAGTGCTTAATTCCATTGCTAAGCTTCCCGGTAAAAAGGCGCCCGGAACCGTTTCGGCAATAGTTGAAGTTGATCCGAAGCTGTTCTGTGACAGAAATATCGACGCAATGACCGATATATTCATAGCGGCAAGCAATAAGGGCCTTATGAACGTTCAGTTCAATATTGTTGATGCCGATACCTTGATTGATGCTCAAAAACATCCCGAAAGATACAGTAATCTCGCGGTAAGAGTTTCGGGATTCAGCCAGAAATTTAGTCTTCTCACTCCCGAGATACAAAATCACATTATAGGAAGGACAAAGCACAAATGTCTGTAACGGTAGAAATAACGAATATTTCGCGAGCCTCGTTGCACGACGGTCCGGGAATAAGAACGGTAGTTTATTTCAAGGGCTGCAGCTTAAAATGCCTTTGGTGCCACAACCCCGAAACTATTTCGAAAAACGACGAGATACTTTATACCCCGATAAAATGTATTCACTGCGGAAGATGTATAAAGATCTGTCCCGAAAACCATAAAATAGAAGGAAACGATATGGTTTTGTTGCGGGAAAACTGCAAGAGATGCAAAGAGTGTGTGAAAAACTGTCCCACGGGCGCACTTGCCTCCTCCAAAAAACAGACGACGGTAGCGGAGGTCGTAAAGGAGCTTATGAAGGATATTCACTATTACCGTCAAAACGGCGGAATAACTCTTTCGGGCGGCGAATGCCTGCTTCAGGCAGATGCCTGCAAGGAAATTTTGGAGGAATGCAAAAAAGAGGACATTCACACTGCAATCGAAACGGCGCTAAATGTCCCGTGGGGAAACATTGAAAAGGTGCTTCCTTTTTGCGACCTTTTCTTTGCCGATTTAAAAATTCTGAATTCAAAAAAACACAAGGAATTTACAGGCTCTGAAAACGGGCTTATTTTGGAAAATCTCAAAAAGCTTGTAGATTCGGGCGCAAAGGTCACGGTGCGGATTCCGCTTATTCCGACAGTAAACGATTCGGAAGAGGATATAAAGCTTTTTGCAGCTTTTCTTTGCGATTTCGCGTCAAGGCTTTGCGGTATAGAGGTTCTTCGATATAACAACCTTGCCGAGTCGAAATATCTCATTCTCGGAAAAGAGTTTACCGATTTCGGCACGCCGCAATCCGACGATGAGCTAAAATCCTTTTGTAGTCGTCTTGATACATCTCTTAAAAATGAAACAACGGTTTATTGCATATTATAACAGTGAGAAAGCGGAGCGTATTTTCGTTCTATTTTTTCGATTTTAAACTTTGATATTTAAATTTTCAACTTTTCTCACTGAAAAACAAAAGGTAGCTGTGGGAACAAGACATAATCAGTTAATATGCCAGAATATTTAGAATGTCAAAACTCAAATAAATCCAAAAAACAACCAAAAGTTAAACGCCCCTGCCGAAATCAGAAAGCAGGGGCGTTTAACAACATTTAAGAAAGAAGCGAAAACGGGATGGAAATAACCGTCAATCGCATAAATATTATGCAGGAAAAATTTGGGAAAATCAAGAAAAACCGCTACGCTGAGAATAACGCGAGCTCTGCCATCGGAGTGATACTCCACCTCGACGGTTTCAACGTCGTTCACGTCGGTTTCCTCTATGAGGACTACGGTTTCTCAGGGAGAGTGGAGATGACTGCGTGTCCTTTGGCTCGTCGCACCGAAAAAGATATCACCAATCAAGTTCTAAATAATACGGCTGATCGGCGCCGTTTTCAAGACTGTCACAGTAGATGTACCGAACGTTGTTATTTTCATCATTATAAGCAAAAATAATATAATCATAATTATCAGTCGCCTTGGTGAAAGGCACATCGCCGCTATACAGTATCAGACAATTATAGTCCCCTTTTATAATTTCTGCAAACTTATAGTTGTATGTTTGATTTTCAACATTTTTTGTAAATACAGCAGTTGCTCGTTTTACCTCTTTGGCGTATTCATCTTCACTCAATGGCCACTCGGCATAGATGTCGTAGGTGTAGTCAAATCCTTGGTGGTAATGATAATAATGTGAATCCAGATAAACTGTTTTATAACTGCCATCTGCTTGTTTCACGTTTTCAAAATAATGCGGCCAGTTTGGGAATAGCTCTTGGAACACCACATTTCTGTTGGCAAGGCAATCAGTATCAAAATCGCGGTAATTTCTAATATCTTTTGTTTCCGATTTCGATACAATTCCAAATGACATAAAAAAGCTAAAAGGAATGCTCAAAATACAAAAAACAAGCAAAACTCGTTGTGCAATCTTCTTCCATTTCAGCTTTGTTTTTGAGATAATCAACACTGCAATGGACGGCAAGAAAGAAGTAATTGTCAATCCAATCATTATAGGTTCAAAAACGGGATAATGATAATCATTGATACTAATGGTCACTACAAATAGGCTTAGCACAATCGGCAACCAAACAACTGTAAAGATTATTATTGTTTTCAAGATAGACAATACCTTTTTTAGAATATTGGCTTTAATGGTTTCCTTATGCTCAGGCAAATTCAAAGAAACCTTTGACAATTCTTCGGCAAGTTCTGCAACAGTATAAGTTTTTTCGGCGCTGATCTGTGATAACACGAAGAGTTTGTTTTGACCATCCAAAACAGTTTGCGCCGTTCTATCTTTAACATTAGAAAGAATTTCTTTGCTTGTTTCAGCGTCATTGATAACCGACTTTATCTCCTCCAAAGTGAAATCAAATTTTCGCAAAACGGCAATATCGTTTAAGTCTTTAATGTCTTTTTCGGAAAAGCTATAGGTTTTACGACCCAAATAATTCTC
>JAFQQJ010000053.1 GCA_017411325.1 Clostridia bacterium | reverse complement strand
TTCTTTTTTCATAGATAAATCCTCCAATGTGATTTTTATTCTTGACTGGCAGGTCAGTTTTATTATATCACATTGGAGGTTTTTGTTCATCGGTTAACCTTCACTGAACCACGCGACTATCGCGTGGTTTTCCTTTTACAAAAAGCACCCAAGGACGCGAAATGCATCCTCAGGTGCTAATAAGAAGAGCTAAATTGTTACGATGTTGTCAACAAAATGATACTAAAAATGTCCGTTCCAAAGTCCGTCCCCAAGTGGTACATTATTTAATTGGCATTTTACTCTTCGTCCTCTTCAATACCTATATCAAGGTCATTAAAAGATTGTTCCGGCTCCAATTCAAAATATACTTTTAACGCTTCAACTTGCTCAGATATAGAGCCATCTATTTGACTAATTAATTTTTTATCCATACCAAATACTCCTTAGATCGATTTAGAAATTCTCTAATTGCCCTTTCAAATTCTGCATCAGTGTTGTTTTTTATATACTTTTTACATTGTCTTTTAAATATTTGCTTTAATTTTTCTTTATCGAAAGACTTGCTTTTTAGCAACACTTCTACATCTCCATTACTTTTCACTACAGAAAAGCTTTTAACATTTTCATTTTCCAAAATAAAAATTATATCTTTTGCCGAAAAGCTACTATTTCTAGGATGATTATGCATTATGAAAAGATTTTTGCCCTTTCCGAATAATCCGTTCCCAAAATCAAGCGAATCGTTACTTCCGATAAATACTGATTTTCCTGACAAATCTTCGTTAAATACAAAAGCGACTTCTTTACTTTCATTATAGTCCCTTGCATATTTTAACAAAGCTTTGTGCTGATTTTGAATAAAGACACTTTGTTTTTCAGCAAAGTTATTAATAATAATTAGTGGCACTTTTTCTATAGCTTTATCAGTTATCGGGGAAACATTCCCCTTGCTCTTCTCTCTTATTATATCATTTACCTTCAATTTGTCAACATATATTTCGCCGATGCTGTCAAGGTAGTCGGTGGCTTCGATTAAGAGGTCTAAGTCCTGTCCGTTACCGTTCTTCCGCTGCTCTAAGCCGTATTCGTATGCTTCTACTTCCTTTTCTCCGTCATACTGCAATCCCGTTGTACGGCTCACCGCAACCGATATATCCTCCGCAGTTTGAGATTCTTCGGTTTCGGGCGTTATATCAAAACGCCTGCACCTCAGAATGACAAACGAAAGAGCAGTGTCCTCTTAGTCAATGTCATTCTGAGCAGTAGGAGTTTTCTTTGAAAGCTCCGAAGAGCGAAGAATCTATTTCCCCTAGGAAGAATCTTTGCAGGGTTCGGTGATTTCAGGCATTTCGCAAAAAAACACCCAGGGACGCATTTCGCGTCCTTGGGTGCTTTTAAACGGAAAAATTATATGTTAACTGTTACCATATCAAACCGATATTGATAAAACTTTAGATTTTCATTTTGAAACTTTCTTTGTAATTCTTCCTGTCAGCACACCAATTATGGTCAGTACAGAAGGAATAAACAAAGCAAATTTCCCAAGTATAACTCCGAAATAAATGCGCTTTATTGCAAGATAAACTCCCAACTGAATAAAGGGCTGTGCTCCTCCATAAGGGAACAAAAGCAAGCTTATCGCAGGATATTCTGCATAAAGTTCTCTGCATAAAGGATTGATCAAAAGTTCCGATACAAAAGTTGCGACTAACAAAATCAAGGTTGTAATCCATACCTTCTGCCTGCATTCTTTCATACCGATGAAAAAATACCCTACACTTGCAATAACCATAAATCCAAAAGTTAAAACAAGTTTGCAGATAGCACTTTCAATTTCAGCAGTAGTTATCAACACCACTGCATATATAAATCCTGTCAAAATATGCCAAAGTAATACTTTTTTCATTTAAGCTCCTCCTACCATAATTACTTTATTTTCCCATTTCTGACGTCCAATAATTGCTCCAACCATTTTTCCTTATATACTCATCCATATTTTCCTGTCTTTCGCGTTCTTCCTTTATAGCTTCGCTTTCCTCTGTCGGATATGCATTAAAATTATAATAGAAAAACGGAGCTATGCCTTTACTATAGTCACTTTGTTTTCTTTCCGGCTTCTCATTATAAACACTCTCAGGGATTTTAATTCCACCAATATTATATTCATTTTCTGCATAATAATTGTGTTCGCTTCCGTTATATTTGGGTGCCGCATTGTCCCACATATAATTCCAGGTTTCATCTCCAACCTTGCCATCAACTTCAAGCCCGTTATCCCTCTGATACTTTATAACCGCATTATATGTATTTTTCCCATACACTCCATCCTCAGTAAGTTTTCTTCCATATGCATCTGTATATCCATGCTCATTCAGGTACTTCTGTGTAGCTTTTACAGCATCACTGTTTCCCGAATTAATATACATTACTTCCCCTTTATCCTTTAAATACTTTTCTTTCATTATATACTATCTCCTATTTAAAATCAATTGTTTTTTTATCATAAAAACTTTTCATATTGTCACCCTGTGTATTCCATAAGTGTCATTCCGCTATCCTTATGTATCCATTCATTTCTCTTTTCATCAAACCTGAAGCCGTATTTTTTGATAATATCGGCATATTCCTCCGGAATAGCTTCTCCGGTATAACCTGATATGATAGCCGCAGTTCTTGCCGCCATAAGCTCACCAACCTCTTCGCCGCTGTTGATTCTGGCAACAGGTGCTCCCTTATAATAGAGCCTGCCATCTTTATATTCAAAGCCATACTCCTTACCGGTAAGCAGCTCTACATCTTTTTCAGTAAGCTTTTCCCCTGAAAGATATGCCTTTATTGCTTTGCTAAAGGACGAACCGCTTACATATCCTTCCGGAATCTCTATCTTCTGACCAATCTTTATCTCATCCGGGTCAGGGATACCATTATAATCAGCTAATATATTAACCGGCACGCCGAATGCTTTTGCAATTTTTCCCAGTGTGTCTCCGGGTTTTGCTACATATACAGTTTCGCTTTCCGCAGAGCCATTTGCTTTCGGACTTTCAACCTCGCGCACCCTGTCAACATCCCTGCCGAGATATGTTATCTTCCCCGTTTGTTCGTTGTAGCCATAGCCCTTCTGTGAGGTTATTACCTCCAGTTCCTCCGGAGTAAGTCCCATTCCCATTTTATAATTTGCAATAAGGATTTCAGCCTGAGTAGAGTCATTATTCTTATAAAAGCCCTTGTCGTCATACAGCATTCCCGTCATTTCGTCATAGTCATAGTCAGTATCAAGCATTCTCCTTGTTTCCGGGTCCAATTCATCCCATCCGTAAAGAAAATATTCATCATAAACATCCTGCTTTTTCTTTTCCTTTGTTCCCCTTTCGTAATGATTGCCGGCACCGTCTACTATATCTCCGTTTTCGTCCACATACATTCCCGCTTTTCTCAGCTTCTTTATGTCGCTTTCGCTAAGTGCCCTGTTGTTGTGCTGATAGTCGTATATAATGGTATCAACTTCTGCCTCTTCCCACTTTTTTGCCTCATCCATTTCATAAATATTAAGGTCTCTCGCGAGCTCATCCCGGTACTTATCATACGCAAGCCTTTCAAGCTCGGGAATTATGTCATTTACGCTCTGCATATAATCATTATAAGCTCCTGCTCCCGCCGCCACGGCATAGCTTCCCGCAATACCACCTGTCTGTGCGGCACTTTTTGCAATTGTATCCGTCATCGCCGCCTGACCGCCCCGGTGAGCTGTGGACAAATACTGCTGATAGAGAGGATCGTCTTCCACGTTGTATGAAAAATCTCTTTTACGATAGCTCTCTTCTCCGCGCTTAAGCTCTCTGTTATTCATATGATAATTTGCCGCCCTGTCGGGTTTGTCTGAATATTTCCACTCTCCGGATTCCTCATCATATGTAGACTTGCCGCCTGTATATTTATCCCATTCTGCCACATTCTGTTCCTGAGCTTTATGCGCAGCATTTGCCCCTTGCGTATCTCCTATAGAATTGGATGCTGTCCAGTTATCACGATTTTGCTTTGTACGTTCTTCAAATTCTTTTTTCTTTTCGTTGTAATCGCTTAACATATATTATTCCTCCCTTACATTATTTGCTCTGTCAACCAGAGTCCTGCCATAGCTGTTAAGTGCCGCCTTTTCTGCTCCCTTCGTCGCTACCGCCACAGGATTACCCTTAGTGCCTCCCTTTACCAACGGTGCTGTCGCAGCAGATGACCTACCGGCTCCATTGCTCATTTCTAATTTCTCATTATTCATTTTCCCGCCTCTCAGCGTAGCAATAAAGCCCTTAAGATTCTTTATTTCATCCTGAAGCTTTTTTATTTCTTCTTCGTTTTTCTCTCCCGCAGACACCTTTGACATAATTTCATCCTTCCCCTCAAAGTCCATCATCGAAAGCATAATCATTGCCTGCTTTGCATTATCGGGATTGAAAATTCCCATTTTATACAAATTGCCTGCAGTTTCATTCTGCGAAAGCTTGGAATAAGGGTTGGTTTTCTGCGCCTTTACGCTTATGTCAAATACCGGCTGTCTCTTAAGCGGAGCACCCTTCTGATCCTTCATTGTTTTTCCGTCTCTGTCCTTTATATCCTGAAGAGCAATCCCCTTATTTGAATAGGATACAAATTTCTCGCCTTCATTGGCTTTTACTATTCTGAAGGTTCTTTCCGTGGTATAAAACTGCCTTATCAGCTCAATTACCATTCTTATAACCTTTACAT
Source organism: Clostridia bacterium (assembly GCA_017411325.1). Classification (GTDB taxonomy): domain Bacteria; phylum Bacillota; class Clostridia; order CAKSNL01; family HGM11501; genus HGM11501. Next base: position 25,812 of record JAFQQJ010000053.1, on the reverse strand, counting down.
AAGCTCGGTAGCTTGTCTTTATCGCATCACGGCTGGTTTTATTTCCCGCCTCCTGAAGTGTTGCAATTGCCGCACCGCTTGTCACTCCCGACATAGTACCGCCTGAATTAACATCGCGGTTTCCTATGGTTTCCTTAAGCTCATTGATTTTCCTGTCCAAAAGACTCTGATAAATTCCGCTGACAGGATTCAAGGTTATCTGACGGAACCGCTCCTCTCCAATGTCTCCCGCCACGGATACAAAGGGCTTCGACCAGTCGGAAAATTCCGATTCGTTTATGCCTACGTCCTTTTTCTTGAACCATCTCGGGTTTGTCGCTTTTTTCGTGTAGTTCATCAGAAGGGCGTCAAGGCAGTCGATATAGCTCTGAGTATCCCTGGTTACGCTGATAACACCATAGCCAGTCACCTGATCCTCCTCGGGATACAAGGTGTCAAGCACCACGGGATACAGCCCATGGTCATAATATCCCCTCTTTTTATAGCGCGGATCATCCTCTGAGGAATAAAGGACGGTTTCTCCCGTAAATTTGCAAAAATGAAGAACGCTTTTTCCGTCAACCTTTTTCTTGTAGTACCAGTCAACCACCAGGCTCTGATTGCTTCTGTCAACGTTGTCGTCCTTTTCATATTCCGTAAGGCTTACTCTTTCACCGGTTATTCCAGCATCGGGATATTCTGCCTTCAGTGCTTCCGTATCAACTGCTGCACATATAAATAAATTGGGGCTTTTCTGTATATCCGATACAGTGGGGTCCCAGAAAATCCTTAAAAGGTCTATATTATTTACCGAAATATCTCCTATGCCTCCGTCAGCCTCGGGATCCCAGAACACACCGTAACAGCTTGTGCCGTGTTTAAGCTTGTACCACAGTGCCGATGAATAGGTTTCCTCAAAGTCTGCGCGCTCTAAAATCGTCGGAACAATATCTGAAAGCAGCTCCGCTTCCTTCTTGTCCGATTCCTCTCTTGGTAAAAACGCGGGTATGGGATAATTATCCATCATATCCGCGTGCTTATTTACAACGGCGTTCCACATATAGGCAGAGCTTGACGGCGTAATCCCCGTTTCCTCGTCCTTTCCCTGCCACATCTGAAGACGCCAGGCCTTTTCTTCCTCTACTATCCTTGCTTCAAGATTAGTCTTTCCTTCTTTGTATTTTTCCAGAATAGCCTTTGCTTCGGATATTCCGGTGCTTTTTTTCATATTTTTCTGCATAAAGCTCCTTTCCGCAATTATGCTATTTATATTTTTTCATAAAAAAGTTATACTGTCCTATTTTTCTGTCATCAGAGAGAGGATCGAAGGTCGCGACCTCCGCCACTGCCCCCACAGTGGGGGCAATGGGGCGGTGCATACACATATAGCGCACCTCGTCAGCGATATGATCCTCTCCCTCGGTATCCAAGTCCTCGGGGTTATTTTTCGAAAACACCAAAGACGGCATAGTCCTTATGAATCCCTCGCAGTTTGAAAATATGTACATCATAGGGATTCCCTCTTCATCAAACTGCAGTCTGTAATGAAGCTGCATCCATCCCGGAAGACGGTTGTTATCTCCCTTTTCAAAGTATACGCCGAAGCTTTCAGCCACGTCCGCAACGCTTGTCCCTCTGGATTTGTCCCATATGGACGGGTCTGCAACTCCGAAGATATCCTTCCCTTTCAGCCAGGGGTGGCTTTTTTCCGTTTCGGAAACTCTTGCAAATATCTTTTCGGGCGTCCATTTGACTCCGGTGTTTGCCATAACGGCACCAAGCGAATCCCTTGCACATCCGTAAAGCTCCATTATGCGATACAGCCTTCCGTCATAGTCCACCGCCCACCAGGCGACGGAAAAAGGACGGGCATAGCCAAAGTCAAAGCTTCGGTATATTGTCCATTCTGAAGGCGGGATAAACGGAGCGATAATGTGTGTGCCTATTCTGTCCTCGTAATGCTCCGGGATATTTTTAAGCTCCGGGAAAAACTGTCCGTCAAAAATATCCCAATCGCCAAGCAGCAGGGCTTTCTTTTCATGAAACGGCAGGCTTTCAAGTCTTTTCACATATCCCGGATCATTTTTCATCAGAAACTTGTTTTCGCTGACCTTTGCAGGAATAAAAAGGAAACTTGTCCCATCACGTTCAAAGCTTTTTCCGGGTGCTTTTGGTGTTATGAACATTTCCTTTACCCACGCGTGTCCTCTTCCTCCGGGATTGGTAGATGACTTTATCTGTTTCGGGAACTTGTTTGCTCCCCTCAGGCGGCTCCGCATATACTTATACTGATATTCCGTAAAATGCGTAAGCTCGTCAAAGCGTATAATGTCATATTCCGCCGACTGATAGTTTGAAACGTCGGAATCTGAGGACAGATATCCGAATTCAAGTAACGAGCCGTTGACAAAGCTCATTTTATGACTGACCGAGGAATATGCATATAGCTCCTTAGGCAAAATTGCCTGCGCTGTAAGTATTATTGAACGGTTAAGCTCGGGGTATGAGTTTCGGAAAATTATCTGCTTTATGCCGGGATACTTAAGTGCCTTAAGAAAAGCATCAATAATCTGACCGTAGCTCTTGCCTCCGCCCGCCGCACCGCCATATAATACTTCGTCCTCCTTTGCATTGATAAACGCCTGCTGCTTCCGCGTTATTTTATATTCAATTTTCATTCAGCTTTCACCGCCTTCAGAATTACCGCCTTATGATTTCTTTCTCATTCCTCTTTGCCTGAAAGAGTACTTATTCTTGCCGCTGCAAGAGCCTTCTGTCCAAGAGACTGCTCAATTATTTTTGCATACTTTCTCTTGATCATAACTTTTTTGCCTCTGGGAACTACCATAGCCGTTCCGTTGAGAATGACCACTATATCGTCCTTGTATCTTCCGTCGTCCTTGTGAAGCATAATTTCCACTTCTTCGTTAAGATAATCCTTCTTTTTATCTTCAGCTGCCTTTACCTCGGTATTTATTGTCTTCGCTGTTTCCTTTTTGGTTGTTGCCATAATAAAATCTCTCCTTTTCTTTTTGTAATGTATATCGGGGATTTTCCCCGATATACATTTTTATTCTGCCGTTAAATCCGGCTATACCTCTTATGCATTCAAAACTTCGTTCCGTGTTGAGTAAAAAACTCTTCCCGTCGAAGGAAAGTTTTTTGCTCAAAAATTCCTACGAGCTTTTCAAAGCTCTATGGGAATTTTTATCGCATATTCGGGTTTTGATTCTTTGTTTCACTCGCTAAAAGGCTATTCGCCTTTTAACACCGATTTACGCCAAGTAAATGCTCCGCAAAACTTGGCTACATCCTTCGGCGATTTTCGTCTATGAGAAAAAACAACTCATCGAGAGATTTGTTTTTTTACTCAAAAATTTTCACGCCCTTTACGGGCTAAGAAAATTTTTATCGCATAGATCGTAAAAATCGCCTATGGCTCGCAAAACTTCGTTCCGTAAAACGCTTTCTTGCGTTTTACTGCACTCAATTTTCGTCGTCGTTAAAGCTTGATGCGGTTTCAACTCTTACCATATAGGGCTCAACAAGAATTTCCGCGGTATGATATGCCTTCCAGCCAACGGTTGAACGCTGATTAAGAGGGTCTCCGGTACCCGCAGAGCCAAGAGCTTTTACTATTGTAGTAAGACCGCCGCCCTCAATGTCGGTGATACCGTAAGCATCCTTACCGAAAATAAGTGTGCCGTATACGCTGAGATCTCCTTCCTTCCAGATTTTAGCCTCAGTCGATTCAATAACCTTAACGCCTGCAATCTCTCCGATTTCTCCAAAGTAAATCTTATTCACATTGGCACTTGTATACTTCTGTGCATCAATCCAGTCGGGATCTGCCATAAGGTCATACGCCACAGAAGGATGCATAATTGCAATGTAATAACCGCTGATTTTGGGTGTATTGTTCATTTTAAGCGTACGTACCGCTCTTTTTAATACATCCACCGTCATCTTATGCTCCGCTGTAAGGCTTTCTCTCGCTTCAACGCTTCCGTCGGCATACTGTACGTTGGTTCCGCCAACCAGGATATCTCTTTCCACCGTATCAATGGTCTGAGCCGCCTGATCAGAAATAAGCCCCAATGTCTCGGTTATCATGGGATCAACACCTGTTACGTCAAGGTTGTCGGAAATGGTAACATATCCACCGTACTGATGCACTGTTGCCGTGATTGTTGATACGTCAAGATTCTGTCCGTCGGGAGTTACGCCCTCTGTAAGGGGAGTGGTTGCCTTTCCGAGAGGAGTAAACTTACGGAATTCAATGCTGCTTCCTCCGTTCTTGGGAATGTCCCTCTTCTGTCCGAACTGCCCGTGAATAAGATTGGGCTTTGCCATATGTATAAGCGTTCTGTCGTAAAATGTTTTGTCCTCAGCCTTTAAGTTTGCTGACATTGTGTTTGTGTTAAGATTAAATGCTTTTAATGTTTCTGTACTCATAAAAATCCTCCGTTAATTTAATTATTTTTTCTGCTCATCAAATATTTTTTATTCTGCAAATGTAATTTTTTCGCCCCTGCGAACCCGTTCTAAAATTGCTTCGATTTCGTCATCAGTCAGGTCTTCAACTTTCTTTTTTGACTTGACAGAAGCCGAATTCTCACTTCCCGCTTCCTTTATTCTGCCGTTTCCGGATCTTATATTGTCAAGTGCCGCTTTAGTCGCATTATCCGAAATCGACTTCGAAAGCTCGTCAAAATGCATTGCACGATATAAAGAAGTCATAGGCACGCCCGATTTCAAGCCTGCACGAAAATCGGGATTTTCAAATTCTTTCCTTAAATCAAAATCAGGATATATTTCCCTTATTTTCTCCGCTTCAGAAAGCCATTTGCCGTACTGTCTTTTAACCATATCAGAATCTTTCCGGGCTTTTTCATTTTTTCTTTCCGTGTCTTCAAGAAGCCTTTTCACCAAAGCAACGGGATTCTTCTCGTTGTAATGCTCCATCAAAGGCTTCAATGCTTCTTTAAGGGTTAAAAGCTCTTCTTCGTTTTTCTTCATTTCCTTAAAGCGTCTTCCGAACTCCTGATTGAATTTGTCCTGAAACTGCTCTTTATAATCGTTTTTTATGAGTCTTAAAAAAGCTCTGTCGCGCTCTTCTCTGCTCATTTCTCCGGCCGATGCCTCAATTTTTTCCGGGACGTTAATTTCTGCCCCTCTGTAATTTTTCATGAAAAATCCTCCAATCCGTAAACATATACTTAAATCCTGTGTTTCATTACTCTGTAATCACATAAAACAGCCCGGATGTAATATCCTCATTAAACCATCAGATCAAACGCATCCCCCCTTTCACTGTGATTGGTTTTTTGCCTGATATCTTTTAATAACAGCCCTTATATACTCTGCCTTAGGCCGTGATTTACCTGATAAAAAAAGCTCCCAGTTTCTTATGTTTGAAAATGATATAACTCCGTCTGAAAACATTTTTGAAACCAAATCGTCGCAGGAAGCCTTTTTAATTTCCTCAAAGGGAAAGTTCTTGCCGGGACAAAGGGTAGCACCAAAGTCTGAATGTCTTTTTATCTCAAGCTTCCTTCCATAGCACTCCTCAATATGGGCAATCAAAAGTCTTCCGGATTCAAGCTGTGCTTTATCCATAATATCTTTTTCAAAATTTCCTTCAAAACAGATTCCGACGCTGTCCATATTGTTGCCCTCGGTGTGAGCCCCCACCTTTTCAATAGGTCTTCCACGGTAAATGCTTCCGTCCTTTCTCACATAAAAGTGATAGCCTATTCCGCTCCATCCATTTTTAAGGTGAGTGTTGTGTATGGATAAAACATCGCCTTCACCCGCCCTGTGGTGAAGCACTATTTTACGCGTAAGCGGTCTGGTAAGAAGCTTTCCTGTCCACTTAAAATACGTATCAAAAATCTTCATTTGTTCTATTCCCCTCACCTGTTCTCATTTTTGCAACCTCAAGCCCCTTTGTGAAAAATTCAGGAACCTCAACCTCCATAAGAACCAGATTTTCCAGTATGCTTCTCACTTCGTTAATTATAAATGTTGCCAGGGTAAACCATCCGAAGGCTTCAGTAAATGCCAGATTCACTCCAATAATGTCCCCCATTTTCGTGAAACATACCGCCACAAAAAACGCCAGCATTATGCATATCCAGTATCCGAGCTTTTTTATAATTCCCTTTAATCCTTTGCAGGAATTTTCAACTCCGAAAAATCTTGCCTTTAATATGCCCGTGACATAGTCCACCACATTAAGCACTAAAAAAGCGCAGAATAAATACCAGAACTCACCCAATAACCCCGATAGCAGCGCCACAATGGCTCCGCCTATCAGATTAACCTTATGTAATACTTTTTCCATATCATTACCTCTCATCTTTATTTATGCACATATCATCGCCCGGCTCCGCCCCCGCTGTTCTCGTTCGCCTTGTCAGGCTCTCTCCCTCGCTCAAGGCTCCGCCTATCAGATTAACCTTATGTAATATCTTTTCCATAAAATTCTCCTTTCTTTTAAAGGCCCCCTTGCCCTTAGGCAAATTTTGTCCTTCGGCAAAATTGCCGTTGGGTTTGCTGAAATTGCGTTCGCAATTTCGGGCGCTGATACCTAAAGGGGGCTGTCTTTAGGAGATTTTTGGCCGAAGGCAAAATCTCCGATGACTGGGGGATTCTTCCCCCTCACTTTCTCATTACCAATTCTTCAAGCTCTCTGATTCTCTCTTCAAGCTTTTTATTCTTCTCGTCGTTCGCCTTCATAATTTCATCGGCAAGCTTGGATACCTCAGCTCTCGTCATAAAGTTATCAGGTGCAAACGTCCCGTCGGGATAGCCTTCCATAAGCCCTGCAAAGTATACGTTCCTTATGTACTTTTCCGCCCAATGTCCCTCTGTGTCAGAGAAAGGAAGCTTCACCTTCTCCGCCAATACAAGATAAGTATCATCCAAGTTCTTGGTAGTAATGGGAATCTTATGGTATCCTCCGTCACCGTAGCTCTCTCCGTAGGAATTCTGCAAGATAAAATTGTCCTCATCCCATCCCACAATAAGCTCACAATGCCTCGGTGTTCCTTCTTTTACCGTCACAATGGGCAAATTGTACTGATATAACGCCTTCTTCACATCGGAAGCAAAGTTCGCATTCTGCCTCATCTTGTAAAAGCTTCCTACCTTGAATATCATTGCCCTTTGGTATTTTTCCGCATATTCCTTCGCCTTTTTAATAGCCTCGGGCACTTCCAAATTTTCGGGGGCTAATGCTCTCGGACTTGTCCCGATTTCCCTGCCGTTGTCTAAAGTGGATTCCACGAACATTCCTTCGCCCGTCATATCCCCACGCCAAAGTCCGTAGATAAGAAGCACAGATAAATCAAGCTTTTCACCCGTATTCCTTAAATGATTTGCAGATAACGCACCTGCCACTCCGTGTGCCACACAGGAGTTTACATAGCCTTGGTCAAGCACATTCGGAAGAAAATACACCTTATATTCCTTCGGAAGCTCCTCGTCTTTCACCTTGCAAATCGTGTTGTAATAATACGCCCTTGCACTACCGACACTCTTCAACGCTCCGTTTTGCATTTTTTCTTCCTCCTTTACTCATATGTCCCGCAGTTCTTATGGCTGATTCCATCCGTATAGCGTATATTTCCGTCGACTGTAGTGTACCCTTCAGGAAGGATTACTACCGCTTCTTCCATCGCTCTTCCGTCTTTCAATATCAACCCATTTTCATCAATACCAAGTCCAAGCTTGTTCCATATCTCTCCGTCTTTGTAGTACTTAAGATGCTCCCAAGTCATACCCCACGGACAATAATATTCTGTTCCATCCACAACAAACGGCATTAAATCCACTTCTGCTCCAAGTACATTGCCACTTCCGTCCGTAACAGTTCCACCGAATTCTGCATCACCATTTTCGTGAATTACCATAGCATTGCTTAATTTATTTGCGTGAGTACCATTGCCGAGAATCAAAAGTGCATCATCTATGGGAATGTTATATTTACCAAACACCGCCTGAGCAACATTTGTTGCTTGCAATGCCCAACCTAATGCAATCGCATAATCTGCAAGTACCTTCGAACCTCTACCGCCAACAAGACCTGCAACACCATCGCATATTGTGTCAATTCCTGATGAAAAACCGGCTTTCTTTTTCGATTTTGTATTCTGTCCACACGCAAAAGCTGCTTCCGCTAATGCCTGACAAAGCCTGTTAAATACCGCCGCATATCTTCCGCTTGCCAATGTGTCAATTCCTGATGAAAAACCTCCATCCCAAAGTGCCATTGTTCTGATACCCGATGCAAGTGCAGCATATCCCGCAAAGGTATCTCTGCCAAATGCTGCCCCATTGGCTGCACCTGCAATTGAACCACACCCGGCAGAAAATGTATTATCTGCCGCTGCAATTACTTCAAAACCAAGTGCAATCATATCTTTGAACAAGTTCACTATACCGATTTGATATTTTGACGGAACACAGAAAGAATGTGTTCCACTCTTTATGCTTTTAATTTCAATATCACTGTCATAAGTTATAGCATCACCATTTATGGCTTTAATGCAAGCGGTTGTGATATGTGTTGTTCCATTCATTATATAGAATCTGTCACCAACCGCATATGTGTTTCCGTCAACCGTTGGAATTACGAAGGATGTGTCAGGTGTTCTGTTTGTCACAATTTGGGGCGATGTGTTAGTTAAAGAGCTTGAAAGATAAATAATCTTGTTTGTAATATCAATAGCATCCCAATAATAACCCATACAACCTGCGGTTGCACCTTCTCCAAATGCAACACCACCTTCACCAATAATGGGATTTGCCTTTACTGTTCTTACTGAATTTGCCTTTTCACCATCAATGATGTTCTTTGATGCATCTTCGCCCGCATCACCTTTATCGCCCTTGTCGCCCTTTTCACCCTTTGCTCCGGGCAATCCCTGCGGGCCCTGTTCGCCTTTGAAGCTTCCTATGCTCTGCCACTCAGTTCCGTTCCATATATAGAGTTCTGCAGTTCGATAGCTCTCACTTATTCCCCAATCATTGGGCTCTCCCATAGCATCCATAGGAATCAGCCATACATCTCCTGTATTTGCCGATCCGGGAAGCTCTCCGAAGCTCTCTGCAACGCCCTTTATCTCAAGCCCGTGCCCCGTGTCACCCTTCTCTCCCTTAAGGCTTACTATCCACTCTTCCTCGGTTCCCTTAAACCCGTGCTTTACCGCAATGCCGTATGCCGATAAATACATACCGGAAATTAAAGGTGCACCGTCGCCATGCGTCCTCTGATACCACTTGGCATAGGTATCAAGATAGGTGTTGTACAGCGCCACATCGTTGTTAAACGCCGCATATTCCTTGTTGGAAAAGTCAATCATCGCCTGAAGATATGTAAGGTATATCTTGTCGTTTGTGGAATCTAATGTCAGAGTTTTCTCCGCATTCACTTCATTATATGGATAAAACGACGGCACATCATCCGGCGCTACATTAAATATCTCCGTATATATGTAGCTTTCCACCTCGTCTATCCATTGTGTTTTCACATTTGCCGAATATGAATTCGGATTTAATTCATCTGCCAATTCTATTATTTCTCTAAGCGTTTTGTTCTTCATTTTTTCTCTCCTTCAAATTTATCATCACGAGCTGTAGCTCGTATAACCAATCATATATTATCCTTATCTTTTCTTCAGCACTTGCATTTTGCGGAAGCCTTGGCAAATCTCTCATTTCATCACCGCCCTTTCATCTTGCATTCTGCCTTTAGTATTCACTTCCAAAGTATCGCTCCCGGCTTATGCCGTATAATGTATATCCCCCTTTAGCCATAATCTTCAGCTGATAAAATCCGCATCGTCTTACGGTCAAGGGTATGTTATAGTTCCGCCTTACGGAAGGCGAAATCTTCATAACCTCTTTGTAGCTTTCTTTGTCATAGCTTATTAAAAACCTCACTTCTGCACCTGTATCTGCCCTGATGCTTAAGTGAATCCTTGATACGCCCTTCTTTTTAAGATGCCCGTCATAAATCGGCGCAAACTCCAGAACGCTTTCAATGTCCTCTTCTGCTTCTCCTTCTTCCTTCACAGAATCAAGAAGATATATGCCGCCATCCGTCAGCGCATATAGATCCCTGCCAATATCCGTAAATCCCACGGTATTAAGGGCATCTTCCTTTGTCCACGCCCTCACCTTCGTGTCATACACATACACCGCTCTGCCCCAACTGTCATTCTGAACTTGTGAAGAATCCCGAAAAAAGCCTACGGAAGAAATCTCTGCTTCTAAATAATACTTATCCCCGCCTGCACCGCCATAGCCACTTATCAGCACTTCTCCTATGTCATCACCAATCACTGTAGGATAGCTTCCTGTGTAAGCACAAACGCCTTCGGGTGAAAGATAATATAAAACACCGTCTGCTACGGCTAAGCTCTTCCCGCTGCCTTTCATTACCCCGGGAATGTCCGCCGTCTCAAAGGTTGAATACTGGGAAGGATAATCTCCCGACACCCTTATTATCCTGTCTTCCTTGAAAAACGTGGGATAGCCGTTATATGCAATGCCGCCCGTAAATGGTCCGCTTGAAGCCACACCCACCGCCCAGGATGCATCCGCTATGGTTGAATAGTCCTGAAAATTAAAGGGATCTCCAAGCTTTGAAGCACAAATCTTGTCACCATCAATGCCCCACAGCCTGTTATCGTGACAGAAAGTGTGTGTAAGATCGGGAACAACTCGTTTAACCTTTGCCATATATCGCACATAAGGCCCCGAAGTTGATTCTTTTCCCTCACCGTCAACCTTTTCGGGAACCGCCAGACCCGAGAAACAATATCTGTAATAATACGCACCTTCGTCAAAGTCGCTTTCCTTAACGGCAAGGTCGGAAAGCTTAGCTATATACCTTTTGTAAATGCTTTCCTTTGTATCACTGTCGTAAAATTCAACTCTGATTTCGACAGTATCGCCTTCCCTCAGACTGTTCAGATCGAGAGTTTTTTCTGCCTTGTACGCTTCAAATGTGTCATAGCCTATCCCGTCGGAGGACTTGTACATATCAAGGATACCGTCTGTCCTTGTTGCAAAGGAGCTCTGCACCGACTCTAAGCTTCCCCAGGAATCCATAAGGTAAATCCACCTCGTCTGAAGTCCGTATGCGTATTCCTCCATGTCCTTTTTATCCTTCCATTCGCCCTGGGAATTGTACTGGAAGAATGAATAAGGCTCGGTAAGCCCCACGGCATACACATCACCGTCTTTTATATCCTCACTTTCTCCCATAGCCTTATTAAGAAGCTCAAGACTCTCATACAGTGTTATATTGTCGCTGCCCAAAGCACCATTTGTGCTTTGTTCTTCCGTTTCACTCGCTAAAACACTGTTTGTGTTTTCCCCGCTCGCAAAACTTTGCTCCGCATCGGCTTTGTTGCCGACTGCTCCGCGCAAATTCTTCGCCTCATCGCCCCACAGAGAGTAATACATCTTGTCAGGGAATATACAAACGTACTTGTTGATAACAGAAAACGTCTTCTCCGATGCTTCCACAGAAAACTTTGCCTCTCCGTCATAGTAAAACTGCACTCCTTCATTACTGTCTTCGACCCCCGCTGTTATCGCTCCCGTTTGGTCGCTCCCTCGCTCAAGGTCATTCTGAGTCGAAGACGAAGAATCTCCGCTGCACCAGAAAAGCTTATCCGCACTTCCTATGCCGTAAACCTTGTCCGATATCTCAAAGGGAAGTTTTCGCCTTGCCTTCCTCACCGATACCGACGGATAATCGTCCATCGAGATGTTTACTGCATCATATATGTCTCCGTCCCTTGCTCCCTCTCTGCGTTTCAGCCCCCGGAAACCGAATTGCTCTGCCATATTTTTCCTCATACTCTGTTTAACTATTGGTAAACCCGTCATAACTTCCTCCTTTAACCTATCCGTTTATTTAACACCCGTCATTTAACCTCATTAGTTATTTTTGGGCGAAAAAAATTAGACCGCTATCAAATACGCCTTTTACAGCATACACCGATACGGTATTTAATTCTTTTCTATCCGGCACATTAATATTATACCACACTTTCAACCGCTTGTCAAGTCATATTTTACTTTAAAGTTAAAATTTTTAAAAAAGCCCTTGACTTTCCGCTCTTTTAATGTTAAAATAACATTAGAGGTGATTCAAAATGACAATGGGAGATAGAATTTATTATCTTCGCAAAGCGAAAAAAATGACTCAGGACGATGTTGCAAAGAGACTTAATGTAGCCGTTCAGACAATCTATAAATATGAAAAAGGAATTGTAACCAACATTCCTTTAGACAAGCTTGAACTTCTTGCAAAGGTTTTGGATACTACTACAACCTATCTGACAGGTTGGAGTGACACAAATTATGAGTCCGGTATCCCAAACGTGTATTCTCTTAACACTCAGAAAATACCGATGCTTGGAAAAATCGCCGCAGGCGAACCCATCCTTGCAGAGGAAGACCACGAATCCTTCGTCGAAACAGGGGCAGGAATTCATGCAGACTTCTGCTTAAAGGTTCAGGGAGACTCGATGATTAACGCCAGAATCAATGACGGAGATATAGTATTTATCCGTAAGCAGCCATCTGTCGAAAACGGAGAAATTGCCGCTGTTGTAATAGATAACGAAGCAACCCTGAAGAGAGTTTACTACTATCCGGAGGACAGCAAGCTTATATTGAGCCCCGAAAATCCCAAGTATGCCCCCTTTGTATATGTCGGTATGGAGCTTCAGGGCGTAAGAATTCTCGGCAAAGCAGTTGCATTCCAAAGTATGATTTAAGGGAATATTCTATATGCATTTATCCCCCGAAGCTATGGGTTCTTTTTTGTTCCTCCTTTCGCAATTCAAAGCTTTTTTAAGCTATGGAAAGGGCACGATAATTGACACATCCCAGGCATTACGGAGCACGACCGGCTTCCGGCATAGAAACGGAATGCCCGAAATTTTAAGCTACTGTAAATTCTTATTCAGGTAATAATAAAAAAAGGAAATAATATTATGAAAAAACAACTCCTTTCAATTTTTCTATGCTTCATTATGATTTTTCCGGTTTCATATGCATACTGTACAGATATTCCCCAGATGCCGTTTGAGGCTAACGGAATGAATATAATAGAAGCTATGGAAGCTTTCAATAACTTGTTTGAACAATTTAAAAACACGAAAAACACTGATGAGAAGAAGGCAATATTTGCAGAAGCTAAAGCACTTAATGATGCGTTTTTTGGTGGTTCTGACACCACATTTAACGGCTACACAGAAATGCTTGTTGAAATAGAACGCATAGAGGCCGTAGAAAACACCCTTGAACATATCGCTGCTAAACTTTTAACTTACAACCATGTCCCTTCAACAGTTTTCGGTGGCTTAATCGTAGGCGGAGTAGAACAAAAGCCGGAAAAAAGGATTCTCACAGATGAAGAGCGCCTTGAAGTTATCAATCTTCTTGAAAAAGCTCTCGAGCCCGGTTGTATAGAAAAATCCGGTTCAACAGAAAAAAGCTATTTCTTGCGAGCAGCAAATAGTGTTTATGCTGTGCGCGGAGAAGGAGAACTCGGAAAACGTATTGAAGAACTCTACTTGAAAATAACAAATCATCCTTTACTTAAAAGTGATGAAGATATTATCAAAGATACCGAGCTTACTTTTTCTGATGTATCCGAATCCGACTGGTTTTTTGAATATGTTATGGTAATGGCAGGACGCGGATTTGTTAACGGAAAAACCGTTCCTGTAAACGGCGTTGGCACATTCTTCCCCAATGATACCATTACCCGCGGCGAATTTATCGCGGTAGTAATAAGAATACTGTATCCCGAAAACAACTATACATCAGCAGAGGGAGCGCCCTGGTGGAAAGCGAGCTATGACGTGGCAATACAAAACAGCCTCATTCTCAAAGATGATAAAGCTAAAAGCGGCGACATTCCTATCACCCGCCAGGAAATGGCATCAATTGCCTATAATGCGTTAAGACTCAAAATGCAAGCTCCGGGGAAATATGACACTTCCCGCATAAAGGACTATGATGAAATTGATGAAAGATATAAACCATATGTATATGAGGCATTTCTTTCAAGTCTGGTTAAAGGAGATTCAGAAGGATATTTTCATCCAAAAGATAATCTTACAAGAGCTGAGGCATCAACCGTTCTTTACAGATTTTTATCCCGTCTTGATGAGGGCTCTTTTGTAACTCCATAAATAAAAAGCGGTGCCGATGCACCGCTTTTTATTTTCCGAACATTTCTTCCATCTTCCCGTAGTCTCTTATAATTTCTTTATTTATCTCTATAAATTCCTTTGTTATCTTAATCTTGGAAAGCATTTTAAATACCTTTTCAACATTGGCAACAAATAAGGGATTAAAATCCTTTATATCCATTTTGCTCTGTGCTAAAGGACACATCGCATTTGCCCGCCTGTCTATTGTAATTTTTCCGTCATCGCCTGTAAAAAACGGAAAAATTCTGCAGGACAAGGGGCGTTTTTTTCTGTCGCATTTTCCTTTGCAGACTAAAATTTTAACCGGCTCTCCTCTTAAAAGAAGGTCGCTTTCCAAAATCTCCATCCATTTTTCTTTTCCGGAATACATTACTTCCTCGTGAGGAAAAAGATACATTCCCGCATCATCCCCCTGACAGCAGGCGCCGCTGCAAAGCTTGCCGCAGTCAACCTTAAGGGGGGTAACTTCATCGAGAAGGGAATATAAATGGGAATAAAACATTTTAGCGTCCATAAAAATCTCCTTATATAATTCCGAAAAGCATAAATCCCACGGTGTTTATGGCAAAATTTGCACACATATGGAGCAGCCACGAGGGATAAACAGTACCGCTTTTTTCGTTTAAGTAATTGAAAATCAGACCGCCTGCAAAAAGCCCCGCCATAACAATTATAAACACAGGAAGTGAAAACCAGCCTGTCATCATCGCCACATGGTAAAGGGCAAAAACGCCCGCACTGAAAATATAGGAAAACTTCCTTGATGACACATTTTTAAGTGTGAGAAAAGCAAAGCCACGGAAGAAAAACTCCTCAAGAAGGGAATTTACAAAGGATATGTAAAGTGAAACATAAATAAAGTTTTTCCCTGTAACGCCGATATTTTTTGTAAGCGCTCCGGTTATGTTTCCGAAATCAAATACATCCTTAAGAAGAAGATATCCGCCTAAAATAACCGCATAAACTCCAACACCAAGAAAGACTGCCAAAAGGATACCATTACTGTTAAGCTTAAAAAGTGGCTTTACCGAAAGTTCCTTATCAAAAAAGGCGTAAATTGCAGGAACGCCCAGAAAAAGAACCAGCTTAATTGCGGACTTTACAAAATAATTCGCCATTAAAACGCCGTCAACTATCGCCATAATAATGCAAAAAAGCGAGACCAGAGAGCATATTGTAAAAATTTTCTTTTTATTCTGCATAAAAATACCTCTAAAGAAAAATATTTACAAAGAGTATACCTCAAATCCGCTTTTTGTGCAAGCTTTATTTGCATATTTAAATTTTCCTTTCTTGGCATCGCCTCTTTTTGATGTCTCGATTATCAAAGCTTCAGCAAGGGCAATGTCCACATCTCTCACTCTGCCGCCGCCAACAACCTTAAGCCAGTCAGCCATTGCATCTTCATAGCTTGCTGAAACCTTGCTTTCCGCATTAGCCATAAGGACGGAATTTACACTCGGCGTGTAGAAAAATCTGCCGTTCTCAATTTCTGTAACAACATCCTCTGCAATCTCGTCCGAAACTCCCGGTGCCTCTGCCGCAGTTCTTGCACCTCGCATAACTTTCTTTCCGTCAATCTCCGAAGGTACATCAATATCACGCCTCGGCTCTTCTCCCTTCGGGAAATACTTCGTGCCATCTTCCGAGCGGGAGTGAAGTTCGCTTTTTATCTCCACTCCGTTTCCGTCGCGTCTGCCTTTTTCTCCGGATTTCTCAATGATATCTCGTAAGACATTTCTAAAAGCTTCTGTTCCGTTAAATTCGGGTGATTTACTCTGCAGAACTCTATCATCTCCGTTACTGCCTTTTCCGACTGCAAGTTCATCATTGTTATGTCGTACACCGTCAGGTCTTTGAAGCCCATCATCGTTAAATATTTTATCAAATTGTATCGATTCTGCGACATCACTCTTGGCATTTTCTTTCACCTCCATATAATCCAGCAACAAATCTCTTTCTAACAAGGCAAGTTTTCCTTTTGACTCATACATCAAAGTGGATTTTTTAGTATATACTGCGCTGTAAATTGCGAAAACGCTCATCCCATCTATTCTGGTCAAAAGCCAATTTGCGTTACTTGTTATACTGTTTACATTTCTATTGCTATTATCTATTATTTTCATCAAGAAGTCAAGCTGTTTTTTTGTCAAATCAGGTCGCCAGTCTTTTCCCTTTTCACTTCTTGAAAAGAATATATCCGGATCACTTGTCGGTGTAAGGTTATTTATATCCTTTGCCTGCTCAGGGCTCATAATAAGATATGAAATACCTCTGCTCTTTACTTCGTCTCCATAGCCGCCAACGCCGCCCTCATCAAGAATAACACCGTCATAGTCATAGTCGTTTTCCTCAAGAAACTCTAAAAGGTCTATTCCGTCCATCCAATCGGGAAGTCCGCTTTCCATAAGGTCTGTGCCGGTTCCCCACTGCCTGTAATATTCCTTGTAGAATATATCCCTTTCCGCCTTATTTCTTGTATCGAAGGGCTTCTTGATATTAAGATATACCGCATATGTATCGGGCTTATCTGCAGTCTTTTTATATCCAAGGCTGCTTGCACCCTGCCCCTGGTATAAATCAGCATACCACTTATGGGGAGTAAAGTATGTCCCTTTGCGGAATTTGGTAAATGTTGCGTTCGGAGTTCCGTGATACATCTTAAGCAGATTACCCTTTTCATCCCTTGCAGTAGAATCCTTAAAGTATTCCGCCTGCCCTACGGATAAATTTCTACCATCCGAATCCACTTCCTCCGAGCGGGAGCGAAGTGTCCCTGCATCGTTTTCGCTATCCTGCATAGAATAGGTATTGACACCATCACTCTTTTGTGATATATTGTCTTTGGTGGTAGATGTAGCCGATTTACTGGCTTGCTCCACCTTTATTATTGGAATAATATCATATAAGATTTTTTCTCCGTTTGCGGTATTAGCAATATTAAGTGTTGCTTCCCAAACGGTTTTATTTTTTTCTTGTATAAACACTTTCCAAGAATCCCAATCATTCTTCCCATCATTGTCAAGCCATCCGTGTTTATGTTTTGCAGGTTGTGAACCATCATATTTCGCATTTGCAATAAGCTCATCTACCAACACAATAGCTTCTTGTTTTACTGTCAAATCATTGTATTTATTATACAGTTCTTTAAGAACATTTCGTCTATCACCTTTTTCTTTCTTAAAATATTCCTTATTAGTAGCAATTCTAATATCTATTGCATCGTTATTATTGTCATATGCTATAAAATGTTCTCCAGCAAGTTCTGTTACAACAAACTCTTTAACCATTTGCTTTCTTTCTTTTTCGGTTAGTCCGGTCAAAAGATTGCTGTCAAGATAAACACCCATGCCATAGTTTGTTCCGTCTTCTGCTATAATTTCACTTATAGAAAAATTCACTTCTCCGCCAGTCCTCGCATCTTCTCCCCATACCGACGAATCAGCTTCCTTTAAGGCCTCTCTGAAAAGCCTTCTTGCCTCGGCAATCTCAGCAAAGTCTATGCCCGCCTCACTGAATACTCTGCCGATTCGCTTAAGCACTTCCCATATGATGTCAAAAAGCCCTCTGTTCTTATTCAGCAAAGCTTTTATTTCAGCCTTGTTGGTAAGTAAATCACCAAAATAATCCGCCGTTATCTCTTCCTTGGCAATGGCTTCGGAAACATCGTGTTCCTTCATATATTCAGAAACCTTCACCTTGCTCTTTGAAAGGGCAATCTTTTCCATCTGGGCATACGCCTTCTTGACAGAAGAGCTCTTCTGTAGTATATTGTTAGCAGAAGACAGAGAAGCAGGGTTCGTTTCGGACGTTGTGCCCAAGGATGATATTTCATCATGAAGTACCTGCGTAATGTCTTCTTTTGTTTTTGCCGCTTCGCGGACAAAAACTTCCTATGACTCGTTCGAATTTCCTATTAGAATTTCCAAACAAAAAGACCATCCTTGCGGATGGTCTTTCTGTTTGGAAGAACCGAATGGTTTAGATGCCACATATTTTTATTTCATATCTCGCTCTGCTCGATATGAAATAATTTACTGCGTAAATTGTGAAATAGAAAACTTCGTTTTCTGTGAAATGAAATAAATCCACACGCCGCAGGCGTATTTCACATTGCGTAGCAATATTTCACATGCGAAGCATATTTCACAAATCCGTCAGGATTTATTTCGTTGAAAAAAAGACATCCGAAGATGTCTTTTTTTCTGGTGACCCATCGGAGATTCGAACTCCGGACACCTTGATTAAAAGTCAAGTGCTCTGCCAACTGAGCTAATGGATCATATATTTTTGGCTGGGCTGGCTGGACTCGAACCAGCGAATGCCAGAGTCAAAGTCTGGTGCCTTACCACTTGGCGACAGCCCAGTATAACTCAAGGCAAAACCAATATATAAAAAAAAATGGGGTGGATAGTGGGATTCGAACCCACGGCCTCCAGAGCCACAATCTGGCGCGCTAGCCAACTGCGCCATACCCACCGTAAAAAAATGGCGTGCCTGCGGGGACTCGAACCCAGGACCTACTGCTTAGAAGGCAGTTGCTCTATCCAGCTGAGCTACAGGCACAAAATAATGGAGCGGGTGATGGGAATCGAACCCACGCGATCAGCTTGGAAGGCTGAGATTCTACCATTGAACTACACCCGCTTATAAGTATTAAATTCAAACGACTTAGCTATTATAGCAAAGGTTTTCGGTTTTGTCAATACTTTTTTTGATTTTTTATCAAATAATTTCTCTGATGACAACTTTTGCCGCATCAGAGAAACTATTCTTCTTATCTTTTTATCCCTCAGTCCCGTCTGCCGATACCAATCCGACAAGTCTCCTGAAGTCCTCGTATATGTTTTTATCTGTCAGAAAATATCCTTTTGCGGCATATGTCGTAACCTCAGAAAGCTTTTCTTCTGCTTTTTCCCTGTCTCCGCTTTTTATGCCGTAAACAGCTTCTGTCACCAATGCATCCATTATATAATAAGATTCTCCCGCCGAAACAATATCTTCCGCAAAGCCCTTTGCCGCCTTATAGTTTCCGAAAGATGCAAAAAAGCACATCAGTGTATAGTTTCCGTACTGCTTTTCATTGGCACCGTCAATTTTCGGAATGCCCGAAAATACACTTCCCACCAGCACAACGACAAGAATAACAGCCATAAGTGCGCGGGAGGTGATGATTCTTTTTCTGAATCTCGTCCCTACACATATGCAGGTCATCATATAGCCGCCGAACATACCTCCGAAATGAGCAATATTGTTAATTCCGCCCGTAAAACTGTAAATAGTTGTAATTACTACACAGGCAACTACATTTTTCATCAGCATACGGTTCATCGCCGTAGGATTGATATAATAAATCGCGATAACAGCACCCAGAAGGCCGAAAATTGCACCTGATGCTCCGATTGAAGGATTCCCCATAAAGGCAAATGTCAGAAAATTGCCAATAAGACCGCCCGCAAAATAAATCAGAAGATATTTCACCTTTCCAACCGCAGGCTCAAGCATCATTCCGTAAATGTATAAAGCATAGCAGTTTGACAAAAGATGAAATAAATCCTCGTGGGTAAATACCGAAGTTATAATCCTGTATATCTGACCGGAGGCAACTGCTCCTCTGTGCATTGACAAAAGGCTTGTAAGGTCGCTTCCCGCCATATTAAAGAGATTGATTATGAGAAATACAATCACATTTATCACTATAAGTGTTATGGTCACCTTTGGTTTCACATAGGAATACTTCACACCGGAACGAACATATTTTTCTGCCTCATAGGGATTTTTCTGTGTGCTTTCAGCATCAAACGCATTATGTCCGCACACAGGGCAGAAATCACAGTTGTCAGAAAGGCACTGCCCGCAGGATGAACAGTATTTCACTTTGCTTCTCCTCCCTTTTCTTTTCCCGCTTCAAGCTTTTCTTCTGTTTTCTTTTTATGTGAAAGGAAGAACCAGTCAAAAAGGCCTACATCATAAAACTTGTAAAGAAGTGTTGCAATAACCGGCATTATGAGCATTCCGATAAAGCCGTAAAGTTTATATCCTACCCATATTGTAATAAGCGTGGTAAGCGGGCCGATTCCGATAGACTCTCCCAGAATTTTGGGCTGTACAATATTTCTCACCGAAAGGCATATAAGGTATAAAGCAAGCATTCCTATGGTTATAAAAACACTTCCGCCCGCAAGAAGATTTATGAGCGACCAGGGAATAAGCACCGTTCCGACACCCAGGATAGGCAAAAGATCCACAATTGCAACAATTACCGCAAAAAGAGCCGCATTGTCTATATCCATAACTATGAATCCTACAAACAGCAGAGCCGAAGTAATAAGTGTCAGAATCAGCTGCGCTCTGAGTGTACCGAGAAGCGCACCAAAGCACTCTGTTTTTATAAGGTGCAGCTTATCCCTGAACTCTTCCGAAAGATTGTTTTTATACCAAAGAGCGCGTTTTTCCTTTCCGCTTGTAAAAAAATAAGTTGAAAGCATAAGCATAACTATGAAAATTATGGCTTCCGGGAGGCTCTTCACAACCGAAATCGTACCCGTTGCAACATTTCCCGCAAAAGGTCTTAAAATTCCCGTGAGCTGTGCTATGAAGTCAGAGCCTATCCTGTCAAAATCCTTGCTCACATTATATCCCGGAGCTCCTGCCTTATTCATATTCAGCATTTCCATAAAGTCAAAGGGCAGGCTGTCAGACCAGCTGACAAGCCCCTTATATGCCGAATCCAGATATTCCGCTGCTCCGGTTACTATGACTTCCCAGTTTTCTATTATATAGCTTGAAGCATCAGAAACCAGGGATACAATCATAACCACCAGAAGAGCCAGCAATGTAAGGAGCAGAAGCACCGTAATGGCTGCACTTATTCCATAGGGAACATGCAGTCTTTTTTTCAGGAATTTAACCAGCGGTGAAGCCACAAGCGACACAATCCATCCTATAACAAAGGGCATAAAAAGCACAACAAGATAAGGAAACAATCTAAACGCCAGCAATACCGCAGCTATCAGCAAAAGCATAATAAAATATCTTGAATACTTTTTATGAAAATCATTTAGTCTTTCAAAAAATTCTTCCATATGGTTGCTCCTCAATTCAGGAAAGCAGCTTTGCCATTATTTCAAAACCGTCCTCAATATATTCACCGTACTTTGTTGCCTCGTCCTCGGAAAAGGCGGAAGCTCCGCTTCCGTAATCCTTTCCTGATTCATAAATTACCGCAGGAACCGGATCTGACACGTGGGTTTTAATGGATACGGGAGTGGGATGATCCGGCATAACAAGGAATCTGTAATCCTCCCCTGCTTCCTCCATCGCATATCTTATCGGTGCGATAATCTTTTCATCAATCAGGCTTACTGCACGGATTTTTCCCGGTAAATCTCCCTGATGTCCGCATTCGTCAGGCCCTTCAAGATGTATATATATAAGGTCGTTTCCGTCCTTCAATGCCCTGATTGCAGCTTTCGCCTTGCCGTCATAATTGGTGTGAACCGTTCCTGTTATTCCTTCCACAGGGTAAACCGTCATATCAGCACAGGCAGCAATACCTTTTATTAAGTCAACCGCAGAAATTACCGCACCCTTTTTTCCGTATATATCATAAAACTTTGAAAGTGCGGGACGGGTTCCCTCACCCCATATCCAGAGAGATGTTGCGGGATTTTTTCCCTCGGCGATTCTCTTTTTGTTTACGGGATGATCACGTAAAAGCATTTCGCTTTTTTTCATTATATCAAGAATAACTCCGCTATCGGGAAGGTATTCTCCGACCACCCTGTCTGATATATCGTGAGGAGGTGTCAGGGTAAACTTATGCTCCTCCGTTTCCCATCTCATAATGTGACGGTAGCTTGTCCCTGCAAAAAATCTTATCTTGTCTGTTTTAAGATTATCATCTATATACGAAATAAGCTCTGCCGCTTCAGCGGAAGAAATTTCTCCCGCACTGTAGTCAAGCATTGTCTTTTCTTCATAGTTTTCTTCGTCCGAAAGGGTGACAAGATTTGCCCTGAAGCACATATCCGAATCCGTAAGCTTAACTCCTACGCTTGCCGCCTCCAAAGGAGAACGTCCGGTATAACATTCCCTGGGTGAAAAGCCCATTACCGAAAGGTTTGCAACATCGCTTCCGGGCTTATATCCGTCAGGCACAGTTTTAACCTTGAAAAGCTTTCCGCACCTTGCAAACTCATCCATATTCGGAATTTCCGCTTCTTCGTAAACGGTTTTTCCCGAAAGGGAATCTATCTTATAATCTGCCGCTCCGTCTGTCAGTACCACTATGTATTTCATCTAACTCATCCTTATCATAAATCGTCTTAATACCGGATAAATATACCGATTCATAATAATTATACACCAAAATCCGTTAAAGTACAATAACAAACTTATTAATATATTGTAAAATTTTTCTTCTTTTATATTGTAAAATGTGTATTTTTATGTTATACTAATATATTATAATGCAATTTTATGAAAGGACTAAAGTAAGAAATGGGATTATTAACCAAAATTTTCGGTACCCACAGCGACCGTGAAATAAAAAAGATACTGCCTCTTGTTGACAAAATCCTGGCTCTTGAGCCTTCAATGCAGGCACTTTCGGATTCTGAGCTTTCATCTCAGACGGAAAAATTCAAAGAACGCTATAAAAACGGTGAAACACTTGATTCTCTTCTCCCCGAGGCGTTTGCCACAGTAAGGGAAGCATCCTTCAGAGTTTTGTCAAAAAAGCCCTTCCCCGTTCAGCTTATGGGCGGAATCGTTCTTCACGAGGGCAGAATTGCCGAAATGAAAACAGGTGAAGGTAAAACCCTTACAGCAACGCTTCCCGCCTACTTAAATGCTTTGACCGGCGAAGGGGTTCACATCGTTACCGTAAATGAATACCTTGCATCCACCCAGGCTGAGGAAATGGGGAAGCTTTACAATTTTCTCGGTCTTACCGTCGGCACCACATTGAGCGGAAGAACTCCCGAAGAAAAAAGAGCGGCATACGCCTGTGATATTACCTACGGAACAAATAATGAGTTTGGCTTTGACTATCTCCGTGACAATATGGTTATCTATAAGGAAAATATGGTTCAGCGCCCCCATATCTTTGCAATTGTGGACGAGGTTGACTCCATACTCATTGACGAGGCAAGAACACCTCTGATTATAAGCGGACGGGGCGAAGAATCCTCCGTTCTCTACACCCATGCTGACCGTTTTGCAAAAACGCTCCGTGCCTTCTATATCAAGGAGACAGACGATAAGGAAAACAACGACAATATCGATGCGGACTACATCGTCGAAGAGCGCACCAAGACCGTAACCCTTACTGCAAACGGTATTAAAAAAGCCGAGGCGGCATTCAATATCGAAAACTTGTCCGATCCCGAAAATATGACCTTGAGTCACCACATCAATCAGGCTGTAAGGGCCAACTCCATTATGAAGAGGGATGTTGACTATGTGGTAAAGGACGGGGAAATCATCATAGTTGACGAGTTCACCGGCCGTCTTATGTACGGAAGACGGTATAACGAGGGACTTCATCAGGCAATTGAGGCAAAGGAAGGCGTAAAGGTGGCAAATGAATCAAAAACCCTTGCAACCATTACCTTCCAGAACTATTTCAGACTTTATAAAAAGCTTTCCGGTATGACAGGTACTGCCCTTACCGAGGAAGAGGAATTCCGGGAAATATACAGACTTGACGTTGTGGCAATCCCCACTAACCGTCCTATGATAAGAGTCGACCACGATGACAGGGTTTATAAAAACGAGCGAGGAAAATTTATGGCAATCGCCGCTCAGGTCGAGGAATGCCATAAAAAAGGACAGCCCATATTGGTCGGCACAATTTCCATTGAGAAATCAGAAGCGCTTTCTGCTCTTCTTAAGAAGAAGGGCATCCCCCATCAGGTGCTTAATGCCAAGCATCACGAAAAGGAAGCCAACATAGTTGCCCAGGCAGGAAGAAAGGGCGCCGTTACCATTTCCACCAATATGGCAGGCCGTGGTACGGACATTCTTCTCGGCGGTAACCCTGAAATTATGGCACTCAACCGTATGAGAAAAGAAGGTTATGAAGAATCGGTTGTTACTGAATCCAACATCCATACCCCCACAACCGATCCTGAAATCATTGCCGCAAGAGAGTACTTTAACGAGCTTTATGCCGAATTCAAAAAGGAAACAGATAAGGAACACGAGGAGGTAGTTAAAGCAGGCGGTCTTTTCATCTTAGGCACTGAGCGTCACGAATCCAGACGAATCGATAACCAGCTCCGCGGACGAAGCGGAAGACAGGGAGATCCCGGTGAATCAAGATTTTTAATTGCACTTGATGATGATTTAATGCGCCGCTTCGGCTCAGACAGAATCGAAACCATAATGAGTATGACAGGATTTTCTGATGATGAGCCCATCGAGGCAAAAATGCTTTCAGGCGTAATCGAAAACGCCCAGAAGAGGGTTGAAAGCAATCACTTTGCAGTAAGG
This sequence comes from Clostridia bacterium, assembly GCA_017411325.1. Lineage (GTDB taxonomy): Bacteria > Bacillota > Clostridia > CAKSNL01 > HGM11501 > HGM11501. The sequence continues at coordinate 1,087 of JAFQQJ010000053.1, read as the reverse complement.
CGTAATGTGCTCCGTTATGACGATGTTATCAATCAGCAAAGAACCGTTATGTATAATCAGCGTGCAGCGGTGCTTGATAACAAGGATCTTAAGCAGAATATCATTTCAATGGCTGAAAAGGTGTTCTCGGAGATTTTAAGCATTTATGCTTCCGACAACTATGCGGATAACTGGGAATGGGAAGGCTTAAATGCCGCCGTTGCCAAAATCATCCCTATGGAAGCTCCCTTAAGCTATGAAAAAAGTGACTACGAGCGTCTTTCAAGAGAATGGGTGCTTGAAGATTTAATGAAGGCTTTCAACGAAAACTACGAAAAACAGGAAGAAATTTTCGGAGATGCCATGCGTGAGGTTGAGCGTGTAATTATGCTTCAGGTTGTTGACCGCCACTGGATGCAGCATATCGATGACCTGGCACAGCTTCGGGAGGGAATTTCTCTCCGTGCATATGCACAGCACGATCCGGTTGTTGAATATCAGTCTGTAAGCTCTGATATGTTTGATGAAATGAATGCATCCATCCGCGAAGAAACCGTCCGTGGGGTTATGCATGTAAGAAAAAGAAACGATGCAACAGAGCGTAAGCAGGTTGCAAAGGCAGTTTCCACCGGAGAAAGTAAGGAAGTTGCAAGAAAGCCCGTGGTAAACGAAGATGGCAAAATCGGCAGAAACGATCCTTGTCCCTGCGGCAGCGGCAAGAAGTATAAACAATGTTGTATGGAAAAATAAAATCAACAAAGATTTTATTTTTCCAAAATTGTGCGAGCGTTGCCGACATAGTCGAGTTTTACGGAGTATTTACTCGGCGTAAGTCGGCTGCAAAACGCGAACAGCGTTTTAGCGAGTGCAATACAAACATCAAAAGGCGAACAGCCTTTTGTACACTACCTATAATAAAATCAACAAAGATTTTATTTTCCCAAAATTGCACAAGCGTTGCCGACGTAGTCGAGTTTTACGGAGTATTTACTCGACGTAAGTCGGCTGCAAAACGCGAACAGCGTTTTAGCGAGTGCAATACAAACATCAAAAGGCGAACAGCCTTTTGTACACTACCTATAATAAAATCAATAAAGATTTTATTTTT
>JAFQQJ010000052.1 GCA_017411325.1 Clostridia bacterium | reverse complement strand
CAATACAAACATCAAAGGGCGAACAGCCTTTTGTACACTACCTATAATAAAATCAATAAAGATTTTATTTTTCCAAAATTGTGCGAGCGTTGCCGACGTAGTCGAGTTTTACGGAGTATTTACTCGACGTAAGTCGGCTGCAAAACGCGAACAGCGTTTTAGCGAGTGCAATGCAAACTGCAAAACACGAACAGTGTTTTGTACACTACCTATAATAAATTAAATTCCCTAAAAAGGAGAATAACTATGCTTGAATTTGATGAATACAGATTAAACCTTGCCAGGAAGGAAGAGCCTCTGGCACAATTAAATCAGTCTATGAATATTCCCGGACTTGAAACACAGATTGAGGAAAAGGAAAAGCTTACCTTGGACCCCGATTTCTACAATGATACCAAGGAATCACAGAAAATATTAAAAGAAATAAACCTTCTTAAAAGCAAGGTTGCAAAATACAATAGTGTTTACTCAACCTGGGAGGATTTAACCTCTCTTTGCGAGCTGGGAGATGAGATGGAGGATTTGTCCGTCTTGGATGAGCTTGCATCAGGAATTGAAGCTTTCGAAAAAGCCCTTGAGGATCTGCGTCTTGAAACTCTCCTCTCCGGGCCCTATGACAGAAACAACGCACTTATGACAATTCACGCAGGTGCCGGCGGAACAGAAGCGCACGACTGGGCAGAAATGCTCCTTCGTATGTATGAGCACTGGGCTGAGCGCAAGGGCTTCACCGTAAAGCTTCTTGACTGCCTTGACGGAGAAGAAGCAGGCGTAAAGAGTGCAACACTTTCCATTGAAGGCGAAAATGCCTATGGCTATGCCAAGGCAGAAAACGGAGTTCACCGTTTGGTTCGTATCTCCCCCTTCGACTCTGCAAGCCGCCGTCATACATCCTTCGCATCCTGCGAAGTAATCCCCGAAATCGACGAGGACTTAAACGTTGAAATCAATCCCGACGACTTAAGAGTTGACACCTACCGTTCCAGCGGTGCGGGTGGTCAGCACGTTAACAAAACTGAATCTGCAATAAGAATAACTCACATTCCCACAGGTATCGTTGTTTCCTGTCAGAACGAGCGAAGCCAGATTCAGAACAGAGAAACAGCAATGAAAATGCTTAAATCCAAGCTTGTTGAAATTGCAGAGCGTGAGCATTATGAAAAAATTTCCGACATCAAAGGCGTTCAGAAGGACAATGCCTGGGGAAGCCAGATACGTTCCTACGTATTCTGCCCCTACACAATGGTAAAGGATCACAGAACAAACTTTGAAGTTGGTAACATTGATGCCGTAATGGACGGAGAAATCGACGGCTTCATCAACGAGTACTTAAAGGCAGCAAACCTCGGCACACTGTAAGAGAAAGGAGGCTCTCCGTATGGAAAAATGGGATATACTGAATTCTGCCGGAGAACCTACCGGAGAAACAGTTGAAAGATCAGCAAACGCCTTGAAGGAAGGCCAGTTCCATCTGGTCATACATGTATGGGTAATAAACGGTAAAAAGAAAACCCTCATTCAGAAGCGAAGCGATAAGGTGGACATTCTCCCCGGAATGTGGGCAGCCACAAGCGGCTCTGCTTTAAGCGGCGAAACGGAATTAGATGCCGCAAAGAGAGAGCTTTCAGAGGAGCTCGGCATAAAAGCAAAGGATGATGAGCTGATACTCATAAAGAAGTACCGCGGCAGAAACAACTTTGTTTATGTTTATGCCGTACATAAAAATGTCGGAATATCTGAAATCACAATGCAGGAAGAAGAGGTTCAGGCAGTAAAATGGGTAACCTCCAAAGAGCTTTCTGATATGGTACATAAAAAGCAGTTTCATCACTATAACTATATGACTGAGCTTTATGAATATATGAATAAGTAAACGGTTGGGCAACGCCCAACCGTTTTTCTGTTGATATACTCCCTCACAAATATGTCATTCTAAGCCATATGAGTTTTCGTTGAAAACTCCGAAGAGCGAAGAATCTATTTCCCGGAGGAAGAATCTCTGCACTCTTCGGCGATTTCAGGCGTTAGGCAAAAAACACCCAAGGACGCAAAACGCGTCCTTGGGTGTTTATAAGAAGAATTAAAGTATTACGCTGTTGTCAACAAAATGATACTAAAAATGTCCGTCCCCAAGTGTGCCTTATTCCGCCTGCGCTTCTCTTCTGCGACGAATGGTATCTTTCACCAATGTGGCATCTTGTTCGATGAAATTCTTGACGGTTTTGATATCCTTTTTTATAAGCGCCAGGTCTTCCGGTGTGAACAAATCGTCATATTCTCCGGTTTCAAAATCAAGTATGTCCCAGTATGCTTCAAATGCCTGGTCTTTATCGTATACACCTTTTTCCATTTCATACAGAACACCAAACAAAATCAATGCGAACTTTGACATACCATGCTCGTTCATTTCCTCTTCCCATTCATAGTGATAAGAGGTGTTGATAACTCGATATGGTATAGGGTCATCTACAATAGCTTCATATTCACAGAATATATCCTCGCATATCTCCTTTATCATATTATATCCTCTTTCTATTTTTATAGGTATTCTTTGTAATTTATCATAATATTTCATATCTATCGTTCCTTTCTTAATATGCTCTCTTTGCCCATGTGTTATTTCCGGCAGGATCTCAATTATATCCTCTTCTGCCCGATACAATATTCACAATTGCATTGGGAAACATTTCTTTAAACTGTTGCACTACATACAGGCAACTTTTGCATATATGCTTTTCTGAAAGAATTTTATATGATAAACTCATCTAATTCAAAATCCAAACCGTATTCTTTTATATCAGCTTCTCTGCAAATCAATTCATTTTTTATAATATCTAACATTTCAAAGTATGCCAGATTTTTACCTTCAGAAAATTCCCCTGAATCAGCTTCCTTTTTGTTTTCTAACGCATTATTAACCAATCTGCCTACAATATACTGAAATTCACTCTCATTTAGTTCCCTCATTTAAATTCGACCTCCTCTTCAATTCTTCTTTTCGTTCTGCAATGGCTTTCTTGAAAAAATAAATTTCTTTTTCCCAGTGCTTTTTAAGCCATCTTGTTTTCTTTTATCCCATTTGCTCCAATTTTCATAATATACTTCCGGTTTTTCAATTTTAGCCGTGTGTATCTCTATTTGCTTTTCGAAAGAAAATATCCCCTTTTTCAAAGACATATCGGATTGTTTACTAATATCTTTTTCGGCAAAATATTGTATATCCAGCTTCATATTATGTCTTTCGCTTCCATCTTCCTCCATTATACCACTTTCCCCGATGCTGTCAAGATAGTCGGTGGCTTCAATTAAGAGCTCTAAGTCCTGTCCGTTGCCCTTCTTTCGCTGCTCTAAGCCGTATTCGTATGCTTCTACTTCCTTTTCTCCGTCATACTGCAATCCCGTTGTACGGCTCACCGCAACCGATATATCCTCCGCAGTTTGAGATTCTTCGGTTTTTGGCGTTTTTCTTTCCGCAGGAAAAGAAAAACGCTTTCACCTCAGAATGACACTGACGAAGAAAGAGCAAGCCTTACGCCGATGTCATTCTGACGAAGGCTGATGCCTGAGGAAGAATCTCTGCAGGCTTCAGCGATGTCAGGCAAACCGCTTAAAAAAACACCCAAGGACGCGAAATGCGTCCTCAGGTGCTAATAAGAAGAGCTAAATTGTTACGATGTTGTCAACAAAATGATACTAAAAATGTCCGTCCCCAAGTGCTCCTTATTCCGCCTGTGCTTCTCTTCTGCGACGAATGGTATTTTCCATTAAGTCAGGATTTTCTTTCAGATATTTTTTATTTATGAAATCCATTACTTTTTTTACATCTGCTTTTATAAGTTTAAGATCTTCAGGCGTAAATAAATCGTCATATTCGCCTGTTTCAAAATCAAGTATATCCCATAAAACCTCAAACGCATGCTTTCTATGTACTTCGTTCTTTTCAATCATATAGAGTAATCCGGACAATACTAATGCAAATTTTGTCATACCATGTTCATTCATATCATCTTCCCAATCTTCATGATATGCAGTTTTCACTACGTTAAATGTCGTGAAGGGAGTTCTTAACTCCTCCATCATTTCCTCATAGTCTTCAAAAGAAAACCCACTATATTTTTTTATCGAAATATAATCATAGCCCTCTTTAAGTGGCATTTTCTGTAATTTTGAAAATTTATCCATACAAATTACTCCTCCCTTCCTGTCCATGTACTGTTACCATAAATATCGCCGTTATTCCCTCTTCTGCCCGATACAATATTCACAGTTGCATTAGGAAACATTTCTTTAAACTGCTGTACCACATATAAACAGCTTTTGCACATGTGCTTTTCCGACAATAAATGAACATGATTACTCATAAAACAATATGATACAATCCTGTGGGGCTAATTTCTCTTGCTAATCTGCTCATAACATCACCCTACACAGAATTGTATCATTTCAGTTAATATTTGTCAATCGGAAGTTGACAAAAAAGGTACGTCCCCTCTTGTCTTTCGTCCCGTCCCCTCTTGTCTTTTTCCAAGCCTTACGCCGATGTCATTCTGACGAAGGCTGATGCCTGAGGAAGAATCTCTGCACTTTTCGGCATTTCAGGCGAACCGCTTAAAAAAGCACCCAAGGACGCGAAATGCGTCCTCAGGTGCTAATAAGAAGAGCTAAATTGTTACGATGTTGTCAACAAAATGATACCAAAACTGTGCCTCCCAAAGTGGTACCCATTAAAGATAAACTATAATTTATCTCACCGATCTGTGTATCTCGATAGCTTTCTCCAGTATTTCTTCGTCCGTCAAGGTCTGCCTGTCGTTTTGAACGTGCTGCATCAGAAAGTCTATCATCGCTTCCTCTTGTTCCTCTTTCAGCGTCAATAGTGCTACCCCCACTGCCATTTCTGAATCTGACATTGAAGCTACGATACAATCCAAGTACGCTTTCTTTCGCTCTGTTAATTTCATTAATCTTACTCCTTACATAGTCGATTATGGATTCATTTCCCACGATAGGTATGGCGAGCGCAATTTTAGAATTGTTCTTATCAAAGTTCTGCCAAGTATAGAAATTATTGCCTATTTCTTTGCACCCCATCGAATGTATTTGCAAGCTTTTATAGTTTTTGCTTATGATATAATCCTGAAGCTGTGCGTATTAATGTAGGGCACTCCGCCTGAAAGCCCTATGTTTTCAAGAACAGCTCCGTCGATTTCTCCGGTATCCATAAGAGTATTATACTTTGAAACTTAGAATTTGTCAAATATATCCCCAATGTAGCCATACGTACCCTTCAGAACTTACCATTTCTTCCCTTTTTCAGGTTTTGGCGTTGCAGGCGTTCCGCCAAATAAAAAATCCCCTTATCGGGGATTTTTTATTTAATCTAGTTCTTTTTTACCTGTGTAAAGCTCGTAATAGCGACCCTTTAATTTGAGAAGCTCGTCGTGAGTTCCCTCTTCCATAATCTCGCCCTTTTCAAGAACGATAATTTTATCCGCATTTCTTACGGTGGAAAGTCTGTGAGCAATTACAAATGTGGTACGCTCCTTCATAAGGCGGTCCATACCGTGCTCGATGTGCATTTCCGTACGGGTATCGACGGAGCTTGTCGCCTCGTCAAGCACTAAAATGGGTGCCTTGCTTATTGCCGCACGGGCAATGTTAAGTAGCTGCCTCTGTCCCTGGGAGAGGTTTTGACCGTCTCCCATAATCTCTGTGTCATAGCCCTTGGAAAGCCTCATAATAAAGCTGTGGGCGCTGGCTGTTTTCGCAGCAGCAATAACCTCTTCATCCGTTGCATCAAGTCTGCCGTAGCGGATGTTTTCCATAATGGTACCGGAGAAAAGATGGGTATCCTGAAGCACCATTGCAATGTTTTTACGAAGGGACTCCCTTGTATAGTCCTTAATCGGCACGCCGTCAATGGTTATTTCTCCGCTTCCCACATCGTAAAATCTGTTGATAAGATTTGTGATGGTGGTTTTTCCCGCACCGGTTGAGCCTACAAAGGCAACCTTTTCACCGGGATGAGCCACAACTGAAAGATTTTTAAGTATAAGTCTGTCTTCTGTATAGCCGAAGTCTACATTTTTAAGGATAACCTCGCCCTTTATTTCGCCCATAGTAACCGCATCAGCACTGTCGGGAACCTCGGGGGCGGTATCCATAACCTTAAACACACGCTCTGCACCTGCAAGGGCGGAAAACACGTTAGTCATCTGCGTCGAAATCATATTGATTGGCTGAGAAAACTGCCTTGAGTAGTTGGCAAAAACCGTAAGGGCACCGGGTGTAAATCCGCTTGTTATCATCATAATACCGCCGATTCCCACGGTGATGGCATAGGTAATCTGGCTGGTATTTCCCATAACGGGGCCCATAATACCACCGTAAAACTGCGCCTTAAGCTGAGTGTCACGAAGGTCGTTATTAAGTAGCAGAAATTCATCCTCGCACACGCTTTCGTGATTAAACACCTTTACAACCTTCTGACCGGTTACGCTTTCTTCAATATATCCGTTAACCGCACCCAAGGATGCCTGCTGCCCTTTGTAGAAGCGACGGCCCTTTTTCGCAATTGCCGCACCGCCGAAAACAAAGATGGGAACAAATAAAATCGTCACCATTGTAAGCACCCAGTTTGTGGTTATCATAAATATAAATGTACCGATTAAGGAAATCGAACCCGAAATAAGTGACACAAGAGAGTTATCCAGCATCATACCGATGTTGTCAACGTCATTGGTAAATCGGCTCATAACGTCGCCTGTGCTTTCGTTGTCAAAATACTTTAAAGGAAGGGACTGAAGCTTTGCAAAAAGCTCGTTTCTTATCCTCTCCAAAGAGCCCTGAGTAATTGAAAGCATAAGCCTCGACTGAAAATATCCTGCTAAAGCGCCCACGAGGTAGATTGAAAGAAGGATAATTATCCCCGCTACCATATAGGTTAAAACCTCGTAAAGCCTGCCGGATGCAAAAATTCCCGAAAGAAGCTCAGATTCTGAAAGTGAGCTTATTATTCTGTCCGCAAATACCTCAAGTGCACTTACATCAACCTCCGCATCGGGCGATGCCGTAAGGGCGATTTTGTCGATTATCGGTGCCAGCATAAAGGATCCGAAAAGTGCCGTTACCGTATGGGTAACCATAAGGAGCATAACGAGTGCAAGCTTGAATTTATAGCTTGCCATATACTTCCACAGCCTCTTTACGGTTTTGCTTGTATCCTTCGGCTTACCGCCGAGCCCTCTTGCCATGGGGCCGCCTCTGCCGGGACCACCGGGGCCTCTTCCCGGACCTCCCGGTCCCATCGGATTGTGACCTGTGTTATACTGCTTTTTAAGTTCTTCAATGCTTCTTGCCACGGCTCACACCTCCTTACCCGACATCTGCGAGGTATAAATTTCCTTATATTCCTCGTTGGATGAGAGAAGCTCTTCGTGAGTTCCGATACCGGTAATCACGCCGTCGTCCATAACAATAATTTTGTCCGCTTCCATAACAGAAGAAATTCTCTGTGCGATAATAATCTTTGTGGAGTCGGGAATTTCCTCTTTCAGCGCTGCCCTTATCTTTGCTTCCGTAGCTGTATCAACTGCGCTGGTGGAGTCATCCAGAATTAAAATTTTCGGTTTTTTAATTAAAGCTCTTGCAATGCAAAGCCTCTGCTTCTGACCGCCGGACACGTTTACACCGCCCTGCTCAAGCTCCTTTTCATAGCCTTCGGAGGATGCTTCGATAAAGCCCCTCGCCTGGGCACTTTCACTTGCCTTTACAATATCCTCTTCCGTGGCGTTTTCATCGCCCCATAAAAGATTGTCACGGATGGTACCTGAGAATAAAATGTTTTTCTGAAGCACCATACCGACGCCGTCTCTTAAGTTTTTAAGGCTGTACTCCGATACCGGTACACCGTCAACCAGAACCTCGCCGGAATCCGGGTCATAAAGTCTCGGAATCATTGAAACCAGAGTGGTTTTACCGCAGCCGGTGGAGCCGATTATGCCAACGGTTTCACCTGCATTTATTTTCACATTGATGTTTTTAAGCACCTCATCGGGGCTGTCCTTGTAATAGCGGAAGGACATATCGCGAAATTCCACTTCTCCGCGTGTAACTTTAAGTTCGGGATATTTTACATCCTCATCCGTAATATCGGACTTTTCATCCAGCACCTCTTTAATTCTTCTTGCAGAAGCAAGGGCACGGGATGAGTGCATAAGCATCATCGTTACCATCATTAATGATGATAAAATCTGGGTAACGTATGTAATAAAGGAAGAAAGGTCACCGATAGGCATGGGGAAATCCACATCAAGCACCATTTTTCCGCCAAGCCACAAAACCGCAAGGGTAGTGAAATTCATAAATATGGTCATTACGGGGCCCATAAAAATCATAACCTTAACGGCAGACATATTTGCCTCCTTAAGGTCGGCATTTGCAGTTTCAAACTTGTCAATTTCGTGCTCCTCACGGACAAAGGATTTTACAACACGGACATTGGTGATGTTTTCCTGTACCGTTGAATTAAGTCTGTCTACCTTCACCTGCATTTTTCCGAATCTGGGAAAACCGGTTCTTATGATGAATATAACCGTAACAAGCATAAGGGGAATTGTAACAGCTAAAACCACCGCCAGAGACGGCTTTAACCTTATTGCCATAATAAGCGCACCGATAAGCATACCGGGTGAGCGAAGGAACATACGAAGCAGCATATTCACAAAGTTCTGCACCTGGGTTACGTCGTTGGTAAGACGGGTAACAAGGGAGCCTGTTGAAAACTTGTCGATGTTTGCAAAGGAAAAGCCCTGTACCTTTTTATAAATATCCTGTCTTAAATCCGCCGCAAAATTAACCGACGCCTTTGCGCCGAAATATGCACCGCCGACACCGCCTGCCATCATAATGAGGGCAAGCCCTATCATACAAAGTGACATTTCAATGGAAAAGCCTATGCCCTTTGCAACGCTTTCATTGATAATTCCGGCAAGAAAGCGGGGCATAAAAACTTCGCCTACAACCTCGATAATCATACAAAGAGGTCCCAAGATGAAATACAATAGATACGGTTTTATGTATTTAGTCCACCGTTTCATTTAATCTGTCCTTTCTCTTTTAGATTTTCTTTCATTTTTTTAAGGGTTTCGATAAATGCAATAAGCTCATCCTCAGTTATTCCCGCCACCATGTCCTTGTCGATGGAGTCGAAAATTTCCCGTGAGCGCATAACGACGTTCCTTCCCTTTTCCGTAATTGTAACATCGTTGTATCTTGCATCCTTGTCGGAGGTTTTTCTCTCGATATATCCTCCCTCAATAAGCTTCTTAACAGAAACTGCGGCCGCCGCAGGTGTTATGGAAAGAGACTCTGCCAGCTCCTTCTGGGAAACCGCCTTTCCGAAACGGTGAAGATGCATAAGCATCACGTGCTGACTTCTGTGAAGCTTAATTTCTTCAAGTCTCTTTTCAACAACCTTTTTGTGCAAACGGTCTGTGCACATAAAAAGCCCGACCGCCTCGTGATAGAGACTTTTTTCCTTTGTATTTTTCTCCATAGGTCACCTCCTGAAATAAATAGAAGACAGTTAAAGCGTTAATAATTAACACCTTAACCGTTAACTATTTAATTATATTATAATTCGGTGCTTTTGTCAATACCAAAAGCATCTTATTGACAGCATTTCCCACCTTGCATTTCACACTAAAAAACGCCCGCTGCCGGGCGTTTTTTATCTCCTGTAACACATACAATCCTCAGAATGTCCGTTTATTATTCCCATGGACTGCAGATAGGAATATATAATGGTAGAGCCCACAAAGCTCATTCCCCTCTTTTTAAGGTCTGCCGATATGGCATCTGAAAGAGGAGATGTTGTCCTTTCCGTAAAATCCTCATAAATAATTTCGGGTGCAAAGCTCCTTAAATATCCGTAGAACGAGCCACACTCCTTCACGATTTCCTTAAATATCCTGCTGTTTTTTATTGCCGCCTTAATTTTAAGGCGGTTTCTTATTATAAGGGGATTTTCCATAAGCTCCGCAATTTTGGCTTCGCCATAGGTACTTACCTTATCAATGTCAAAATTGTCAAATGCTTCCCTGAAATGCTCCCTTTTGTTAAGGATACATTCCCAGGAAAGCCCCGCCTGAAAGGATTCCAAAATCAAAAGCTCATAAAGCCTGTCGTCCTCCGTCAGAAGCCTTCCCCATTCCTCATCGTGATATTTAATGTACTTTTCATTTTTAAGATTAACCCAGCTGCATCTTTTACACATAAGCACCGCTCCTTAAAGAAAAGGGAAAAGCTGCGCTTTTCCCTTTTATCCGTACCGTCGTAAAAAAATTGCTTTGTTGCAATTCCCAAAGAAAACCTTGTTCAGGTTTTCTTTTTTTATTAATCAGCCTCGCTAAAACCCTATTTGGGTTTTCAAGCCGATTAACGCCGAGTAAATGCTCCGCAAAACTCGGCTGCATCGGCAACGCTCGCTGATTCTTCAGTAAAAAAATTGCTTTGTTGCAATTTTTTTACTTACGCCAAAAGCCCTTATCCTTCTTTATTCCTGCATAATTTTTATCGCCGGTCATTTCGGCAAATTCCAAAAGCTTTGCCTTCTGTTCCTTGCTTAAGTTTTTAGGCGTATCAACGATAATCGTTACATATTCGTCGCCCTTCTGAGAATTGTGAAGTTTCTGAATTCCCTTTTCCTTAAGACGGAAAATGGAATTTGACTGTGTTCCCTCAGGGATGGTAAATTCCACATCGCCGTGAATTGTGGGAACCTGACAACTTGCACCGAGTGCCGCCTCCGTTATGCTGATGTGCTTTTCAACATAAACGTCAAAGCCCTTTCGCTTAAAGGTCTTATCGGGAGTAATTGCAACGGTTACAAGTAAATCGCCATTGGGGCCTCCGCGAAGACCGCATTCGCCCTCGCCTGACACGCTCATTGTCTGTCCGTGATCGATACCGGCCGGGATGTTAACCTCAACTGTCTTCGTTCTTCTTACGCTACCTCTGCCACGACAGCTTTCGCAGGGAGTTTTTATAATCTTACCGGTTCCATTGCAGCTCTGACAGGTTGTAACCGTGGAGAAAAAGCCACCCATGGTGTTTCTTACCTGACCTGTACCGCGGCAAACCGAGCAGGTTTCAGCAGAAGTTCCTGCCTTCGCACCGCTTCCCGAACACGTATCGCATCTTTCGCTTCTGTAAACCTCTATCGTTTTCTTACAGCCGAAAGCCGCCTCGGAAAACGTAAGGTTTATCTGCTTATTCAAATCGTTTCCGCGTACAGGGCCGTTTCTTCTCTGACCGCCGCCACCGAAAAAGCTTCCGAAAATGTCACCAAGGTCAACATCAAAGCCGCCGAAGCCGCCGTTAAAGCCACCGCCGTAACCGCCCTGAGTCTGATCAAAGGCCGCGTGACCGAAACGGTCGTACTTTGCCTTCTTATCCGCATCGGATAAAACCTCATATGCCTCGTTTACTTCCTTGAATTTAACTGCCGCACCCTCAGGATCGTCCTTATTCAAATCGGGGTGGTACTTTTTCGCAAGTGAGCGATACGCCTTTTTAATTTCCTCGTCCGTCGCTCCCTTTGAAACGCCCAGCACCTCGTAATAATCTCTTTTATCCGCCATAAATATAGTCCTTTCGCATTAAATGCAATATCTATGTAAACAGTATATGCCGGACGGCGTTTACCGTCCGGCTTAAATTATCAGTTTACGTCTGTAAAGTCAGCGTCCTGTGCACCTGCGGGGCCCTGCTGACCTGCATCAGCGTTGCCCTGAGCCTGCTGCTGTGCAGCCGCTTCCTGGTATACTCTCTGACCAATCTGGCTCATCTTCTGCATAAGAGCATCGCTTGCGGCTTTGATAGCCTCAGTATCTGTGCCCTTTAATGCCTCCTTAACCTTGTCAGCTTCTGCCTTAAGGTCGTTCTTTTCTTCTTCAGACATCTTGTCGCCCATATCTGTTACGAGCTTTTCTGACTGGTAAACCATCTGGTCTGCGGAATTTCTTAAATCAACCTCTTCCTTACGCTTCTTATCCTCAGCTGCATACTGTTCTGCTTCCTTAACGGCCTTATTTATCTCGTCCTCGGAAAGATTTGTAGATGCAGTGATTGTGATATTCTGCTCATTTCCTGTTCCTAAATCCTTTGCGGATACATGAACGATACCGTTAGCGTCGATATCGAATGTAACCTCGATCTGGGGGATTCCTCTGGGAGCGGGAGCAATGCCTGAAAGCTGGAAGTTCCCCAATGTCTTATTATACTGTGCCATTTCTCTTTCACCCTGAAGAACATGAACGTCAACAGAGGGCTGATTGTCTGCAGCTGTAGAGAAAATCTGGCTCTTCTTTGTGGGGATTGTGGTGTTTCTTTCAATAATCTTTGTGAATACTCCGCCCATGGTCTCAATACCTAATGAAAGAGGAGTTACGTCAAGAAGTACCAAATCGTCAACGTCACCGGAAAGTACACCACCCTGGATTGCGGCACCCATAGCAACACATTCGTCGGGGTTGATTTCCTTACTGATTTTGGAGCCAACAAGCTTTTCAACAGCTTCGCACACAGCGGGGATTCTTGTGGAACCGCCAACCATAAGTACCTTCTTTATGTCGCTTGTGGAAAGACCTGCATCTGATAATGCCTTCTTAACGGGAACCATTGTTTCTTCAACAAGGTCAGCTGTAAGCTCGTTAAACTTTGCTCTTGTAAGTGTCATATCAAGATGTAAGGGGCCATCTGCACCTGCTGAAATATAGGGAAGGTTTATAGATGCGCTTGTAACGGAAGAAAGCTCGCACTTAGCCTTTTCAGCCGCTTCCTTAAGACGCTGAGAAGCCATCTTGTCGTTTCTTAAGTCAATGCCGTTCTCCTTCTTGAATTCAGAAGCGATATAGTCGATGATTCTGTTATCGAAGTCGTCACCGCCAAGTCTGTTGTTACCGCAGGTGGCCATAACCTCGAATACGCCGTCGGAAATATCAAGGATGGATACGTCGAATGTACCGCCGCCCAAGTCAAATACCATAATCTTACCATCGGGATCCTTGTCTGCACCGAAAGCAAGCGCTGCAGCTGTAGGCTCGTTGATGATTCTCTGAACATCAAGACCTGCAATCTTACCTGCATCCTTTGTTGCCTGTCTCTGAGCGTCTGTGAAGTATGCGGGAACTGTGATAACCGCCTGTGTTACGGTTTCGCCCAGATAGCTTTCAGCGTCTGCCTTGAGCTTACCTAAAATCATAGCGGAAATTTCCTGGGGAGTGTAATTCTTTCCGTCAATGTCTACTTTGTAGGAAGAACCCATTTCTCTCTTGATGGAGATTATTGTTCTGTCGGGGTTGGATACAGCCTGACGCTTTGCAACCTGACCTACAAGTCTTTCTCCGTTCTTTGTGAAGCCAACAACAGAGGGAGTAGTTCTCATACCCTCAGCGTTAGCGATAACTACTGCGCTTCCGCCTTCCAAAACGGCTACGCAGGAGTTTGTTGTACCTAAGTCTATACCGATAATCTTTGCCATAATATATTCCTCCAATTTTTAATTAGTTTGCTACTTTTACTACTGAATGTCTTATTACTCTGTCGCCTGACTTAAATCCCTTCTGGAATTCTTCAACGATTACGCCTTCTCCTGCTTCCTCGTCCTCAACGTGCATAACAGCGTTGTGAAGCTCGGGGTTAAACTCCTCGCCCACAGCATCTATCGCCGTAACTCCGAGGGAAGTAAGGATATCGGCCATCTGCTTTTTCATAAGGTCAACGCCTTCGGAAAATGCCTTCCATTCTCCGGATGCATCATTCGGCTTAACCTTTATCGCCTTTTCTATATTATCGAAAAGAGGTAAAAATGCAGCAACCGTATCGGACTTTGCCATTTCATATAAGCTTTCCTTTTCCCTGGCTGTCCTTTTTCTGTAGTTTTCATACTCTGCAGTAATTCTTAGTATCTTATCGGAAAGCTCCGCTATCTTTTTCTCGTTTTCATCTACAGCTTCTTCCGTTACTTCTTCTGCTACTGCTTCTTCTGCGGCTTCCTTTTCGATATCTTCCTTTTTCTTCGTCACTTTTTTCATCCCTTTCTATTCAAGCAAGTGTCTTAATATATTATCCATCGCTTCTGCCATATATTCAAGTGTTGACATAACACGGGAATAATCCATTCTTGCAGGGCCTATAATTCCGATTGACCCCTTCATATTATCCGATGCGCTGTAGGACTTTACAACCAGCGAGCAATCGGAAAGTGCGGAAATGCCCGTTTCCCTTCCGATTACCGTAAGACAGGAATCGTCCTCCGATGCATCGCGAACTAAGAGCTTTAAGTTTTCATCATCGTCCACAAAGTCAAGCAATGCCCTTGCCTTATTCACATCGTGATATTCTCTGTAACGGAAAATGTTTGATGCACCGTCTGTGAAAACTTCGCCGTCATTTCCCGAAAGTGCCGATGTGATAAATTCGGAAAGCGCGGGTGTAAGGTTTGGCCAGAAACGGGAAACCTCACGGAACACCGCCGCATTGAAGTCCATCTCTTCGGGAGTTTTCATCGCTAAAAGCTCTGTTATAATTCCGCTTAAGCGGTCTGCAAACTCCTGATTTATCTCCATGGGTGCTTTTATTTTCTTATCCTTTATCACATCTCCCGTTGCAACTAAAACAGCCAGCACCAGCCCTTCCTGAACAACGATGAGCTTTAAGCTCTTAAGGCGAAGTCTTACTGTAGAAGGCGTAATTACAAAGGATGTGTAGTTGGTAATTGCAGATAAGGTTTCACCCGCTCTTTTTGCAATTCCCGAAAGCTCTCTTGCCTTTGTCTCCATTCTGTGGGCTAAATCGTCCATCTCAGAAAGTGTCAGGCGATATTTTTCCATCAGCATATCAACATATAGGCGGTAACCAAGATATGATGGAATTCTTCCTGCCGAGGTGTGGGGCTTTTCCAGATACCCAGCCTCCTCTAAAAACGCCATTTCGTTTCTTATGGTGGCAGAGGAGCAGTCCTTTAATATATTTTTCTGAATTGTTGATGAGCCGATGGGTTCTGCTGTTTCAATATATCCGTCAATAATGGCCTTTAATATTTTAAGCCTTCTTTCGGACAAATCCATTTACCTCACCAACCCCTCATTTCTCATTTTTAGCACTCTACCCAAGAGAGTGCTAAAAATGTTATACCACTTTTATCCTCTTTTGTCAAGGGGTATATTAAATTTTTTAAAATTATAAAGGACACTTCATTCAGAAGTGCCCTTTATAATTATTTAATTATTCCGTCGATTATGCCGTAAGCAACAGCTTCTTCTGCATTTAAGATATAATCGCGTTCTGTATCGCGTGTTACATCCTCCATAGTTTTTCCTGTGTTCTCGGCAAGGATACCGTTTAAGAGTCTCTTTGTCTTAAGCATATCCTTTGTATGGATATCCATATTGGTTGCCTGACCGCCGACACCGCCTAATACCTGATGGATTAAAATCTTTCCGTTTTTCATGGAATAGCGCTTGCCCTTGGCACCGCCCGAGAGAAGCACAGCCCCCATAGATGCCGCAAGACCTGCACAGATTGTGGTGACAGGGCTTTCAATTGCCTGCATGGTATCGTAAATCGCAAGACCTGCTGATACCGAGCCTCCGGGAGAATTTATATACATCTTGATTTCTTCGCCCGGAGCGATACTGTCAAGATATAAAAGCTGAGAAACAATGGAAGCCGACAAATCGTCGTCAACCTCAGAAAAGAGGAAAATCTTTCTTTCTTTGAGAAGCTCAGAGTAGCAGTTTGTCTTTGCAAGTGAGCCGTCCTTACCTTCTTTTAATATGATGGGATCAATTATCATAAGTCATTTCCTTTCCCGCCGTGGGCGTATTAAATTGATTTGAAAAGTAGTATATCACAAAAATCAAAACTATGCAAGTAAAAGTATTTTATTTTTTCGGACAATTTTTTTGTATTAAGAAATCATCTTTCAATAAAGTTCTGTCAGCACACAAAAGGCTTTTCGCATTTTGGCAAAACTTCCATACAAAACGCCTTTTGCGTTTTCCCACCGATTTACGCCGGGCAGTGCACAAAACCCTGTTCGGGTTTTGATTTCATTCGTTGCATAAACGGAAAATCCTCTTCGGATTTTCTTCGTTTCCGCAACTTCGTTCCGTAAACTTCTTTGTGGAAATTTTTATACTAAAAACCATAAATATGTTGCCACATAGACACCTGTGGGACTTATTTTAGGGATAACCACATTCTTTTTTGTTACAACCTCTGTTGTTTTGAAATAAATTCCCACAAGAGGCGCACTTTCCGCCATTGCTTTACCGAACTTTTTGACCTCTGATGTGAGATTCTCTCCCTTTGCTGCCGCAAGAGCCGCAATTCTCATATCCATTACACCGCCTGAATATCCGAATACATTGGCACTTCCGCCGCTTCCTATAAGGAAGGAAAGATTTGCAGCATTGCCTATTGTGCAGCCGCCCATAAAAGCATCATAATTGCCCGAGGTAAGTCTTTCCTTATAATTTGAATAGCTTAAAATTTCCACATCGGCAAAAATTCCGTAATTGAGAAGCCAATGGCTTAAATAATTTGCAATGCCGACGCGAAGCGAATCATCCCCATTTACTATAATACTGAATTTAAGACTCTTTCCGTCTTTTTCGAAAACGCCGGTACCGCTCATTTTCCATCCGTTTCGTGTAAGTATATCCGAAACCTCGCCGGTATCGGCTTCCTCCGCTTCAAAAGTATAAAAATATGCCGCAGGATTTACAGGTGTTAAAGCTATCGTTTCAACCTCGCTGAATTCATCTGCCAGAGAGGCCTTTCTGCATGCAGCATAAACCGCTCGTCTCGCAGACTCGTCGGAAAAGAGATTTCCCGCCGAATTAAATCCCATAAATTCAAATCTGTTGCTCTTTCCCTTATAAACCTTAAACCCCTTATCCGCACTGTCTCCGTCATCAATATCAGAATTAATATAAACATCTGTCTCTCCCGATAAGAAGCTGGTTTCCGCCTTTATATCGGTATTCATATAAAGCACCTTTATTTCATCTATGTAAGGCCGTCCCAGATGATAAGCGCTGTTCTTTTCACATAGAAGAGAAGTATATCCGATATTTTCCCTTCGGCAGATAAACTGTCCCGTTCCGTTGGGTGCATCCATTTTATCGGGAGCACCGTCCTTTATGATGGGAAATGTAAGCATAGCCGCAAAATTTGCCTCAGGATTATAAAGCTCTATGGCAACTTCCCTTGCTCCCACAACCTCAATTGACTTTATGTTTTTAACACATCCCGAAAAGCTTCCGCCTTTATATCTTAAATAATCCACCGTATATTTTACATCATATCCGGTAAGAGTTGAACCGTCGGCAAAGTTTATTCCGCTCTTTACCGTGATTCTCACATTGAGGCTGTCATCGGAGATGTAATATTCCGACACCAGATTTTTCTGTACATTAAAATCCTCATCCAGGGTAAAAAGACCGTCATAGAAAAGGTAGAAAAGCTCTCTGCAGCTTTCATAGCCTGTAGCAAGAGGATTAAAGGTATCGGGCTTTCTCATTGAAACCGTAACAGTTCCGCCCTGCACAAGATTTTCATTTACCGGCTGCTCCGGTATAATGATTACTTCTTCTTTAATTTCCTTCGTGCACGCCGAGCCGAAAAGCATAGCTGCAGCCATAATCAGTATAAAAACTTTTTTCATATTTTCAATTCCTTTATCAAAGCTCTATAATTGCGGCAAGAGAGCCGAATTTTCCTTTTTGCGCTCTGCTGGAAAAATACATATGGTTGTTACATACCGTACATTCTCCTGCAAGTGAAATATTTTCTTCCTTAAGCCCCGCATCAATAAGTGTAAGTTTTACGGCTTCCCACAAGTCTGCCTTGTAATGAATTCCGTCACCCTCTTCACTTATAAAAGACAACTCCCGAAAGCTCCCGGAAAAGGCATCAACCACATCTTTTTTCACCTGAAAGCAACACTTTCCTATAGACGGGCCGATGGCGGCAATAATATCCGAAGGCTCACTGCCGTAATTTTCCCCCATCGCCAGAACCGCCTCACGGCATATTTTCTTAACCGTTCCCTTCCATCCGGAATGGATTGAAGCGCAAACTTTATTCTTTTTATCATATAAAAGCACGGGAACACAGTCCGCCGATGTGGAAAGAAGGGGAATCCCCGTCTTATCCGTAACAAGGGCATCACACCCCATCGACACCTCAACAGGCTCTGAAAGCACTGCCACCTTGTTTTCATGCACCTGATTTGTCCTGCAGAGGTTCTCTTCCGTAAAAGAAAGCGCTCTGCATACAATATTTACATTTTTTATGACATTTTCTTCTCTGTCACCTCTTGATGTACCGAGGTTCATCGAAGACAGATGTTCCTCCTCCGACACTCCTCCGAGTCTCGTAGTAAAACAGTGCTTTACGCCTTTCCTTTCAAAAAGGGGGCTCACAAGATATTCAAAGTCCCCGCATTTTTTATGAACGAACCCAATCTGCATAGTTGCTCCTTAGATTATCCGGCTTCACCCGGTTATCGCACAAAACCCTTTTCGGGTTTTGATTTTTTCGTTTCGCAAAACGCTTTGTTGCGTTTTGCTTCGCTTATTCTAAATGATGTACTCCTTCAAGCCCGATAAGAGAAGCAAAAAGTTCATCACTTCCCTTGCCCTGTCTGAGCTTAACTGTAAACAGCATCACTACATTTTTATCATCTTCTGTTGCCGTAAAATCAATGTTTTTAATTTCCGTACAGAAAATATGAATAACCGAAAGGATATTTGCTACGGTTTCCGTGTTATTTTCCGCAACAACATGAATTGCAACAAGCCCCTCACCGTTTCGCTTTGTCATTATGTAGCCTAAAACCCTTAAAACGATAAGCATCATAAATGCCGCCGCAATAGCTCCGCCGTAATACCCGATTCCTATTGCAAGTCCTACGCAGGCAATTGCCCAGAGTGTCGCCGCCGTTGTAAGACCGCGTACCCTGTCACCTTCTCTTAAAATCGTACCGGCACCAAGAAAACCTATGCCGGATATAACCTGAGCTCCGAGACGTGCCACATCCGTAGAAAGACCGTCTTTTACCATAAAGGAGCTTATCATCATGGTAAGGCAGGCACCCATACACACAAGGATATGAGTACGAAGCCCCGCAGGTCTGTGCTTATGCTCTCGCTCTATGCCGATAATACCACCGAGAATTCCCGCAAGCACCAGCTTAAGCAGAATAACTCCCAGTTCTTCAAGATGTGAAACAGTAAACCAATCCATATTATCCCCCCGAAATTAAATAAAAAATGCACAGAATAACAGTATGTATGTAATAAACATGCCACTTACTCTCTGCATTTTTATTCTATTATATAATTTTTAGTATTATACAACATTCAGTTCATTTTGTCAATACCGCATTCTATTACATATTTGCCTTTATTTCGGGCATAGTCCTTGGTGTAATATGTCCCTCCGGAATCTTTGGTGCAATATGACACCAGAAAATCCGAATTATCCACCATATAGCGGTTTCTTATGTGCATACACCCGTCAAAATAATGCTCGGCAAGTATCTCCACTTCGTCCGCCATCCCGATAATTCTGCGATAACGTTCTCTGTCGCATATGCTGTAATACCTCTCCTGCCCCTTGCAGGGAACTACAACGACCAGCTTTACCGATGCATATTTTTTTGCTTCAAGCACAATTTCTGCCGCCAGCATATCATAGCCTGCCGCACCGCCGGTTATAAACTTATTAACTCCTCTGGCAATGAGTAAATCCACAGTTTTCCTGGTGAAATCCCTTACCCTTAAAAAATCCTCTTCCGGGATGTCTCTGTGCCCCGTAAACGCACAAACAAGTCCGCTCATCTATGGAATCTGTACTCGGTAACGGTATCGTATTCTTCGCCCTTTTTAAGCACGGGAGAAGGAAAATGGCTGTATTCCATGGCGTTGGGGAACACCTGGGTTTCCAGGCAAAGTCCGCCGTGAACGGGATATTTTGCCCCGTTTTTGCAAACTCTTTCTGTCTGTATGCCGTTACCTGTATAAAGCTGTACCGCAGGTCTGTCTGTATAGGAATCCATAACTATGCCCGTCTTATCTCCCGTAAGAGTGGAAAACTTGCGAAATCCGAAGCCGTCAAGGGCAAAGTTGTGGTCATATCCTCCGAAAAGTTCAACCTGAGGATGACCTGATGTAAAGCCGTCGTACATCTTTTTGCCTTCTCTGAAGTCGAAAGCGCTGCCGGAAACGTCTTCAACCACGCCGTAGGGCATACATTCATCAGTGTTCGGAGTGTAGAAGCTTGACTGAATCATAAGAGTATGTCCGTCAACAGTTCCCGAATCGTGACCATTTAAATTAAAATATGTGTGGTTAGTCATATTGAGAAGTGTATCGGCATTTGCCTTGCCCTCATAATGAATCTTAAGACCGTTGTCCTTCGTAAGGTTGTAGGTAACTTTTACCTTGACCTTGCCGGGGAAGCCCTCGTCGCCGTCCTCGGAGGTAAGTGTAAGAATTAAAGAAGGCTCTGCCTTGTCAACAGCTTTTCCCTGCCATACTCTCTTACCGAAGCCTACATTTCCGCCGTGAAGATTGTTGTTTCCGTTGTTTTTCGCAAGGGTGTATGTTTTTCCTCCAAGGGTAAACTCACCCTTTGCAATACGGTTTGAATTTCTTCCGATCAAAGCCCCGTAGCAGCCATTGTTTTCCATATATTCCTCTAAAGTATCGCGACCGAGAACCACATCCACTCCGTCATAGCAAAGTGTTCTTACAATACCGCCGTAGGTTATTATTTCCGCTGTAAGCCCCTTGCCGTTATCCATCTTAAAAAGGTAAACCTCATCGGGTCCGACTTTTCCGTAAAGTATTTTTTCAATCATTTTTATCTTCCTTTCCCTCTTAAAGTGATTTTATAAATGCTGCCAGCCTGTCGGCAATTCTTTCGTGTCCTCTGTCCGAAGGATGAAGACCGTCAGGCATATAAAGCTTCTGAATTTCGGGGATTTCGGGATTCATCCCACTCATTTTGAATAAATCAAGCAGAGGAAGCGAATAGTATTCAGCCACTTCACGGATTACCTCAACATAAGTTTTCAGGGGGTGGTTCACTTCCCTGTTGGGGCTTCCGGCTCCCTCCGTGTCTCCGATTCTGTGAAGCGGAGTCATTATTATAATTGTGGCAAGGGGATATTTTTCAATAAGCCCGCGGAACAGATAGTGGCAGGCACCGTAGAATGTGTCAGGTGTTCTGTCTTTCATTTCGCCCAAAGGCGCATCGCCGTGACCGTAGTCGTTTGTTCCGCCGAAAACCACGATAAAATCAGCATCAGCCATAGGGATATATCTTGTGCAAAAATCCATATCAAAGC
The DNA here is from genome assembly GCA_017411325.1 of Clostridia bacterium. GTDB lineage: Bacteria > Bacillota > Clostridia > CAKSNL01 > HGM11501 > HGM11501. The sequence continues at coordinate 7,039 of JAFQQJ010000052.1, read as the reverse complement.
TTTCCGGCTGACCTTCTATGTGTATTCTCTGCTTTGCAAATCTCGTTCCGCTTAAACCGTAGGTGTTAACCTCTGCGCCGTATTTTCTTCCGAAAACCGTTGTATACATATAGTCGTGTCCCGAAGAGCCCACACCCTGGGTTATCGAATCTCCGAGAAAATTAAAAATCTTACCTCTGATCTCCATAGTGTCCCTCCATATAGATTTATACCTTAATAATAGCACTATATTAAAAAAATTACAAGTATTTATTGCATTATCGGAAAAAATGTTTTATACTGTAATAAGGAATATTTTCCGAAAGGACTGTTTTTATTGGTACATAAATTTTCTTCATCCGTAAATATGATTATCGAAAAGGGTGCAGTTTTGAATAACAAGGAGCTTATCGCATCCCTCGGAAGCAAGGCTCTTATTGTAACCGGCAAAAGTTCTGCCGTTAAAACAGGTGCGCTTTCAGATGTAACAAAAGCACTTGACTCTGCCGGTATCCCCTATGAAATTTACCCGGATATTGAACCTAATCCCACATATTCAAGCGTACTTGAAGCCTCAGAAAAGGGAATAAAAGCAGGCTGTGACTTTGTAATAGGCATCGGCGGAGGAAGCCCGCTTGATGCTGCAAAGGCAATTGCCGCCGTTATGAAAAACCCCGGCATAACCGAAGAGGAGGCATTTTCCGCAATATACAAAAACGGCGCGTATCCGATTGTTGCAATAGGAACTACTGCCGGCACCGGAAGCGAGGTCACTCCCTATGCCGTAATCACAGGAAATGACGGAAGGAAAAAGAGTATGCGTTCACCCCATCTCCTTCCCAGGGTTTCCATAGGTGACATAACCTACATATCCAAAATGAATGACACCTTAATTAAAAATACGGCACTTGATGCCTGCTGTCATGCCTTTGAAAGCTATTTCTGCCGCATGGCAAATGACTTTACAAAAACCTTTGCCCTCCGTGCAATAAAGCTTTTGATTCCGGAATTTGAAACCATTTCTTCTTACGGAACAGAAGGCCTTGACGATGAGGATTTTGAAAACCTTTATCTTGCTTCAATCTATGCAGGCTACGCAATTTCCGTAACCGGCACCGCAATGTGCCACACCTTAAGCTATTACCTTTCCGAAAATAAGAATATTCCCCACGGAAGGGCGTGCGCACTCTATCTTCCCGCCTTCATTTTACATAACATAAAATGGGCACCGAAGGAATCGGCTGACCTTTATGAGGAAATCCTTCGCACAGATGAGGAAATCCGCACTCTTGTTACAGACCTTACGGGAGTGTGTGACCTTAAGCTTACAGAAGAGGATCTTGATACAATCCGCCCAAGACTCGAAAATAACGCAAGCCTGGAAAAATGCCTGGGCGAATGTTCTCCCGCTTATGCAGAGGAGATATTAAAGGCACTGTTTTCGTAAATTAAAGCAAAAGGCTTTAAGATAAATAAAAAGAGAGGAAAATAACTATGCAAAGAGAAAAATTCGGATCAAGACTCGGCTTCATCCTGATTTCAGCAGGATGTGCCATCGGACTCGGTAATGTTTACCGTTTCCCCATTTTAACAGGAGGCTACGGCGGTGGCTTCTTCGTACTCATTTATATCGCATTCCTTTTACTTTTAGGGCTTCCCATTATGACGGCAGAGCTTACTGTCGGCCGTGCCAGCCAGAGAAGTATTGCATCAAGCTTTGACGTTCTTGAAAAGCCCGGTCAGAAATGGCACTGGATGAAGTATATGGGTATCGCAGGAAACTATCTTCTTATGATGTTCTACACCACCATTTCTTCCTGGATGTTCATCTATTTCGGAAAGTATTTAACAGGCTCTATCCTTACCGCACAGACCGTGCCTGAGCTTGGCGACGTTTTCGGTGCAACCGTTACAAACACACCCTTAATCATAATTATGACATTTGTGGTAATCATTTTATGCTTCGGCATTTGCTCTCTCGGTCTTCAGAAGGGCGTTGAAAGAATAACCAAGGTTATGATGATACTCCTTTTCGCACTTATGATAGGCCTTGCAATTTACTCCTGTACACTTAAGGGCGGCCTTGAAGGTCTTAAGTTCTACCTTATTCCTTCCGTTGAAAATCTTCAGAAGGCAGGCGCATGGACAGTAATTTCCGCAGCTATGGGACAGGCTTTCTTCTCACTTAGTATCGGTATCGGCTCAATTGCAATCTTCGGTTCCTACATCAGCAAGGAAAAGAGACTTTTGGGCGAAGCTGCTACTATCATTTCCCTTGATACATCCGTTGCTTTAATCTCAGGTCTCATCGTATTCCCCGCTTGCTTTGCTTATGCAGGCGGCGTAAATGCAGATCCCGGAACAGTTGGAGCAAGCTTCTTATTCACCACACTTTCTTCCATATTCAATGCAATGGCTCAGCCTATCGGACAGATAGTTGGTATCCTTTTCTTCCTGTTTATGATTTTCGCTGCTCTTTCAACGGTTATCGCAGTGTTTGAAAACATTATGTCCTTCTGGCTTGAGCTTACAAAGTTCAACAGAGTTAAAGCCGCAATTATAAACATCGTGCTTATGTGCGTTCTTTCCCTTCCCTGTATCTTGGGCTTTACCGTATGGTCAGGCTTTGCCTGGGGCCCGGGCGGTTCCAAGGGAATTATGGACCTTGAAGACTTTATCATAAGTAACAACCTCCTTCCCTTGGGCTCACTTTGCTACGTACTTTTCTGTACCTACAATAAACACGGCTGGGGCTGGAGCAACTTTATGACAGAGGTTAACACAGGTAAGGGCGTTGCCTTCCCCAAGTGGCTCAGAGTATATGTAAAATATGTTCTTCCCTTAATTATCCTTATCGTATGGGTTCAGGGCTGGGTTACAATGTTTTAATTAATAAAAAAGAGCATCGGAATTTTCCGATGCTCTTTTTTTATCCTTTCACCTCGCCGAAATATTCAAGCAGCATTTCCATCATTCTTGCGCTTCCGCTTCCGTTGGGCTGCCAGGGACAGTATCTTGGATTTATTGAGCAATATCTTTCCGAAACCACCATTTCGCTCGTCATTCCGTAGTGCATCATGGCAGAAAGAGTATGGAAAGCCTTTTCCCTCTCTCCTGATGCCACCCACGCCTTAAGCCAGTATGTTTCACTCTGCATAGTATACCACACATCGCCGTAACCGCCGAAATATGCCTCGTCCCACATACTTTCGCAGCTTGTCATTCTGCCTGTAAGCCCCTTTTCAAACTGACCGCGCTTAAGAAAATAATTTTCCATCTGCTTCATCATCTTGCTTCCCGGTTCGATAAAACCGGTATAAAGCAGAAACGGCGCACCGTCAGTATAGTAGCTGTAGGTATGACTGTCGCAAAAATCTATTCCAAGCTCGTGAGGGAAGATATATTCCTCGTCATCCTCGTGCCCTTTCCAAAGTGAATCTCTTATATCAAATATAGCTTTACTGTAGCTTTCATATATCGCCTTTGTCTTTTCATATTCCCCGTGCCCGAAAACCCCGAGTGCCTCAACCATAAATGAAAGCGCCTTTACGTTGTAGCTGTCGGTAAATGTCCAGAACTGCGCCACATCATTCCAGTCGCTCCCCTTGCCGGGCGGAAAAATGCCGTAATATCCTCCGCTTCTTTCAGCACTTCTCTTCCTTTCAATCCAGTCTCTCATGGAAATAAGATGGGGAAGAAAATAATCAAATTCGCTTTTTTCTTTCGTTGCAAGAAGATGGGTGCTTATCGCCCATATAACGGCGCCGGTAAAGTTTTCCCAGCCCGCTGTGCTTCCTATTTTCCCCTTATCGGGCCCGTCCATTAAAAGCCAGCGCTCGCAGTAATATCTGCATGCTTCAAAGGTATAATCGGAAAGCCCAATTCTGTCAAGCATGGAAATAACCTGTGCCCCCTCATAGGGCCATACAAACCTACCCACATCGCCCTGACGCACCGTAACAAGGTCGCTTCCCTCATAGTGCGCCAGCATCTGCATAAGCTGCATCGCCATATGATAAAACACATCAAGATATTTTCCTTCTGCATCAGGAAGGGTTTTTATTCCGGCTTTTATGTCCTCCCAGAAAGAAACAGCTTTTTTCCTCTCCTCTTCATAGGAAAAGCTTTCAATGTCGCCGTTTTCACAAATTGCACCTGTATAGCTTATGCTCTCTCCGGGCATAAGGGAATAATCAATCTTAAAATAGTCAGAAGGATAAAAGCTGTAGCCCTCTATGTCCCCTTTAACAAAGGAAACATCCCCCTCTATTTTAATTGTTGCAGTTCCGCTTTTTGCCTTTCCCTTGCCGCTTTCACACCAGGTTCGTTTAAGCAAAAACCAGTTTTTATAGTTGGGGCTGTAGGGCGAATACCCTTCCTGATGCTGATTAAGCATATACTTTTCACTGCCCGACCTAACCATTATGCCAAGGGAACTTTTCACCTTACAATCCCTGTTATTGAAAAGAGTAATCTTAAAATATACCTTCGGATTCCTTCCCCCGCCCGCAAAGGCTTCAAGGTGCACAGTGCACTCCTCTTCGTTTATCATTTCATAAATAGGAATCCCCGGTATGGGAGGCGTGAAATCCGTTTTATCAAGGTCAAAGCCTTCCATTTTTTCTCCGTGAAGTAAAATAAAACCGATTCCCGGCTGCCCCACGTGGGTGCCGTTATCAAGAAGGCAGGAATTTAATATCTTCATATCCGGGCACATCATTATAAGCCTCTCGGAAAGAGGACGGTGGAGGTATATTTTATTTGTAAGCGGTCTTTGCCACATTACTTTTTCTCTCATACACTCACTCATTTCAGTTGAAATAGTCGTATGCCATACGGGAAATTTTCTGTATCGTAGTTGCGCCATAAGCAACATTTCCGTTTCCGAGAACGCAGATTATATAATCCTTGCCGGGTGAAAAAACAATGGCTATATCGGAGTTTGCCGTGTCCGTCTCCCCCGTCTTGTTGGCAACTACAGTTCCTTCGGGAAGCCCTGCGGGAATTTTCCACCGCCTTGTCTGGTCAAGAAGAAGCGACAGCATTTCTTCCGATGCGCTTTCCGAGATAAGCTCTTTATTGTATATGGCTTTAAGCATCCTTCCGCAGTCACGGGGCGACGTGTAGTTATGGTGACGGTAAGGTCCCTTTCTTCCCGAAAGCTCTACAAGATAGGAGCCGCGCTCGGTGTTTTCGCATCCTTTAGCTCTTGAAATTTCGTTTTCTCTGTCAAAACCGGCCGCTTCATTTCCTCCGCCGTTTTTTATGGTGAGGTAGTTGCATGCCTCGTTGCTGCTTTCCGTTATCATAAGGCGAAGGCAATGGGAAATGTCGGCATTTTTTTCCAAATTTCCCTTTTCAATTTCGCTGTAGGTTGCCGCCATAGTGTAAATTTTAACCAGACTTGCGGCAGAATAGCGTGCTTCGTTTATCAAAAGATATTCGTTTGTTGATAAATCCTGAATAAACACTCCCCATGAGCCGCTCTGAGTTTTTATAAAGCTTTCTATTTCCTTTTTCAACTCCGAAAGCCCTTCGTGATCGGGCGGAACAGCATGCCATCCGTCGGAAAGATAAGCTTCGTATTCGCTTTCTACCACCATCATAACTTCGGCAGTATCAGAATACACAGCCTTAAAAGGCTCCTTTGCCCACTCTCCCGAATCATATCCGGAAAAGCTTTCTTCGGTTATTAAAAGTGTGCCTCCGTCCTTGTTGTATATTCTCACAACAGGCACCTCATACCATCCGTCTTCTATGTAGGAGGCGGCTTCCTTTGCCTTTATTTCTCTTGTTTCATTTTCACGGTAAACCGTAATTTTGCGTTCCCTTGTATATATAACCGTGGCAGAAACAGCTATCATAACTGCAATTATTATGCATAATAATTTTTTCATAGTATCATCCTTTTGTCCTTAATGTAATATGCTTTAATTTTACCATACCGCACGGAAAAAAGCAACAGCCGGATAAAACAAAAAGCACATCCTTTCGGATATGCTTTTTGCTTGGCGGAGTAGGAGAGATTTGAGGCGCAAAGCTTCGCTTTGTCAGCCCTTCGGCGTTTTAGCAAAACGCCTATGACAAGTTCAAATCTCTCGTAAAAATTAAAAAGGAAAAGTCATCCTAAAGAACAACTTTTCCTTTTTGGCGGAGTAGGAGAGATTTGAACTCTCGCGCCGGTTTCCCGACCTACGCCCTTAGCAGGGGCGCCTCTTCGGCCAACTTGAGTACTACTCCAAGATATAGCCGCAGCTTTCTGCGTACTTATTAAATTGATTGCCAAAGAAAAAAATGGCGGAGAGGGTGGGATTCGAACCCACGCGCCCTTTCGGACAAACGGTTTTCAAGACCGCCTCGTTATGACCACTTCGATACCCCTCCGCAGTCACAAATGGTATTATAACATCAATTTATAGTTTTGTCAACTGTTTTTTTATAGAAATTCCTTAAAAAAACTCTTGACATATGCTTCGTTTTTTGCTATAATATCATTTGCACGATGTTTGGACCATTAGCTCAGTTGGTTAGAGCAACCGGCTCATAACCGGTCGGTCCGGGGTTCGAGTCCCTGATGGTCCACCAAACAAGAAAGACACCTTTACGGGTGTCTTTTTTTGTTTCTTGTAACTTACATCAGGGACGAGAACCCTGAGAGGGTTTTTGCGTATAAAAAACGATTGATTATCGTTTTTAGCAAAAAATGTGAAGACCGGTACAGAAATGCGAAGCATTTGGGTGGTCGAGCAGTATGGATGCGAAGCATACATGTCCCTGATGGTCCACCAATCAAAGAGCATATCCGAAAGGGTATGCTCTTTTGCTTTTCCGCATAGATAATCCACGCTCCAATCAGCGTCGTTTCTCTCCGCTTCTTGGTCAGGGACTTTCGGCTGAAAAATCATACTCAATGATTTTTCACGCCTCAACTGATGGTCCACCAATCAAAGAGCATATCCGAAAGGGTATGCTCTTTTGCTTTTCCGCATAGATAATCCACGCTCCAATCAGCGTCGTGTCTCTCCGCGTCGTGGTCAGGGACTTTCGGCTGAAAAATCAT
>JAFQQJ010000051.1 GCA_017411325.1 Clostridia bacterium | reverse complement strand
TCCTTTTCGCCGACCACCATCGAACGAAGTTTCAGGCGGTCGTTGAGAGCCATAAGTCCTCCGTTAAAACCAAGAACGATAGAAAAAGGTCCGGTAATGAGCAGGCTCGGAAATACAGTGCGCAGGAAGGTGTGCTTTTCTTTATCCTCCAAATTGGTCTTTCCGGAAATGGTACTCCAGAACGGTGCAGCAATGACGCTTGCAGCTTCACCGAGCGTAAGCTTCTGCACGCGCACAAGATAGTCCATAATATAGGTGATAACCTCGGTATCTGTCTGCAGAGTACATTTATACCCGAACATCTCAATAAAGCGACGGTTGGCATCATAGGAAGAAATCTCTCCATTATGTACGATAGACCAGTCAAGCAAAGTAAACGGATGGGCACCGCCCCACCAACCGGGAGTGTTGGTCGGATAGCGACCAGGTGCAGTCCAAGAATAGCCTTCGTATTCCTCTAATTTATAAAACACACCAACTTCCTCGGGAAAACCGACTGCTTTGAATGTACCCATATTCTTACCGCTGGAAAAGACATACGCCCCTTTCATTTCGGTGTTGATCTTCATGACCGTTCGGGCAACGAATTCTTTTTCGTCGAGCTGCATCGAAGAGAGCAGAGATTTCAGCGGAGCAACGAAGTATCTCCAAATAATCGGCTCGTCTGTGATAGCAGGGATGGTACGAGTTGGAATGATCTCACTCTTTACAATCTCAAAGCGTTCCTTTAAAAACACTTCGCAGTCCTTGCGGGTTGCACGGGAGTCGAAAAACATATGTAACGCGTAAAATTCCTTATATTCAGGATAGATGCCGTAACCTGCGAAACCGCCGCCAAGTCCGTTGGAACGGTCGTGCATAGGTTTCATAGCTTTGGTAATCATCTCACCGGACATTCTGTTTCCTTCTTTGGAAATAACGGCAGCGATTGCACATCCGGATGGAATACGTACTTGACCTTCTACTTTCATATCGGTTCCCTTCCTTTCGGGATTAAATAAAAAAGAAAAGGCGCTCATCTCAATGCAGAAGTCTCTCTGCACTGAAATGAACACCTTTGCTCATTTGCAATTATTATACAGCTTATCCTGCATTTTGTCAAGAGGCAGAGGTAAAAAAAATTGATTTTTTGCAAGATTTTTATAAAAAGATTGCAAAAAGGGGTTGACAAAGCTTTTTTGTGGGTGTATAATGCAGAGCGTAAAGGCAAAGGCGTCTTTGAGTGTAAGTGCTCAAAGACGCTATTTCACTTTTTGGAATCCAAAAACAATTTTATATATGAAGAAGGCAAAGATGTCTTTAATGTTGTAGGGGCTGATCCTACCGTTAAAGGCGTCTTTTCTTTTTTCATAAAGGAGGAAACAGTATGTCGTATGTAGATGAAGTAATTGAACGAGTAGTGAAGGAGAACCCCAATGAGCCTGAATTCCATCAGGCAGTTAAGGAAGTTCTTGATTCTCTCCGTCCGGTTGTTGATGACAATGAGCCAGAGTTCCGACGCGATGCGCTGCTTGAAAGATTAGTAAATCCCGAAAGGCAGATCAAGTTCCGTGTACCGTGGATCGATGATAACGGTCAGGTTCACGTCAATACGGGATAT
>JAFQQJ010000050.1 GCA_017411325.1 Clostridia bacterium | reverse complement strand
TTTGGTCTGTCGCGAGATCCAAATTGCTTTGCAATTTGCCCTTCGGGTTTCGACTACAGTGTCTCACAAGTGAGCCACCTTCGCTCAAGATGACGCGCGAGGTGGAGCTTGTCAATATTTAGATGAAACAACGTACTACAAATAGATTATTCGTTTCCCCTACAAAATCTTGGTATTCTTAATTATTAGCTACCGTTCAGAATTGCGGTCGACTGCAGACATGGAACATTTCTGCTGTGCTCGTCCCTACAGTTTTTCGTTTCTTTTTCAATTAACTAAAACACATATTTTTCAAAAAATCTTATATGAATTTTAATATGAAAGAATGCACCCTTTGCCCGAGGGAATGCAAAAAGGATAGGATCACGGGCACAGGCTACTGCGGCGAGAGCGCTGAAATGCGCGTTGCAAAAATAATGCTCCACCGCTGGGAGGAGCCTTGCATCAGTGGAAACGATCGCGACCGCGGCAGCGGAGCAATATTTTTTTCAGGCTGCCCCCTTCACTGCATATATTGCCAGAACAGAGATATAAGCTCGGGGGGTACGGGAAAGATATACACCCCCGCACTTCTCGCCGAGGCTATCAAGGAGCTTGAATCGGCCGGCGCATATAACATAAACTTCGTTACCCCTACCCACTTTTTACATAGAATCATCGAGGCACTCGAAATCTACCGCCCCGCTATCCCAACAGTGTTCAATACGAGCGGATACGAAAAGGCTGATACCCTTGAAGCGCTGAGGGGATACGCCGATATCTTCCTTGCAGACTTAAAATACGGCGGCGAGGAGCTTGCAAGACACTATTCAAACGCTCCGGATTATCTCAGCGTTGCCCTTTCTGCCATTGAAAAGATGATAGATATCACAGGTCCCTGCCAATTCTTTGACGACGGAATGATGAAAAAGGGCGTCATCGTCCGCCACCTGGTGCTCCCCGGCGGACGCCACGACTCCGTCAATGCCCTGAAAGCACTGAAAGAAGCCGTCGGCACAGAAAACATACTTCTCAGCCTTATGAGCCAGTACACCCCCGATTTTGCCCCGAAGGACTGCAAGCCCCTTTCCCGCCGCGTTACCACCTTTGAGTACGAATTTGTCAGAGACGCCGCTCTCGACATGGGCTTCGAGGGCTTTGGTCAGGACAAAAACAGCGCAACACGAGCATATACACCGGAGTTTTGAAATAATACAAACAAAAAGACAGATACCCCAAAGTCTCTGAAATAGACTTCGGGGTATCTGTCTTTTGCTTTTTATTAATACTCGCTGACTGCATCAAAAAAGAATTGTGCGACCGTTTGCCATTCGTTTATTATTTCGGGAGCTTCATGACTGAAACGCAATGCCTTTCCTTCTTTTGTGAAGATCACAAGATCGCCATCGGCACATACAGCGAAAACTTTCCACTCGTGATCGGCTTCAAACAACTCCTCGCTGTTCAGTTGTTTTAAAAGCTCCTCTGTACAAACGAGCGCTTTTTCATAAGATAATAACTCATATTCATCGGACAGATATCCACCGTTAGCTACTTGGTAATACGGTAATAAAGCGCTGTATTCCGTTGCCGTTACTGCCTCCGCCAGCCCCTTTGAAATCTTTTTTTGAAAATCGTCTTTGCGTTCGGTCTTGCTTTTGCGAAGCATCTTCAGCGCATCCTTTTCGCTTACGGCACGTACGGGACGATTTGATTTTTTTGTTTTTTCATAAGCACTCAAACTTTGTTCAATATATGATACTGTCGGCTTAGGATGCTTTTGAGTTTTAATAAGATTATATCCTTTAGGGCAGGTTTCAAAGATACAAACAGCTTCAAGATCGGCAGGTGAAAGAGCCTTTTCTGCTATCAGCATTTCGGCAGTATCTTTATGTATCAGAATAGTGTCCCTTCCGCAATACCCATCTGTGGAAGGACGGTAAGCATGGGCAATTCCCCCGTCAGGCATATCCTCTGCCAAATAACAATTGGGTAAAGATATATACTGCAACTCTGAAAATATGGATGCTATTTTGGGCAGGGCACCACCTAATGCCTTGATCTTAAAATAATCACTCTTTTTCAATCCTCTGTCACAAGCAATATGTGCAATTTGTTTTTTAGGATAAATATAAAACCATTGCATGGCTTCGTACTTTCCTTTATCCTGTATCCAGCAAAAATCCACGTCTTCAACGTTATTTTTAATGCAAGCGTTTCTGAAACGTTCAGACACACATACACCAAGCCATTCCTTGGGAGATGCGGTCAGCTCGTGATATGCCCGCATTACGATATGAAACATATCCTCTCCGTCTTCACTCAAAATACAAACTCTGTCAGCAAAGCTTTCATCTTTAAAATTGCCGGTTTTCACTTCGTACCAATCGCTCACGACGTCTTGATATGTCCTCTCGTAAAATCCGCGCGCCGTCCATCCGTTTTTCTTGCAAAATCTCTTTATTTCATCAAGAACATCGTTTGCGTCTGCTTCATCCATGTAAAGCTTGCTCCAGCCAACACAATCACACTTTTTTCCGAGAGAATGAACGAAATCAATATTTATCTGATATTCTTTTTCGCCTTTAGATTTTCCTTTTTTGTCCAATATCCATGACAGTTTTTCTTTGATCAGCATTGTCTCACCACCTGTAATACAGTTTATCATATTTTTATGGCAAATACAATATAAGGGTTGCAGACGTCTCTTAAAAATAATTGTATTTCCGAAAATTCCCCGATGGACTTTTCTCTCTTTTGACGAAAGGTACGAGGGGAATTTTTCTTTTTGCCAATTCCCGAAAAAATACGCCCAAAACAATCATTTCGCGATTTCCCTATAGCGACGGAGTTTTTCAAGCCCTGAGAGTAAAATCTCCTTACAAAGTAAAAAAGGAGAAAAAACAAAGGAAAATGAAAAGAAAAAATATCGTCCCCGAAATGGGAGGCGCCGTCGTAGCATTTATAAAACAAGGAAGTGCGATCATCAAAAATCGGGATACGGCAAAGCTGAAAGCCATTGCAAGACCTGCCGTTATATTCACTGTCGCATTTCTGTTGGGGCTGGTGCGCGCCCCTATGGGAGTTTATCCCTTCGGTATCGCCGCAATCGCCGCCGCGCGGGGAGGCACGGCAGTGATCGCAACAACTCTCGGAGCCACGCTGTCGGCATTTACCCACGAAGCTGAGGTGGCCGCACATATCATAATCCAGCTTTCCATTGCCGCCCTTCGCTTTTTCGTTTGCTTCATGAAGGGAGACCTCAAAGAAAAAAGAGGCCTTATGCGCCGCCTTTTCTGCGAGGCGGGGTATATCAGAATGATCCTTGCGGCAATGGGTGCTGCGGCCGCAGGATGCGTGTCGCTCATACATACCGAGAGCATATACTACGGCCTTTTTTCAGCCCTCTTCGGCATCGGCATGACCCTTCTTTTTGCCGCCTCCTTTATGTATCTCTTTGATAAAAGCGCCTCGGCACAAAAAAGAAGCGCCGGACTTTGCCTTCTTGCAGGAGGACTTTGCGCATCCCTCAATGCCTTCGGGATCCCCTTTGATCTGGGAGCCGTTGGGGCATTTATCATCCCCGTATATTTCAGCTATTGCAAAAACGCCGTTCTCGGAGCGGCCTCGGGAATCGCCTGCGGCCTTGCGGTGGGAGCGCCCTATACCGCCGCCTTTGCCCTGTCGCCGCTGGTCTCTTCCCTTCTCTGGGATCACAGCCGTCCCCTTGCCGTGGTCTGCGCAGGCCTTGTTTCCTCGACCCTTGCCCTCTTTTGCACAGGCACCGACGCCCTATCTGACGTTATCCCCGAGCTGACCCTTGCAACGGCTCTCGCCTCCTCACTTTTTTCAACGCAGATAGTCCCCAGAGCCCTGCCCCATTTTCTCAATATGGATGGAGGCATCGTTATCGGACAGGATACGGCAAGAATAAACGCCCGATATTTAAAGCTTTCGGAATCAATGACCGCCCTTTCAAAAATGCTCCTTGAGGTTGGGGACAAGCTTTGCCTCCCCACAAAAGGCGAGGCTATGCGCATCTGCACCACAGCCCGCGCCCGACACTGCTCGGGATGCCCCAATGAAGGAGAATGCTCGGGCAGAGACGACGCTACGGTCACCTCGATGTTCAATAATATGGCATACCGCCTGTCTACCGCAGGCAGTATCACCGCAAAGATAGTCCCCGAGACCATTGCCCGCAGATGCTTTAATATGGATAACATCATCGACTCGGTGAACAGCGGCGCAAAAAGGCTGACGGGCCTTTCCGAGCAGGGCAAAAAAACTGAAATGCTTGCCCACGACTACTCCGCCGTGGCGGAGCTTCTCCGCGACGTGGCAGAGACCGACGGATGCGAAAGAGACAAGGAAGCCGAAGAAGCGCTTGAATATTCCCTTTCAAAGGAGGGATTTTCCTTTTCTCAGGCATCGGTTTACGGGAAAAGAGCAAGGCGCGTCTATATGAGAGGAGTGGATACCGCCGCCTGCGAAGCGGGGGAAAGAGATATCCGCCTTTGCGCCGAAAAGGTTCTCGGAGGAAAGCTCTCCTCACCCGAATTTTCAATTGAATCGGGAGGAGTTTGCGCATCAATGCGCTCAGTTCCCGCCTTTGAGCTGCGGGCAGGGCGCTACAGCATAAGCTCCAAAAAGGACGCCCAAAGCGGCGACAGCCTATGCTCATTTCAAAATGACGAGGGGTATTTTTACACCCTTGTTTCCGACGGAATGGGCTCGGGAAGAGAGGCTGCAATAACAAGCTCCCTTTCGGCATCCTTTCTTGAAAAGCTCCTGTACGCAGGATGCCCCATGAAAAGCGCCCTTGAGCTGCTCAACTGCTTTGTAAGAGGCAGTGACGGGGAGTGCTTCACAACCGTTGACCTGATGGAGGCGGATCTGTACACGGGCAAGGCTCGGTTTATCAAAAGCGGCGCCGCTCCCTCCTTCGTGATCAGAAACGGCCAGCTTTACAGGCTCCATTCAAAGACCGTGCCCGTGGGGATAATGCGGGCACTTGACGCGGAGGCCTTATCCTTTGACCTTCTTTCGGGGGACACGGTCATAATGATGAGCGACGGGGTCACAGGCTCATACGAGGAGTGCCCCTGGCTCTACGAGCTTCTCGTGTCGGGGCTTTGCAAGATGACGAACCCCGGAGTTCTTGCAAAATATATTGCAGAGGAGGCTCAGAAAAACACGGGCGGCGGCGACGACATCACCGTGTGCGTGCTGAAGGTGGAAGCGGCGTGAAGAGCAGGACGTGGGGGCTTTTTGAAAAAAGTCCCCCACTACTTCCTAAAACATAGTCGATTAGCGTCGCCTCGATACCCTCAGCTCGCGACTCTCCGTGTTTTAGGTACGTCGTTGAAAAAACGATACTCAATCGTTTTTTCTTCCTCCTCCCCGAAAAACTTCAAACTACCTGATCATACAAAACGGACTGTTGCAAATCAATGCAACAGTCCGTTTTTCACCAATCAAGGTCAATATAAAATGGCTGGATTGCGCCGCTTTCTCCGCTGTAATTATAAATATATCTTACTCTTTTTGAAGTTTCGTCATATGCAAAAATGAAAAAGTGATAATGCTTTTCTGTTTTTTCAAACGGAGCAGTCCCCTCATCATGGTATCTTATAAGGCAAACATAATCACCTTTTTCAACGATAGTGTATGTATAATATGATTCCTCTCCCTCATAATTGTGAAAGGAATCGAAAAGAAGCTCTACCCTTTTGACCTCTTCTGCAAATTCTTTTTCCTCAAGGTTCCACTCCACTAATATTTCCGTGGTAGATTCAAGAATAGCCATATGTCTGTAATGATACACAGCATCCGAATTGTCCGCCATACTGTTTTTTCGAGCAGTAGAATCTGTGGGTAAAAGTAAATTCAAAAACGAATGAGCATGTATTATATTTTCGTCTGTTTTCCTATAATTATCAAAGCTGTCGGTGTAAGATTCAAAAGGAGTAGCTATGCCTACAATAATATTGGGAACAAATAGTATGCACACCATAGCAACCGCTAAAACGCCAATTCCCCTCATGATTCTTTTTTTACGTAGCTTAGATACAATTATGACCGTCAATAACACTATTACAGGTAATAATTGTATGACCATAAAAACACAGAACAAATTCCAATCATGTATATGTGGATATTTCCACTCAAATGAAATAAGAGAAAATAGAAAAAGCTGAAATGCAATTGCACCAAACAACAGCAAATAATCAATGATCCTTAATAGGACCTTAAAGCCCTCCTTTGGATTTTTCAGATAATACATCAGCCTTGACATGTTATCCTCCTCAGGAAGCTCCCTGTTTTCAGAGGCAGACCTCAGCTTGTCCGCGATCTCTTCTATGCTAAGACTCTCATCCGTGTCAAGGGTCAAAAGCACAGAGAGCATATTTTTCTCGTCGGAAATAAGCTTTTCCTTGCTTTCGCAAAGAGCCTTGATTATGCCGCGGCTGTTCTCCTTTGATTCTATGATCCTTCTGATATCTGAAATGGAAAACCCGAAGGAACGAAGCGTTGCAATATTTCGCAGAGCATCAACATCCTCTTCTGAAAAATCGTAGGAGCGCCGCCCGAGATAATTTTCGCTATAAGCGGGAGCGATCAGCTCTTCTTCAACGTAAAGACGGACCGTGCGAGCCGTCAGCCCCGTTTTTTCGCAAACAGACTTTATTTTCAAAAAACCACCTCTTTTCACGGCAATTGTATACTGTTACCCAGGGTAACAGTCAAGGCTTTTTGGGAAAAAAACGCTTTTTCTATTAAAAATATTATACCATTACGGCGCATTACTTGTCTACCGTAATTAAAATCAAACTTTTTCAAAAAACTTGAATAAAAGTATTGACAAGGGAATATAATGGTGATATAATATACAGGCATCGAAAGCAGGGCAAGCGTTTGATGTGTGTGTCAGTGTGCCGGAATGGCGGAATTGGCAGACGCATCGGACTTAAAATCCGATGGTAGCAATACCGTACCGGTTCGAGCCCGGTTTCCGGCACCATAATATCGCGGGGTAGAGCAGCCTGGTAGCTCGTCGGGCTCATAACCCGGAGGTCGTGAGGTTCAAATCCCACCCCCGCAACCAAACGAAAGAAAACAGACCCAATAGGGTCTGTTTTCTTTCGTTTAGCTGAGATCGGATCTGACATCCACGACCTCCGGAGGAGGGAGTGGGACGAAAACGCCGAGCGCCGCCGGGGGCGGATAAAGCGAGGCGTTTGAGAGACGAGAGATAAGGAGAATTGCGAGGCCGTCAGTGCCGAGCAAGTCGACTATATCGAACGTCGGGCAAGAAATCCCACCCCCGCAACCAGAAACGAAAAGACATCCATTTGGATGTCTTTTTTCGTTTCCTGCGTGTGGTTGGATTTGAACCATTCACTCCTTCGGTCGCCGAAGGCGACGGAGGGAGTGGGGGAGCAAGTAAAAACGATTGAGTATCGTTTTTACGAAGCGATTAACGAAAATAAGGAGCGTGATGAGCCGAGTGTAAGCGAAGCGTCGAGGCGAAGTCAGGCGACTATATCGAACGTCGGGCCCGTCAAATCCCACAAAAGCGAAAACCTTGAACCAAAAGTGGTTTTAATGTTTTTCCGTGTTTTTAGACAGTTTTATCTATATCTGTTTAGACCGGTTTAGTCCCTTCTTTTTGGACGGTTTTTTGGATGGCTCGGTCGGTTTTGCGATATTAAAATCGTTTTAGAAAGGTAATAGCTGATAAAAAACTCCGTGCTAGTATGAAAAGCACGGAGTTTTTGAGTTTTTTTTAATCTTTCTGACATTCGACTTCAATACAAAAGGTATGGTTTTCTTTATACTCAATTCTGCTATTTTGTATTGCAATCGGTATATACTTCTTAATATTGCCTATTGCTTCGAAGGGCCTGCTTGTTCTCGTTTTAGAGGAGGCCAAAGTAAAGAATTCATCTGAGGTTCCTGCGTATATAAGCTTGACATGGTTATTGGCTTCAAAAAATAATTCTTGGCCCAAATCAAAAAACTTCGAACGAAGTGTAAGCTCTCGCAAACTTTTGCATCGACAAAAAGCCCTGTCGCCAATTCTCTTCAGCCCACCTGGTAAATCAAGCTTTTTAATAGAATAACAACCCTCAAATGCATTTGCACCGATTACAGTCAAGGACTGTGGAAATTCAATGTCAACGAGAGATTTGCAATTATAAAAAGCTAATCTTCTGATTTCCTTTATTTTTTCAGGAAATGAAACCTTTGTTAGCTTTTCACAACCGTTGAACAACTGCGTTTCTATTACGGTCAACGCATTGGATAAAACAACGCTTGTTAGATTTTTACATTCTGCAAATGCTGCTTTCCCAATCTCTAAAACGGAATTTGGTATCACAACAAACTTTATATGACTATTTCCTTCAAAAGCAAACGCAGCAATCGCTGTAACTTCTTCGGGAACTTTTATGTGTTCGGAATTGCCGATATATCCCACTAAGCATCCATTTTTTACAACAAAGTCGGTGTTATCCATTTATACTCCTTTGGACTCTGGACTTTTTCAATAGTTATATTTTTAAACCAATCATAAATTACGAATCAGTATCATGAGGGTGTGTATACGGTTGTATTTTGATTGGTTTATATAACATTATTTCCGACCCAAGATCTTTAAGGCAGTTTGATAGTTTTTTCCGAATTTTTCGGGCATACGACGTCGCTCTCCTCCTGAATAACCAGATATGACCCCAATCCCTGGAATTGGATTTAAAAATTCATCCAAATACCACCAATCACTTAGAGTTTCATAGCCGAATCCATCACAGTCAGCACCATACTCATCATACATTGACGATACCTCGAAAATTCCGCCATATCTGGCTTCCAAATCGTACTGCCGTTTGGGATCAAAAAACAAGAACCCGAGTGCACGCAATCTGTCGCCATTTATGCATCCCTCAAAGTTTGGAGGAATCGGAATAGGAATCTGTTTGCGCGGATGTATGTTTTTCCAATTGTTTTTCCATTCCTTGGCGGTTTTATCTCCAGATTGACATGCCAGGTAGCGCCAGAAGTTTGCTGCATATTCGCCAAAGTTATTTTTTTGTGTCCTTTCCAGAAAATCCGCAAAGTTCATCATCGCCAAAGTATTACCCTTGGTACATATTTTTGCATATTTTACAAAGGACTCTGTCTCCCATGTATCAGTGTGTGGAATACTCACCTCTTTAGGTATAATCCATTCATTTTCTCCCAATAGTTTAAGCTCATCATCGTAGTTAATATACGTACCATTACTTTTGATGCTAAGCCCCTCACAACAATGAGCTATCTCACTTTCAACACACGATATATCACATAAAAAATTTATCTCCTGTAAATTCTGACAGTACCAGAATGCCATCGATTCTACTTTTTTTACAGACTTTGGAATAGTGATATGCTTGATTCGATGAGTCGAAAATGCTTGTTTCTCGATATATACTATTCCTTCGGGAAGTATAAGTTCTTCTAAAGCATAATTAGAGAAGAACGCATAAGATTTTATTATCTTAACTGTCGAAGGAACCGTGAAAGATAAAGCACGCCCGGATGAAGGATATTCATATAATACCGTTCTTGTGCTATTATATATAGGCTCACCCGGAACAGATTTAACAGGCACGTCGTCTTTAAGAACTTCCTGCAACATTTCACCTATATCAGGCGTAAGTTTGATCATATTGTTCCGTTTCCTTTCAAAGCTTTAATCAATCCGATTAAGGCTCTCTTGTCTTGTTAGACTAGTCTATATTTCCTTTTGCACAATTTTATCCCTGTCTTTTTTGATTCTGACGGTTATAGTCATTTTTCTGATTAGCCAGATTGTTTACACGCATTAATTACTGAGTTGACAAACGTGGGCATAATGTAGTGTAAAACAGTTGCTTCTGACAGTTTCAAACAATGAGTGCTTAATATAAGAAAGTATAAAAGATATAAATGTACCCGACTCACTTATAGGTCATATCGTGATAATATATCTAGAGTAAACCTTAACTGTTAGGAAAAGCTTTCCAGGGGAGTGCGAATACCGTTTATAAAAGCTTCCACGTGTTCAGCAGGGGATACAGAGGATGCGGCATAAAGAACACTTCCGTCCTCAGAAACTATGAGAGAAGGACCACCCTTTACAGGAATTGAGATATAGATTGCTTTCAAGGCCTCAAGATCCTTGCAATTGTTTTTGATTTCTTCTTCAGAAATTTTTAGAAGTTCTGCTGCAAGAGCAATTTGTTCATTTTTATTCATTTTTATTTCTCCGTATTTAGTATGAGTTTTTATACCAGTGCGCACCAGGCGGTTACGTTACCATAATCATGGGGCCAGTCCATAATTTTACCGCTCTGTCCATCAATGGTGTAAAATCTTTCGCCGTCATAATATGCATTGAACCAGTGACCTGCGCTATATTCTCTGTTAATGCCTACGATAAGGTGAGAACCGGGGCCGCGAGATCTGAGAACACTCTCGATATCGGCAACACTCATATACTGACAATTAAGACCTGTGAGCGCTTCCATTTTGGGGTCTGTGGGGGCAATATTTACAGGGCCTGCTTCACCCAGATTATTACCGTTGATACGTTCGTGCACATAGTATGAACAGGTACCGCAATTTGAGCCATAAGGAGAGAAAGGATTAAATTTAGGGTTGATTTCCTTGATCCATGAGGATATCTCCTCCAGCTTAAGTTTAGCCTGTTCTACGCTAAGAGAATTATCTGCAAATTCGTTATAACCATCGTGAAAATCTGCAAAAACAGGAGAATCTTCCATCTCTGCAATAACGCTTTCGTTGATAGCTGTTGACGAAGCATCAAAATTATATGTATATTCGTCAACTTTGCAGAATTTCTTAAAGAGCCAATTAAGGGGACGGAACGATATGCCCTTATTTTTATCATCGAGAGCGGAAACCTTCTCAAAAACCTTAGAATACACTTCAGACGCGTCTTTGCAATTGAGTATTTGTTCGTCAAATACGACAGATGAATTATCCTCGGTCAGATCGGGAGTGTCAGTGTATTCAACTGCAAGATCAGCTCTTTTTTCGAAGGGAATAAGCATTTCTTGAGATATGCACTTAACTGATTTTTCAATCAGCATTTTCCTGCCATTTTTATCAGCAGTTTCCCATGCATTAGAAGTAATGCCTTCTTTTTTCATGCGGTTTGATACATCAAAAATGAGCCTGGATGAAGGACGTTCGCAAAAAATACCCTTTGGTGATGTGCTGAGATTGTATTTGCCGCTGTCCATTTCTGAAATTTTGTTAAGTTTATTGACACTAAAATTTTCACCGTCAACCTTTAGAGATTGGATGGAAACCTTTTCTGCATATTCTTTTCCGATTTTTTTAATGGCTTTTTCAGCCAACTTTTTAGCAGCAATTTGATACATCTTTTAACATCCTCAATTCTTATTATATCTTCGTAATCACGAGCGCTTTTTTAACAAGGTAAGGGAATCAGGATTCCCTGCTTGCTTTGTGATTACATTTTACATCGAAAACTGATAACTGTCCACATTGCTTGTCACAGCTTGTGACAAGAGTTATATGACTGCGTTTCCTTTGATATATATGTCTGTCAGGTACTTTAGATATTCCTTTGTTATTGGGCCAGGTTCCATGCCGAATATTTCAGTAAGCTTATCGTCCAGGAGCCCTTGCTTTGTTTCTGTAGTACTGTTCCATACTGCGTCCGCAAGAAGCTTTACTACCCCTGCTTCGGGGAAACTTCCTATTACTGATGTAACATGCTCTATTGAGGTATCTCCTGAATTTTCATAGAAGAAAGAAATTCGAGGGTATATCTTTCTTTCTCTATAATCTTCGAAGAGAACTCTTTCTGCTGCAGCAATATCACTATTTTCTTCGTTTTCAAAGAATCCTGAAAGTCTTTTTACGTACATATGAATAATTTTGGAAAGGCAATACTGTCCATGGAACATTTCCATAACGGCTTTTGAAATGCAGATATCAAAGAGTGGAAGGAAGTTCATTTTTTCGGAGAAAATGGCTGCATTTTCCCAACCGCAATGATATACGATCAGTTGATATGCGGTCTTGCGGAAATAACTGAAGCATTTCTTTATCAATGAAAAATCCTTTTCAAACAGAGCGCAATTAAGGAACATTTTTCCTGCCTGAGTAAGTACATCTAGAAGAGGAGCGTTCATAAGAATACGGTCGTATGCAGTGCTGGCTAAAGAGACACTTACCGACTGTCCGTGAAGAACACAATTTTCCTTTTCCTTGTACAGGTAAACACTTACATGAGAGGGGGATGTCATGGAGCCGAAACGTACCAAAGCTTCACCACATTTAAGAGAAGCGGTAGTTTTATCCTTGCTATCCAGAAGCAGAACACTTTCCAAAAGCTTAATATCTTCACCATAATCTACACGGTGGGCAATTTTAACAGCAGTATTCTTGAGAACAGAAGGACTGAGTGCTGACGGACTCTGGTCAACTATAAGGAATCCTTCACCGTAGGCACGAATCTCAGCCAAAAGGTTATTCAACATTTTTACCAGCTGAGCTGATGAATTCTGTCCATTACCATTTTGTGATTGATTTTCCTGGAACAAGTGGTGAGCCTCTTCCAGCACAAAAAGATGTCTGAGACCATCGGAAGCCTTATGGGTAGTGTTGTTCTTTACAAACTGAAAATACTGGATAAGGAGGGCGCCCATTACAACTGCCTTGTCTGCGTCATCCGCAAGCGCATCAAGCTCAATTACGATATTTTGATTGACCCATTCTTCAAAGGGAATATGCGCTTTAGTATTGAGAAGAACTCCTTTGGAGCCACTGGTAAAGCTCTGCAAACGTGAGAGAAGCGCTCCTCTGTAGTTGTCTTCAAGCTCACCCTGGAATTTTTCTGTTATATAGACCTCGATTTCATCACAAAGAGAGGTGAAGGTGGGGTAAAGATCTTCTTCGGGTATCTCATCTTTATAAATGTTATTTCCGCTTATAAGATCCCATCCGCAACTCATATAAACTCTGTAGAGGCACTGCTCAAGAATATTTGGCATTGCTGCATACAGATCAAATGCTGAAGAGATAATGAGCTTCAGGCTGTCGATATGATATTGAAGGTTTCCGCCCTTGGGGAATCTGAATGGATTCATATAAAGGCTGTGCTCACTTCCTGCCAACATATTAAAGCGCTTTGTGTTAGGAATAGAATGGTATTCTCCCTTTACAGGCTCTATTACAATGAAGTTGAGATCATCAAACGTTGAAAGTAAGCTACATACTGTATTTGTTTTTCCGGATCCTGTCATACCGCAGACGAATGTATGTCTATTCAACTGATCTCTGGGAATTTTTAATTCTTTATTTGTTTTTGTTCCATTACGCAGCAGTTCTCCAAGAATAATATCACCAGATTTATTACTTTCATCAGCAGGAGGATTCAAATTAAGCTCATTCAGTTCACGAGCCGCAAATCCCACAAAATCCTTGGTTGGAACACTGATAAGTGACAATGCATCTGAAGATGGAAGATAAAGTCCGGCTTTTTCTATATCTTCAGCACTATTTTTTTGACAACGTTTCCACTTACAGGAATAGTTCATGGATAAAAGGGAGCTGCCTATTATGTCGCGAAGTGCAGCAGCATTGGCGCTGATACCGGAACATGAAAGAACCGATATTCTGATAAACCAGCCGCCATCTGTCATTTTTTCCAGAAGCAGTGCATAATCTTTCAGCCTTTTTTCAATGTTTTCAGCCTTGGGATCTGAAACAGAAATATCCTTGGTAAGGTTGATGCCAGCAGATGTACCCGCATTTTCTGAAGCTGATTTCTTGTGAATAGAAACCAGCTTGTTGGAGGATGCTGTACAGGTAGTATTTTCGCCAAAATTTGATGACAGCTGTCCTTTTGACGAAAGGTATCTGGCAAAGATACTCTGATTTTTATACACGCCATTAAGAGTAGATTTGATCCATGTATTATTGGAAGGTACAAAGTCGATCTTAACAGCGCAGTCGGAGTTCATAAGTATAGCTGCTACAGTGTCAGCCCATTTGGAGGGTATAGTTTTTTTGTTATTTTCCTCCTGCTCCTTTGATCGGAAAATTGGGGTACAAACTGCCTGCCATTCTTCGGTGAAATTTGCGTCTGTAGTATTCTCAGCTTGAATTTCCGAAAACTCAAAGCAGGAGTCAAGAAGTCCTTTCAGGCGGTCTCCGTATTCGTCATTTGAGAGACCAATGCTAAAGGAAACTCCACGTGCTTTGTCAGAACGACAGCAAATCGAAAAGCTCTGTTCTGAATCAGAATTCAGGAGAGCCCCTGCAAACATAAGACATTTATGGTCTGCTGCTTGGGACTCTTTGTTCGAAGCTGAGTTCTTATCTTTGCCCAAAGATGTTACTATATGACGCTTAAAGTCGGTTCGGGGAATACAGGGGAAATCATATATCTCATTATATAATTCCGGCTGAGATCCGTAAAGATCATCCTCTGCTGCATCGGCCGCTCCGATGATATTAGACATTTGTTGCCAGGTTCCTATAACATCGGTAACGGGCGATCTGTCCTTGTATAAATCTTTATTGTATTTCATTTTTTTACCTGTTTATTTTTTACAAGTTGATAACAACGTACAAATTTCTTCTTTGAGTGTTCTATGATCGTTTTTAAGTGGTTCTGTTCGTGAACTGAGTAGTGAAATTTCCTCATTCAGCCAGGGAATCATATTGAACTCATCTTTCTTTTCGTCAAAATAAACTGAGAAGCTGTTTTCACCAAGGAAAGCGCCAAGGTTATCTGTGGCATTATTAATTGCTTCAAACCATCCAACAATGAACGCAGGGGATTCCAACTCGTCGGAGGTTGCAACACAAGCTTTTTCTACCATTTTCGTCAGCTTTGAGAAGGTAGAAACAGAAATGTGGGTTTTATTGACGTTGAAAATTGCAGTTTTGATTCTGCTGATATGTGAGGTGGCAGTATTATTTTCTCCGAGGAGAATTTCGTCAAGGCGTTTGTTAAGGTCTTCTTCAAATTTATTAAGATACTGTTTCCCTATAAAAATCTTAAGATTTGGAACGCTGATAACGTTTGCTCTGAAGAATCTGCTCTTGGAAACACTATTCAGAAAATCGTTGTAGAATTTTTTGTTTGTATATGGAATGAAAAGCTCTAAGAATGCTTCCTGTATCATTTGCAGAGTTTCATCAATTACTTCCCGTACAGAAGTATCCTGACGGATAGCGCTTGCTACGCTTGAGCAAAGGGATGCAAGAAGACGTTTTGTGGTTTTTTTTGCATTTTCTACGGCTTCCTTGTAAGAAAGAACAACATCGTCCGGTTTGTCCTTTGTAATAAGGGCAAATTCCTTTTCCATTTTATCAGTAACCATATCAGGGAAATCGTTGAGTATCTCACAAATTTTATTTATACGAGTTTCGTATGTATCCTTTTCAAGGGAAATTTCATACTTCAGTTTGTTGAAGCCGTCTTTGAAATAGGATATAAAATCATATTCGGCAATACGCTCGCAGAACTTTTTAAGTCTCATAAGGTTATTACAGCCGATTTTGTTTGTACCGAGCAGATTGCCATCAATTGGGATCTCTCCGTTTTTCTGCTTTTCCATGCTTGACACAGTAGACAAAAGCTCATCGTTTATTTTTTTGCTGAGCACCTTGTAATCAGCATAAAATCTCTTACAAACAGCAGAGTATCTATCTTTCATTTCTGCGAAAAGCTCATCCATTTTTTCTTCCATCGTGTTGAGTTGACCCATAATCTCTTCGATAGATTTTTCCATAGCCTCTCGTATGGCGGCAGAAAGGTTCTCGGCGCACTCTTTTCCGAATTTTTTGACGGTTTCCGCCATGGTTTTTTCCTGAATAAGTGTATTTAGAAATTTTTCTACTACGGAGATATGATTCTCAACGTTTTTTATTATTTCTAGAAATCGGATCCTTTCCGCACACTCGAAAAAAAACTTTTTAAAAAACTCTCCAAGATTCATTTCCCCAAAATCTTCGTCAGAAGAAAGCTGATATGGGAATTTATGATTATAGTTTTCCTGAAGTGTGTCTTTAACTGTAGTATCGAGCATTTCTTCGGTGGGGGTAATGCCTATCTTTTTTAAAGTGTTGTTTAACTCATTTACTTTAATAGAAGCAATGTGAGTATTTCTACAGGAAATTCCTGACTCGAGATAGTTTATTTCACCACCGCGGGCTGATATGGTATATACAGGATATTTATCGTAGGAGGGGAACTTTTGTGAGTATGCACGTCTGAATGTTTTGATAGTTGTAATTACCTTGGAGTTATCCTGTGATCCTTCTATAAGTATGTCAGCTTTATTTATAACAAAAGTGAGGCGTGCCGAGCATGCACCCTTGATTTCGTTGGTGGTAAGGAAGGTATCAATTACATTTTTTGCATCGCTGCTTCCTACTAGTCCACTATGGCCTATTAGGAAAAGCAGAGAAGGTGCCTGAGACGTATAATTTGTAACCAGCTTTGTGTGTCCCGCCATATTTCCCGAATCCTCAGTTGCTGAGCCTGTGCCGGGCAAATCCACAATTGCAGTATTTTCGGGAATAAATTCGGAATTCCAGTAAAGCTTTATTCCGTAATCCTTGTTGAGAGGAACCCCCAGGGCTTTAAACAAAGATGAACGTTTATCATTGATCGCTCTCGTGCTTGCATCCTTGTCAGGGTTGTCCTGATAAACGTAGGCATCGAATAAGATCATAAGCAGGACCATAGAATGACGCCAGTTATCAGGAGTCATGGAAAAATCCCCATTTTTGTCCATAAAGAAGTCAAGTGTATCTTCAACGCTCAACACGCCATCTTTAAAAAGACTGAGAGAATAATCTTTAAGTTCATTAAAAAGCTCTTCGCTTAATCTTTGCTTTTTAAATTCCTTGACTGCGGTATTATTCAGTGCGGTCTTGTCATCTGTTAAAAGGCATATTTCTATTTTTTCTTCATCATAAGAAAAAACTTTCCTTATTTCAACGGCACATATCGAAGTTGTCTGAACTGCTGCAGGAATTATGGGGTACTTACAAACTGAACATAGAACACTACTTTTGCCCGCAGAAACGTCTCCTGCAACGGGAAGTATAATCTCCTTCGTTTTCATGGATGAAGAAAGTGGGATTTCTCTGAGGGACTTGAGATACGCAGAATCAACAGGAGCACTTTGAAGAACAAAATTGTGTTCTGCCTCCCACATTTTTTTCATTTTTTCATTTAGTCTTTTTGAAATTTCCGAAAGAGAAACATCTTTGTTCAGCATAAATTCAGAGGAATTATTTTTATAGAGATTATCTTTATTATGCTTTGACATTATATAAGTCCTTTCATATATCTTTCCGTTATTGAACCTTGTTTTTTCGATTATTCCTTAAGAGACTGCACAAGCTTTTCGCTTTCATTGAAAGAATCCAAAAAGCTGCGACAAGCCTTTGCGTTATATTCACTTCGTGACAGCGGCAGTCCGAACTCATCCCACATTACAAAACGGCAATCGAGTCGGGGATCAGTTTTGCTGAGTCGCCACAGCTCGTAGAGAGGACTTATGAAGAAATAAAGCTTTTTTGCACTTTCTGATGTCATAGAAAGACTTTCGGGTATGTAATGTACAAGATTTTCTGCCAACATATCCTTTTTTAGGTATGACTGGACGTTTTCCTGAACCTTGGTTTGTACATAAAAAGGAATTATTCCCGCTGGGATAGGGAGTCTGAAATCCTCCATTGTTTTCCCGACAATGATTACGTGAGAGACCGTTGTTTGGTAAAGTATGTCCTTGCCATGAACTTCTGAAGCAGTTTCAAAAGTCCAATCAGGAAGAAGCTTTTTCAGAAGCTCTTTCAGAAGTCCTTTTTCGCAATCGGGACGGATGGAATAAATGAGAGCAGTTTTACTTTTAACCTTTTCTGCACTAGAAATCTTATCTCTTATTATCTGTATATCCTCGGGAGTATCGGTATCCGTCAGTATGGAAACTCTTACCCCGGGGGAGAAAAAGCAAATCTTTGCGTGGTTTATTGTAATTTTATTTTTATTCAAAATAATTACGATCCAGTTTTTAACAGTGTTTTTATTCTTATTGAAAAAATTTGCGTGATAGCCAAGAATTCCTACAGGCAGATCTGTTACAAACACAACAAAGTTATCGGTAAGATTTTCGGGCACTTCATCGGAGGCACTTATAACGGAAAATTTTTCGCATCCTGTAAGGCGAACAACAACAGAATCTTCAACTGTATAATCTTTTACAACGATCATAATTATTCTCCTTTTATTACTGATATGGTAAGCGACTCCAGATTTGCAAACCACACCTTCAATGCTTCATGATTTTTGTTTTCTACCATTGTAATTTCTGTCTCTGGAGATGCTTTTTGGTTACTGGATGAGGGGAATGTGCCTAATTCCGATGTCTTTTTCGAAAAGAGCTTTTTAACTGCCACAAATCCACCCGCCAGCACAGCAACTACTACCACGGGAATCAAAAGCTTTTTTAGGGGATTTCCCGAGGGCATAATGCTAATAAGAATTACTGAACCCACAGCTACAGCTGCAGAGGCGATTATGATAGGAAGACCCTTATCAAGGTGTTTGAGCTGGAAGCTTTCTGCACTTTGACACTGTAGGTTTAACTTTTTCAGATCTACATTGTCCCAATTTATATGTGTGAACGAAGGGGTGGGCAAATCTTCCAGTATTGTTCTCCAAAGTGTTTCAGGATAAGGAATACCTGATTCTTTTATAACATTTCGGATAGCGACACCGGCTTCTTTTACCACTTTGCTCTGAAAAGTAAATAAAGCTGTTTTTTCAGTTTTCATTAGTTCGTCAACAGGCATCTGATAAATCTCAGAAAGCTCTATGTCTGCTTTGTTGGAAAGAGTAATTATTGTATCACTCAAAAAAGTATACTTATCCATAGCTTAGTTCTCCTTATTAGATTCAGTTCTTATTTGTCTTTTGTTAATCGTTTTGACAACGGAGGAATAAAGGTTATCACACCAGTTTTTTAAATTATCTCTGTTTGTTATATAAGCGGTTTTTATGCTGATCTTTTCGGAAAAAACGTAATTCACATCTAAAATCTCTTCTGCTATCTCACGCCAAATCGTTTCGATATTCTCTATTTTAAATTGATCCCGTAACACTTTTGTGATATCTTTTTTTGAATTTAAAATAATGTTCCGAGAAAGCTCTAACAGAGTAGCTTTTTCGATCTTAACAAAATCGGAAGAACGATATAGGTTCACCAGATTGTCTTTTTCTCTTTGATAAATGTGAATGATTGTATTTTTAAGTGCATTTTGAGAGGGATTCATAATTTCTCCGTGTTTTGCTTTCTAAGTATAGTATATGCCTTTTTCATCATTGTAAAAGAGTAAATGTCACAGACTGTGACATCTTTGGTATGGTATTACTATATCTTGTTTGATATATCCTGAAATGCTATTCTATATTTGGAGCAAATATTTCAGCTGTGTGATTACATGAATACTTTTTCAGCAGTGCAAAGGTTTCCTGTCCGCTTTTCTCACTGCAAAGAGAGTAATATAATATCACATCGTCAAGACAGGTGAGGTCAACAGTGCATCCTATCATATCAAGAAAGGGAGGAAGCATCTGATAACTAAGGTCAAGAAAAGTAATGGCAAGTGCCCACCAGTTGTATTTGTTTGGTATTCTTACTCCGGTTTTCCAGCTTGATACGGTGTTTCGTGCTACCTTGCATGAGCTTGCTACCTGTGATTGGAGAATTTCAGCTATCTTTTTACGAATCGGCTTGTTTTCTTCGGAATAGTAGTCAAACTCTTCATAAAACAGTTCCTGCAAAGCGATTGCGTACGCAGGAAGATTATTTGTGTTTTGTACATTGTTGTGTATATATATACCCGGCGAAGGCGCATTTACCTTATTGTAGACGTAAAAGTCCCCTCTGCTCAGAATCCATTTGTTAAGCGCGTTAGTACCGCCCCTCATATCGTAAAACAGATCTCCGATATCGGTTATGTTAGTCAGATATTTTTCGTAATACTGCTCAGTATAAAGCAGCAAATAAGTATAAAAATCGTCCAGTGCCATTTGATAAAATCCCTCGTATCACGACAAAAAGTAAAAATAAACCGTCCATTATCAATTGTTAATATATTTAAATATATTTAACTCGAAATTAGTATATCTTTTCGTTTTTATACACATACCTTTTGTGTGTATTATAGCGAAATTTGGGCATTTTGTCAACACTATAGAACCATTTAAAAGAGCCAAAGCCAAGCCGTACCTTCTTAATGAAAGCATGCGCTTGATTTTAAGAGTAAAAACAAGTAATAATCATAATGTTGCAAGCACTTTTTGGTGAATTAGGTGAAGTGTAACATATTAGGTCTCATGTTCTACACGCTGTTTGTATAGGTAGGATTATTAAATTATACAGGTTAACCTGTATCCTATAACGTCGGTTAAACCGACGGTTCGAGGTCGGTCGGAGAAGGCAGGGGAGCTATATATTTTTTCGTAATTTTGAGAGTAATTTACTAATTGATGCCCTTCTGCTACCATGTATCAATGAAAACGTGAACAGGTAGGAAAGGCGGCCGAGTCGACAAACTTTTTCTTGCTTTTCGCTGGATCGTTGGTCGGCTTTTTGGTCGGCTTTTGCCCATGAATACAGGCTTTGGCAAGGCTTTGGATTTTAAGTCAGAGTTGCCCCGAACCGCTCATAACCCGGAGGGAGTGGGGGAGCAAGTGAAAACGATTGAGTATCGTTTTCACGAAGCGATTAACGAAAATAAGGAGCGTGATGAGCCGAGTGTAAGCGTAGCGTCGAGGCGAAGTCAGGCGACTATATTTTCGGAAGGGCAACAAATCCCACCCCCGCAACCAAATAAGGAACAGTAGATTGATACAATCGTATCGACCTGCTGTTTTCTTTTTATCGTTAAAAATTAGCCGAAAGTCCTTGATTTACAAGGGATTTTTTGCTTTTGTGGTGCATTTCGGTGTTGGCGACATCAATATTCCGTGTCTTGGAAACCTTAAAATATAGAAAAGCACTACTCCCCGTCAAGGTGTAGTGCTTTTCTATCGTTAAAAGACCCCTATTCGTTAAATTACTGATATTGAAATCACACTTTCGTTTCGTATTTTCTATTATTATTCTCAAAACAAATAAAGCTAATTGTTGACTTATAAATAACATTATTGACATATACCAAAAACCATGCTATAATTAGCATATACCAAAAACAAGGAGCTGTGTAAAATGCCAAGACCAAAAAAATGCCGTAAGGTTTGCAGAATGCCTGTCGCAGATACATTTGTTGCTAATTCAGCCAAAGATGAAGCGGTCGTTTTGACCGTTGATG
Source organism: Clostridia bacterium (assembly GCA_017411325.1). Classification (GTDB taxonomy): domain Bacteria; phylum Bacillota; class Clostridia; order CAKSNL01; family HGM11501; genus HGM11501. The sequence goes on along the minus strand of JAFQQJ010000050.1, from coordinate 154 downwards.
AATACGAATGCATTCGTTTGGTGGATTATCAGGGATTTTCTCAGGAGCAATGCGCTGAATATATGCAGGTATCTCGTGCGACTGCACAGCTAATTTGTGATACTGCAAGAAAGAAGCTTGCTTCAGCTCTTGTGAACGGATATACGATTCGCAT
>JAFQQJ010000049.1 GCA_017411325.1 Clostridia bacterium | reverse complement strand
TTCTTTTTTCATAGATAAATCCTCCAATGTGATTTTTATTCTTGACTGGCAGGTCAGTTTTATTATATCACATTGGAGGTTTTTGTTCATCGGTTAACCTTCACTGAACCACGCGACTATCGCGTGGTTTTCCTTTTACAACAAACAAGCTGATGCAATGCATCAGCTTGTTTGTTTATATTTCAGGATAACAGTAGAAAAGCACGAAGAAGTAATGCATTATACTTCCGAGCAGTACGAAAAGGTGCCACACGAAATGCATATACTTTGTTTTTTTCATTTTATAAAAAAGTATTCCGACCGTATAGGCAAGTCCGCCCGTTACCATATACACCATACCGCCGAGACCAACCTGATTCCACACATAGCGGATGCTGAAAATAATGAGCCACCCCATTATTATATCAAGAGCAAGGGTTATTTTCTTATACTTTTCAAGGTTTACGGCATTCAATATTATCCCCAGCAGCATACAGGCAGAATTTATTCCGAAAATTGTCCATCCGAGAGCCGGCATCCCCTGAAGCTTTCCAAGCATAACAAGACTTATCGGAATGTATGTGCCGACGATAAGAAGATAGATTGAGCAATGGTCAAATATCTGAAAAACCTTTTTAGCCTTGAAGTTTGTAATTGAATGATAAAGAGTGGAAAAGAGGTACATTATTATGAGGCTTGCGCCGTAAAGCGAAGCACTCACAACTCCAATTGCACTGCTTCTCATCACCGCCATTACGATTAAAACCGCTGTTCCCGCAATTGACAAAAGCATTCCGATGCCGTGAGAAACCGCATTGGATATCTCTTCTCCCAATGACTGATTGTTAAAGCTTTTTACAAATGCCATAAGTATTCTCCCTTCCGTATCATCTAGTATCAAATACCATATTATCACATCATAGCATTGTTGTCAAGCAATATCTTTGTCAGATGTTGTGTTTTTTTAGTTTCTTAAGCTTTTCTCCGAGGGACATCTTCCTCTGTTTTGTTTCATCCGCAAGAATTTCTATGTTTATGATATCCCCTTCCTTTGCCTCAGGACAGATTTTCCCGCTTACATTTATGCATTCTCCATCCGGCAAAGAAAGAACCAGCAGGGTTCCTTCTTTTCTGTCTACAACAACCTTCATTTACTCCACTTCTTCCTTTTCGGTTTTCACATCTATATTTTCTCCGTCGCTTATGAAAACAAGAGTGCCCGATTCATCCGTTCTGTAATATGGTATTTCAAGCTTTTTAAGACGGGACTTCACCTCTTTATGAGGATGACCGTAATCGTTTTCCGCACCGAGAGATATAAACGCAAGCTCCGGATTTACCGTTTTGAGAAAATCATAAGAGCTCGATGTATCAGAGCCGTGATGTCCTATTTTAAGTACATCACTTTCTATTTCATTTCCGTAATCTTCCATAATATCATATTCGTTTATCTTTTCCGCATCGCCCATTAAAATAAACGAATTTTCTCCGTAAACTATTCGCACAACTGCACTTACATGGTTTAAGTCATCGTATTCCATTGTTCTTGGCGAAAGCATTTCCACTCTGCAATCGTCATTCTTTACGATTACACCTTTTTTTGCTGTCAGAACCTTTACGTCCTCCTCATAAAGTGCGTCAATCATATCCTCGTAATACACCGTTGTATTAACAGCATCAGGCATATAGAAATTTTCTATATCGAAGCTTTTTATTACTCCGCTCATTCCTCCGATATGATCCTCGTGGGGATGTGTTGCAATTACATAGTCAAGCTTCCTTATTCCCAGTTCCCTGATAAACTCCGTCACAAGCTTTGTATCCTCTCTGTTGCCCGCATCTATAAGCATATTTTCTCCGTCAGGAAGCAATATAAGGGTAGAATCCGCCTGCCCTACATCAATTGCAAAAACGTAAAGCTTTCCTTTTTCCCGTTCTGAAAAGAAAGGTTCTCCGCCGAAAAGCTTTTCGGAAAGAGCCAATATAAGTGCCATTAAGAATATAACCAATATCTTTTTCTTCATATTCTCCTCTTCCTTTTCAACCGGCAAATAATAAGAAGCATAGACAGCATCATCAAAGGATATATTACAGACACCAAAAATCCGCTCCGCATATTTCCTCCGGCCATATCGGAAACCCAGCCCGTTATACCGGGGCCTATTATACATCCCACATCACCAAAAAATGCAAGTATCGCAAACATTGCAGTTCCGCCGTTTTTTATATGGCGTGATGTCAGACTAAGCATTCCGGGCCAGGCAATTCCCACAGCCAGACCTGAAAGTGCACAGCCCGATAACGACAGCACCGGATTTTCGCAAAGGGATGTCATAAGGAATGATATCATAAGAAGTGCCGAGCTGCCTATCATAAAGTTAATAAGCTTTATTTTTTCGTGGAACAGAGAGTAAAAAACTCTGGATAATCCCATCAGAAAAGCGAATACACAAGGGCCTAAAAGATCCCCTGCCGTTTTCGAAATTCCGAGCCCGCTTTCCGCATATGCCGATGCCCATTGAATAATTGCCTGCTCTGCCGCGCCTCCTGCCAGCATGGCAACGGCGAATACATAAAACACCCTTACTTTCAGTATTTCCTTTACGGTAAGCCCTTTTTCGCCTTCCTTTACAAGAGGTACTATCGGCACAAAGGTAAACAGAATTCCATTTATAAAAGGGACAAGTGCCCATAAAAGTGCCAGTATTTTCCAAGAACCAATACCGATTTTCAAAAAAAACACCGTTGATAAAAGCACAGTAAGAAGCTGTCCCCAGCTGTAAAAAGAATGAAGCAGACTCATAGATGCAGACTTTGACTTTGTGGGAAGCGCCTCAACAATCGGACTTACGATTACCTCTATTATCCCGCCGCCCATTCCGCAAAGCACCATAGAAATAAGAAGGCCCGAAAAGGGTGTAGGCATTATTTGGGGTAAAAAGGCAAGCCCTGCTATGCCAAGTGTCGCCGATATGTGTGCCGCCAGAGCGGTTTTTCTGTAACCGAGCCTGTCAACATACCAGGTAGACAGAAAATCCATAGTAAGCTGTGATGTGAAATTCACCACAACCAATGTGCTTATCTGGCTTAAAGTAAGATTGTATTCCTCAGAGAAGGTGATAAACAAAAGGGGTGCAAAATTTATTACGAGAGCCTGTATCACATAGCCCACATAGCTTACAAAAAGTGTCAGATTATATTTTTTCATTTTCATCCCTTCAATATGCCAGTTTCTGTTCCATATAAATACCTTTTTTGCCTGATGAAACGAACCCTATTCCGACAGCCAGAGCATAAAAAACTATATTTCCGCTTCCGAACAGCTCAGTCGCAAGGATTAACGATGCCACCGGACAGTTTGTTATTCCGGTGAAAAGCACTATCATTCCAACCGATGCCGCAAAGGACAAATCAAGCCCTGCCATCATTCCGAAAAGAATGCCGAATGCCGCGCCTATATAAAATGAAGGAACAATTTCTCCACCCTTGAATCCCGCCGAGATACTCAAAGCGGTAATCACCATTTTAATTAAAAACGCGAACAGTGTAATGCCGGTCATAAGACTTAAGATAGCCTCATTATCTCCCGACAGGAAAAGATTGATTACATCCATTCCCGCACCGTTGTACATTCTTGTTCCGGATATAAGAGTAATGGCCAATGCCGCCGTACCCAGTACCGCTGCACGTATATATCTGTTTTTCAGGATTTTCTCGGAATATTTTTCCGTAATATGAATTGTATGGCAAAAAAGATGAGCAATGAAGCCTGAAATGAGGGCTAAAAGCGCGCATTTAAGCACTGTGTCAAAGTCAAAAGCCATATCATTGACAAAGGGAAATTCCGTCTTCCCATTTCCCATAGCAAGGCTTATCGCAAAGGCCGTGAGAGAAGATATCATACAATAGAATATCCTGTAATATCTCATATGTCCCACTGTAAGAACTTCAATTGCAAAAAATGCGGCTGTAACCGGAGTCATAAATATTGCAGCAAAAGCCCCGCTCATACCAAGCACAAGAAGCCTTCCGCGCTCATTATCCCCAACCTTAAGCATATGTCCTATGCCGCTTCCGATTCCTCCGCCGATCTGAAGTGCCGCCCCTTCTCTTCCGACGCTTGCTCCCACAAGGTGAGATATTATACTTGATATAAAGATAAACGGTGTCAAAAGAGGAGAAATCTCGCGTTTTTCCCGTATTCCCGAAAAAACTGTATCGGTAGTAAGCTTTTCCTTTGAAAAGCTGTATATGAAAGTTATAATAACCGCCGCCAAAGGAAGCAGAAAAATCACCCAATCGTGTTTTTCTCGAAAAGAAGTGACATCAGAGATCAGGTGATGAAAAACTGCTCCCACCACTCCTGTTGCTGCCCCTGTCATCACAGAAAGCGCTATCCATAAAAGCATCTTTTTCATTTTGCCGAAAAAACCAACCGCTGTCATCATTCTTCGCCTCCGCCGAGAACAATTTTTTTGATAGCTTTTGAAACGCCGGCATCTTTAATTGATGCTGTAACATAGTCTGCTTTAAGCTTAAGCGAGGCTTCGGCATTTCCCATAGCAACGCCGATAGCTGCATACCCTATCATATCAGAGTCATTGGCACTGTCACCTATTGCAATGGTGTTTTCGTGAGGGATACCAAGATAATCTTCAATAATTTTTATTCCGCGCGCCTTGCTGTAGCCCTTTGGAGCCACCTCGCCGTATGCCTTAAACTGATATATATCAAATTTATCCGAAAGAAACGCTCTGTCTTTTTCGGAAAACTGATCCTTTATTATAAACTTTGATATTCTTACATCCCGGAATTTTCCAAGCATATCGGATGCATCCGTAACCGTTTTTTCAGGATCCATATCACAGTTTATAAAAAGGCTTTCCGTTTCTCCCTGAAACTGGATTGTCAGATTTTCAGAAAGTGCATATTCAGCGATGTCGCAAAGCAATTCAGGAGGAATAATTACTCCTCTTAAGGTTTTGCCTTTGTATGTAATATGAGTACCAAGCCCCGCAATTATTCCGTCAAGCTCCAGCCTTTTTATTTCGTCCTGAATCACCGCATAGCTTCTTCCCGTATTTATAAAAACAAAATGGCCGGCTTTTCTTGCCTTATTTATTGCGTCAATATCTTCTTTCTTAATTTCTTTTCCGTCAAAAATTGTTCCGTCAATATCCAAAAATATTGCAAATTTGTCTTTCATACGCCATTCTCCTTACTGTCATTTTATCTTTTACGGATTATATCATATTATGCCGAAAAAGTAAATATGCAACTTAACCAAAAGGGCTGTCCCCAAAAAGGGAACAGCCCTGCAATTATTTCTTTAATACAAATCCCGCAAATGAAAATGCTTCAATTTTTTCTATATAAACCTTTCTTCCCTCAAGCTTTCCTTTGCAGTTTATAAATTCAATTTCCTTATAATCATCTGAAAGAAGAGCTTCTGCATCATAGATTCCGTCAGCGTGAAGATTGCAAAGACCTGTTGCAAGGCTTTCATCTTCTCCCTTTTTGCAAATCATATAAACTGCGGGGTGGCCCGAAATTTCAACAGGCAGACTTTCGCCCGATATCCACTTAACCGCCTTCTGATACTGTCTTGCTCTTTCGTAGTGCTTAAGAAGTGTATCTCTCGGCGAACGGGTATTGATGTTAAGGACTAAAAAGCGCTGACCGGCTTTATTTTCATAGAAATATGATACAGGTGTTCTTTCGACCATCACCTCGGTATCGCTTAAAACAATGGCTCCGTCCTTAAGCTTCAGGTTATAAACCGTTGCTTCGTCGGCTCTTATTTCATTGTTGTTCTCAAGGAAACGCTCTGTTCCGTAATAGTGGTTTCCGCCGCCTGCAGACTCAGCATTTCCGATTTCCTCTATTCCCACATCAACTCCGCGCCCGGTTAAAATTTCAGCCGCGGCAATGTCAATTATAAGTCCCTTTCCTATTTCACTTAAAGGAATGTGTCTTGCATTTTCGTCAAATACAGCAGTTACCATTCCTTCTCCCTCTCCCTCGTAAACAGTGGGAATTGCATTGAAAGCAAAAGTTCTTGATGCCTTGGGGAAGAAAATCATTTCCATATCGCGTGTCATATCGGGACCCGAATTCACCTTTGTGGGGTGTACCATATCGGCTACCTTTGCGGCAACCTCATAAACCTTTACGCCAACAGGTGTTTTATCCGTAAAATGCTTTTCTATAGCTTCATAGACAGGCTTATTTCTTAAATATGCCGCCGCATACCCCTGCTCATAATCGGTATTTGAAAAATAGTCCATACCGTATTTAAGCATTCCGTCTGCACAGCCCGATGCACGAACTGCCATATCGAAGCACTCGGCATAGCTTGCGGGGCAAACGGTTCTGGGGCGGGGCCATACATCGCCCTCGGCAATTACTTCGATATCCGAATCCTTCATCCAGGATTTTTCAACCCTTGTAAGGTCGATTGCATCCTGTACCTGATTTCCCCAGTTTCTGTTTACCGCCCAGTAGGGAGCGCCGATAAAGCGCATAAAGGGCTTTGTATCGCCCGCGAAAATCTTCACAAGCTCAGAGGCGTCAATTCCGTCGATATCCCACTGTCCCATGCAGGCGCAAAGACCGATTCTGACATTTGGGTTGACTTCGTTTACAGCCTTTCTCATATCACTTGCAAAAAGGCGCATAGCATTTCCGTTAGCTTCAAGGTAAGCATCACGGAACTTATTTTTTCCGCCCTTTACTATGTATTCGCGAAGCTCTTCCCTCGTTTTTGCTTCGCCCGTTATTCTCTCAATTTCCTTCATATGCCAGGGACATAAGCAACCGGGGGCATCACCTAAAATACTGTAGCGGAAGCCGTCGTCAATTAAAATCATATCAACGCCCGATGCGGCAAGCCCTTTATAATACTCTCTTGCAAAACCCCTGAAGCCTTCGCACGAAGGACACTTAAGACCTTTAACGGGATTACCGTTTATCTTTATCATATCCTGATAAGCTTCATTTTTTGAATTAAGCGGCACAATCCACGCACCAACCTCATAACCATGAGATTTGAAAAACTCTGTATTTACTTTAAGATTTTTAAATTCTGCTTCCCGCTTTTCTTTATCTTCAGTAAGATCTTCAAAAGCAAGAAGAACCCTTGATGCCTCAAACTTTTCGATTTCCTTAAGGCTTTCTTCCCTTCCTACTCTTGTTACTGTGGAATTCATTACGGGTACTGTTATTTTATACATAGAAATCCCTCCTGTCCTAAGTCTATTATAGCATTCCGAAAAATTTTTTCAAGATGCTGTATTATGCTTTTTTGGTTCTATATTACGCCTGAGCATCGTACATCTTCATTGTTTCCGCTATATCGTCAAAGCTGTTACACTTTCCGTTTTTAACATAAAGATAGGATGTTGTCATACCGGAGATAAGACAGCTCTTTATATCAAGCCCGCCAAGAAGCCCTGCACAAAAACCGGAATTGAAGTTATCTCCGCCGCCTGTGGTCTTTTTCGGCTTTTCGCAAAGGATTCCCGAAACCTCCACCTCTCCGCCGTCATATACAGCGGCAGAGCTGTCAACAGGGTGGATTATAACCGTACCGATGCCGGAATATTCTTTAATCGCTCTTGCAATGGGAAGTGAGCCTTCGTATTCGCCATCGCATAAAACGGAGTGCATAACCATAGCTTCGCTCTTATTTAAGCCAAGATATGTGGGAGCATAAGCAGAATACTTTCCGAACATTTTAAGTGCCGCCTTTATCTCTTCAGGCTGTCTCTTTGCACAGTCTGCAATGTCGATATAAATTTTTCTGTCCCGCTTTTCAAGGCGCGGCATAACTATCTCCAAAAACTTTTCGTATATCTCGTGGAAGTGAACAAGATAACTCCAGTTAACAAGAGTTATGATGTCCGCCTTTTCAAAATATGCAACCATTTCTTCAATGCTGATGCGCTCTGTAAGGTCGCTCCAGCGAAGACGGCTGATTTTCTCGATGTCGCTCATTATGATTTTACCGTCACCGAATTCAAACACATAGGAATAACCCGGCTCGCTGACGGTTATGGTTTTGCAGTTTTCGTTTAAGTTAAATACCGGGCTCTTTTCGGGATAGCCTAAAGCTCCGATACAGGTGCAACCTATCCCCATATTTGCAAGTCCGTTTGCATAATGAGGGCCGCATCCGCCAAAATCCGTATTGGTGATGATAAGCTCAACATTTCCGCTTCTTCCCGCAAGGCTTGTAATTTTTTCCCCGAACTTATCTATAGTGGGAAAATATGTGCAGTTATCTTCGTCCTGCCTGGACTCCACCGGACGGATGATATAATCTATAAATCCGTCAAAGCCAACGCAAACCGTTTTACTCTGAATAAGCTCTTTTTTAGATTTGAACTGTGCTGAATATCTCATTTTCCTGTTCCTCCTTATTTTTCTATAACCTTTTTTACCGCTTCATAGGTCTTTTTGGCACCGTTTACAATGTAATTGAAATCGGAACCGCAGGTTATCATTTTAATTCCCATATCGTGAAGCATTGTAAGCGTTGCTTCGTCCGTGGCAAGGGTTGCAGAGCCCACGATTTTACCGTGCTTTGTCGCAATTTCAATTGCCTTTTTCGCAAGAGCAAGATTGTTTTCTCCGAAAAAGTCACCGATTTCGTTTATTGAGCCGGACAAATCCGCAAGCCCTAAAATAAATCCGTCAATAAAGGGATTTTCTGCAATTTCTTCCATATCATCAATGAAGGTTTTACATTCAATCTGCATAAATCTACATAAATTGCCGTGTCCTTCCCTGAAAAATGCAATTTCATCGTCTACGCCGTATCTCACAGCTCTCTGCGGCCCGCATCCCCTGGTTCCGTAGGGCGGGTACAGAGTGTATGAAAGAAGCTCCTTTGCTTCTGCGGCACTTCTTACCATGGGAAAAATAATTCCGTCAGGTCCCATTTCAAGAACCTTTTTGGTGTATGTAAGGTCGTTTTGCGGAACGCGTATCAAAACCTGCTTTCCCACAGATTTTGCCGCAACTATCTGTGAATAGCACACATCAAGGGTTATTGCCGAATGTTCAAGGTCTATCCAGAGATAGTCATAATCAAAATAGCCCATCATTTCGGCAATGCACATGGCAGGGATATTTACAAGCGTTCCGCAGATGCTCCTGCCTGCCTTTATTTTTTCCTTTAAATCCATATATCCTCCTAAAACTTAATTATTTTTGTAACAGAAAATCGCTTAATTACAGATAGCTAAATCAAATTCGCCTTATAGCTGACGATAAGTCAATTTAGCATACTTTAGCACATTTAGCTCGCCGTCAGGCGAATTTAGCTGAATTCAACTTCGTTGAATTCATTATATAAAGACTGTATAATCCAGATGCCAAGCTTTTTCAGTAATTGCGAGGCATAAGGTTTAGATGCAAACCTTTCAAAGGCTCCCTTGTGTAAAGGGAGCTGTCAGCGTAGCTGACTGAGGGATTGTTTAACTTTTTTACAACCCCTCCGAGTTTCAGCAAAATTAGTCTGATTTTGCCTACACCCACCTCCCCTTACACAGGGGAGGCTTTCTTATTTCGCCAAAATTCGACATATTTATATAGTTCATATCAAGTTGCGACAAAAAATAGATAAATATAAATTTGCAGAATAAAATATCACTGCTTTTCAGCAAGCCGGTCTACCAACATTGGATAATAATAGGTTTTGGGAACTGCATCTAATTCACATACCTCAGTTTCATCCCATTCGTTTCCAATATAAAAAACAGATCCGAAATTCTCAATAATATACTGCGGGGTCAACGTCCACAAATGGAAAACCTCTGCATTTATAGATTGCAAATTAATATTACGAACAGCACGAGAACCGCCGATATATCTACTAAGGTAATACAAAGTATCTTCAAGGTCGTTCTCACTTCGAATCAATCCTGTTACGGAGTCGGAAGAGTTCTTTCCCAAAATTTCTGCAAGTATATCAAAAACCTCTTTATTACTCATATTGCTCGAATATTTGGTAAAAAATTCATAGCGAGTATGTGAATAAACTGCTCTAAATTCACTCCAATTATTGTAATAACGATTTCCCGAATGATAATCATCAAAAGACAAATGTTTTACAGAATTCTGATAATCAAGACAATGTCTCATTTCATGCACAAGAGTCTTAACTACATCCTGAATAGAATCACAATGTTTGGTAGATAAAATGATTTTATATGAATCTGCAGAATCTGCTTTTTCAAGCCATTTGCCATTGGCACTATCAACCATTTTCTTGAATTCTTTATTTAAAAACTTGTGTTCATCGTATGGTCTTGCTAAAATCCATGCTTCACTTAATGTTTCAGCAATAAAAATATCTACTGTTTCCCAATTATCAAATGATTGAGTTTCCCAATTTAAGAACCTCTTAAATTCAGAAATAACATCCTTTATGATTATTTGATTATCCATATACACTGCCTCCGTAAAATTCTTATTTACATTTTACAACAATATTTGACACTCTTAATAAAATCATATCAAATTAAGACCAAAATATAGCTAAATTTGAATTTCGTTCAATGTTAAATTATCTCATTTCATTCGATAGCTAAATTGTTTCTTCGAAATAGCTAAATTAAATTCGCTCTTAGTTGCCGCAGTCAATTTAGCTACGAAGTAATTTAGCTGAATAGACTTAACTTTGTTAAATCTATTCTACCACACTTATTCAGAAACAGCAAGCCAAAAGAAAAAAAGGCAAAAGTGAAAACTTTTGCCTTTTCTATTATTCCATACCTTTTTTGATGCAGTTTAAGTTAAGCTCCAGCATATCTGCCTTCTTAGCAGGGATTACCTTTGAAAGAGCTTTTTCAACTGTTTCGATATCAGCAAGACCTGTTGCCTTAATCATTGCGCCTGTCAGAATCATATTTGCAAGCTTTGATGCACCCATTTCATTTGCAAGCTTTGTTGCGGGAACATCAACAACAGTAACGTCTGTTCTCTTAACACCCTCGGAAATAAGAGAAGAGTCATAAACTACAACTCCGCCCTCTGCAACAGAATCAATGAACTTATCAAGTGAAGGCTGATTCATTGCAAATAAAACGGTGGGCTTTGTGATAAGAGGAGAGCTTACGGGCTCATCGGACAGAATAACGTGACAGTTACATGTTCCGCCTCGCATTTCGGGACCGTAGGAAGGAAGCCAGGAAAGCTCCTTGTCAGCTACCATTCCGCAATATGCTAAAAGCTTACCTGCAAAAAGGATACCCTGACCGCCGAAACCGGCAAGTATTATTTCATGTGTTGCCATTATTTGTCACCGTCCTTATCTTTGTATACGCCAAGAGGATAATAAGGCATCATATTGTCTTCAAGCCACTTTAATGCCTCAACGGGTGAAAGTCCCCAGTTTGTAGGACAGGTGGATAAAACTTCTACGATAGAAAAGCCTTTCTTATCAATCTGATTCTGGAAAGCCTTCTTTATTGCCTTCTTTGTCTCGGTGATGTTCTTTATGTTGTTAACCGCACATCTCTGGGCAAGTGCCACACCGTCAAGTGTGGAAAGCATTTCAGAAACTCTTATGGGATGGCCCTGAGTTTCGGTGTTTCTGCCGTAGGGAGATGTCTGCGTTACCTGACCGGGAAGTGTTGTGGGAGCCATCTGACCTCCTGTCATACCGTAAATTGCATTGTTTATGAAAATTACGGTGATGTTCTCCCCTCTTGCTGCCGCGTGAACTGTTTCTGCAGTACCGATTGCAGCTAAATCTCCGTCGCCCTGATAGGTGAATACCACGTTATCGGGGTGAACTCTCTTAATACCGGTTGCAACAGCGGGCGCTCTTCCGTGAGCCGCCTCCTGCATATCGCAGTTAAAGTAGTTATATGCAAAAACTGCACATCCAACAGGTGCAACACCTATTGTCTTGCCTTCAATACCAAGCTCGTCAATTACCTCTGCAACAAGACGGTGAACAATACCGTGATTGCAGCCGGGGCAATAATGGAGCGTTACATCGCAAAGTGCGTGAGGTCTTTTAAATGTCGCCATTATTTTACGCCTCCTGTCATAGCTTCCAATTTTTCAACAATTTCTTCGGGGCTGGGAATCATACCGCCGGTACGTCCGTAGAAATCAACGGGTGTCTTACCTTCAAGTGCAAGACGAACGTCCTCAATCATCTGTCCCATGCTCATTTCAACGGAAAGGAAGGACTTTACCTTGCCTGCATATTTAGCAAAAGTCTTTGTGGGGAAAGGCCAGAGTGTGATGGGACGGATTAAGCCGACCTTTATACCCTTTGCCCTTGCTCTTTGGATGGCAGACTTTGCAACACGGGCAATTGTGCCGTACGCCGCAATGATAATATCTGCATCCTCGCACATATATTCTTCCGCTCTTGCCTCTTCCTCTTCGATTACGGCATATTTCTTATAGCGCTCCTGAACTAACTTTTCAAGCTCTTCGGGAGTGATGTAAAGAGAGTTTACGATGTTGTGACTTCTCTTCATATCCGTGCCAACTGTCGCCCATGTCTTTTCGGCAAGTTCTTTTTTGCTCTTGTAGTTTCCGAAAACAACAGGCTCCATCATCTGACCGAGCATACCGTCACCCATAATCATAACGGGCATTCTGTAAAAGTCAGCAAGGTCAAAAGCTTCCTTAACAAGGTCAACCATTTCTTGAACTGAAGCGGGAGCAAGCACGATTAAGTGATAATCGCCGTGTCCGCCGCCCTTTGTTGCCTGGAAATAGTCGCTCTGTGCAGGCTGAATACCGCCAAGACCGGGGCCGCCTCTTACGATGTTACATATTACGCAGGGAAGGTCGCTTCCCGCTATGTAGGAAATACCCTCGGACTTTAAGCTTATTCCGGGGCTTGATGAGGATGTCATAACTCTTGCACCCGCACCTGCTGCACCGTATACCATATTTATAGCGGAAACTTCACTTTCTGCCTGAAGGAAAACGCCACCGATTTTAGGCATCTGCTTTGCCATATAGGCAGCAACCTCTGTCTGAGGAGTTATGGGATATCCGAAGAAATGACGGCATCCTGCTTCGATAGCCGCACGCGCCAGAGCTTCGTTACCTTTCATTAAAACTTTCTCTTCCATTTTTGTCACTCCTTTACTTCTATAGCACAATCCGGACAAATCATGGCGCAGAACGCGCAGCCGATACACTTATCAATATCGGTTACTCCGGCAGGATTGTATCCTTTTTTGTTGAGCTTATCCTTGTTGATTTCAACAATCTTCTTGGGACAAACTGTTGTGCAAAGACCGCAGCCTTTACATATTTCTTCATTGAAATGAGCCTTTGACATATGAATCATTCCTTTCTTTTATAGCATCATAATATATTTATCCAGTGCAAAGTCTTTTTCTTTTGCCAGTTCCTTTTTAACGGCATTGCCGAAAAAAGGAATATCTGTCATTTCCGAAACCTTTTTAACTATCTCCTCGCCTTTTAAAACGTGTTTGTAGGTGGTTTCTTCCATAAGGTTTGTGTTGTTTACAAGGCATGTCACCTTAAGCCTTGAGGTATATTCAATTGCCCTTATCATTTCGATTATCTTATCGGGAGTATCGGTTTCAGGTCTTAAAACATTTATCACGAAATAAACTTCCGAATTATCTTCCGTAATATAGTTTTTGAATCTTCCCAGAACCGCCGCACCGTCATCATCGCCGCCAATATCAAGAACCGCTGCTTTCTCTTCCGTAAACGCCGCATAAACCTCAGGAGGAAGTGACGGCAAATCCACATTGGTGCCCGCATAATATGGCGCCACAACACGGATTCCTGCATCTTCCAATATTTTTCTTGCATCGTTGGTTCTGAAATAAGGATTTACGGTATCAAGATCGGCAATTATATCTGCTTTATTTTTTATCGCAAAGTTTACGGCAAGCTCTGTTTTTCCGCTTCCGTAATGCCCTACGAATATGTTGATTCGTTTCATAAGCTCTGCCTCTTTCACTCAACATATGATTTAAGTATTAATTATAGCATAAATATGCAAAAAGGTCAATGTTTTTATTCACAAATTTCGATAAAATGAGATAAAAAAAGCATTCACTTTTCATAAGTGAATGCTTTTTTATCAAAGATCAGAGGTCGAAATCCACATCTTCCTCGATTTCTCCGCCGACATCCTCTGTTGCCTCTTCAACAATATATGTTGTGTCGGTATATATGGTCTTCTTTTCGCCGTTTTCATCAAGGTATATGAGATATCCTCTTGCCGTTATACCAAGCTCTCCGTAGCTTGCGGTAAGCTTGAACATAGTATCTTTTGTAACTATTGTACGCTTTATTTCCTTGCCGTCAATAGTTGTTCCAAGATTCGATATAACAAGAGTTCCCTTATCGACCTTGGTCTTTGCGTAAAGTATTCCTGCTTCAATGAAGGTCATTTCTCCGGGCAGATATACATCAGCCATAAAGGATGCTATATTGCTTCCGTTATAAATATTCTTTGCAGCATCAAGCATTACAACCAGAGGATTCTTTACAACAGATTTTGCGAAAGTTGCTTCAAGCTCAATATCATTAAATACACCGAAGCTGTATTCCTCGTCATAGGATACAAGCTGTCCGTTAAGCTTCCAGCCTGCAAATACAAGGCCTTTGGCGGGAGTATCTGCTTTTACTATGTACACATCATTATACTCTGCCGTAAATTCGCTGCCGTTGTCAATTTCACTGCCACCCTTTACGGTAACGGTATACGTATTTATTTCCTTTTCGTAATTACCTTTATAATCGGTGTTCTTGTTTATAATTCCGAGACCGGGGTTCCAGCCGTTGAAGGTATAGCCTGTAACATACATCTGCTTTTCATCGGGTGCTACAGTGTTTGTATCCGCACCCTTCTCAACATAGGTGTATTTTGCATACTGATTATTCCTTGTTATAAAGCTTGCAAACACTTCATTCTCCAAGGAACCGTCTGTAAACAGTGCAATTATATGGCGCTTCAAATACATATCAAAAACATATTCCGGCTCCAAGCTCAGCACTTTTTTGGTTGTTCCGTCAATCCATGCCTTGAATGTACCGGTACCAGTGTCGGGATATGCCTCCAATGCAACTTTTGCACCTGCCGCAACAACAACTGTGCCCGAAACAGGTTCATCATTGAGTGTTACATATCCGCCGCTTGTGTTGGTAACCGTAAGCTTAAGACCTGTTTCATCCTCTGCCTTTGTCATTTCTTCATCGGTAGCTACCGCATCTATATCAGCTTTCGCAGCAGTATAGAAATCGCTTATTTCTTCTTTTGTTTCCGCTGAATTGATATTTGCCTCAGCTGAAGAAATTATCTCTTCAACTTCTTTTCTCTCTGCTGTTCTGTAAAGCGAAAGATCTGTCTCCTTAAGAAGAGAAATCATTTCTGCCTTTATCTCATCAAGGTTTTCAATTTCTGTATATGCCGCATAAAGTGTCACATCACTTGCAGGATTATAGGCTTCCTCACTCTTTCCCGCAAGAAGCTTTATTCTGCCGGGATAGTACCATCCGTCAAATTTATAGCCGATTTCAGTTTCAACAGAAGGAAGCAGTACGCCTGTTCCAACCTTAACCTCGTCATATTCTCTGCCATCTTCAATTGTACCGATTCCATCAAGCCCAAGGTCATAGTTTACTTTATATGTAGCAAAGCTCTTGGCGGGATCAATCCACTCAACGGTGTCATACATATTGAAATCAACCTTCACCAAAGTGAGAGTCTCTCCGTCATAGGATTCCTCGTAGCCCACAAGCTCGCAAAGGAAATGAAGCGGTACATAGAAAATATCATTCTTCACATAAGGAAGCTTATACATCGTATAGCGCACATCACCGTATTTGTTATCGAGAGAATATACAAAATGATTGTTCTCCTGAAGGGTGAAGGTTTTAAGTCCGCCGTTAAGTGAAACGGTAATTTTTCTTAAGTCGTTTGTCTTATCCTCCGTCGCACTTCCTTTGTAGATAAGCTGATTTACAAAGCTTAAGAGGGGCACATAGGTGGTTCCGTCCTTTACTTCGATGGGGCCGTCAAGAGTATAATCGCCGGGGGCAGCTCCCTTTTCGCAGTATACATCTGCTGATCCGTACTCTAAATGGAAGGTTCCGCCATAGCGCTCGTTATACTCGGCAAGGCCGTCATAGGTCTGATAGAAGTAAAGCTCTCCTCCGCCTACATAGCCTCCGTTACCTGTTATGCTCTTAAACCTTATATATCTGCATTTTATGGGATTATCAAGCTCTATTACCTGAAGATCGTAGCCCAAAGCAAATGTATAATCGGCAACATCAGTATAGCTTACGCCGTCGCTACTTGTCTGAAGGGTAAACTTTGTCCAGTGGCCGTGATGGTCATCAGACTGTCTCGGGAAATATGTTATCTCGCTTATTGTATAGTCATCCAGCATATCCACAGTAACGGTGGGCTTTGTCCACTGAATCCCCAATTTATTGAGATTGTCCGTCTGCCAAATTGTGGATTCAGAACCGTCAATCATATTATTGATAACATTACCGCTCCAGTTTCCTGTATAGTCACACGAAATTTCAAAGTAGTTTTTGCTTATTTCATATTTTCTTGCATATTTTGCCGTATCAATATAGGTATCAAGGGCAGAAAAAGGCTTTTCTGCGTTGTTACCCGTAATATTGATTTCGGAAATACATCCGTAACCGCCGTTACCTCCCGTTATGTTTATGAGAATTTTCTTTGCGGCTATGTTGGAAGCCAGGTCTATTACTCTTGCCGCATATCCTGATTCATAGGTAAGCTTTTCTTCAAGAAGATACATTTCCCCGCCATCGCTGTCAGCAGCATAGAAGTTAATCTCAAGGGGACAGCCGTTTTTTAAATCCTGTCTCGGTATAACATCAAGATGTGAGATTACGGTTTTTTCCGGGAATGTTATGTATATATTATAGGGCGGTATGTCGTGATAGGTTATGGTTGCTCCGTCTGCCGTGAAGTATGAATGCCAGTAGTTATCATCGGCAACTATTCCGTCAATTGCCTTTCTTATGCTTCCCTCACCGGAGTTTACACTGATTTCCCACTCACTCTTATCCGAAAGAACTGTGTTGTTCTTGATTTTGTGATATTCCAAAAGCTCCGCAGAGGATGCAACGGTATACCTGTCATTTCTTGCCGCAAGATCGATTTCGGCAATCGTTCCGTAGTTGTTGCTTGTCTTTGTTATTACAAGCATAAATTTCTTTGCTTTGACATTCATTCCGAAATCAATATTAAGAGGTGTCTGATCTCCCACCGTGGGAGTTGCAAACGCTACTTTATCAGCCACAAGCACCCAGGCTGCATCGGCGTTATTGTCAGCAGCCGTATCAGAAACATACACACTTATTTCATTTATCTGTGCACCGGAATCCGCTCTGGGAGTTATATTTATTCCCGAAAACTCCGTTACCGAAGGAAGGGTAACATAAAGATAGTAAGGCACTGAATCAGGATTTACGGCAACTCCGCCTTCCACCTCGTAATATGAATGCCAGTAGGTTTTATTGTTTCCGTCTATAGCCTTTTCAGGATCGCAGCCTCCGAAATAGGAGCTTGCCGCAATCGTCCAATCTGCCTTTGCGGGAATTTCTCCGCTTTCCGCAAATACGGAAAGGGACAGAGAGGATACCAAAAGCGCAGTTAACAATATTAAAGATAAAATATTCTTAAATGTTTTCATTTCTATCCCCTCCTATCAGAAAAGTTCTGTAACTGCATCTACGGTAGCTGCCGAAATAGCTGTAGCGCCGGGAGCTGTTACCACTGCAACGCCGTCATTCACGCTCACTGTATATCCGTATGCATCGGAAAGAAGTGAAAGCGGTACGAAGAATATACCGTCTATTACCTTAACAGGATTGCTTAAAGCCTGTTTGTTTCCTTCCAAAGTCATTATGTCGGAATTAACTTCGGTATAAAGCCAGGTGTAGTTTACGTTGTGCTTTGTAATCTTGCTTCCGTCATTTCCATCCACCTCATAAGGCTCAAGTTCATATCTCATAAGTCTGAAGGTATTGCTCGGTGCATCGTACCAGGACTTTGATTTACCGTAGCCTATAATTTCGTGAAGTGCATCCTCAGGAACATATATTGTTCCGTCAATCAATACGGGCGTAACCCTTGTATCAGGCTCATAAACCGTTATCATGGAAGCTCCTACGGTCATCTTATTTACGCCTGCTCTTACAACCGAGTTATTGCTTAAATCAGCATTTATCTCTTCGCCCGGATAAACAAGCTGATTATTTGAGTAAACATAGTTATATCTTCCAAAGGGTGCGCTTGAGCCGCCCTTGTAAACGTTGAGGAATTCTTCTTCAAGGTCGATGGCGTCTGTCCACTTGAATTCAAAGTCAATTTCTGCCGTTTCCTTTATGGTATCTCGCGGAACGGTCACCATAAGCTTTGTTCCGGAATCTGCCATTTCAACATCGGAAATATTTTCCCAGGAATATGTGTTGTTTATGTTTTTCGCTATCTTCCCCTGTTCAACATTTAAGGCATAATCATAGCCGTTCCAGCCCGTTGCCTTGTTTCTGTCGGCATCAATATAAAGCTGCATAGCAAAGGGAGTATCTAATGTCACATCTTCCTTTGTCTCTGCAAGGAAATAGAAGTTATCATTATCATAGCTTACCTTCGCTTTTACTATACTGTTATATACAGCATATTCAAAGCTGTGGCGTCCCGGTGTTTCATCTTCCGGCTTGGCGGGAGCTATAAGATAACCCTCATCCGACCTTGCCACAGAAGGATAGTTAAGGTATTCATATGCAACGCCTTCCCAGTCGGAAAACTCATTTACGGTAAGCGCCGCTCCTGCAACAGGCTCTTTTTCCACGCCCTTGTACTTTCTGATAAAGTCAATCATCAGGCAGTAATAATGGTCTCTCAAAGCACCTGCAGAAGGCTCGAAGTCTCGGCTGTTATCATCGTCAAAGGTATCAACGAAAGAGTTTGTAAAACCGTTATATACGCCGTTTCTTACTGCGGTCCATTCGTTCCATCCGTCAATCATAATAATTTCGGGTTCCATTTCAAGAGCCATGGAGGACTGGTCACGGAAGTAGTATGCCATATACATACCGTCTCCGGTTCTGTCCTCACCGAAGGCTTCACTATAGCCTCTGCCCTTGGTGTATTCATCGGAGAATACACCTGTTGCGGCAAGCTTATATATGTAGGATTCGTTTATACCCGTACCAACCGAGCAGAATTCGTATCTTCCCGTATCCTCCTGCCAGTTCCAGCCGTGTATGGGGAAATCTTCAAGCCATATCCATCTGTCGTCAACCTTTTTAAAGGGGCCTGTTCTTGAGCCACTGTTACGGTATGTAAAGAACTCTTCAATTGTTGCCATATCTGCAATCTGTCTGTAGAAAGTATCCGTCGTTCCGTCATCATATGTAACAGACTGAACTTTAGCCGTTACTTCAGGAAGAGAGTTACCGAAAAGAAGGGGCTTTCCGTCAAGATAATACCATACATCTGTATAATCCTCTCCCACAAAGCAGTTAAAATACATCGACTGAAGGAGTCTTACAGAATTTTCTTCCCTTGCGCCAAGGTCTGTCATAGCTGTAATTTTAGGCGCAACTATACCGTCCTTCTTTGCATCACGGAAGGCCTTGACAAGAATTGTAAGGGGCTTCACAAATCCCAGTCCTCCGTTTGAATAGTCAAAGGCAATAAAGTCAACACCTGAGTTTGCAAGCATCTCAGCATGACGGCGGTATACCCAGTAGTCATAGCTGTCATAGAAACCGAAGAGAGGCTCTCCCCACCAGTAATCACCCATATTGTCCCATACGGGAGAAAGGTAGTTGTCCTTTTCAAGAGGATATTTATTTATAACCTCACCGGGAATATATGCCCTTGAATAATCGGGAGAAACAAACCAGTTCCAGTAAAGAATACCTACATCGTGCTTTCCCTCTTTAACGGGGCCAGCCTCAGCATAGTCAGCCGCTTTTCTTCCAAGCTCGTCGGTAAGGGCCCAGGTAGTGGGCTTTACGCTGTAGGTGTAAGAATCTGAAACGGTTTCATCCTCTTTTGTTACGGTTTCTGTATTAAGAGTAAATGACTTAACTCTTATATAGTTTGAGTTGTTGGAACCAAGGCATGAAACAAAATATATATCGTGCGTTCCGCTTGACTCTTTTATATTTGCAGTATAATCAGCATACTCTGCGCCTCCGTTGGGACTTTCCCTGTTTAATACAATATAGCCCACACAGTTAACCGAACTTTCCGTTCCGTAAGGTGAATCAAGCATAATCGCTATGGTATCACCGTTGGAGCTTCCGGGAAGCATACATCTTACAGATGCCGTGATTGACTTTATTCCCGTCATATCAACATCCGAAAATCCGATGTATTTATTTCTGTTCCAGGGATAAATCTCCTTAGCAGAGTTTACAACTATCTTATCGTTGGGATTGGTAAGATAATCACCATTGGCATTAAGCTCAATTGCACCTGCCGGTAATACAGAAAGGCAAGGCATAATGAGCATAAGCACAAGCATAAGCGCACATATTTTTTTCATACAACCACTCCTTTTTGGATACAATAATTCCAATTATATACATTATAGCACAGAAAGCAACGATTGTCCATTATTTTTTACTCAGAAAAGATAATCAATTTTCACACTGTCTTTCGTAACCGTAACCTTATCTATAAGGCTTCTTACGATATTACGTTTCTCTGAATTGGTCATATACTGCCAGGTATCCGGCAAAGTTTTAAGGGATTTTCTTTTTTCGTTTATATGCGTCTGTTCAATGAGCTTTGCTTTTTCGCTGTTCAGGGCTTCTTCTGCTTTTTTAAGTTCTCCCTTTGCTTCGTTTATGGCAGAAAGCAAGGTATCGTCTTCCCCCTCCGCAAAAAGCTTATACAGCCTTTTAAGCTTCTTTTCACACTGCTCTTTCTTTGTTTCAAGTACGCTTTTTATATCCGGTTCGGAAAATTCCCCTGAGCTTATTTCGTATGAAAGCCCAAGTAAATCTTCAGTTACCGCCGCCTCAACTTCGTCTGCCCATATTTTTTCATTTGTGCAATTTTCATCCTTTACAAGATAGGGCTTGTTTTTTTCAAGGGAATAACAGCATAGCTTACAGCCCCGCTTCCCCCATTTCTGATACCGCATTTTTGCGCCGCATACTCCGCAGTAAACCATTCCCGATAAAAGATATTCAGAATCGGTGAATTTTTTATTGCTTCTCTCCTCCATCATTTTTATTGCGGCGTTGTAGGTTTCCTCACTTACCAGAGGCTCGTGCCTTCCTTTATATTCCTCGCCGTTATAGGTAATGAATCCCGCATTGGATTTTCTTTTAAGTATCTGAACTGCCAGCCTTTCATATTTAAGCCCCGCCATTTTTGCCACCTTATACATAGGGTATCCGTCAAGATAAAGACTGTAAATAAGCCTTACGGTATCTGCATCTTTATTTGGTACAAGTATCCCCTTTTCGCTGTCATAATCATAGCCGTATGGAATCCTTCCGCCTCCGGGCCAGTAGCCTTCTTTCACCCGCTCTTTCATTCCCATTCTTGTTCTCTCTTTTATATTTTCCCTTTCAAGCTGGGCAAAGGCAGACAGTATCCCAAGCATCAAACGCCCCAGGGGCGTTGATGTATCCATACTTTCATTCATGGATATAAAATCAACACCCTTGGGGTTTAATACCTCTTCTATTAAATAAAGTGTGTCCTTCTGACTACGTGAAAGTCGGTCAAGCTTATATACTATAACCGCACTTATTTTATTTTCCGAAACTTCTTTTATGAGTCTTTGCATTTCGGGGCGGTCAAGGTTGCTACCGGTGTAGCCGCCGTCTATGAAAAACTCATAATTTTCTATTTTCTTCGTAACGCAAAAAGCGGAAAGCATTTCCTTCTGTGCGTCGATGGAATAGCCTTCCTCTCTTTGTGCATCCGTTGATACACGGATGTATAAAGCCGCCTTTTTCATCTGCCCTCACGCCTTATAACGCGTTCCACAGCCATATCGACGGCTTTGTTTTTTATTGTGTATTTTTTAATCTGGTCAAAGGTTACTTTTTTACCCTGAACATATCGTTCCACTTTCATAATATGCCTCCTTTTTTATTTATTATTTCCCGAAAAAGGCATATTAAATCAGTTAAATCACATTTTTATAAGACCGTATTTTATCTTGATACGCTCGATTTTTTCAATCATAGCGCCCGATATAAACCAAAGGAAAATAAAGGTGGATGCCGCGTGGATTATATCGTGTGGAAGACCGAGCGCAAAGGAAGATAAAATTGCTTCCTTACTTACGTCGTAGGATATGGTAAAAACCGATGCAGGATTCATAATTCCGCCATAAATGAAAAATGCAGAAAAAGCACCGAAAATGCTTAAAGAAACCCTGTTAGCTTTAATTATCCCCGTATTGAACAAAAGCCCCGCAAGACATCCTATCAGTGAAAAGGCTGCCATCTGCCAGGGCGTCCACGGCCCTTGTCCGAAAAAGAAATTGGAAACAAAAGCCGTTACTGCTCCAACTAAAAATCCCGTTTCTCCGCCCAATGTAACACCGGTAATTATGATAAGCGCTAAAACCGGCTTGAAGCTTGCTATCATAAAAAAGGCAGATCTTCCTGCAACCGCCAGCGCAGCCAAGGTGCTTATTATAACAAGCTCCCTGGCTTTGGGCTTTCTTTTTTCAAACAGAAAGAAAAAGGGAATCATAGCCTCTGCAATTATAATAAGGCTTATAAAATAATACTTTTTGTTGTCAAGCTTTTCCGTTCCGAGCCACAGAGTAAGAGGAATAAGGATTGCTGCAACCAAAAGGGCGATTATTATGCTTTTAGTATGACCTTTTTCCTTTGTAATTTTTGACACCTTAAACCCTTTCTGAGGGAAAAAGCAGGCTAAGGATATCGCAAGGAGCACCAACGATGCAATCTGAACAGCGTGGTTTTTCCACCCTACGAAATAATCTCCTAAAAATATCTGCAGCAGCAAAAACATCAGGGCAAAAATCCATCCCGATATTATGTTTTTCTTTAAACGTGCCATTTCAATCTCCCCTTTCCAAAAAGAAATTAATTCTGAATTGAAGAAAGGTCTGTTTCTTTTTTACTGCATACCGGCATTTTTCCGCCGAAGGCATTTATGATTTCCTCCGCAAGGTAGGCCCCCGGCAGTATTTCCCTTGCCATTTTATTTGCACCGGTGGTGTAAAAGCTTTTTCCCGAAAAGAATTTTCCGGGCACATCCTGACTTACAATGCCGCCGTCAAAAAACAGAGCACAGCAGTCTGAGTTCTCCGCACAGAACTCAATATCGTGGGAAACTATTATTACGGTTTTACCCATATTTTTAAGCTCCGATAAAATTTTTGCAAAGGTTTCCTTGAATTCGCCTTCCATTCCCTTTGTAGGCTCGTCCATTAAAAGCACCGACGGATTTTTAAGAAGGATTTTTGAAAGCGCCGCCCTTTGCTTTTCTCCTCCCGACAAATCGTAAGGATGCATAGAGAGCACTTTTGTTATTTCACAAAGCTCGGCTGCCCCGCAAATCAGCTTTTCTGCATTTTCTTTGTCTTTTACTGCCGTCAGAAGATCCTCTCTCACCGTTTTTTCCGTAAACAGAAATTCGGGGTTCTGGGGAAGCACACATATTTTTTCATAAAGATCGTCGGTTTTTTCTATGCCTATTCCGTCTATCAGAACTTTTCCGCTGTATGGCTTAAGTATTCCTCCCATAACGGACATGGCCGTTGTTTTTCCCGTTCCGTTACCTCCCAGGATTGAATAGACCTCTCCTTTATACACCTTTAAGGAAAGGTCTGAAAGAACATCGGGAAGCTCCTTTCTGTAGCGGAAATATACATTTTTAAGTTCGAGTGCCGTATCATCCGTCTTTCTTTCACAAAAGCTTCTTAATGCCGATGAATCACATTCGTGATTTTTTCTGTATTCACGAAGATAAGCCGCGCCGTCCCTTATGGTTAAAGGCACATTTTCTGTTTTATCGGAAAGCGAGCAGAATATTTTAGCGGGCGTGGGAAGGGACAAAAACATTCCGTGGCTTCTATCTTTTATTACAGAGCATACAAAATCAGCTGTCCCGTCCGCCAAAAGACTTCCGTCGTCCATAAGAAGTATTCTGTCAGAAAGAGATAAAGCTTCTTCAAGGCGATGCTCTGAAAGTATAACCGTTGTTCCAAGCTCCTTATTAATCTTTTCAAGAGTTCTCAAAAACTCCGACGCCGCTATGGGATCAAGCTGGCTTGTGGGCTCGTCCAATATGAGGCATTCAGGCTGCATAACCATAACAGATGCCAGGTTAAGCATCTGCTTCTGACCTCCCGAAAGCTCCGTAACATCTTTATGAAACCAGTTCTGTATGCCGAAAAAGGATGCCATTTCCGCAACGCGCATTCTTATTTCCTCTGTAGCAATGCCAAGGCTTTCAAGCCCGAAGGCAAGCTCGTGCCACACCTTATCCGTCACTATCTGATTTTCGGGATTCTGCATTACAAAACCGATTTTTGAGGCCTCATCTTTTCGTTCAAGCCCGTCAATAACCTCTCCCATAAAATATATTTTTCCCGTTTTTTCGCCAAAAGGTGACAAGGAAGGCTTAAGCAATCTTAAAAGTGTGGTTTTTCCGCAGCCTGATTTTCCGATAAGGGTTACAAATTCGCCTTTTTCCACCGTAAAGCTTATATCCTTAAGTGTTGGTTTTTCCGTTTCGGGATAGTTAAATGTCATATTTTCGATTTTAAGGCATTCCATTTTATCACCTCCGTAATTTCAATAATTATGGGAAGCAGCATAAATACAAAATATGCCGCATAAACGCTTATGGCGTATGGCGTAAGGCCTGCCATTTTGTATGAGGGAAAATATTCAAAGCTTATCGCTCCGCTAAGTCCTCCGAAAAGGGCATATATTCCGAAAAGCAGTTCAAGAAAGAGCCAAAGCCCGTCCTTTTTTGTGAACTTAAATATTGAAAAGGCACTTCTTCCCGGAAGACCGTAGCCTCTTGCCTTCATACTGTCCGATGTTTCAATTGCATTTTCAAGTGCCCAGGTAACCGTTATGGATAAAACGGAAAGTCCGTTTTTGATGCGCTCTGTCAGCTTTCCCTGCCCTATACCGTTTCCGATACCCTTCTGTGCCACAGAAACCCTTTTAAGCTCCGATATAAATCTTGGCACAAAGCGAAGAGTCATTGATAAAATAAGGGAAAGTGACGGGGCAACCTTTCCGAAAAGATAAATGAATTTATCGCTTGTCATCACCTTGCTGAAGCAGTAAAACCAGGCTATTACCGTGACAAGCATGGCACCGGATGCAAGGCCGTAGACTATGGATTCAACCGTTAAGGGATTTCCGCTTGGAAAATATGTAATTATCGTAAGCCCCCTGTGATTGAAAAGCGGATTAAATAGTGCGGCAAACATAAATACTATAACAAAGTAAATTACATTCTTTTTGCTTTTGCTGTCACAAATAATCATAAAGCCAACGCTTCCCAAAAGAGAAAAAACAAGGCAGAAGGGATTTAATAAAGCGCATGAAAACCCTATGGCAAAAACGAAGTAAACCATATTTACCAAAGGATGAAATCTCTTAAATTCGTTCACATTAATCCCTTCTTTCGTTTAATTTATAGTATCTCCCACGTCTTTTCCTCTGTCGCAGGTATAAACCCATTCTATTACATCGCCTTCTTTTACCTCGTAAAGTGACGAGCCGTAATCCGGAAAGCTTCCATTCACCTTATACATCCAGCCCGAAAGTTCCCCGCAGTCAAATTCATAAAGATTTGCTATTCCCTCTATATAAACACTTTCATACATGGGCGTAGCCGTAAATTCCATATGGATATTTTTTTCTCTCAAGATTCTTTCAAGTATATCAAAAACACTGTCGCCTGCCGTAAAGTATACCTGCTGTGTGCCAAGAATAATTCCGTCAGAAGGTAAACATCCGAGAAGGAAATCATCCAAAAGATTTTCGTTTTCAAACACAGTATCACATCTTACCGAAATTGTGCAAAACATTTCCTTTTCTTTTGATTCTTCCACCGTTTCCGAAACAGTATCAACGATGCAATCCTCCAAAGTTTCTTCCGATTGTAAAACAACTTCTTCTTTTTCCTCAGCATATTCGACTTCCGGAAGGATTGTTACTTCTTCGTCTTTTTCAGGCTCTTTTTCACTTTCTTTTGTCAGCTCAACACTTTCAGTACTATTTACCGTATCTGTAACTTCATTTTCGGTATTTTTCTTTTCAAAATTCACTCCTCTTAGTCCGGGAGCGTTTCCGCCCCACCAGAAAGTAAACGTAAGGAGTGCTATTACAAAAAGCAGTAATATAGTAACTTTTATTTTTTTCATACCTTACCCCTTTGCCCTATTCAGTGCTTCTGTAATCAGCTTTAATTTCTCTATAACAACCGATATGTATGATTCATTATAGCTCAAGTTATCTTTTTTTGCAATATCCGACATATTATAAAGCGTATTTTCTCCTTTTGTCGCCCGATTTACTGAAACAACAGCGTAAAATGCTTGCTCTGTCGCCATAAGGTTTGCCTCTTTTTTCGCCTTTGTATGGCAAAAGCTTCCGTCCGGCAACATAAAAGACAAAAGATTTGTAAGAAGATTGTTGCCGTTTTTTGTAAACCGGGAATCCGTATAGCTTATTCCAAGCTCAGAAAGTGCTACCAGCATTTGGGCAGAACTCTCTGAGCTTTCTGTCCCTTCAGTAATATATCCTCCGGATGAAGTCTGTAATTCTGACATCTTAATTATTGCTTTTGTCAAAGCATCTTTAACGTCCTGTCGCTTTTTATATTTTGACAAGGCCACAAGTGCCATTGCCGTAATATCCGGATCCGTACCTTCCCCGGATAAAGACCATGTTCCTTCGGAGGTTTGCTTAGAAAGTATATAGTCAACATATTTTTCTCTTGTTGCGGGATTTACAGCGTTTACATTTTCATCAATCGCATAATTTCCCGAATCCAGTGCTATCAATGCCCATATAGCTCCGTTTATTCCCTGCTTTATCGTTTTATCAAAATCAGAAAGCGGCAAAAGAAGATTGTATCCCGAAACATCCGATGGATTTTTGCCAATCGCCGTAACAGCGATTATCGCCCTTGAATATTCTGTATATTTAACCCTGTGCAATACTCCGTTATGCGCTTTAAGATAAGAGCAGAGATTATTGTAATAGGTATTATAATATCCGTCAGGCACTTTGACTCCGCTCCGCGCAAGCCCAAAAACAGCCCATTCTCCGCCAACCATTCCAAACGAAGGATTTTTAACAGTTGAAATGATATAATTACCGCATTTATCTATCGCAGAATCCACTCTTGAATCATAACAAAAAGCAATACTTAAGTTGATACTTAACAGTATACAGAGTAGTAGCGCTGTTATTTTTTTCATTCTTTCACTCCTTAATTACCTTTGATACCTCAGGTAAGCCCATTATGATATATGCAGCTTCTGCTCTTGATGCTGCTTCTTTCGGTAATAATTCGTTATTTTCTGTCGTTTTAACGATACCCTTATTCACAGCGTAAGAAAAAGCTTCTTTTGCCCATGAACTTATTTCACCAAAATCGGTATAAGAATCAATTTCATCTGAAGTTTCAAATATATATCCTTCATTTTTAAGATAGCGAAAGATAACCGTCGCCATCTGTTCCCTCGTGATAAATTCTTCAGGATTAAATCGTCCGTTTCCAACTCCGTTTACAATACCTTTTTCCGTTGCCCATGAAACACTTTCCGCATACCACGCCGAGGGAGAAACGTCGTCAAACGAGTATTTCATTACAGCCTTTTCATTAGAAAATCTGTAGAGAACTGTCACAAGCATAGCTCTTGTTATTTTTCCTTCCGGCTCAAAGCCTTTATCGCTTCCGTTCATCAAAGAATTTTCATACACAAACTTTATCGCTTCAAAGTAGGGGCTTTCTTCAGAAACATCGCTGAAGGTATCTTTGCTGAATTCTCTCTTTTCCTTTTCAGGCTTCTTTTCTTCTTCCTTTTTATCTTTGGAAGATGTTACCGACGAAGTCCCTTTTACGGCATCCTTTTCTTTTGTAAAATCATCGGTATAGTGTACAACGATTTTGTCTCCGTTCTTAACCTTATAATCAGACATTCCTTTATTGGGATATTTTCCGTTAACATTATAAATCCATCCCGATAAAGCACCGTTGTCCATCTCATGAAGTCCGTTTATTTCAGATATATAGTCTCCGGTCTCGTTAGTCCATGTGTAATCAGAAGCCTCCAATGCCGTTTCAAGCAATTCTAACACCGTGGTTCCTTTATCAACCTTATAGCTCGTCTTTGTAATCCATACGGGAAGTTCTTTTTTGTTTTTTGTGTATGTATGCTCTTCTCCTTCTCCGTGAACTTCATCTCCGTAAAGAGTTAAGCTTACTGAAATTTTACCGTCCGATTCAGCCGAGGATGAGGATTTTTTCTCTCGGGTTATATTAAGTTCAACGTTTTCTGTTTTTCCTTCGTATTCTACCGAAATAACAAACGTATTTTTTCCGTATGAAAGTTCATAGTCTAAAGCAAGTTCTTCACCGTTTACCGTAAATACGGTTCCGTATTTTGCAATGGGATTTATTGAAACTTTGCTTACTTTACTTCCGACAGTTAATTTATAGCTTTTGCCGTCTTTTGTTTCGGCCTTCTTTATTTTACCATCGGCATATACATCAATTCCTTCTACGAGAGCTTCAATTTTTTCAGCACTTCCCGTAAGTTTCAAAAGAACAATGTAGGGTTCCTTTTCTCCGTTTTGCACTATAACTCTTATTAAAGTTTCGCTTTCTTTAGTTACAGCAAATCCATCTGCACTATCCTTGTTTGTTATTCGTTTGTTATTTATATAAATGTTGTCGTCATCTTTTGCCGAAGGAATTTTTACAGAAATGTTTTTCATATCTCCCGTGTCAACATTGTAAATATTTTTTCCTTCAGCTAATTCAACATTAATTTCCTTCGTTCCGTCTGTTATAACGATGCTTTCAGGTGTCTCTGTTTTTCCGACAATATCATCTTTCTGATTTGTTTTTACTACAAGGCTTACTTCTGCTGATTTTTCACCGAATGTTCCCGTCCATATATTGGATGCGGTTGTAACTTTAACATAATGGAACTCTTTTCCGCTTACATCAACAGGATTGCCTGCACCATCAACCGCCCAGGCTATATCAAAACCATTTGACTTTGTGGGCTTTTCGACATAAGGATTAACATCAGAAGCCATTCCGTTTTCTAAAGTTCCTCCCGCATAATAATCAACGTAGCCAAAGGAAGTGAGTGCAGAAAGGCTTCCGTTCGTTCCGTCACCGGTTATGCTGCCGCCTCTTTCCTTAAGCAAAACTCCCTTGAAGGTATATGTATCATCTTCAGCAAAGGGATTTAAGGGGTACTTTTCCTTTGCAGGCCACGCCTTTGCGGCAGATGTAAGCATTTCATTGCCGTAATTATCCGTCCAGTAAGCCTTTCCATCCTCGCCCTTTTTATAGGTTATTTCATAGTCCCATAAAGCCTTATCCTCATAATGCTCGCTTCCCGCAAGGGCATACCAGGTTTCACCGTCTTCCGAAACATAAACCTGTCCCGGTTCTGCCATAGATGCATCATCAGTTTCATAGCCGTTTCCGAAAACATATAAATCCACGCCGTACATATTGTTCGGATTATCAGTAATCGGCTCCTCATAATAATAGGTGATATATCCTCCGAAATTACCAAGCGAGCCTAAAACTCCGCCAAGGGTCAGTTCAGGTGATGCATCATATGTTCCCTGATACTGTCCTCCGATATATACAGCTTCAACAACCTTGTCGGGAACAAGAGGAGAAACTTTACTTACATAGTAAAATTTGTAAACAGTTGCATCAGATTCATCTTCGCCGTATAAAGAAATTTCATTGAGCTCATCAGAAAGCTTAACTTCATAAACCCCGTCATTACTTTCCTTTTCTTCTCCGTTTACCTTTACCAAAGCTTCCTTATCGGTTTTAAAAATCATAATAGGTGGGGAAGCTCCGTATTCCCCGATTATACTGTATGAATAAACATCAGGGGCAAAATCGGGATATATATCTCCTTCAACTTCTGCCGTAAAAAGCTTAAGTAAAGAGGGTTCTAAACTTCCGCCTTCGTCTTCTTCATCATCTTCATCGGATTCGTTATCTCCGCTGCCGCCTTCTGAATTGCCGACAACAACTTTACACAAAGGTGCTATGATAGGGCATTCTGCCTCGACCTCCTTCATTGTCCACCAGTCGGTAACCATTGCTTTTACCGTTCCTTTTGCAGTAACATAATACGTCCCCGCTTCGGAAAAGGAAAGATTTACATTACCGTCTTCGTCTGTCACTTTTCCTTCAATCTCTTTAAGTTCGCCATCTTCCCAGGTGCAGAGGGAAAGTCCTTCAAAAGGCTTTGGCAAAAGGTCGTCTCCTTCAGAAGCCATTCCCCAGAAGCCCTTTATTTTAAGGGTAAATTCCTCGTTTTCGATAGCAGTAACTTCCTTTTTATCAAAGAAGGTATAACGGTCACCGTAGTATTTGCTATCCTGACATATTGATGTTGTAAGGAAATCCCCGTCTTTTACCTCATCACTTCCAACTCCACCGGGAATTCCCACATCATTTATAAAAAACAGGTTGTTATACGAATCAATTCCCCAGAGCTTTACAACGCTTACTCCATTTCCGCTTCCTGCATCGTAGCCTTCTTCGCTGTTATATTCCTTATGTGCAGCGATTAATGCTTCGTGGAAGGTGAATTTTCCGTCTTCGTCAATGTCCGAAACCGTAAGTTCACGGTTTGCCATTATATTTCCGTCATTGTCAGAAGCAATAACATCCTTATTTACTACTGTCATATAAACCTTAATTTCTTCGGTTGTTTCATTTTCTTCAGCTGAAAATATTGCCGAAGGTGCCATAGCCAATATCATAACCAGTGATAAAAGCAGGCATAACGCTTTTTTAATTTTCATTTTTACTATCCTTTCTTTTTTGTCATATTATCTTTAAGTAAAGCGTCGTTATTTTTTCTTTTGCACCTCCTTTTATAACAGAAAACAAAAAAGCCGTGGTAATTAAAAATTACCACAGCAGCGTTTCTGTGTCTGCACTTTTTGCCAATGCAAAGCAAAGCCTTTTCCGAAAAACGGAAAATGCCCGGCAAAATCACCACTCCTATGCAAAAGCACGTACGGAGAAGCATCGGTGCAGGTCTTCTGACTTTGCGCCTCAAAATGCATAACCCTGCCTTCTCAGTTTCCCAATGACCGGCTTTCGCCGACGGATTATGCGGACGCTTACAGCGACTGGTATCGTTCCGGAGTCTGACCGGATTCCCTTTTCACCCATCATACCCATACGGTATAACAGACACACCAAAGTGCAATATTTATTTTCATTTATATTAACATCCAAAGATAAAACTGTCAATATAAAAAATCAATATAAACTTTCAGAAAAACAACATTTTTATAATACTTGAAAACAGAATCAAAAGCTGATATAATAAGAAAATAACAAGGAGGTGATTTTCGTGGCAAGAACAATACTTCACTGCGACTGTAACGGTTTTTATGCATCGGTTGAATGTGCACTAAATCCGTCCCTTAAGTATATTCCCATGGCTGTGGGCGGAAGCAGGGAAAACCGCCACGGAATAATCCTCGCAAAAAACGAATCCGCAAAAAAGTTCGGTATAGTAACGGCAGAAACCATAGGCTCGGCACTTAAAAAGTGTCCCAATCTTACAATCGTCCCTCCCCATCACGATATATACGAAGAGTATTCCGAAAGAGTAAATGCCATTTACCGCGACTATACGGAGCAGGTGGAAAAATTCGGAATTGATGAATCCTGGCTTGATGTTACGGGAAGCTTAAAGCTTTTCGGAAGCGGAGAAGAAATTGCCCACATAATTAAAGAGCGTGTAAAAAAGGAAATCGGCATCACCATTTCCGTCGGAGTTTCCTTCAACAAGGTTTTCGCAAAGCTTGGCAGCGATTTAAAAAAGCCCGATGCGG
Source organism: Clostridia bacterium (assembly GCA_017411325.1). GTDB lineage: Bacteria > Bacillota > Clostridia > CAKSNL01 > HGM11501 > HGM11501. The sequence continues at coordinate 18,455 of JAFQQJ010000049.1, read as the reverse complement.
TTACGGTTTTATCCGAAGATAATTACAGGGAAAAAATATACCATCTTCCCTGTGATATGCTTTTATATGTAGGAAGAAACACCGCTATGGGACTTAAGGCTCTGGGCATAAACACCATAGGTGATATAGCTTCAGCCGATGAAAGACTTTTATCCGAGCGCTTCGGAAAGCACGGAAAAATGCTTTCGCTTTACGCGAAGGGGCTTGATTCCGATCCTGTAAAGTCCTATCTTGACGAGCGTGAGGTGAAATCCATCGGCAGCGGCACCACCTTCCCCCACGATCTCACCACGGCAGAAGAGATTAAAACTGCCATCTATTCCTTGTCTGACACCGTTGCAGAAAAACTTCGGGCACACAGGCTGAAATGTTCAACGGTACAGCTCACGATACGGGATAAAGACTTTAACACAATCACCAGACAGAAGGGCATTACTCCAACCAATGCTCTCCATAACATAGCAACCGAATGCCTTTCTCTTTTCAATACGCGCTGGGAAGCCGGCAAACCGGTAAGGATGCTTACCGTTACTGCTGCGTCACTGTCGGATACAGACTCTCCGTCTCAGCTTTCCATCTTCGATGAAGAAGAAAAAAGCGAAAAGCACGAAAAGGTTGATGCCGCCATGGATGCCATAAAGCAGAAATTCGGAGACAGCCTGGTTTTCCGTGCCGGAAATATGTTTGCGGAAAACAAAAAAAATACAAGGGAATAACACGCCAAAATACTACAATTAGTATAAAAAGTGTTTTTTCGTGAAAAAAATCACAAAAAAACAAAAAATCCCGAAAATTTCCCTTGTAAAATCGACTTTTTTTTGATAAAATGGTTCTGTTACCCATAGAAAGGCAGAGATTTTAATGAGGGAATTGAGAAAATTCAAAGGCTGTCTTTTGGGCGGAGCGGCAGGTGACGCTTTAGGCTATGCCGTTGAGTTCAAAAGTCTGGACGAAATAAGAAAAAAATATGGTGAAAACGGCATAACCCGTTATGAGCTTAAGGACGGAAAAGCACTTATTTCCGATGGTACTCAGATGACTATGTTTACCGCAAACGGAATCCTTTTCGGTGCCACCCGCGAAAGGGTAAAGGGTGTAATGGCTCCTGTTTGCCACTACATACATAAAGCTTACAAGGACTGGCTCAGAACACAGATGCCATCCCTTTTCAAGGATGAAGATATCATAAGCTGGATTTATCATTTAAGAACACTTCAGTCAAAAAGAGCACCCGGAAACACTTGTTTATATGCTCTTTCCAGCGGAGTTATGGGAACGCTTGAAAGCAGGCTTAATTCCAGCAAAGGCTGCGGCGGAATGATGAGGGTTGCCCCCATCGGTCTTTACTTTGACAAGGAAGAATACGGAACCGAAAGAATAGACCTTATCGGCGCAAAGTCTGCCGCAATAACACACGGACATCCTTTGGGCTTTGTAAGTGCTGCTGCAATGGTTCACATAATCAACAATGCCGCACACACAGACGAAAACCTGTACAATATCGTTTATGACTGTCTTGATACTTTAGACGGCACCAAGGAAACCTATCCCGAAACTCAGGAGCTTATAGACCTTATAGAAAGAGCTGTAAAGCTTGCCGGCCGTGAAATTGACGATACCGATGCTATCCGCCGTCTCGGAGGCTCCGGTCTTTTAGCAGAAGAAGCTCTCGCAATCGGAGTATACTGCAGCTTAAAATATCAGAACAGTTTCGAAAAGGCCATTGTTGCCGCAGTTAACCACAGCGGTGACAGCAATTCCACAGGGCTTATCACCGGAAGCATAATGGGGGCATATCTCGGAATAGATGCTGTTCCCGACTATTATCTTGAAAATCTGGAGCTCCGCTCTGAGCTTGAGGAACTCGCCACCGATTTGTTTACCGGATGTCCCGATGATATTGATTTCAACGAAGGCTGGAACAGAAAATACATAAAATGCGACACACGCATACATTAAGTTATTTATAACAGAAGGATGATTTATATGTCTAAATTTAAAAATTGCAATATTACTTTATCGGTTATCTTTTCAGCTGTTGCACTCATCTCAGGACTCAGTAATATTTTCTATGTAGCTGACAGATATCCCCTTTCGGCTAACAGCTTCTTTTTGTTTTCCTCGGCACTTTTAATATTTCTGTCAGCACTTATGTTGCTTCTTGGCATTTTTGCTTCGGGCAAGAAATTCATTTCTGTAAGCAGCATACTTCTTTGCCTTCAGTCATTTTTGTATGCCGTATATTACCTGTATGCTTCATCATACTCCGGCTTATATTACTATACCCCAAATATTCTTGCAGAGTTTTTGCATTTTATTATGCTTTTGCTTCCGGCAGCGGCATATCTTCTTTTAGCCTTATATTCTTTTAATATAATAAAAAGCACTAAAATAATTTTTCCTGCTCTTTTCATAGCATGGATAGTTCTTTTACTCACATCCGGCAGAATAACAGCAGAGCTTCTTATTTTATCATCACTGATTTTACTCACAAAATATGCGGATATAAAAAATCCTGCAGTTAAGGTTAAAATGGGAGAGGTTTTTGTTCTTTCAGTCGTAACCTTCAGTATCTATTATGTTTTATGGAGTATATTTTCCGCCATTAAAACAGAGCGATTTTTAGACAAAAAGGCTACTCTTTCTGAGCTCTGGCTATTTTCCCTGTTCTTTCCTTATTCTGCATACTGGTATTACACACGCTACGAAGAGCTTGGCGAAAAGGATTACGGTATTAAAAACCGCGGCACAGTATGTATGGTTTTATCCCTTGTACTGCTCTTCCCCATAGCTCTTTGCATATTGCAGCGGGACCTTAACAAGCTTTCGGAATCTCTTCCGGCAGAAAACAAAGAACCCATCAAAGAAGAGTCTTCCGAAATAAACCCGGAGGCGGAATCTTCCGGAGAATTACACAAGGATTTCTTTGTACCGGAAATGTCAACTGAAGCGACCAAAGAGCCTTCAGAGGAGGAATAATTTTGATGGTGATCCGAAAAAAGGAGTTTCTCTCCATTCCAAACATATTAAGCTATATCCGTATAATGCTGATTCCCTTAATCGTATATTTTTATCTCTTCGCCGAGAACTATACCGTTGCCGCAATAATCGCCGCTGTTTCAGGGCTCACCGATTTGGCTGACGGCTTTATTGCACGCCGGTTTAATATGATAACGGATTTCGGGAAATTTATTGATCCCGTAGCGGACAAGCTTACGCAGTGCACATTGATACTTTGCTTGCTCTCAAGATATGATATTATGTGGATGCTTGTCATCATCTTCTTCGTGAAAGAAATAAGTATGGCGCTTGCAGGACTTTTCTCTGTCTGCAAAAACAACAAAAAGCTTGACGGTGCAAAATGGTTCGGAAAGGTTTCAACCGTGGTTCAGTTTGTCTCAATGACAGCACTCTTTGCTTTTGAAATGTCTCTTTCCGCAGTCAATTTTCTAATAACTCTGTGTGCAGTATTTATGCTTTTAGCCTTTGTGCTTTACATAAAAGAATATATCAATTTGAACAAAGAAAGCAAATAAAAAAAACGCCCGATGTTAAGTGAATCCCATTTAGTTCACTGCAACGGGCGTTTTTTTATTCGCTTTCTTTTCTTATCTGCCTTCTGTATTCGGACATCGACATTCCTGCTTCTTCACGAAATATTTTATTGAAATACGATCCGTTTTCAAATCCGCAAAGCGCAGATATTTCAGATATAGGCAGGCTCTCATCCCTGAGCATACCTCTTGCCTTTTCGCACCTTAATCCGTTTATAAACTCAACCAGTGTCATATTGGTGATTTTCTTGAATTCTCTGAGGAAATGATATTTGCTTAATCCTATTTCCTTTGCCAGTTCATCTGCGGTGATTTTCTCAGAAATATGAGAATTTATATATCCTATCGCCATTCTCATATAATGAAGGGTTTTAGAGTCTTTTTTCTCCCCTTCATCGGATGTATGCTTTCTTGCAAGGTACAGCACAAATTCTGTTATCGCCGACTTTATTCCCGCCTCTCTGAAATCTCTTTCCGCTTCGTATTCTTCTGTTATATTGCAAAAAAGCCTTATTGCTTCTTCATCTTTTATAAGCGTTTTAAAATTTATCAGCGAAGTGTTAAGTCCGTTCTGCTGCAAAAATCCTCTGTCCGGAATAAGGCAATAATATTTAAGCAGCTTTTCCGCTTCGGTATAATGAAGATCAAAGGAATTTATAACAACTATGCTGTCCTTTGTAAGATTAATCTTTTCACTGTTTTTATAAAGTATTCCTTCTCCCTCTGTTATGTAAAGAAATTCCGTATTTTCGTGCCAGTTCTGCATACAGTGCTGCATATAATGCTTATGTTCGGTTTTATCACGGGCGACGTCCGTATACAGCTCAGGGGATATTGTATCAAAATGGAAAATAAACGGCAGCTTTTTCTCTTTAAGCCCGTGAGGTTCATAAACAACAAGATTAATAAAATCCACCTTCTTTCAAAAACAGCAATATAATTGCATAAAACAGCAATATTATCCCTTGATTATAGCTTTATTTTAACATATAATTACATTTAAGGCAATACATTTTTTCAAAAAAGGAGGATTCTTTATGGCACAGCGAATCTTAAAAAATGTAACTGTAAACGGAGAATTAACAGATATCGTAATAGAAGGCGGGAAAATATCGGCTATAGGGAAAACCGATTTACCCGGCGAAGACAGAAAAGGTGAAAAAGCCTATCCCGGCTTAATCGACATTCATACCCACGGTGCTCTCGGGACAAGCGTATCAAACGGCGGTCATCTTTTAGAGCTTTCAAAGTATCAGAGCTCTCACGGTGTTACAGCCTGGTTTCCCACAACAACCACAATTTCGACCGAAGACCTGATAAGTGTAACCCACGAAAAAACCGACTTTAACGAAGGTGCAAGAATAATGGGCTTCCACTTGGAAGGCCCTTACATAAACAAAAAATACAAGGGTGCTCAGAACGAGGACTTTATAAAAAACCCTTCTTTGGAGGAGCTTAAGAAATTCAAAAATGTAAAAATGATTACTATTGCACCCGAACTTCCCGGCGCCTATGAATTTATTGAAAAGTGTGGCTGTAAAGTTATAATCGGTCACACCGATGCAGATTATGAAACAGCTCTCGGTGCAATCAGAAAGGGCGCCGACTGCCTTACACACACCTTCAATGCCATGCCCCCTCTTCACCACAGAAACCCCGGTGTAATCGGCGCGGCGATACAGGCAGATGCATGGGTTCAGATTATCTGCGACGGACTTCACGTTCACAAATCTGTAATCAAGATGCTTTACAAAACCTTCGGTAAGAAAATGATAGTTATAAGCGACTCGGTAAACCCCGCTTATCTTCCCGACGGAGAATATGACTATGACGGACATGCCGTAATTATGAAGGACGGCGAATGCCGCCTTACTGACGGAACTATTGCAGGAAGCTCCCACTCGGCACTTTACGGGGTTCAAAAGCTTGTGAGCTGGGGAATTCCCGAAGAGGATGCTTTTTACGCCGCAACAAAAGCTCCCGCAACTTATGCAGGGCTTACAACCAAGGGTGAGCTTAAAGAAGGCTTTGATGCGGATATCATACTGCTTGACAATGAACTTAATTTAAAAGAGACAATTATTGGAGGTATTACAGACTATGTATGCAGGGATTGATTTAGGCGGCACAAACATCGCCGCAGGATTAGTTGACGAAAACGGTAAAATTGTTATAAAGGACTCTGTTCCCGCGGGAGCGAAAAGACCTTCGGGTGAAATAATCGCCGATATGGCAAACCTTGTAAAAAAGCTTGCCAAGGAATACGGAATCGAAATGTCAGAGCTTTCTTCCATCGGTATCGGAAGCCCCGGTCTCATTGACTCGGATAACGGCATTGTCCTTCAGATTGCAAACCTTAATTTGGCAAATGTGAATCTGGCAGAGGAAATGGAAAAGCTTACGGGGGTTAAAACCTACGTTGGTAACGATGCCAACTGTGCGGCATATGCAGAGCATTTATACGGTGCTTCAAGCGGTGCAAATTTCTCCGTTATGGTTACCTTGGGAACAGGTATCGGTGGCGGCATTATTCTTAAAAACAAGGTTTATACAGGTCATCGCTTCGGTGCAGGTGAAATAGGACATCTGATTATTGCCGCAGGCGGAAAAAAATGCGGCTGCGGAAGACGCGGCTGCTTTGAAGCATATGCTTCTGCATCGGGCCTTATCAATATGACAAAGCACAAGGCGATAGATAATCCCGCTTCCCTTTTAAACTCCATCCCGATAAATGAAATCAACGGAAAAACAGCCTTTGATTTTGCAAAGCAGGGTGATCATGCTTCTCAGGAAGTTGTTGATGAATACATAAACTATCTTGCAATAGGAATCGGTGACTTACTCAGAATTTTATATCCCGATGTTATCGTGATCGGCGGCGGTATCAGCAAAGAGGGTGAAAACTTACTTGTTCCCCTCCGCAAAAAGCTCCGCGAAGAGGTTGCTTTCGACTACGAAACTGAAATCGTTGCCGCAAAGCTCGGCAATGACGCAGGCATCGTAGGTGCCGCAATGCTCGAAAAGACCGTTCTTTAATAAAAAAATCCCTTTGAGGAATTTCCTCAAAGGGATTTTTTTATTATCTTGAAATGGTTATCGTCTTAGTCTCTCCGTCCCAGGCTACATTGTAATTAAGATGCTCGGAAACGAATCTTACGGGTATAAATGTTCTTGAGTTATTTATTGTTGGCTCTGCCGGAAGAGTATATCTCACCTTTCCTATCATAGAGTTTTCAATTGTTACAAGGTTATATTCAACCTGCATTGTAATTACGGTGTCATCCTTTTTAATTATAATGGTCTGGTTATCTCCGTTCCATTCGATTGTCGCACCCATCTGCTCTAAAAGTCCGCGAAGAGGAATCAATGTCGTTCCCACTCCCGTGATATAAGGTGCAACGTCAATCGTAACGGTTTTTGTTTCATCGCCCTTATTTACAATGATATCCTTTGAACCAATCTTTAAGATATATTCGTCCTTTACCTTTTCTTCCTTCATTTTTGCCGTCTGCATAATTTCAATATTCGCAAGTGAAACTCTTCTTCCGGTATATTCCTTAATATCAAAGCGAACACATTTTGCAGTTACAGCTTCGGGAAGTTCAATTTGCTTTTCATCAAGATTATGTTCTTCAAATTCGTAGTTTTCAAATACCTTAATATAGTTTTCTCCGTCAACTGTATACGATACATCGAAGAGGTCCCAATAGCCCATATAGTCTCTTGAATTTCTGGGCGAAAGGTGTATTGCCTTGAATGTATAAGTTCCGCCAAAGTCAATTTCCAACGTAACTGTATCTTCGGCAACGTCAGACTGCCAGAAGCTTCCTACACCGTCGTCAATAGCGAAGGAAAGCTTTTTACCGTCAGATATTTCAACGTTACTTCTTGCAGAGAAATTAGCTTTATCAATGGGAAGAAGTAATGTTTCATACATAACCTCTGCCGCTTCTTCGATAGGAACTATTTTTGTATCCTTTTCACCGGGCGTTAAGATAAAGTCAGACATAGAACCATAATCGCCGTGGCTCTTTATAATGTCTATATAAACCCTTTTTATTTCCATTCCTATACCGAAGTCAACCTTTTGTGTAGTTCCTGAGTCTTCAGAGTTTTTACCGGAATAAATCTTTGTAAGTTTTCCGTCGTCAGAATCGGAAACGTAAATATCATACTGAAGAAGTCTTCCGTGACTTCCGTCGCTTCTGGGTGTATATTCAAAGCCCGTAACAACCTCTTTCTTGGGAAGGATAATTTCAATCCAGAACGGAGGCTTATCTCTCTTTACAACAGTAGCGCCTTCGGCCTCATAATTTGTATGCCACACTGTTTCGGGATTTCCGTCAAGAATGTTTCTTACAGCACCCCAGTTTACCTGAGAATTGGTTTTTACAACCCAATCGCTTGTATTGAAAACCTTCTTATCTCTTTTTGTATCGTGAAGGAAGGAAATTTCTGCCGCACTTCCGAAGTTTGCCACAGTATTTGTAAATTCGATTTTTATTGCCTTCATTTCGGTGTTGCCCCAGGATGCGCTCTTTTGCTTTTTATCCGTATGTCCTGAACCGTAAGAAAAATTTCCGTCGAAAATTTCTTCAAAGTTTTCACCGTCTAATGAAGCATGAATTCTATATCCCAACAGAAGGCCTGCACTGTTTGCATCCTGTCTCGGCAGGTAATTAAAGCCTGATATTGTCTTTACCTCCGGGAATTCAACAGTTATGAAATAAGGAGGCTTTACCTGATCTGTAATCTTTCCGTCTGTTACTGTATAGGATGTGTGCCAATAGCTGTTTACGTTTTTATCAAAAGCATTTCCGATTCCGTTTGCTTTATCTCTGTCGGAAACAGAAATTTTCCAGTCGGGTTCTTTTTCAATGGTCTTTGCAAGAAGCTCCATTTCTTCTGTAAGAGGGGCATCATAGCTTATCTTTCTGTCACCCTTTATCACACTTCCCTGACCGTTTGTCATAAGATTGATTTCTGCTGCGGTACCATAGTTTCCTACGCTTTCCAGAATTTCAATCTGTATAGCCTTCATTTTCACATTACCCCAGGAAGCGATTTTGTCACCAAGTCCGTCCTTATAGTCGAATGCTCCCTCATAAATCTGTTCATAATTAAGACCGTCATAGGATGCAAATATTGCATATTTCAATATTCTTCCTGCTTCGTGGTCTGTTCTGGGGGTATAGCAAAAGCCCGATACATTAACTTCCTTGCCAAACTGTATGTTTATGGCATGAGGACACTTATACTGCCATGTAATCGTGCCTCCTACAGCAGTATAGTCAGAATGCCAGTATGTACCTACACTTCCGTCAAATGCCGCTGCAGTTCCCGCATAAGTAATTGCAGAGCTTGAAGAATACACCCATCCGGTACGGTTCAATTTTGTTCCGTTTACGGAAGTTGCTGCTTCATTTTCTTTATTTTCCGAAGATGCATTTCCCGATGCTTCAATTTTCTTTGTTTCATTTTCGGAAACGGGGGTTACAAGGCATATTTCCTCGCATTCCCATTCACCCCAGGAGTTTACGCCTTCAATTGTGATTCTGAAATACTTTGTCTTTACGTTATAGGTCTTTCCGTCCTTTGTGAATACTAAATCTCCGTAAGGTGAAGGATTATCGAAGGTCTGCTTATCGGCATTTTCGTAGTTCACTCCGTCGGTAGAAACAGAAAGGTATGCCGTTTTCATAAGACGTGCAGAAAATCCGTTTGCAGAAGCACCTGCATAAACTCTTACTGCAGAAAATTCTGTTTCTTCCTTAAGCTCAATATCAATCATAAGCTTGGTGCCGATAACAAGCAAGCTCTGTATGCTTTCCTTATTGTCGGTAACTAAATAGCCGTCATATAAACGCTCGTTTATATTTTCAGCAATACCACCTCCGATTGCACCCCTTGAAATACCCGAGGCCTTAAGCTCGTTTCCGGAAAGGTCCTTAACAACTGCCGACTGAACCTTATCTTTAAGGGAAATTTCGTCGCTTTTGAATTTAATATCGGCAACACCTGCCGCATAGCTTACGGTAAATGCCATTAAAAGGGTAAGGATAATTGAAAATGCAAGTATTAAAGATAATATTTTTTTCATTTTTCTTTCCTCCTTACTGAATATGGCCGAGCACCGCATTTACTGCAGAAGCATTTATTTCTCCGGGCGCTACTGCATAGATGCCGTCGGCAATTTTTGTAACATTCCATCCGAACATATCGGAAGCATAAGAAAGAGGCATATAGATTATACCGTTTTCTGCAATAATGGGAGCTGTTAGTGTCTTAAGATATCCGTTTGCTCTACCTTCCATTGCACCGATTGTTGCATAAGTCCAGATGTAGTTGATGATTTTGTGGCTTGTTCCCGTAGCACTTGCTTCAAGATCGTGGCGTGCCGCATAAACAATGTTCTTTTCAGCATTGTAGGTAATCTTGGATAAGCCGTTACCCAAAACATCCTCAAATGTTTCCATGGGAACATAAGCAGTTCCGTTCATTTCAATAGCGGTTATTCTTGTATCAGGCTCGTAAACAGAAACCTTGCCGCCGTCTATAATCATTCTTGATGAGCCTATCTTTACGATTGATACATCGTTAATGGCTTCTCTTTCAGCAGCCTTTAATGCGGTCTGCTGAATTTCTGTATATAGATAGTTGAACTTACCCATAGGAGCAGAGCTTCCTTCTGAATAGAAGTCAAGATAATCTCCGTCGCAGGAAATGGAATCTGTCCACTTAAACTCGAAATCTGCCGTGCCTGTTTCTCCTATTAATGCTCTGGGGATAACAATCTGATAAGTGTTGCCGTTTGCAAGAGCTGTCACATTTCCGATGTTTTCCCACGCCCAGGCGTTGCTTGTTGCCTTTGCAATAATGCCGTTACCTGCAACATTTACGGAATAGTCATAGCCTTCCCATCCTGTTGCATAGTTTCTGTCGGAATTTATGTAAAGGTTCATAAAACCTTCATGTCCTGTCTTAACAACATCTCTTGCAGTAACAAGGAAGTAGAAGTTTTCATCATCTCTTGCTACCTTTGCAGAGGCAATGGAGTTATTTACAGTAGTTTTATATCTTATGGCCTCTCCTGTTATTCTGTCTGTTGAGCCGATAGAATCACGCTCAAAAGCATCGTAATCGTTGATGAAAAGAGGTCCTACATTATTCCACTGTGCAATGTCTCCGTTTATATCAATAGTAACTTTTTCACTTGCAACGGGCGCAGGACGAACCCCCTTATATTTTCTTACAAAGTCAACCAAAAGGTTATAATAGTCGTCCTTTAAGTAACTTCTTGAAGGCTCAAAGTCACGGCTGTTCTCCTCGTCGAAAAGGTCAACAAAAGCACACTTATTTGCACCGTAGCTTTCATATTTGGGAGTTCTCCACTCATTCCATCCGTCGACAAATACGAATTCGGGATCAACCGAAAGAACGTGTGCCGCCTGCTCGCGGAAGAAGTAAGGCACTTTTCCGCTTGTGGCAGAAAGATCCTCACCAAAGGCTTCTGAATAACCCTTACCCTTTGTATAGGGATCGGAGAATACACCTACTACACCGTGGCCTACAACATAAGACTGATTTATCGCCATAGCAAGATTCATAAATTCAAATCTGCCGCTTTTTGTCATACTGAAGGGATGCTGAGGATATTCTTCAAGCCAGTTTACATGTCTTAAAGTAAGGTCATTGGTTCCGCTTCTGAGTTCTCCGGGGTTTGCCAGATCAAAGGTTTCGGAAATTGTTTTGTACATATCAAGAACGTCCTTATCCTCGTCATTTGCATATACGCTTTCTCTTACAGGGAAGTTTATCATGAAAGGCTGTCCTTTCCAGATAAACCAGAGGTCGGAATATTCTTCGTCAGCATAAAAGCTATAGTACATTGAGGGAAGCATATCATTAGGTTGTGCATTGCTTGCTCCTGCCATGTTTCCGTAAATGCTTAATTTAGGAGCATTTACTCCGGATTCTCTTGCATCGTGGAATGCATCATAAAGTCTTGAGAAATTATGTATCATAGCATTACTGTCGTTGGTGAAGTCCATGAATATGGCATCAACACCTGCGTTTGCCAACATTACGGCGTGCTTTCTGTAAACCCAGTATTCTGCGCTTCCGTAAAAGCCTAAAGCAGGCTGTCCCCACCAGTAGGCTCCATCCTTGCCCCATGCTTCATGTTCCGCGGAATATCTCGCTTCGGGGGCGCTTCTTATGATTTCGGGTATAATTCCGTTGGTTCCGCCACCTGCCTGAGTCCAGTAAAACATACCGACTTTTCTTGTACCCTCTTTAACAGGCCCTGCTTCTTCGAAGTCAGCAACTTTACGTCCCATAGAGTCAACCGCTACCCAGGTATCTGAATAGTTGTCTACAATTTTTGAATCAGGTACGGGAACAACCACCGGAGCTGCTTCCTTGTAAAGAGTTACGCTTTCAATACCCCAGTAAAGCTTTGTGGCTGTCATAGTACTTCCGATATAAAGCTTGTGCTTACCTTCTACGGGAGTTATATTTCCTCTCGCTGTAACAACACCGTTTTCACCCTTTTTATTCACTACAACATAGCCTATGTTAAGCGAATAGGGATCGTCCACCTTTATACGGAAAAACTCACCGTTTACCTGAACATTCATTTTAAGCTTTAATTCTATGGATTTAACTCCTGTCATATCCACATCATAAAAACCGAAATAGCTTCTTGTGAATTCTTTACCTTCGATAAGTCCATCCTTAACGGAAGTTCCTTTGGTAAATTCATCCACATCTTTTGCCGTTAAGATAACTGCATCGGATGCAGATACTGCCAGAATCATAGAAAATACCAGTAATACAGCAAGCATCATACATATAAGCTTTTTCATATTAACTCCTCCTTTGTTTCCTTTATTTTATTATATACTTTCCGTCTCTGATTTTCAATGCATTAAATAACTTAAAATATGCACAAAATAATTTTAAAGAAAAAGCGTTTGCTTCGCAAACGCTTTTTTACTATTCAAGGCTTAACGCAGGATATGCATTAAGGTCTGATGATGCTGTATCTCCCGCCTTATATGCAAAATAGCCCGCCGATGCGATCATTACCGCATTGTCTGTGCAATATCTTAACGGAGGATAGTAAAGTGTAAGCTTTTTCTCCTTTGCCGCCTTTTCAAATTCGCTTCGGAGCAGGCTGTTTGACGCAACTCCTCCTGCAAGACAGATTTTATCCGTTCCCACTTTTCCCGCCTGATTTATGGTATTTCCAACCAAAACCTCCACCACAGCCTGCTGAAAGCTTGCCGCAATATCATTAACCGGTATTTCTTCTCCCTTTTGTTCCATTTTATGTACAGTATTAATTACCGCAGTTTTAAGGCCGCTGAAGGAAAAATCATCTCCCGTTTTAGCTCTCGGGAAAGAAAAAGCTTCGGGATTTCCAAGCTTTGCCGCCGCATCAACCTTGGGCCCTCCGGGATAGCCGAGACCTATTACACGGGCAACCTTATCAAATGCCTCCCCTGCCGCGTCATCTCTTGTAGCGCCCAAAACTTTCATATCGGTATAGTCCTTCACATAGACAATATGACTGTGTCCGCCTGATGCAACAAGGCAGATAAAGGGCGGCTCCAGTTCCTTAAACGCCACATAATTGGCAGAAATATGCCCCTTTATATGGTTTACGGGAATCAGGGGCTTGTCCCAGGCAAGTGCAAGAGATTTTGCCGCCGATACGCCAACAAGGAGTGCCCCCACCAATCCGGGACCGCAGGTTACGGCGATGGCGTCAATATCATCCTTTGTCACATTGGCATCGGCAAGTGCCTTGTCTATTACATAAAGCACCTTTTCAATATGCCTTCTTGATGCAATTTCCGGCACAACTCCGCCGTACTTTGAATGGATTTCAGCCTGAGAATATATAACGTCCGACAAAACCTCGCGACCGTCTTTGACTAAGGAAGCCGCTGTTTCGTCACATGAGCTTTCAATTCCTAAAATAAGCATATAAACTTTCCTTTACAAATTCTTTTTATATAAAACCGCGTTTTCTTTACCTTGATAATAGTTTTCCCTTGTTGCATAGGATATGAATCCGTGCTTTTCATAAAGCTTACGGGCAGGGGTGTTCCCTTCCCTCACTTCAAGAAGGATTTTCTTTGCGCCAAGGGAAACTGAGTCTTCAATCATCGCTTTAAGGAGTGCATCGCCTATCCCCTTGCCGCGATGCTGCTTCTTAACGGCAACCTTCATAATTTCGGCCTCATCAATTATGAGCCAGTATCCTGCAAAGCCGAGGATTTCCCCGTCCTCCTCGGCAACATAGTAGTGTGCCTGAGAAAGTGCGAGCTCCTCCTTCATACCCTTTTCGCTCCAGAAATCCGAAAAGGCCTCCTTTTCAATTTCATAAAGGGCATCAAAATAGTTCTTAGTGTAGCTTTTCACCCTCACGGATAAGTTCCTCCAGTTCCTTTGCACATTCTTCATAAACCTCTATGCTTCCGCCATAAGGATCAGCCACATCGCCTTTTTTTCCTGCCCATTCGTAAATCGTAAAAACTTTTCCGGAAAATTCGGGAACGGCATATAAAAGCATCGCCTTATGTCCTTCGGTCATCGTAAGAACAGCAGAAGCTTCTTCCAGCATAGAAATATCAATCTGCCGTGACAGGTGTTCTTTAATATCAATGCCGCGCTTTGCCATAACCGTAATCGAATGCTCGCTTGCCCTGCTTCCGTTAACGGCACTTAATCCGGCAGATATGGCATCTTTTCCGGTTATGCTTTTATAAAGTGCTTCCGCCATAGGGCTTCTGCAGGTATTGCCCGTACATACGAACAAAATCATATGATATTACCTCCCGCAGACTTGTAAAGTCTGTTGCAAAGTGCATCAGAAACAGGCATTCCACCCCTCGGATCCTTTGCCAGAACGAAATCTGCTTTCTTTGAATCAGCAAGTCTTAAAAGCCAGAAAAGCGATGCCGCATAGGATGTATCATCCTGTCCGACAGAAAGAAAGCTTCCTTCTTCATATTCGCTTCGCATATCTTCATAGTCCATAAAAAGAACCTTACCGGAGCAATTTTCTGCTTCCTTTTTCATATCTCCTTTTACAACTATAACCTTGGCATCGGGAGCATAGTGCTTGTATTTCATACCGGGGCTTTTGGGGATTCCTTCCCCTCCGCCGCCGTATACAGCATCGGGAAGGAGTTCCTTAATCATATCAAGGCTTATTACTCCGGGACGAAGCACCATAGGTCTTTCTCCGCTTAAATCAATAACGGTGGATTCAAGCCCGTGCTCTGCCTTTCCTCCTGCGATTATGCAGGGAATCTTGCCGTCAAAATCCTCTTTCACATGCTCTGCCGTTGTGGGACTCGGCTTACCCGAAAGATTTGCACTGGGAGCAGCGATTCCCTTTCCCGCCGCCTTGATAAGAGCGTGTGCCACAGGGTGCGAAGGAAGGCGTATCGCAACCGTATCTCCCCCTGCAGTAACCTCGTCTATGGCAAACTTGCTTCTTTTCATAACGATGGTAAGGGGGCCTCCCCAGAATTTGTTCATTAAGAGCTCCGCTGTTTCGGGGATATGAGAAACATATTTCTCGCACATTGCAATATCGGAAACGTGCACTATCAAAGGGTTGTCCATCGGGCGGCCCTTTGCAGTAAATATGCTTTTAACGGCATCTTTATTTTCGCAGTCTGCTCCGAGACCGTATACCGTTTCCGTCGGAAAAGCAACAAGACCACCAGACAGCAAAATTTTTGCCGCTTCGTCTGTCTTCCCGTATTCAATTTCCAGTGGGTTTACATCAAAATACTTAGTTATCATAAAAAAGTTCCTTACAGTATAAAGTATCCGGCTAAAATTCCGAGTATTGCAGAAAGCGCAATAACCAAAATGGGATGCGCTTTCTTTTTAAGGATAAGGAAAAGTCCGAGAGCGAAAATTATGAGTGAACACAAAAGCTCAAGGCTTAATATATCCTTTGAAAATACGCCCATAAAGGTTGTAACATCGGGGATTAAAACAGTTTTTCCTATTGTTAAAACAGCCGATGCGATTAATCCTATTACTGCAGGCTTAAGACCTGTCATAACGCCCTTTACAATTCTGTTGGAGTTGAACTTTTCGTAAACTCTTGCAACAAGCAATATTATTATAAAAGACGGCATTACAACACCAAGTGTTGCGCATACAGAGCCTAAAACACCACACCTTTCTGCCCCGATATAGGTTGCAATATTTATTGCGAAGGGTCCGGGTGTAGATTCTGAAATTGCCACAAAGTCAACAAGCTGCTCGTGGGGCATCCAGCCCTTATCAAGTACGGTACTCTGGATGAGCGGAAGCATTGCATAGCCGCCTCCGAAGGTTACGATGCCTATATAAAAGAAGGTATAAAAAAGCTCGAAAAACTGCATCTTATTCTACCTCCTTTACCTTGAATAAGGAAGAAACAAGCCCGATTACGGCGCAGGCCAAAATTACATATATGATGCTTATATTTATTATATCAAATACAAGCGATGCAACAAATGCAAAAAGGGCAATTCCGTAAGCTATGGCTGTTTTCGGCATTTTCTTATACATTGTGATAAGTGCCTTTATTACAAGCGCCAATACCCCTGCTCTTATTCCGTAAAAGGCATACTGAACAGCCTCATACTCGCTGAATTTATTTAAGAAAAACGCGATAACGGTAATTATTACAAAGGACGGAATTACAACGCCCATGGTTGCACACGCCGCGCCAAGTACTCCTGCCACCTTGTAGCCAATAAATGTGGCCGAATTTATGGCAATGGGCCCCGGTGTGGATTCCGCAATGGCGATGACATTCAATATATCGTCATCGGTTACCCATTTTTTGTTTTCAACCACTTCCTTCTGGATAATCGGTATCATTGCATAGCCGCCGCCAAAGGTGAATGCACCGATTTTGAAGAACACCCAGAAGAGATTTAAAAGTTTTTTCATAAAAATGTCTCCTCGTTATTTAAATCAACTTATAATATACAACTTTTCAGCCCTTTTGTCAATTAAAAAGGGCTGATTTAATAACTGTATCAAAATTTTCTTTTACGGCTTTCGGGGTGTATCTTGCACCTGTTTCTTTATTTCCCGATACCTCATACATAAATACGCCTTTATATTCCATTTCCCGAAGCTTTTTTGTAACTGCACAAAAATCGGTTTTTCCCTCGCCGGGCATAAGGTGCTTTTCCTCTTTAAGAAAATAGTCTGAGGCGTGAATAGTTGCTATTCTTCCCTTAAAACCCGCTTTTATGAGCTCATCAAGGTATTCCTCAGGAGTAAGGCGGAAACAATGATTTATGTCAAAGCAGATTTTTATATCAGGAAATTCTTTAAGGCATCTTATCATTTCTGTCGGCGTTCCCAAAAGTCCCTGCCCTGTCATATTTTCAACGGCGAGAGTTATGTTTTTCCTGTCACAGTATTCATACACCTCTCCGATGTGCGAAAGGCATTGTGCTATTAACTTATCCCTTTCAGGATAAAACTCGTAATTCGAGCAGGACGGATGCATAACCATAAGGTTTATTCCGATTGAAGATGCCGCATCCACCGTTTCCTTAAGCTTTAATACCGCCTTTTCTCTTACCTCTTTATCAGGATTTGAAAAGCTGATGGTTTTTGAAAATGGCAGATGAAAGGATGTGAATTTTACTCCGTTTGCCTCTGCTACTTTCAAGATTCTTTCCGGATTATTGTAAAAATCAATCTGTGATAGATTATGACAGCATGAAAGCTCGGCAAGCTTTATTCCCGCCTCTTTATATGAAGAAAAGCCATCTGCAGTATGCTCCTCAGGCGTAAGTATACAGCTTGACGCGCCGACATTCCAAAGTGTACTTTTCATATTATCACCTCTATCATAAATGTTTGATATTATTTCGTTTTTATAATATGGGTATTATCATATATCGTAATTCCGAAAACTTCCACTTCATATCCAACCATATATTCGTTTTCTTCAATAATGGCATTATATTTCGTAATGCTATATATAATTGATTTCCATTGAACCGTACCGCCATCACTATAAAATGCCTTTTCCGGGATGAGACAAAGGAAAAAAATCATCAATATAACCATACTTATGATAACTCTCCTTTTCATAATAGAACTCCTCTCTTATCGTATATGTGTATCTATGATTATATCTTCGATGAAATCATAGATATAATCAGCGAACGATTTAAATGCCGTTAATCAAAGGCTCCACTGTGTAAGGGGAGCTGTCAGCGAAGCTGACTGAGGGGTTGTTTCATTTTTTACAATCCTCCCGTCACGCTTTGCGTGCCACCCTCCTTTACACAAGGAGCGCTATGAATTGACTTGCCTTTTAATGCACTTTAGTGCAATTAATGAGCCGCAAGTTCAATTCACGAAATCAGAGATTCCAATTTATGCCGCAAGGCAATTCATTGACTTCATCTGCGATGTAATCATTATAATATATAAATCAAAAAAATACAAGTAAAAGAGATTTTTATTGACACAAAGATAATTTTGTGGTAATATAACTAAAGGTCTTACGGGGCGCCGCCCCGAATGAAAAATTCAATAAATAGTTACAGCTTATCATAGCTTAACATAAATGGAGACGTATCGAAGTGGGGACGTTTGCAAGCGCTGCCTGTGGCAGATTAAGCGAGCAATAAGGAGTTGCCGCGGTCGGAAAAATAAACACAAAAGTGTGAAATTTTTCCGGGCACCGCAAAAGGACATAACGGGGCGCACTCGAAATTGTCTCAAACTATTAGAAGTTGTTGGAACACAATTCTCCGCAAACCCTGTAACAGTGCGGTTTTCAGCAATCGGTGCTGACAATAAAGAAATTCTTTTCTAATGGGATTTCTAATAAAATTTAATATTTGC
>JAFQQJ010000048.1 GCA_017411325.1 Clostridia bacterium | reverse complement strand
CGCGATGACGGAGCGGTAAAGGTAAGCCGGACGCTTAAGGAAAACGCCGCAAAAATACGCCGCGCCGCTACAGAGCTTTGTGCTCGTTTCGGGCGGGAAGCAACGCTTTCCGAGCTTTCAGCAGAAACCGGGCTTACCGCTGAAGAAATTGCACAGGCGGAGTGTGCAACAGCGCAGACAACGTCGCTCGACCGTGAAATAACCGAAGACGGACAGACGCTTGAGGAGCTTCTCGGAAACCATGGACTTGAAGACACCACGCTTGAATATATAACGCTTTCCGATGCGATAGAAAAGCTTTCACAGCGTGAGCGGGTTGTCATAATGCTGCGTTTTTTCCGTTGCATGACGCAACAGCAAGCTGCGCGCGTTATGGGCATTTCACAGGTTCAGGTATCGAGAATCGAGCGCGCGGCATTAAAAAAACTGCGAGAATATATGTAGATATGCGAAAAACCACCCCGAGGGGTGGTTTTTGTATATAAATTCTGATTTATCTATTCAATCCTCTATAAACCCTGTATTTTCAAGGCATATCGCCTATTAAATGTTCAAACCTTATGTATTTTCCCTTGTTTTTGCCCTTATGAGCCGAAACAAGGGAAATTTTTATTCTCCGCCGATTACCTTATCCAGCAGTCTTGCGGAAGTACGCTTCGCTTCCCTTGTAGCGTGAGCGTAAATGTTCATTGTGGTACTGACATCAGCGTGTCCGAGAAGTTCCTGCACATCTTTAGGTGCTGCACCGTTTGAAAGCAGATTGCTTGTATAGGTGTGTCTGAGCATATGAAAGTGGAAATCCTCCAATCCCTCCACCTTTTTTCTCGCTGTCCTGCACATAATCCCCACCGTACTCGGTGCTTCAAATGCCCCATCAGGTCTAAGGCAGACAAAGGATAATTCCTTGTACCCCTCTGGGACTTCCTCCGACCTCGGCAGACTGTAAACCTCATAATAGGTGCGGTCTTTTTCTTTGACCTCCAAATAGTAATTAAGGCTGTACAGTTCCCCGTATCGAAAACGGTTTTTGTGCTGTTCTGTTTTCGCAGTTTTCAGGATTGCGGCAAGCGTATCGCAAAAGTCCACGGTGCGGATTTTTTTACGCTTTGTTGCCCCTATTTCTGTTTTGTGCCTTGCCCCGTTGTAACGCATACTGCGGCGTACTGTCAGATATTGTTCTTCAAGGTTAATGTCCTGCCAAGTCAGACCACAGACCTCTCCAATACGCAAACCTGTATAATAGGCTATCTGTATAGGAAGAAGTGCAGGATTGTTTTTCTTTTTCAGGAAGTCCTCTAATCTCTGATACTGTTCGTAGCTGAGCGTTGGTGTGGAGGCAGTTTCTCCGTCCTCGTCCGAGAACAGTTCGCATTCTTCTTTCTTTCCTCGCCATACCACATACTGCATCGGGTTAAAGGTTATCAGTCTTTTCGGGAATACCGCAAAACGGAACGCCCCTTGTAAAACAGCCGAAAACAATCGGAGATACCCTTTGCTGAGTGCCTTTGCGGTTGTACCGTCAGGATTTGTACCGCCAAAGCTGAGAAAGTCTATATACGCCTGTAAATGGTCGGCGGTTACGGTTTTCAGCTTTCGGTTTCCTATCGGGTGCTGTTTGATACGGTTGACCGTTCCCTGATAGGACATTACCGTACCATTGCTGAGATTGCCGGGTTTCAGTTCTTCCTCCACCCACAGATCGAGCAGCATACCAACTGTGATGTTTTCAGACTTCGCAACGAATTTCTTTTCCTCATAGTCAGCGATTGCTTTTCTGAGCAGGGCTTCTGTTTCAGACTTGCTTTCTGTTCCCACAAACTCTTTCTGTACTTTTCTGCCGCTTTCATCTTCGATATAGAAGCGTGCGTACCACTTTTTACCTTTTTTTCTTACAGAACCTTTTGCCATAGATAAATTTCTCCTTTCTATCCGTGGCAATCGGGACTGTGACATATGGTGTGCGTAAAGTAATAGTGTCACTTATGCCGATGAATGTCAATCGGCATTTTCACTTGTCAAAGTGCCACGGAATTTTTCTTTTTCAGCAACCCTTTCTTCGGCTGCTGTCACTATCCCGAACAGGTCGCCCATCTTTACAGCGGTGCGTCCCTCATCGTAGATATGTAAAATCCCATCTAAAAACTGCTTCATATTCTCGATAGGAAGTTCCATTTCTTTACGGTAAACCCTTTCCATAATCGCCCCTGACTCAATCGCATAGCGGCGTAAGGACTGCTTTAAGCCCTCGTCCTCCGCTACACGGTCAACCTCAGCCATTGCGTCTGCAAAGTGATAAGTCATAACCGTATAGAGGTCAATCATCTTTCCGAGGAATGTGGTAAGCAGTTGTTGGTGCGGTTCTCCCTTTACCACAGAAGAAACCGTATCAAGATATTTTTTGATATGTTCCTCCATATCCCTTGCACATAAAGTGCGGCTGTCATATTCCTTATCTTCGGAAAGTCCTGTCAGCCATTCGGGAGTGGTCAGGAGTGCTTCTGCCAGCCCGTTGATAATCATTGTACGCTTCGGGTCTACTCCGTCCGCTTCATATCTTTGAATGGTAGATTTGTTTACCCCGACACGCTTACCAAGTTCGGGCATTGTTAAGTTTAATTCTGTTCGGCGTTCTTTCACTCGTTCACCGACCTGTTTTGCGGTGAATGTAATTTCTTTTTTCAAGGCTTTCACCTCCTATTGCTGATAGTATAGCACAGAAAAACCTATTTTGCAACCATAAATTTAATAATAGACAAAAATATTTCTTAATAAGTTGCAAAACGAGTTGACAAGAGGTATCAAAATAAGTATAATTACAGATACATAGTTGCAAAATGCGTGTTTTGAAAGGAGGTTGATAAAATGGGCAACATCAAAATGGGTTTAACCATAGAAGAAGCAGCAGAATGTACGGGTATCGGAAGAAATACAATGCGTAAGTTGGTAGACTGGGGCAAACTTCCCGTCCTCAAGGTCGGAAGAAAAGCGATTATCCGCAGGGATACTTTAGAGCGATTTATGAGCGTCAATCAGGGAAGAAACCTGCTGAATGAAAACGATGTCCGCAAAGTAGAATAACCATTCTCCAAGCCCTCGGCGTTTGAGAGCGAAATACACCCCTCGCACAAATCTTCGATTTGTACTCTGGGTATTTCGCCCTTGCAGGGGGCACTGTACCATCGCTTCGGGCAATGCACCGCCGCTATGATACAGAAGAAAACAGCCCGCTGTTTTCTTCGCTGTCCGTCTGCTTACGCCGCCGAAACAGCGGCAACCGATTTCTCGGTTGCAAAAAGAGTATGCCCGTCACGGGAGGAAGGAGTATATGGCAAGACATTCATTTATACAGATGTCGAAGCTATCCAATGTCAAGGGAAGAATATCCTATATCACAAGCCACGCAAAGCAGGAAAACCTTTATGCCACCTACCGCACCGCCGACAATGAATTTTGGAGTAACCTTGCAAGGGAAAGCCAGCAGGAGTTTAAGCGGAGCGGCACAGAGGGCAAATGTATCGAAGCAAGGGAATTGATTATCGCCCTGCCCGAAGTTTATACAAGATACGAGCCGCAGGAAGTCCTTGAAGATTTTACGGAGGAGTTCCGCAAGAGATATGGTGTGGAGTGCGTGTCAGCCCTCCACCACAACAAACGCAAAACCAATTATCATATCCATCTTATCTTCAGCGAAAGAAAACTGCTTCCTGAGCCTGACATCAAGAGAGCCACACGCAGCGTGTTCTATGATGAAACGGGCAAAAGGGTACGCACCAAGAAAGAAATCACAGGGGAGGACGGGCAGATACGCAAAGGCTGTACCGTCATTAAAAAGGGCGAGGTTTACGAAAGCCACCTCTTTACCGTGAAAGATGATAAATTCAAAAGCGAGCCTTTTCTTCGGGAGATAAAAGAGATTTACACCGACCTTATCAATCGGCATATCTCCGATCCCGAACAGCAGTTAAAGGTATTTGATAAGAACAGCGTTTATCTTCCCACCAAGAAAATCGGCAAGAACAATCCCAAAGCCGCCGAGATTGAAGCGGACAATACCGCAAGGCAGGAATGGAACAGGACAGCGGATATGGCGTTGTTATCGGGTATTTCCGAAGCAAAGATTTTAGAAGTCAAGCAGACCGAGATACACGAAAAAGCAAGCCAGTCAATTAAAAGCAAAGGCTGGCTTCCTAATCTGTTCCGTGGGATTGTGGCAAAGGCAAAAGATTTTCTGCAAAACCTTATTCGGGAAAAGGATATGCCACCCAAGCCTACACTTGATATTGATATGGCAGAGTTCCGTCATATGCGAAATCTGATGATAAAAGTACAGGATAAGGCAAAGGAAATTAAAAACTTGCAGGACAAAGTTCTGCCGCACTTGAAACAGCAGCTTGCTGATACAAAGGGGCTTTTCAAAGGTAAAGAACGAAAAGCGTTGGAGGTAAAAATCAAAGAAACCGAAGTGGAAATTGCCGACAGGCTGGATAAAATCCCCGATACACTCAAAGCGGACGGTTATCCTGATGTGCAGGTATTTATGCGTACTTTCCGAGAAATGGAAAGCGTTGTAGAGCAGTACAACCGTGACCTTGCCGAGTGGGAATACCAAGTCAGCAGGAAGCCGACAGCTGCCACTAAAGAACAGCACAGACCGCCCGAAAGGCAGAGCGTGTTAAAACATCTGCGTGAGATACAGGAACGCAACAAGCAGCAACCACCGCAAAGACAGTATAAAAAATCCATTGACAGAGATAGCAGGTAGCATTGAAAAACCGCCGTTACGGTTTTACCCATAGCGGCGGCGTACATAACATTATCGTAGAAAAAGAAGGGATTAGTTTAATCTATCCAAATCTTCAAGATAAATAGACACTTCTCCACATTCAGGGCAAATGGCTACTTTAGGCTTTCCTATTCGACCACCAAATAACTTGTTTTCATCAGATGATAAAACAATTCCATATCCCGCCCCTTCAATTTTTACAGCACAATTTTCTTTCATTTCACATCCACATCTGATACACTTTCTCATTTCTTACTCCTAACTATATATATTTTTTTCTGAAAAACAAGTTTGACAGTACAAAAGACAACCCGCATATTGCAACAACAGAAACTCCTGCAATAGCAATGCTTACTTCAAAATTCTCTACAACAAACCACATAATTGAATTATTTGTTGCCTTAGTCCATAAGCCCAAAACAACAAGCAGTATAATTAAGATAAACATTGTCGCAAATCCAGCATTAACACCTAACGAGTAATTTGATGGCAAAACAAATGCCAAAAACAATAATGTCAGTGCAAATGAAGCACAGGACATAAAGAGATAAAAACCATATGCATATTGTGGAAACAGAATATATGAGGCAGAATTTACAATGAGTGCAACCACAAAGCCAATTAAGGACAAAATACCCGCACAAGCATATCTGCTGCATACAATCTGTTTTTTAGATACAGGAAGTGATACAGCATATTTCCCCCATTTCCATTGCTCGTCACAAGTTGTTAGGGAGATAATCATTGACATTATTTCAATAGGAATGAGTAAAAAACTGATATATATTGTTCCGCTTTTTTCCAATATGAACATTAACGCAATAATAATGGCTATATCCATAATCACACGAGGTAAGCCATATTTCTTTTTAATTGTAAGAAAATCCTTTGTTAATAGCCCTTTCATTTCATTTCCCCCTTTACATAGAAAAGCATAATTTCTTCGATTGCGGCTGGAACAACAATCGCTTTTGGATATTTTTTCTCGGCAATGTGACGGTCTTTTACAAGCACTTTGTATTGATAATCCTCTTTCCTATAAGCGATTATCTCTGATTTATCTAAGTTGTCAAAAACCATAGCACCACAACTCATTACACCGTAATTATCAACTAATTCGTCTTTTGAGTGGGTGAAAACCAATTTCCCCTTATGAATAAAAGTAATATAATCTGCCACTTTTTCTAAATCGCTTATGATATGAGAAGATACCAATACCGAATGATTTTCGTCTTGAACAAAGTCAATCAAAATATCTAAAATGTCATCTCTGATAATAGGGTCAAGACCACTTGTTGCTTCGTCCAAAATTAAAAGTTCTGCTTTGTGCGAAAGTGCCACAGCAAAAGCCAACTTAACTTTCATACCTTTAGAAAAATCCTTTACCCTTTTATCAGCAGGAAGTTCAAACTTCGAGAGATAATTGACATAAGTATTTCGTTCCCATTTTGAATATATTCCCGACATATATGTTCCAATTTCATTTGGTGTAAATATATCTGGGAAATGGTTTTCATCAAATACAACGCCTATTTTGTCTTTGATTTCAATTTCTTCAGAGAGATAATCCTTTCCGAAAATTTCAATATTTCCATCTGTCTTTGATATTTCATTAAGAATACAGTTAATAGTTGTTGATTTTCCTGCACCATTTTCTCCAATCAGTCCCATAATTACGCCTTTAGGTACAGTGAAGGTCAATTTATCAAGAACGAAATCACCGTAATCTTTTGTCAAACCTTTAACTTCTAAAATATTTTCGCTCATTTATTCGTCCTCCTGATATAAAAGTGTCAGTAAATTGATTAGTTTATCAAGTGATATTCCACTTGCCCTTGCCACTTCGATTGCGTCTGTAAAGTGTTCCTCTATCTTCTTTTGTTGTTCCTCAAGATAAAAGTCCTGATTTTGTGCCGATACATAGCACCCTTTACCAGCTGTTGACTCTATAAATCCATCTTCTTGTAATGTGGCATAAGCTTTTTGTACCGTTAAAATACTAATGTGCAAGGACTTTGCCAATGACCTTACAGACGGAATGGCTTCACCTGTTTTCAATTCACCACTCATAATTGCCGCCTTGATTTGTGTAGAAATTTGTTCGTACAAAGGTCGGCTTGCCTTATTGCTTACAACAATATCCAAAATTCCACCGCCATTCTGTTACTTGCTATTATATAGTGTATTACATCTACAAGTACAGTATATAATAGTTGTGCCTTATTGTCAAGGGCAAGAATAAAGCGACAGAGATTTCTCCCTGCCGCTCTAATCTTTTATGTGTATATAATTTCTCTATTGATTATTTCTCTTGCCCTTGCCTGTATCTCGTTCATTCTTACAACCCACAACATCGGGTTTTCCGCTTTGAGTTGCTCAGTCACACCTTCCTTGTCAGCCATTTGCTCAACCAATCGGAACATCATATCCATTGCCTGTTCGTCAATATCAGCAAGATAACCGTTCAATTTTCCGCTTGTGAGCAGCGTGGTGTAAACTGCTCGTTTATGTTCCTGTAAATAGCGTTTGTACCGCTGTCCCCATAAGCCGATAAACTTGTGTTCTTTTTCGGTTGGTAAAGTAATGCAAGGAATATAATAATCTCCCTGCAACTCATACCATAAACCGTTGCTTTCATCATAAATATACTTGTCCATTAAAAAATCCTCCGTTATAATATATTCGCACATATGTCACAGTTCTCCGATTGCCACACTCTGTTATATCTTGTTATGAGATTTTCTTGCCCTTGATTTTGCCCTTATAAGTAGGCAGGGAAAGAGTAAACTTGTGTGAAATCATATAAAAGGATAAGGTGAACACATTGCGATAAATCCTTTATTTTCAAGGCTTTTGGAGGATTTTATTGATAACCTATGGAGAGCAATAATCACTCATAATTTTATGGTTTTCAAATTCCAATTTGTTTAACTGTTCGACATATTGGAATTGACTTAACTATTTTCAGCAATCCATTTCTTTGACCAAACAAACAATGTTTCGGACATCGGAATAAAATCAACCATGCCACCTTTTTTCAAACTCAAAAATGTGTTGATAATAGCTTGTTCATCAGGCATTGCGACTGCAAGCAATTCTTCTTGATGTTTAATATAGGTTCCGGTTTGCTTAAAGACAATTGCCTGTACAACAAAGGAAGCCGATTT
>JAFQQJ010000047.1 GCA_017411325.1 Clostridia bacterium | reverse complement strand
GACAGAACCTTAACTGCCGTAGAAAGTGATTAAAATAATAAATAAGGCTGCACACATAAGCAAGAAGAAAAAGTGTCGGAATTTAATTCCAAACCGGTCACACATAAGACCTTAAAAAGTGTATTTTGCTGAATGCAGAGGATTTAATTCTTGCAGGAGGCGGCTTTAGCTTTAACACCATTTGAACATCAGAGAAAGGAGGTTTTTCTGATGGGAAGAAAAAACAAATCTTATTCTAAAACTCTTCATCAGCAAGCATACGATAAGTTGACAAGTATGCAATCCTTTGGCGAAAGCAAAAAGGAGGCTATGAAGAATGGAACTGACCAGGGCAAAATATTTTCTTTTAACACCTATAAGAGTTATTGGAAACATATAAAATATTTTATTAAGTATGTGCAGGAAACCGATCCGAAATGCACGACATTAAAAAGTGCAAAAAAATATGTAAATGAGTGGCTATATAAAAGAGAGGCACAAGGGTTGTCTGCTTCTACGATGCACCTCGAGGCGAAAGCGCTGGGGAAGCTCTATGGCATTATTCCTGATGATGAAGATTATTACCAACCACCAAAACGGCGCCGGGAAGATATAAAGAGAAGTAGAGGACCTGCGAAAAGAGACCGGCATTTTTCAGAAAAAAACAATGAAGAACTTGTAAATTTTTGCAAAGGAACAGGCTTGAGACGAAGTGAATTATCGGCACTCAAGGGCGGAGATATAATAACCAAAATCGAAATTGAGGCAGAAATAACAAAGCTGGAGAGCATACCGGAAGAAAAGAGAACGGCTGCAGATAATAAGCAGTTAGAAATTTTGAAAGATACAAGGTACTTTAAAGAAGAATACTATGTTCATGTTCGGAGAGGAAAGGGAGGCAGAGAACGATATAGTCCGATTTCGGTAGAACACCAAAAACGGATAGTTGACAGAATGACAAGAACACCGAAAGATGAAAAAGTGTGGCAGCACGTACACAGCGCTGCGGATATTCACAACTACAGAGCAGAGTATGCAACTGCGGTATATAATACAAACGCAAGGAAAATAGAGGATATTCCTTATGACAAAATAAATAAGGGAACGGGCAGAAGATTCCAGAGCGATGTTTACACCTGCAGAAAGGACGAGGTAAAGAGAAAACTTGATAGAGCTGCTATGACAATGTGCAGTAAAGCTCTCGGACATAATAGAGCAGAAGTTTTTGCTACAAATTACCTCAGAGGATTGTAAGGAGGTGCGGAAATGGCTGATTTTGTAAAGAAAACTGCTCTTAGTTATAAAGCGGTGCCAGGAGGACAAAGCGATTATGAGTGTACTCATGCGATTTTGACAAAGGCAGAATATAGTCAACTGCTTTATGAAATCAGAACAGCAGAAAATAAAGCTGTGAAAGCAGAGGACGATGCCGAGCGGAGAGAAAAAAACGCAAAAGCAGTAGCTGATAGAGATATTAGGGATATAAGAGCAGAGGCTGCTATGCAGATTGAGGAAGTCAAGCAGGAGCTTGCAACGGCAAATGCCGAAATAGAATACCAACGTGGGCTGAACGAAAATCTTTTAAGAATTAACCGGGAACGTGCGAACGCTGCCCGAAAAATTAAACCGAAAAAGGGGCATTCCGGTTATCTTATTACAAATTCCAAAGAGCATGAATATAAATACCGTATAGACAAAAATAATTGGGAGTCCGTTATGTTATGGCAAACCATTTTAGAAAGTCCATACGGTGTGAAATTTACCGATGAACAGGCAAGAAAGCAAATTTACGAAGAATTGTTCAAGAATCATTTGATAGGCAAAATAGGTATCATGGGTTATTGGAATATTGCTTATGAGGATATGATAGATGACGAGCTATATCAGAAAGAGCATTACGGAAAAAATATAGCTGTAAAATATCAGCTGCAAGCGAACTACAAAACAGGCTGGTGGGAAATTAT
>JAFQQJ010000046.1 GCA_017411325.1 Clostridia bacterium | reverse complement strand
TTTTTCCATTGGTTTTTAATTCCATGATTTCTTTTTCATATTCTTGAATGTGTCTGTAACTTCTTGACATAAAAAATCCTCCTATGGTAGTTGTTTTAATTCTACCATAGGAGGTCTCTTTTTTCTATTGTCCGTTTTTGCCGGACTTGTGCAACCTGACGTTCAGCCTTTTATTATTTTCCGGGAACACTTATATTTTTCTTTCGCAAAAGCTTAAAAAGTTCCTTTTCGCCGTTATCCTTAAGATAGGTTAAAAGATAGCAAAGCTTTTCATAGGTATCAGAATGCATATTGTTTTTGTCCGCACCGCGCAAAAGATACTCTATGGGAGAAGAGTCGGTATAGTCGCCCTTTTTGTAGATTTTCGATGCGGCAATGCGGTCACACACCATTTCAATTATGTATTTATCGGGCACAGGCACACTCTCATAGCGCTTTGTTTCCATATTAAGGTCTGTCCAGTATTCAAAATGGTGGCGGTTTCTCCCTTTGTGGTGCATCCAGGCTTCCGAATAGCCGTAAAGCTCCCTTGCTTTTTCATTAGGGCTTCTTGTTCCCTGATAAAGACGGGCAGATGGAATAAATTCCGTCGGGCTGTACTTGGATAAATCGTGAAACAGCCCCTGAAAGCCTATCCCTGCCTTAAAGCAGTTTTTAATTACCTCATGCCTGTGACGTGTTATCGTCACAAAATGTTTTATAAAAGACATATCTCACTCCGCTTATCAGCCCTGACCCATGGGCATATTATAAAGGTCATCATAAACAAGATTTGAAAATCTCACATTTGCAATTCCCACCGCATAGGGATTTTCTATTTCGTCAAGATAAATCTGTGCCGATTTAACAGCTGTTTTTCCTATGTTGAAATCAGCAAGATATACAAGCTGGGTTGTATCAACATTGTATAAAACATTCCCTGCCGAGTCTACAACATCGTAGCTTATATCAAAGCTTACAAGATGCTTTCCTTTCGGGAGAACGCAGTCCACTATCATAAAGGGAGTATATCCTCCGAACACAGATGTACGAAAAGCAATATTTCCATTCATATAGGAGGCGTATCTTTCCCTTATGCCTTGATAGAGTTCTTCGGCAAGCGAATAGTCAAATTCTGAAAAATCGGGGTAAGGATGACCGGGAATATCTTCCTGCAAAATGCTCATATTTTTTTCAAGAGCAGTCATTGCCGCACCGTAATCTTTTCTGCTTTCCAGATAGTTAACAACATCAATAGCATAGTCATCGGCCTTCATCCAGCCTGCCGCCGTATGGGCATAAACTTCTGAATTCGGCACCATCATACAGGTATTATTCCCGTAGTAAAGTGTTGTGTAATTGCCGATTATCTCATCTCTTACAGGACCAAATATACTGTATAAATCTCCGTACATAAGACCTTCCGTAGCAGTATATAACTCTCCGCTTGAATGAGTTTTTATAAATTCGTAAACAGCCGTCTTTGCATCTTCCAGCCTGTACCATCCCTTTGAAAGGAAATTCTGTACTTCTGATTCTCTTATGCTGATAATCCGTTCTGCTTCCATTTCGGTAGTAAGTCTGAAAAGCTGAACAAGCCCTTCTGTCTTTCTTATTCCCCAGTCATAGTCAGGAGAAAAATTATATCCGCCGTATAAAATGGAGTCTGCCGATGTATCGGAAAGCTTATTGGTTTCTCTTATAACTTCGCTTCCCGATATGCGATAAGAATAGAAGAAACCGGCATCTTCAAAGCCTTCTGTTGTCACTTCAAGCTTTTTATCCTCCGAAAAATTGATGTTCCATCCGAATTTCTGTCCCCAGTCCCAGGTAAGCGGGAAATAAAGAACATTTTTATAGTTGAGTATGGGATAGGTCTCTGCAGCGTTATTAATTCTCACGCCAAGCACCGTTATGGGTGTTGTGACAACCGTCGCCGTCTCGCCCTTTTTCATATAGGAAAATGCCGGGTCTACAAAGTCCTTATAAATGCCCGAAGGTGCAGCTTTTTCTATAACGTTTCCGCTTTCAGCCGTCCAGTTATTGGAAAGACCGAGGAATGCACAATCCTCGTAAGTCATAGGGAAATACGTTATGGAATTGCAGAGAATAAACGGATATTCTCTTGATTTGTTTTCCACAACCCTTCCGTTGACAATAACAGGAAATTCCGCTTTAATTACGGGAAGTGTTCCCGATGCGGCGCATACCGGCAACAATGCGAGCACCAGTAATGCAATAAGTGTCAATGCTGTGATTTTTTTCATATCTTTCTCTCCTTTTATTTTACCAGCTGCAAAGGCCGGTTACTTCCTGGATTTTCCAGAGTATTCTCATTAAGAATCCGTCTTCATAATATTCTTCTATGGGAAGGGTGTATTCGCCATCTTCGTTTTCCCATATGCGGTCAAAGTAAGCGTTTATTCCCTCCGCTCTCTTATCGGTGCTGTCCATTATTATTTCCGCATCCGTTTCGAGGTTGAAGCCTCCTATATTACGCCTTGTGAAGTTTGCGCTTCCCAGTATCACCCTGGTTTCACCGTTTCTCTTATAATTGAACACCGCCGTTTTTCCGTGATACTGTTCGCCCTTGGTGGCATACCATCTTACATCCACGTTTTCGTGCTCTTCATAAAGCTCACAAAGAGCGGAGCGGTTGGGGCTTCCGTTTTTCTCAATTCCGAAGGCATCCTTGTTGGGATCGGCAACGATTTTCACATCCGCTCCCCTGTCGGCTGCCCGCCCCAGAGCATCCAGTATATCAAAATCGGATATGTAGAATATACCAAGCCTTATTTCATCACCATAGCCCGATGCATCCATACTTTCGATAAGGGAGTTTTTAATTTCATTTTCTGTAACTATTCTGATTTTCGGAATTTCTCCCACAGTTTCTCCGCCATAGCTGTATGTAACATCCGGCACAATGCCTCCCGATAAAGCTATAACCGTTTTTTCGGTTTCAAGAAGGTCTCCTATAACATCCCCCTTAAGCCTTAATGCTATGTTTGAATGGTAGCTGCTGGGATCGTGTGGATTTGCCGATGAAACCATTGCCTCTTTATCGGTTATTACAACTTTTCTGTGATTTGCCTTGAAGTTTGCAAGCTTTATAACAGAGCGAAGGTTTACCTTGTGAGCATCCTTTTCGAAAAAGTTGGGAAGCCAGTAAAGCCCATCTGTTCCGAACCACTTTGTGTAGCAGCGGTAGTATCCCGATACAAGGATATTTGAATCTTTAAGGGCGTTAAGCTCGGTGATTACAACATCCACTCCGCCGTCCTTAAGCTTTGTTATGTACTTCTGTTCATAAGCTCCGTAAAAATTGTTGATGGGATCTGTTATCAGCACAACCGGCATATCGGGATTTTCAGCCTTTTTAGCAATGAGTGCATCTGTCACTCTTTCAACAGATTTGGGATAAAGCCCGGAATCTTTATTGTATTCATCGTTGAAAAGGAAAAGGTCTGCTATTATAAATTCATCGGCTTCATTTATAAGCCTTAAATTCTCTTCTAAGATATTGTGCTCTCTTATCGTCTCCCCGCCCTTTTCATAGCTCAAATCATATATGAATTCAAAATCAGTTGTCGGATAATATTCACCCTTATAAGAAGTTCCTTCCGGCATTTTTGTCATTGCGCTCACTATAAGCGGAAATATCAGAAGCACCGCTATGATGAGAGCCTTTATTTTTTTCTTTGTTTTTTTCATATTCTCCCCATCCCTTAAATTATTCTGCTTAAAACAGTACCGTTACAATCGAATGCGGTCTTAAGTTAAATTTCGTACACTCACCGTTATTGCGGACTACCGCGTCTTTTCCCTCATCCGCAGGGTTCATAATAACAAGAACCTTTTCGCCGTCGGGATTCAAAAACGCCGTTGCATATATGTCTCCTGTATATTTCGTAGTCGCAATCCTTTTAGCCCCGCGCTTTATGTATTTTGAAAAATGTCCGATATAATAATATACGGGTGTGCGTTCAAAGGTCTTTTCTTCTTCGTTAAACATTACCGGGGAATAGCACCCTGCACCCATCTCCTTATAATCATAATCAAGTGCATCCGTCCCGGGCTTAAAACGGTGATGGTAAGGGCCTCCCTTTGAATCAAGCAAAAGATTCCAGTCGCATATTCCTGTACAGTAATTATTCATATTTTCGCAAAATTCCCTTGCGTATCTTTCCGCAAGTGCCAAAAGATCAGATGTCATTCTCATTGAAGCGCAGAATTCTGTGCAGATATTGGGCTTTTTAAGTTCCCTTTCCACAAGACTTAATGCCTCATAATGGTCTCCGGAATACCAGTGATGGCCCACCGCCCATACTCTGTTTTTTACCCTTTCACTTGATAAAACTTCTTTAGCGCGGTCATATACTCTTTCCTTGTTGTGATCCCAGATTATTATTTTAATATCAGTTAATCCTTCTTCATCAAATACGGGAATAAGATAATTTTCAATAAGCTCCCTTTCATCCTCTGCCGTATAATAACAGCTCTCCCACGATTGCTTTGCCTTAGGCTCATTCTGAACACTTATTGCACTGATTTTTATTCCGTGATTTCTGTATGCCTTTATATACCTGGCATAATAAAGCGCCCACAGTTTTTTATACTGCGGAAGAAGCTTCCCCCCTTCAAGCATACTTTTATTGTCCTTCATATATGCAGGAGGGCTCCAGGGAGAGGCGAAAAGTAAAAGTTCTTCCCCCGCAACGTCCAGTGCATCCTTAATAAAGGGAATAATATATTTTTCATCCCTGGCTATGCTGAAGCTTTCCAGAGTTTCATCTCCCTCAGCAACATATGTATACATATCCAGCGAAAAGTCACAGGAGTTTATATGCGTTCTTCCGAAAGAATAACCTATACCCTTTTCCTTATCAAAATATGCTTTTATAAATTCTTTCTTTGTTTCACTGTCCATAAGGGAATAATTGTACGCCGAAGCCTCGGTAAATGCCCCGCCAAAGCCAAGCACTTCCTGATACAAAACATCATCGTACACATTTATAATGTTTCCTTCTGTTTCTGATGAAACTTTTTCCATCCTTACAAAGTCTTCTTTGAAATATAAATCTTCTTTCGGTATTGAACTTATAATTTTCATCATTTTACGTCCTTTCAGTAAAACTCCGGTCTGAAGTTTTGAATAAAATAAGTATATCATATATAAAACTTTATTTCAACAAATATTTGCCTTTTTACCTTTTATGTGATAATATCAAAAAGAGGTGATTATATGACATATTTTGACAAAAATGCCCTAAAGCTTTCCCACGGGCACATGAGAGACAATGTAAAAGAGGGAGACATCGCCATTGATGCTACAGCGGGACGGGGCAGAGACACTCTCCTGCTTTCGGAACTTGTCGGGGATTCGGGAAAGGTTTATGCATTTGATATACAGAAAGAAGCAATAGAATCAACCCGCGCACTTTTAGAGGAAAACGGCAGAGTCAATGTAACCCTCATAAACGAAAGCCATCACCTTATGGCAGAGTTTGTAAAAAAGGCAAAAGCCGTTATATTCAACTTAGGCTTTCTTCCGGGAGGAGATCACAGTATATTTTCCCATTCCGATACCAGCATAAAGGCGATTGATGCCGCCCTTTCCATAATAGACGATGATGGCTTTGTGTCAATATGCTCCTATTACGGAGGAGACACCGGCTTTGAAGAGCGGGATACCCTTTTATCCTATCTTGAAAATTTAGACCAGAAAAAATATACCGTAATGCTGCAATCTTTTCACAACCGCAAAAACTGTCCTCCTCTTTTTATAATTATAGAAAAAAACCGATGAGTCGTCAGCTCATCGTTTTTTTGTTATATTTCAGGCTTAAAGACAGGCATTAACTGAAGCTTGAAAAGATTAGCCTTGTGCTTTTTGTCGATTAACGCCTTGGTCTCGGGATTATCAATTTCTCCCGTTCTTATATAGCGGTCAAGCTCTGCATAGGTAAAGCCCAAGTTTTCCTCATCGCTCTTTCCGCAAAGTCCGTCTATAGGTGTCTTATCCACAAGTTCACCGGGAAGGCCTAAAACCCTTCCTATTTCCTTAACTTCCGTTACCGTAAGATTTGACATAGGTGAAAAATCGCCTACGGAATCTCCGTATCTGGTGGAATAGCCCACCCAGTCTTCGGATAAATTGCAGGTATTTACAACTCTTCCGTTTACGCTTTGGGAAACTGCATAAAGGGTTGTCATTCTTATTCTCGGAGGAAGGTTCTGCACAGATTGAGCAGTCAACGAAAGCTCCTTCGGCATAGCATCAACAAGGCTGTCATATGCTTCCTTTATGTTTATTTCATAGTACTTTATTCCAAGGTGATTCACAAGCATATATGCCGCATCAATGTCAGCCTGTTCACCCTTAGGCATAAGGACACCTATAACCCTGTCCTTTCCCAGCGCCTCAACGCAGAGCGCCGCCGCAACAGAGGAATCCTTTCCGCCTGAAATTCCTACTACTGCATTGCATCCGGGCCCGTTATTTTCAAAAAATTCTCTTATCCATAAGACGCATTCGTCTTTTACTTTTTTTGCATCAAACATTTTTTTCAACTCCTCGGATGGTATTTTACCACAAAAAAGAAAAATTGTAAATACTCTGTTGATTTTATATAAAATTTGTTGTATTATCAATTAAAGAGAAAAGGAGTGTTAATATGAAAAAAATCATCACAATTATTTTATCAATTGCTGTTTTCGCATCGCTTATTGCATTAGCTGCCGTTGCAAAGGAGGATTCTCCCATTGAAATCCGCCCTACGCCTGAAGTCGTAAGCTTAAAAAGCCTTGAAGACAATGAGCTTTTTGAAGTTGTAGACAGCTTCGAAAAAAGACCAGGCTCTGATTCAAAGAACACCGCATCACGCGCGGCATCCATTTCAAACCGCTCTCTCTACAACGGTTTTTATGACGGCAGACAGCTTTCAGATGTTATCTCCGGCGGACAGCCCATTTCCGCCTTCACCGATATTTCGGGGAAATCCATTGCCTTCGCCGATGACGGAAGTGACACCTTACGATACACCGAAGCTTTTGCCAAAGCAACGGGAAATTCGCCCTATCACTTCAAGCGTCACCTTTATTCCAACGGATATTATTTTATAACTCCCTCCGTAATTGTTTATAACCAGTACAGTAATGAGTATTATACCGGCAATTCAATTTTCGCATACACCTTCTGCTATGATACCGTAAATAATATTCTCTATAAATTACCCTTTGAAGTTGGCGAGGTCAACGAATACGGCGAAGCCTATGCCTATGTGACAAAGACCGTAAGAAACGGCTCCTCCCTTGAAACAACCTGTACCACACACAGCGTAAAGCTTAAAAAGTATCCAATCATTTCTGTTTTCTACAATAAGGAGAAGGTACTTTTCGACCAGCTTCCCATAATTGAAAACGGAAGAACCTTAGTGCCCCTCCGAGCCATATTTGAAAAAATCGGTGCCGAGGTTTTATGGGATGGAGAAACAAGCACCATTACCGCCACAAAGGGCGATACCGAAATAAAGCTTAAACTTAATTCTACCGCCGCTTACAAAAACGGCGAGGAAATCACACTTGATGTTCCCGCAAAATCCGTTAACGGAAGAACTCTCGTTCCGGTTCGCTTCATTGCCGACTGCTTCGGCGTTGATGTAAAATGGATGCCCGAATATCAGAGAGTTGTACTTACAGAAAAATGATAAAAAATGCTCTGCCTGAAAACGCAGAGCATTTTTTTATTGAAATAAACTTTATTTTATGATATAATCTTTTTCATTCACGGTATGATGAAGAAACTTTTAGTCAGGGAGAAATCAAATGAATAATACAAATTCCTTAAAAATACGTTGGTTCTATCTTGCCGCAGGCGTTTTTGCCATGCTTTTTTCAGGCGTATTATATGCCTGGTCCATACTTAAGACACCTTTTTCAGAAAACTTCGGATGGTCAAATTCGCTTCTTGCGCTTAATTTTACACTTACCATGTGCTTCTTCTGTCTGGGTGCTTTTGCAGGAAGCCTTATTGCAAAAAAAATCGGCCACAAAGCAACACTGATTATCGCAGGCGTCCTTGTAGGAGCCGGCTTTACGGCAACGGGACTTTTAAGGGCGGATATCCCCCATATGCTGTTTTTAAGCTATGCTGTCCTTGCAGGAAGCGGCATCGGAATTTCATACAATGTGGTAATTTCCACCGTTAATTCCTGGTTTCCCGATAAAAAAGGGCTTTGCTCCGGCTGTCTTATGATGGGCTTTGGCGTAAGCACTCTTCTTATGGGTGAGGTTATAAACAAGCTTTTCAGGGCTCCTTCTTTCGGAGCCGGCAAGACCTTCATTCTTCTCGGAGCGGTTATCGCAATTGTTATAATCATTTCAGGCATAATTATAAAAAAGCCTTCTCCCTATACCGTTTTCCCCGATACAAAAGAGGCAAAAACTGCTCTCAAAGAAGATTTTGAGATTCGCGACTATACTCCGACGGAAATGCTTAAAAGCATCTCCTTTTGGAAGGCATTTATCTGCATCGTATTTATAGCCGCCCTGGGAAATTCCGTGATAAGCTTTGCAAAGGATTTTGCGCTTTCTGTAAACGCAACAGCCTCTCTTGCCACAACACTTGTCGGAGTGCTTTCCGTATTTAACGGAATAGGAAGAATTTTAACAGGCGCTCTTTATGACGCCCTCGGGCGAAAGACAACAATGGTTGCGGCAAATGCATTAACAATAGTTGCCGCCCTTATGTGCCTTGCTTCGGTATATGCTTCGTCTCTTCCGCTCTGCATAATTGCCATTTGCCTTACAGGGCTTTCATATGGCTCCTGCCCCACCATTACATCAGCTTTCACAGCATCTTTTTACGGCAGAAAGCATTTTGCAACCAATTACAGCATAAATAATTTCAATCTGATTTTCGCATCATTCATCGCAAATGCAAGTAACCTTCTGCTTGTAAATACAGGCTGTTATTTTGCTCCGTTTTTAATGCTTCTCATCTTATCGGTGCTTTCGCTTATACTTAATCTGACCATAAAGAAACCGTGACATCCTCATCCCGGAACGCAAAAAGAATATAAACAATAGCCGATACCCATACAATTAAGTTATTTATTTCTTCCGCCTTCATTGATATCCGGGCTGAACGCAGCTATCCCAATCATAAAACAGGGGATCATACATACCCCGAGCAATCTAAAATATTAATATGTAATAAACGGGATGCTTTGCATCTCTTTTATTATTATGTAAGTTTTATTTAAACTTTATACATATAATCTTTCACATCATCATATTGACTTTTCTCGTCAAATATGATATAATTGACGAGAAAGAAAAGGAGGTTACGAGATGCGTCGCTTTGACTATACCGGGCTTATTAATAAGAAATGGGATAATGAAGTTATTAATTACCTATCTCTTATTCACGAATATAGAGGAAAACAGACTTCATATATTCAGCAAAAACCATTAGAACTTAATAAATTAGTTGAAATAGCAAAAGTTCAAAGTACAGAAGCTTCTAACTCAATAGAGGGTATTAGAACTACTGAAACTCGATTGCGTCAGTTGATGAATGAAAAAACTGCACCTCGCAACCGTGACGAAAAAGAAATTGCCGGATATCGAGATGCGCTTAATGTAGTTCATGAGAATTTTGAATATATTCCACTTACTCCGAATTATATTTTGCAGCTTCATAAAATTCTTTTGAGTCACACAGATTCAGGTTTTGGTGGTTCGTTTAAGAATGTTCAAAACTATATCAGTGCAACAGATGAAACGGGTAAACGCTTTAACTTGTTTACGCCGTTAGCTCCCTATGAAACACCCGATGCCATTAAAGAAATATGTGACGAGTTCAATCGTACTATCGGAGAAGGCAAAATCGACCCACTGCTGATAGTTCCGGTCTTTATCCATGATTTTCTGTGTATACATCCCTTCCTTGACGGAAACGGAAGAATGTCAAGATTACTGACCACGCTGTTGTTATATAGAAGCGGATATGAAATCGGTAAATATATTTCGTTGGAAGCTAAGATTGCAAACAACAAGGAAGCATATTATGCCGCACTGGAAGATTCGCAGGAAGGATGGCACGAGGGCAAAGATGATGCAACTGCATTTATAAAATATTTACTTAGCACTATAATT
>JAFQQJ010000045.1 GCA_017411325.1 Clostridia bacterium | reverse complement strand
GATTGTAGTACCAGTAAAAGAAGGCGAAAACATTGAAAAGGCCTTGAAGAAGTTTAAGAGAAAATTCGAAAAGACAGGTGTTGTAAAGGAATTGAGAGCTAGACAACAGTTCGACAAGCCATCTGTATTGAACAGATTGAAGAGAGAACGTGCTGTCTATGTACAGAAGCTCCAACAAGTAGAAGATTAATTTTTACGCGACTTTTTTGAATAATTGAATTCTTTTTCATATATTCGTTGCATAAATCTGTGATGTAACGTTTCTTATGTGGATAGATTCTTTTTTGGAATACCTTCGTCTTGAGCGGAACTATTCGGAAAAAACGGTTGTTTCTTACGGTATAGACCTGCGGGAGTTTGAAGGTTACTTTAAAAAAGCAGATGCAGAAATAGATTTCACGACGGTTGATGCGGATGTCGTTCGGAATTGGGTGATGCACTTGATGGATGAAGGGCGGGCAGCAACCTCTGTAAATCGGAAACTAAGCACATTGCGTTCTTTTTATCGCTTTTTACTGAAGAAAAAGGTGATGACGGTTAATCCGATGACGAAAGTGGTCGGGCCTAAAAAGAAAAAGCCGTTGCCCTCTTTTGTAAGAGAAAAGGATATGGACCGGTTGCTTGATGACTTGACTTTCGGGGAAGGTTATGAAGGATGTAGGGACCGGATGATTCTTGAGATGTTCTATGCTACCGGCATGCGACTTTCGGAATTGATTGGACTGGATGATGTGGATGTGGATTTTTCTGCTAAGCTGATTAAAGTGACAGGAAAGAGAAACAAGCAAAGATTGATACCTTTCGCAAATGAATTGGAACATGATTTGCGCGTATATATTAAGGTAAGAGACGAGGCTTTGCCGAATGGCTCGGATGCTTTTTTTGTCCGGAAGGACGGGAAGCGGATGTATCCGATGCAGGTTTATAGATTGGTGAAACGAAACCTCTCCAAGGTTGTGGCGCTGAAGAAAAGAAGTCCGCATGTGTTGAGGCATACATTTGCGACAGCCATGCTGAACGATTGTGCAGAGTTGCGGGCCGTAAAGGAACTGCTGGGGCATGAAAGTTTGACGACGACGGAAGTTTATACGCACACGACTTTTGAGGAACTTAAAAAAGTTTATGAACTAGCTCATCCACGAGCGTAAAAAAAGGAGGTATTTATGGAAGTAAGAATTCAAGCGATTCATTTTGATGCATCTGAAAGACTTCAGGATTTTATCCAGAAGAAAGTTGCCAAATTAGAAAAGTTCTGCGACGATATAAAGAAAGTAGAGGTGTCATTAAAGGTAGTAAAGCCTGAAACTGCAATGAATAAGGAAGCCGGTATCAAGGTTTTAGCGTTGAACGGTGAGTTTTTTGCGGAGAAGGTGAGTGATACATTTGAAGAATCCGTGGATGTTTGCGTAGACGCATTGTCCAAACAGTTGACCAAAGCAAAAGAAAAACTTCGCGGCAAATAAAAAAAACGCCTAAAAGTTTTTGTGTTTTGAAATAAATGTCTAATTTTGCAGCCGCTTAGCTCGATAAGAGTGCGGCTGTAAAATTGAAAAGCCTCTTTAGCTCAGTTGGCCAGAGCACGTGATTTGTAATCTCGGGGTCGTTGGTTCGAATCCGACAAGAGGCTCAAAAGAGAAAGTTCTTTGAAGAAATGTTGGGCAAATACCAGAGTGGCCAAATGGGGCAGACTGTAAATCTGCTGGCTTACGCCTTCGGTGGTTCGAATCCATCTTTGCCCACTTAAGTTGCGGAAG
>JAFQQJ010000044.1 GCA_017411325.1 Clostridia bacterium | reverse complement strand
CCTTTGATACTACTGCATTTGAGAAAGGTGTATCTAAATCATTCACTCTATTCGCATGTTATGAACGAAATAGATGACATTCCGAAAACCCTGATAAAATAAGGGTTTCAGAGGTGGCATCTAAACCATTCGGCTCTTCCATAAAAAACGGTAGATTTTGATAGGAAATCTACCGTTTTTTCAACGAAATAAATCCTTTCAGGATTTGTGAAATACCCTTCGGGCGTGAAATATTGCTTTGCAATGTGAAATACGCCTGCGGCGTGTTATAAAGGATTTATTTCACATCAACGAAGTTGATATTTCACCAAAAACTAAACTGCATCATTATTTTCTGCCTTGCCGGAAAAAAGAAAAGCACCGCCGTTTGCGGTGCTTTTTTAATAATTTCCCGTTCCTTTCCGGAACAAAACAATTTTAATTGACAACAGCACACCCGATTGGTATAATACTTGTATACATTCTGAAAGCGGAGGGGTTTTTATGAAAAAGATGCTGGCGCGCTATCCGATAGGAAATCCGAGACGCAAGTGGAAGCAGGATAATTTTGTGCTTTCTGTCACAAATGCTGCACCTATGGGACTTGAATACGAAAGCGAAATAGACCTGGAAAAGGCAAGACGTGGTATGAAAACTGCAAAAGAAGCAGGCTTTAATGTGGTTGAGCTTCTCTGGGCAAGCCCTGCTATGGGAATGGAGCTTGTAAGAATGGCAGAAAGGCTTTCTATGCCCGTTATATATCAGAATATGCTTCGCTTCGGCGGAATGGGATACAGAAAAGAGAAAAATATAAAGCCCGAAGATAACGACCTTGAAGGCGTAATAAAAGATACAGCACCGTGGAAATCGGTTGTCGGTCTTTGCGTTTATGATGAGCCTCTTGATACTGAGCAGCGCGCTCTTGCAAAAGAACTGATTGACCGTATGGAAGAGCTTTGCCCCGACAAGCTTCCTTTCGCCTGCACCGATGCGGGAAAAATTGATTTGATGGCAACAGAAGTTGATCCCGTTCAGCTGTCCTTTGACCAGTATGCCTTTGGTGGTTGGGCAGGCGGCGGTATGGATATGGAAAATCAGATGGACAGATGTCTTGGCTACTGGGAAAAAATGGAGATTGCAAAAAATGCGGCAAAGCGCATTGATGCACCATTCTGGTTTTACTATCAGGGACACGAGCTTTCCTATAATCCCGTTTATGACGATTATTCATTTGCCGCATCCCGTATGATGGCAAACGCCGCACTTCTTTACGGCGCAAAGGGCGTATCCTGCTATAATGAATTTGACGGTGCGTTTAATCCGGAAAACGGAGGACACGGCATTTATTTTGATGAACAGCTTAAGCTTAACCGCGAAATTACGGCCCTCGGAAACACGCTTATGGCGCTCCGGTGCAATAGGGTTATTCATGACGAAAGCCTTAAAACAGAAAATGCGAAGGTTCACTTCGCAAGCATGGGGGAAAGTGAACTCTTAAAAGGAAAGCTTCCCAAACGAATTTCCGTTTCCGAATTTGTGGATGCTTACGGAAACGATTACCTTATGGTATTAAACCGCGATTACAAAAATGACAGACGTTATGTCCTTGACTTAAAAGAAGAAAGACGCGTATGGCGTGTAAGCGATTATGACGGAGAACAGCATCTTGCCTTTGAAGGAGGTAAAAATAAGATAATGGGAACCCTTACACCGGGAAGCATTGCTCTCTACCGCCTGCAGAAGAAGGATGAAGAGCCG
Organism: Clostridia bacterium; assembly: GCA_017411325.1. Lineage (GTDB taxonomy): Bacteria > Bacillota > Clostridia > CAKSNL01 > HGM11501 > HGM11501. The sequence continues at coordinate 27,332 of JAFQQJ010000044.1, read as the reverse complement.
TATGCAATAGAATATTATCTTGATAAAGGAACATTTTAGACTTTAATTATTTACCTTTTATTTACAAATTCGCGTTGACAAACTTGAAGTAAAGTGATAAAATAAAAACGTAAGGGAGTAGTCGGCACGATAGGTGCGATGAAGTCAACACCGTGTAAATCTTAATTGATAAAAGATTTTCTGGTTTCATCTTAAACGACAAGACTTATCTTAAAGGATAGGTCTTGTCTTTTTTTAATTTAAAATACCTTGCGGATGCATAAAGTATTCTGTGGGGAGAACTATAATTTCAGAAGGGAGATTTCCAGATGAAGCATTTTTGTCAGGCAAAGGAATCGGTTATAGAATTTTTCAAGACCGACGAAAAGATGGGATTAAGCGAAGAAAGGGCAGAAAAACTTAAGGAAGAGTATGGCCCCAATAAATTGAAGGAAAAGAAAAAGAAAACAACAATGGAGCGTTTTCTTGACCAGTTCAAGGATGCAATGATACTTATTTTAATTGCTGCCGCGATTGTTTCTTTTGTTGTAATTTGTGTCGAAAAAAACTGGGGAGAGCTTTTTGAACCGGCACTTATCGTATTGATTGTTATCTTAAATGCGGTTATGGGGGTATACCAGGAGGGCAAGGCAGAAAAAGCGCTTGATGCACTTAAGAATATGTCTGCGCCACACGCAAGAGTAATCCGCGGCGGCGAAGAAAAAATCATTGATGCCAAGGATCTTGTGCCCGGAGACATAATCCGGCTTGAAGCGGGAGATTTTGTGCCTGCCGATGCAAGACTTCTTCACAGTGCAGGGTTAAAATCGGAAGAATCCGCACTTACAGGAGAATCTGTCCCCTCGGAAAAGGATTATCTTGCTGAGGTTGGGGAAGATGCACCCATTGGCGACAGATTAAATATGGTTTATTCCGGATGCAGTATTACTTACGGAACAGCGACTGCCGTTGTTACCGCAACAGGTATGGATACAGAGATGGGTATGATAGCAAATCTTCTTGATAATGAAGACGAGGGACAGACTCCTCTTCAGCAAAAGCTTGCCCAGCTCGGTAAATATCTTGGAATTATGGCGCTTGCTGCCTGCATAATCATATTTTTTATAGGTCTTACAAACGGAATCCCGGTGCTTGAAATTTTTATGACGGCTGTTTCTCTTGCCGTGTCGGCAATCCCCGAAGGACTTCCTGCCATTGTTACCATTGTGCTTTCAATCGGAGTACAGCGGATGGTAAAGAAAAATGCTCTTATCCGTAAGCTTCCTGCGGTTGAAACATTGGGCGGTGCATCCGTTATCTGTTCGGATAAAACCGGAACGCTTACACAAAACCGTATGACTCTTACAAAGGCATACGTAGATGGATTTTCCGAGACGGAAGAAATCAACGCAGACAACACCGAAGCGGTGAAAAAGCTTCTTATGCTGGGAGCACTTTGCTGCGACGGCTCGGTTGTATTTGACGGTGATGAAGAAAAGCATATAGGCGATCCCACCGAAACGGCCATTGTCCTTGCGGCACATAAAAACGGTATGCCTAAGGATGAAATTAATGAAAGGTTTCCGCGCCTCGCTGAAATCCCCTTTGACTCCGACAGAAAGCTTATGTCAACCGTAAACCTTATGGACGGCAAGAAAATAGTAATTGTAAAGGGTGCCTTTGATATGATGGCGGAAAGGTGCATAAAGGGAAATCTTGAAGCGGCTAAAAACTTTACAGATGCTATGAGCAAAGATGCTTTGAGAGTTTTGGCAATAGGCTATAAAGAAATTGACGAAGTGCCGGAAAATCCCACATCTGAAGCACTTGAAAACGGCCTTAATTTTATGGGACTCGTAGGTATGATTGACCCGCCGAGACCGGAGGCGAAGGATGCCGTGGCGCTTTGCAGAAGAGCGGGAATCAAGCCTGTTATGATTACGGGAGACCACGTTGTTACCGCCTCTGCAATCGCAAAAGAGCTTGGAATTCTTTCGGAGGGCGACAAGGCGATTACGGGAAGCGAGCTTGACGCAATGACTGACAGAGAGCTTGATGAGCAGGTTGAAAATATTTCGGTTTATGCAAGAGTATCTCCCGAAAATAAAATAAGAATAGTTAAGGCGTGGCAAAGAAAAGATCAGGTTGTATCCATGACAGGCGACGGAGTAAACGATGCTCCTGCACTTAAGGCCGCTGACATCGGCTGCGCCATGGGGATTACTGGCACAGATGTTGCTAAAGGCGCATCTGATATGACTCTGACAGACGATAACTTTGCAACCATTGTTGATGCCGTAAGAGAGGGCAGAGGCATTTATGAAAACATCAAAAAGGTTGTGGGATTTTTACTTGGCACCAATATCGGTGAGGTAATAACCGTGTTTATGGCAATGCTTCTGTGGCATAAAACACCCCTTCTTTCTATGCAGCTGCTCTGGATAAACCTTGTGACAGACTCACTTCCCGCCATTGCTCTTGGTATGGAGGCTGTTGAAAGCGACATAATGGATAAAGCACCCAAGCCGAAAAACGAAGGTATTTTTGCTGGCGGTCTTGGCATCCGTGTGGTACTTCAGGGTATTATGTTTGCATTTCTTACTCTTTTGGGATTTAAGATAGGAGAAAACGTGACAGGAACATTAGAGGGTGGCCAGACAATGGCGTTTATGATACTTTCTCTTTCTCAGGTTGTTCAGAGCTTTAATATGAGAAGTGAACATTCTCTCTTTAATATCGGAATGTTTTCAAATAAAAAGTTAAACGGTGCGGCAATTGTCTCTGTACTCCTTGTGGCGCTCGTTTTATTCACTCCCTTAAGGGCAGCATTCGGACTTGTTATGCTTCCGGCAAAGCTCTATCTTATTGCACTTGCCCTGATGCTTGTTCCTCTTCTGGTAATTGAAACAACAAAGGCGTTAAGGCATATAAAGAAATAATATTCTGTATGGAAAAATTCCCGAAACGGTTGCACTATTCATATTTAATTATAAAAGTCCATTTAGGCATATAGCTTAAATGGACTTTTATCTTATGGCGTACTATCAAAAAAAGTTCTATGCGAACAACGGGGCAGGAAAATGTATTTTCGTATAACACTACTTTATTTGCCTGCTTATATGTATAATTGTGTGTATAGTAGCCTATAAGATTGTGTAAATTATAATTGTATAGTACATTCTAGCATATTAAGATTGCTTTGTCAATCTTATAAACATATATATCAACTTGTCAGATTGTTAAAAGTATGCGTGTCACGGTGTAAACTATATTCACTACATTACTTTTGGGAAGTGTTTATATGAAAATGAAAAATTACGATGCCGTTCTTGCCGGAAAGCGCATACAAAAGGCGCGTAACGCAAAAGGTTATACTCAGGAAGCATTGGCTGAAATGATTGATATGAATACAAAAAATGTAAGCCGCCTGGAAAACGGAACTATGGGCTTGTCAGTTTTTACTTTGATATCGCTATGCAACAGCCTTGATGTTTCGGCGGATTATATTTTATTTGGTATCACCGAAGGAAATGAAAAAAATACGGCAATGCTTTTATTGTCGAAACTTCCCGAAGACAAGCAAGTGCAGGCAGAAAAGGTTCTGGAGGCATTTGTAAAAGCATTTGAAAGCTGAATTTGTATAAAAACCGCCATAGGGCGGTTTTTTGTTGCTGTTATTTTTATCTTTCTGTATGGAAAAATTCCCGAAACGGTTGCAAAATCTTCCCTATAGTACTATAATCCTGGTATAACATAAAAAAGGGAGATGTTTTTATGAAAAAATTCAGAGTTGGCGTTGTGGGCTTAGGTCACAGAGGAAGACTTATGTTTGCTCTTGCAGCAGATTCCTTTGACTCGGTAATTCCTGCGGCAGCCTGCGACTTGTTTGAAAGAAACTTTTACGAAAAACAGTGGCTTATGGATGATGCTATGTGCAATCTCTATCCCGAAACCGTGTTTTATAAGGACTATGATGAGATGCTTGAAAAGGCAGACCTTGACGTTGTTATAGTTGAAACCGGAGCAGATGTTCACTGCGATTTTTGCATAAAGGCACTTGAAAAGAACATAAATGTATTAACCGATATTCCCGTTGTCGCAAATCTTTCAGAGGCTGAAAGAATCTGGAAGGCGGCAGAAAAGTCTGAAGCTATGATATCCGTTGGTGCAAACCCCAACGAGCAGAAGTTTGCGGTTATGCTTCAGGAGTTTTTTGAGTCGGGAAAGCTTGGAAAGCCCTACTGTATGGAAGCTGAATACATCCACTGGAGTATGCCGAATTCCGAAGGTCATAAGGCTTTAACCGAAAACGGCGACTGGAGAAAGCTTCTTTCTCCCATAAGATACTGCACCCATTCTCTCGGACCTCTCCTTACCGTTGTTGATGAAGAGCTTCGCTATGTAAGCGCTTTCGGAACAGGTCCTCACGCCGATGATTATGACGGCAATAAGAAGGACGATATGGTTTGTGCAAACTTTAAAACGGAATCCGGCGTTGTTATCCGACTTATGAGAAACGGCCGCTGCCGTGCCGATATCGGACATCACAATTACAGAGTGTTCGGAACCGAAGGCTATATGGAGAGAATTGACCGCTTCGGAAAGCCAGTTATAAGATACAACTCTATGAAGGATGAAAATAACAAGCTTCAGGAAATAACAGGTGAATTTACACCTCCTGCATATAAGGACAACCCCAAGGCAAAGGGACACGACGGAATTGACTTTGCAATGCAGGATCATTTCTTCAAAGCACTTTCCGCGGGAGGGGTAGCCCCCATAAGCCTTAAGGCAGGCCTTGAAATGACACTTCCCGGAATTTTTGCCGAGGAATCCGCAAAGCGCGGCGGCGAAGTTATCCGTATGGTTTATCCGTGGGAAGAAGATTGGTCAACAGAGATTAAATAATTTAAAAAGTTCTTGACAAATAAAAAAAACGGTGGTATAATCCTTTCATCATAAATAAATAAACGCAGTGATGCGGAATAGTAAGTAAGGACTTCGCCTTTCAAGAGAAATGCCGGTCGGTGCAAGGCATAAGGGAATAATTACCGAACTCGCCGCGGAGCGGTTGCCGTGAAATGTAAAGAGTAATGGCAAACGGGAACTCCCGTTACAGAGTTAAGATGTGTTGGCATCTAAAGGGCATCCTTCGGGATGAAAAAGAGTGGTACCGCGGAAATGTTTAAATTTTTACGTTTTCGTCTCTTTGAAAAAACAAAGAGACGGAAACGTTTTTTTATTCGTTAAAAAAAGCAATTTGCAAGAAAAGAGGGTTTTTATGAAAAAAATCAATATCACAGACATCACATTGAAGGAGCTTTCAAAGGACAGAGAAATTTCACTTTTATTCCGTGAAAAGACAGCCGTTGCATCTTGCGCGGATTCTCTCGGAATCGATGCAATTGAGCTTTCCGGCGTTAAAAATGAAAGAGAAGATAAAATTATATATAAAACCATATCCCAGAACGTAAAGGAAAGCATCGTGGCACTTCCCGTAGGCTTTACAAAGGAAGAGGTTACACTTTCCTGGGAGTGCATAAAGGAAGCGGCAAAGCCCCGTCTTCAGGTGGAAGTTCCCGTATCAACGGTGCAGATGGAATATATCTATCACATCAAGGAAGAAAAGATGCTTGAAAAAATAGCAGAGCTTACAAAGGAAGCAAAGGCTCTTTGCTCCGATGTTGAATTTTCCGCACTTGATGCTACAAGAGCAGACATTTCATTTTTGGTTGCAGCGGCAAAAATTGCAGCCGAAAACGGCGCAACCATAATTTCCGTATCTGATGATGCAGGTGCCGCCCTGCCTTATGAAATCGGAGAAATCGTATCTGCCGTGAAGGCAGAACTTGACCTTCCCCTGTATGTGAAAGTGTCAGATGCTCTCGGAATGGCGAGCGCTTCGGCAATAGAGGCAATTAAGAACGGGGCTGACGGCGTAAAGAGTGCGATGGCAGGAGAAAATATTTTATCCTCCGGCGTAATTTCCGACATCGTGAGTGCAAGGGGAGATGCCCTCGGTATAGAAACAAACCTTAAAAATACAAAAATCCACAGAAGCATTGACGATCTGCTCCAGTCAATTAATCACGAGGCATACGACTCTGTCGGTGCAGTAAGTGAAAAGAAAAAGATTTTACTTGATGCAGACAGTACCATTTCTCAGGTTTCCCAGGCGGCAGAGGTGCTTGGATATGACCTTTCAGACGAGGACTCCGGAAATGTACTTCGGGCAATAGTAAACGTATGCGAGAAGAAAGGCTCAATCGGTGCAAAGGAGCTTGAGGCATTGATTGCCAGCGAAGCACAGAGAGTTCCTTCCACATACCATCTTGAAAGCTATACCACTACCTGCGGAAATAAAATGGATTCAATGTCACAGGTAACATTAAAGTGCAATGATGAAATAATCTCCGGCGTAAGCTCAGGCGACGGCCCCATTGACTCGGTATTCCGGGCAATTGAGCAGAGCATAGGTTTCCACTATGAACTGGACGATTTCCAGATTCAGGCTGTGACAGAGGGTAAAGAGGCACTTGGTTCTGCCATTGTAAAATTGAGAAACAACGGAAAGCTCTATTCCGGTAACGGAATTTCCGCCGACATCGTTGCGGCAAGTATAAGAGCCTATATAAACGCACTTAACAAAATTGTCTTTGAGGAGAATTAACATGAAAATCGTATTTTCGACAAAAAATGTAAGCCGCCCGTCCTTTCTGGATTTGTGCCGCTATGCATATGACTACGGATATTCGGGCTTTGAAATTTACGATGCGACAAAAGAAAGGGCAGCCCATTACGACAGCATTCTCCGTAATGACCGCACAGCGGATGCTAAAAGAAAGTTACTTAACAGAAGCCTTTCTGTTTCGGCACTTCATTATCCCTGCAGCATTGATTCAGATGAAGCAACGGGGGACGGCATATATAAATATGTAGTTATGGCAAGAAGTGCCGGTATTGAAAACGTAATAGTAAGAATTGAAAAGGAAACGGACAAGGCCATTCTTTCCGAAAAGCTTGGCGAGGCAATTAAATGTGCCGAAAAGTCCGATGTAAGAATCCTTCTCGAAACAGTTGGCTATCTTTCCGAAACCGAGCACGTAATTGATATAATCAACTATTTTTCATCGGCAGTGCTTGGTGCTTCCTGGAATATCAGAGGAACATACTTCGGTGCAGGAGAAAGCGCCGAAACCACCATAAAGAGCCTTGGTGCATACATAAAATATGTACGTCTCGGCGATATGGCGGACGGAAAAACCGTTTTGATAGGCGAGGGAGCTCTTCCTGTAGGCCAATTTATAAATGCTCTTACAAGCCTTAACTTCGATGGCTTTGTATGTGCATCCTGGAACGATGAAATCAACGATGCGGACATTGTGCTCACTCACTTTGCAAACTATATTGCATCCCTTTCAAGAGACAAAAAGGAGCACGACAAGGTATATTACAACAGAGCAAAGACAGGTACCTTCGTATGGAAAAAGTATGACGTTATCGACTGTACCTTCTCGGATGTGCTTGACACAATGGTGGAAAGGTATCCCGACCAGTATGCTTTTAAATACACAACCCTCGATTATACAAGAACATACGCTCAGTTCCGCCGCGATGTGGATGAATGTGCCGCAGCTTTAATCTCCCTCGGCGTAAAGGCGGGAGACCATGTGGCTGTATGGGCAACAAACATTCCCGCCTGGTTTATCACCTTCTGGGCAACAACGAAAATCGGTGCCGTATTGGTAACGGTGAACACCGCATACAAAATTCACGAAATTGAATACCTCTTAAAGCAGTCAGACACCCATACTCTGGTTATGATTGACGAGTGTAAGGATATTAATTATAAGGAAATAATGGAGGAGCTTTGCCCCGAGCTTAAGACAATGAAGCCCGGAGATGCACTTTATTCCAAAAATCTGCCCTTCCTCCGCAACATCGTAACAGTAGGCTTCTCTATGCAGGGATGCCTCACCTGGGAGGAAATGTTAAAGCGTTCTCATCTTGTGCCCCGCGAGGAGGTAAGGCGACGTGCATCACTTGTCAAGGCAGACGATGTATGCAATATGCAGTATACCTCCGGTACAACGGGATTTCCCAAGGGTGTAATGCTTACCCACAGAAATATTGTAAATAACGGTAAGATAATAGGTGACAGAATGGATTTATCCACCGCAGACCGTATGATGATTCAGGTGCCTATGTTCCATTGCTTCGGAATGGTGCTTTCAATGACTTCTATGATGACTCACGGCGGAACACTTTGCCCCATGCCTTATTTCTCTCCGAAATCATCCCTTGCCTGTGTAAACGATGAGCATATCACCTGCTTTAATGGTGTACCTACAATGTTTATTGCAATGTTTGCCCATAAGGATTTTGCAAAGACCGACTTTTCATATATGAGAACAGGAATTATGGCAGGCGCAAACTGCCCGGCAGACCTTATGAGACGTGCGGCAGACGAAATGAATATGCGCGAGATTATCTCTGTTTACGGTCAGACCGAGGCATCCCCCGGATGCACGATGGGTGAGGTAAACGAGGATATCGACCACAGAGTTGAGACAGTCGGTTCACCCTTCCCCGGCGTTGAGTGCAAGATAATCGATCCCGAAACAGGGGAGGAATTGCCCGATGGCGAAAGCGGAGAATTTGTGGCACGCGGATTTAATATAATGAAGGGCTATTATAAAATGCCCGAAGCAACCGCACAGACCATTGATAAGGACGGATGGCTTCATTCGGGCGACATCTGCTGCCGCACACCCGACGGATATTTCAAGGTAACCGGCCGTCTTAAGGATATGATAATAAGAGGCGGTGAAAACCTTTATCCGAGAGAAATTGAAGAATTTTATCTTACCAATCCCAAGGTACGGGACGTTCAGGTTGTGGGCGTGCCGGATGAGCGCTACGGTGAGGAGTGCTGCGCGTGGATAATTCTTCACAAGGGTGAGGAATCAACGGAGGAAGAAATGAAGGAATTCGGCAACGCTTCCATTGCACGCCATAAAGTGCCCCGCTATTTCATTTTCGTAAAGGAATTCCCCATGAATGCGGCAGGTAAAATATTAAAGTATAAAATGCGTGACGAATCCAAGGAAATACTCGGACTTAAGTAAAAAATACGGCAAGGCAAGCCTTGCCGTATTTCGCATTAAAGAATATTTGACGGAAGAGAGATTCTGTGATATACTAAAAACAATTATGAATTTATATTCAGGAGGACATTATGATGGTATCAGAAAAAATGTATGAACTCGGAAGCAAAAGAAGCGAAATCCGTGAGCTTTTTGAGTATGGATTAAAAAGAAAGGCAGAAATCGGTGCTGAAAATGTTTTCGATTTCAGCCTGGGGAACCCCAGCGTTCCCGCACCCGAATGTGTAAAGGAAGCGCTCGCTGATTTAGTTCTTAACACCGATCCCGTGGCACTTCACGGCTACACCTCTGCCCAGGGTGCACCCGACGTAAGAAAAAGCTGTGCAGACTATGTAAATAAAACCTTTGGCACAAGCTATACGGGGGACAATTTCTATATGACGGTCGGTGCGGCGGCATCCCTTACGATTACCCTTTCCGCAATATCGGAGGAGGGAAGCGAGGTTATCGTTCTTGCGCCCTTTTTCCCCGAATACACCGTATTCATAAAGCAGGCGGGAATGACTCCCGTAACAGTAAAGTGCCGCGAAGAGGACTTTCAAATTGACTTTGATGCACTTAAGTGTGCAATAGGAGAAAAGACAAAGGCGATAATCATAAATTCGCCCAACAATCCTTCGGGCGTTGTATTCTCCGAGGAAACAATAAAGCACCTTGCTGAAGTTTTAGCCGAGGCAGAAGCAAAATATAACAAGGAAATTTACATAATTGCGGACGAGCCCTACCGTGAGCTTGTTTACACAGAGGGAGTAACAGTTCCTTTCATTCCAAACTACTACAACAACACAATCGTTTGCTATTCCTTCAGTAAGTCGCTTTCCCTTCCCGGTGAGAGAATAGGTTATATCTTAGTTCCAGACAAGGCAACCGACTGGAAAAAGGTTTACTTTGCGGTTTGCGGAGCGGGCAGAAGCCTTGGCTTTGTTTGTGCACCGTCCCTTTTCCAGAAGATTGTACCTAAGTGCATAGGAAAAACAGCGGATATTTCAATCTACAAGAAAAACCGCGACATTTTATGCGATGCACTCACAAAATACGGCTATAAGGTGGCACAGCCCGATGGCGCGTTCTATCTTTTCGTAAAGGCTATGGAAACTGACTCCCACGCTTTTTGCGAAAAGGCTAAGAAGTATGAGCTTTTGCTTGTGCCCGGTGACAGCTTCGGCTATCCAGGTTACATCAGAATTTCCTACTGCGTATCAACGGAAATGATTGAAAAATCCCTTCCTTCATTTGAAAAGCTTGCTGCGGAATATAAGTAAGCGGTAAGGAAAAATCCGTAAAGATAATAAACGATTCCATAAGAAACTATATAAAGAAATTCTGCGAATAAAGGAATTTTCATATGTCTAAGAAAACTGAGAGAAACACTAAAGGCAAAATAATAAAAGCGGCGTGGGATTTATTCTATGAACAGGGTTATGATGATACCACCGTTGAAGAGATAATTGAGCGTTCCGGCACATCCAAGGGCTCATTTTATCACTATTTCGAGGGTAAGGATGCACTTTTTGAATCTCTTTCCTATATATTCGACGATGAGTATATCCGTCTTCAGGAGAATATGCCGGAGGGACAAAACGCCTTTGATAAGCTTTTATACTTAAACGAAAAGCTTTTTTCCATGATTGAAAACAGAATAGATATTGAGCTTCTAAAAAGACTCTATTCCACACAGCTTGTAACAAAAGGGGAGAAGCACCTTCTTGACAGTAAACGGGTTTACTATAAGCTTCTTAAAAAGATTGTGACAGAGGGACAGGAAAAAGGCGAGCTTAAAGAGGATATGTCGGTAAACGAAATCGTCAAGCTTTATGCAATGTGCGAAAGGGCGCTTTTGTATGACTGGTGCCTCTGCAACGGAGAATATTCATTAAAGCAATATGCAAAAAAAACAATGCCTATGTTTCTTAAAGAAATTAAAGTTTAAATAAAAGTAAATTTTCAGTATCAGTTTTGGTACAGAGGTAAAAGCCTTGAGGTACAAGGCGTATATTGATTTTCAAGGGAACTGAGTATAGACTGCAGTCTGTAATCAGTTCCCTATTGATTTTTGTGAAAAAGTGTGCTATAATCCCAAGGTACATTAAAATAAAGGAGAATGAAAATGGATATTTTAGCATTTGTACTTTACTTTGTGGCAATGATTGCCATAGGTATCTTTTTCTTTGTAAAATCAAAGAATGTTTCTGAAAAGGATTATTTCCTTGGAGGAAGAGCTATGGGTCCCTGGGTTACTGCAATGAGTGCTCAGGCGTCGGATATGAGTGCATGGCTCTTAATGGGACTTCCCGGAAGCATCCTTGCATTCGGTTTCGGTCAGGCGTGGATCGGCATCGGTCTTGCAATCGGTACTGCGGCTAACTGGATTTTGGTTGCAAAGCGTCTTCGTAAGTTTTCCAAGGCATCGGGCGATGCGATTACCCTTCCTCAGTATCTTTCAAACCGCTTTTTATCAAAGAGCCATACATTAAGTATTATCTGTGCAGTGGTATTTTTGGTATGCTTTACAATTTATGTTGCATCCGCTTTCGTTGCAGGCGCTGATGTATTCACAACTCTTGTGCCGTCCCTCTCAACAGAGGTTGCAATGGTTATTTTTGCGGCAATTGTTTTAGTATATACCTTCCTTGGCGGATTTAATGCCGTTTGCTGGACTGACTTTTTCCAGGGACTTTTGATGATTGCGGCACTTTTAATCGTTCCCATTGCAATTATATTCGTAAAGGATCTTGATCCTGCGGCAATAAGCACTGTATATTCAGGACCTAACGGCGAAGAATTCACTTTTGTTGCAAACTTCTTCAATGCAAGCTGGCAGGATATTCTCTCAGGTCTCGGTTGGGGTCTCGGATATTTCGGTATGCCTCATATTATCGTAAGATTTATGGCAATTGAAAAGCCCTCTATGGTTAAAAAGAGTGCAACTGTTGCTATCATCTGGGTTGTACTTTCCCTTGCAGCAACAATTATGATAGGCTATCTCGGAAGAATGTTTGTATATGCTGACGGAACAGACCTTTCAAAGGCACTTCTTGAAACAGGAAAACAGTCACTTATCTTTGTTGAGCTGGCACGTGATGTATTCCCCGCGTTTATCGCAGGATTGTTGCTTGCGGCAATAATTGCGGCGTCAATGTCTACCGCTGACTCTCAGCTTCTTGTTGCAGCATCTTCCTTCTCAAGCGATATCTATAAGCCTATCGTAAGAAAGAATGCATCAAACAAGGAAATGCTCTGGGTAAGCCGTATAATCGTTCTTGTAATTGCAGTTGTTGCATACTTCATCGCAAGCAGCGAAGGAAAAGCTGCACAGGCTATTATGAATCTTGTATCCAATGCATGGGGAATTTTCGGTGCGGCATTTGGTCCTGCAGTTCTCTTATCTCTCTTCTGGAAGAGATTTACATATAAGGGTGCCGTTACAGGTATTGTTATTGGTGCAGTAGTTGATATGCTCTGGCTGTGGCTTCCTGTTGCAGATGGTAAGGCTCTTACTGCAGTAACCGGAGTTTATGAAATTATTCCCGGATTTATCATTGGAGGTATAGCTGCGATAGTGGTTACACTTCTTGATAAAAAGCCCTCTGCCGAGGTTGAAGCAATTTACGAAAAGGCAACAGATAATTCAATCGACGACTAAAATAAAGGCTGTCTTCAGACAGCCTTGTTTTTTTTATAGATATGTGGTATACTGATAATATCTTTTAATATCGAGGAGTGTTTTATGCTTTATCTTATATCTTTTCTTGAAGGAATAATAACCTTTATATCGCCCTGTATGCTCCCGATGCTTCCCGTCTATGTTTCCTATTTTGCGGGAAACGATGAGGAAAAGGGAACGGGGAAAACACTTATAAACGCCCTTGGCTTTGTTCTGGGCTTTACCGTGATTTTCATCCTTATGGGCGCCTTCGCAGGAGCTGTGGGAGGCTTTTTAAGAAAATATCAGATTGCCGTAAATATTATAACAGGTCTGATCGTAATATTTTTCGGGCTAAACTTTATGGGAATATTCAGGATAAATATCTTCCGCGGAATGAGCGGAAGAATGGATAATAAAGAGCTGGGCTTTTTTTCATCCCTTATTTTCGGAATAATCTTTTCTGTTGGATGGACTCCCTGCGTAGGAACATTTTTAGGCTCTGCATTAATGATGGCGTCAGGCTCCGGAAGCACGGTAAAGGGCATATTTATGCTTATAGCCTACTCACTTGGTCTCGGAATCCCCTTTATTGCAAGTGCCCTTTTAATTGATAAGCTTAAAGGTGCCTTCAGCTTTATAAAAAGGCACTATAACATAATAAACCTTGTTTCGGGAATCCTTTTAATAATAGTCGGTATTTTAATGATGACCGGGCTTATGGGAATATTTTTGGGAATGTTAGGTGATTGATATGAAAAAAGAATTAAAGTGGATAATTGCTGTACTGGTATTTGCGCTTTTCATAGGCGGTGCATATCTTCTCTATGATAAGCTTGGGGATAACTTTGCCCCCGACCGCCTGGCGGAAAGCACTCCGTCAGAAGATGCTCCTTCAAAAGAAGATGTTCCTTCAAACGAAGATGAAAAGGCGCCTGACTTTACGGTGTATGACAGGGAAGGAAACGAGGTAACGCTCTACGGGATGAGAGGGAAGCCCACGGTTGTGAACTTCTGGGCAAGCTGGTGCCCTCCCTGTAAGGAGGAGCTTCCCGACTTTGAAAAGATGTATCTTGAAATGGGCGAGGAAATAAACTTTATGATGGTAGATATGACGGACGGCTATCAGGAAACAAGGGAAAAGGGTGAAAACTATATAAAGGAGCAGGGCTTTACGTTTCCCTTATACTTTGACCTTGACCAAGATGCGGCATACACCTACGGAATACAAAGCCTTCCCACAACGGTCTTTTATGACAGGGAAGGAAATATGATAACCTACGCCTTAGGAATGATAGACTATGAAACCCTCTTAAAGGGAATAGGGATGATAACGGAGTAATCTTATATGAAAATGAAAAAGACAATAATCATTCTGGTTAACTGCATTCCTGCAATAATATGGCTCTTGTGGTACCTGTGGATGAAGAATACAGTAAACGATTTTCTGCCGGAGCGTGGAAGAGAGCTTTTTATTCTGCTTACGGTTGTGTTTATAATATTTAATATGTTGTGCATTAAAAAGGCAAAGTGGTATCTTTTGTCAAATGCCGTGATGCTCACAACCAACGGATTCGGAAGCTATTTCGCAAGAGTGATGTATCAAAGAGTAATTGCAGAGTCACCTCTGCTTCGCGGAGTAATAGAGGATGAAACCTCGGCAATGGTTGCATTATCGGCGTTTATAATCCTTCTGTTATCCTCCGTTCTGACTTATATGAAGGCTTATGAGGTCTTTTTCGGAAGACGGAGAAAATGAATTAATACGACAAAAAAGGGTGGCTTTGCCACCCTTTTATTTTATTTCTTTCATATATTCTTTAGGAGTTTTGCCAAACTCTGCCTTAAAGCATCTGTAAAAAGTTCTTATGGAATTAAAGCCCGAATCAAAGGCTGCTTCCGTAAGGCTTTTTCCTTCATGCATTAAAATAAGAGCATTTTTAAGCCTGACGGTTGAAAGATACTTTGAAAAGCTTATCTTAAACGAGGAAGAAAAGTATCTTGACAGATAGTTTTCGTTGTAGCCAAGGCTCTGCGAAAGGGATTTTAATGTTAAGTTCTCACGGAAATGGTCGTAAATATAGGTTAAAAGCCTGGAGGAAAGGGAGGGATCGAAAGGATACGAGTCGCTGCAAAAGTCAATGTTTTCTGCAACAAGCCCCAAAATAGTGTAGATATAACCCTTTTGCAGTATTTCATTTTCTTTTGTGCCGTTTAATAATTTTATATATCTTTTAATTCTTGAAACAATCTTTTTATCTGTGATAAAAGGATTTAAGGTTGTTTTGTTTTTTACAAATTCCGTAAATTCACCGCAGAGATAAATGGGAATGATAAGCACCGAGGATTTTGAATAATCCTTTGTGGCGTAGGCGTGGGAGTCAAAGCTTAAAACAACGCACATTTCTCCCTTTTTAAGCTTTCTGTAGTGGGAGTTTACGGTAATGTCCATTTCACCGTCATCCACAAAATAAAGCTCCAAATGGGAGTGAAAGCCCGAAATGGATGAATCGTTTTCATATTCTTTATAAAACAGAAAGTTCTGCTTTTCCCGTTCAATTCTGAAAATGGCGTCCATAAAAAGCTCCTTTAGTAAGAAAGTGGCATAAAATAATAGTATTCTGGCAAGAAAATGACAAAAAATTACGATATAATTATAGCCGATTGTTTGATTTAAGTCAAGGGAAGGGAGAAATTTATGAGTTTTTTGGTTTTTCTTTGCGCTGTCTTAAAAGGTTCCATATACGGACTTTCGGTGTTTTTTGTGGGAGCATTAACTGATAATGTGGATGTTCTTGATGTTCTGGCATTAAGATACATTATAAGCTTTGCCGCGCTTTCGGTTTTAAGAGCCTTAAAAGTTATTAAAATAAAAGTAAGGCTTAAAGACTTTTTTGATAAAAAATCAGGGGTGTCCGACCTTCTTTTGGCAGGTTTATTTGAGCCTTGTCTTTATATGTTTTTTGAAACAATGGGTATATCCATGACAACGGGAATTACGGCAGGGGTAATCATTTCTTTAAGTCCTGTGGTAAATTGCTTTACCGAAGCATGGGTTCTTAAAGTGAAGGCGGGAGCACTTAAAATTTCTTTCCTTATTGTGGGCATCATCGGAGCTTTGTATATTGCAATAAAGGGCGGAAGTGCCGGCGGTGAGGATAAACCCCTTGGTATTTTGTTTATGTTCCTTGCAATTATTGTGGGGGCGTTTTTCTCATCTTTTTCATCAAAATCCTCGAAAAAGTTTTCGTCAATTGAAATTACTTACATAACTGTTGCTATGGGACTTATTCTCTTTAACGGCGTAAATGTTGTAAGACATCTTATAAATGGCAACATAGAAAACTATTTTGCACCTTACTTTAACGTTGAAAACATATCGGGCTTTATCTTCCTCGGCATAATATCAACCTGCCTTGCGACATTTATGAATAACTATGCCTTATCTAAAATACCCCCGACTACAATGGCGGCATTCGGCGGAATTTCCACATTGGTAACCGTACTCGGAGGAGTATTTTTAAGCGGAGAAAACATATATTACTATCACTATATAGGCTTTGCGCTCATTCTTTTCAGAATGATTTCCGTAAGCGTGCTTGATATACATAAAAGCCGTAAACAAGCTTGACTTTAGGGCTTTTATATGCTAAAATCATAAAAAACATCAGAGGTGATTTTTATGAAAGCTGCAATTATTCAGGCGCCATATTCAAGGGATTTATCAAAGTCAGACGAATATTTTGACTATAAACTGAATTTACTTAAAGACTTAAAGGATGATGTTGATATCATCATTTTGCCGGAGTATTCCGATGTACCCTGTGCAACCACAAATTTGGAGGAAACACTTTTTTATCACGATAAATATATTGGCACTCTTTTATCGGAATGTGAAAATGCGGCAAAGCGCTGCAATGCCCTCCTTTTCGTAAACGCTCTTTCAAAGGAAGAGGGCGGATATAGAAACACTACCTATGTTTACGGAAGGGACGGTAAACTGCTCGGTAAGTACTTTAAAAAGCACCTGCCTCCGCTTGAGCTTGAAACGCTCGCTCTTGACAGCGACTATACATTTACATATTCCGAGCCTTTCACAATGGATATCGAAGGCTTGCGCTATGCGTTTTTAACCTGCTACGACTTTTATTTCTACGAGGCAACAGCAAGAATTGCAAGAGAAAACGTGGATGTTATTATCGGATGCTCACTTCAGAGAAGCGATACACATTCCGCCATTGAAATTATGTGCCGTCACCTTGCCTATAACACCAATGCCTATGTGCTTCGCTCATCCGTAAGCTTTGCCGAGGATTCCGACATCTGCGGTGCAAGTATGGCGGTTACACCCAAGGGAGATGTGCTTCTTAATATGAAGGGCAAATTCGGCGTAGGATATGCAGAGTTTGATCCTTCCGACAAATACTTAAAGCCTGCAGGCTTCGGAAGGAAAGATGCGCCTCACTATGAGTATATCGAATACGGAAGAAAGCCCTGGCAGTACAGAAGCGGCGGAAGTGCCATTGTTCCCTTTGAGGAATATATGCCCTATCCCAGAGTTTGTGCACACCGCGGATTTTCCTTTGCTGCTCCCGAAAACACAATGCCCGCCTACGGTGCGGCAATCGGTATGGGTGCAGACGAGATAGAGCTTGACCTCTGGCCTACAACAGACCATGAGCTTATAAGCTGCCACGATAAATTTCTGCACAGAATTTCAAACGGAGAGGGCCCGGTTACGGATAAATCCCTTGCCGAGCTTAAGGAGCTTGATTTCGGATGTAAGTTCAGCGACAGCTTCAAGGGATTGAAGCTTGTTACCTTTGAAGAGATATTAAAGCATTTTGCCGGCCACACAATAATGAACGTGCACTTAAAGCCTATGGACGAAGAGGAATTTCCCGACTGGTATGTGGACAGACTTCTCTATTTAATAAGAAAATACGAGGCTGAACGCCACGTTTACTTAATGGTTGAGGAAGACAAGCAGATTGCACACTTCAAGCGCATCGCTCCCGAAATTCCCATCTGCGTGGGACACAACAAAAATGATCCCTGGGGAATTGTTGACAGAGCAATAAGGCTTGGTGCTGAAAAGGTGCAGTTCTACAGACCTTATATAAATCAGGAAATGATAGATAAAGCCCGTGCCAACGGAGTTATCTGTAATCTTTTCCACACAGACGATCCTGATGAGGCTATCGAATTTATTAAAATGGGAATTGACACAATCCTTACCAACAATTTCTGCATAGTGCAAAGGGCGGTAAACGATTATCTTGGTAAATAAAAAAATCCGTGAGTGAAAGCTCACGGATTTCTTTTATTTCTGAATTTAAGCGGTGTTTTGCCGAAGCGTTTTTTGAATGCCGTTGAAAAATAGTCAACATTGTTAAAACCCGAATCAAGGGCGATATAGCGGACGGAATGATTGGTGTCCCTTAAAAGCTCTGCGGCGCGTTCTAAGCGGCACTCTCTTATTTCCTCAGAAATGCCGATGCCCTTGACCTTTATAAAAAGATGCTGGAGGTATGAGGCGCTTAAATGGCAATGGTCTGCAATGCCTGCGAGGGTGATATCCTCGGTAAAATGCTCCTTTATATAGTCTATGGCATCAAAGACATAGGGACTCATATTTTCGCGGGCAAAAAGGGCGCTTATGGCATTTTCATAGTGGGGCGATGTTGTTATATGCTCTTTTAGCAGGGCGGATAAAACTTTAAGAAAGGTTTTAAGTGATGCTTCTTCATCATCCGTTATGTGCAAAAGTGAATCATTATGAAGCGAGGGTATATCGGTTTTGAGCCTTCCTGATAAAAGCGATGCGGTTTTTTCTCTTAAACTCCCCTTTATGCCGGTAACGGAAACAATGGAGAAAAGAGTGTTTTCTATAAAAACGGGCAAGGATATTTCGGTTACTCCCGCATAGCAGGTAACTTTATGTATTTCACCGTCGTTTTTCATTTCCGCCTGATACTTGTTTTTAAGATAAACGCACCTTCTCTGAAGCCCCCGGTTTTTCTTTATGGCAAGGCAGTAGGGGTTTTTGTGCCACTTCCTTATTTCGGGGAGATTAAGCTCATTGTCCGTGCAAAGCAGGTTGTAGCGGTCGTATATTATAATATCCCATTGGCGACTTTTTTTAATATCTTCTATATATTCTTTTATTAAAACGGCGCAATCTTTCATAAATACCTCATAAAAACTAAAAAATAAAGCATAAAATCAAAGTTTTTTTATTATTATACTGTTATAATGAACTTAAGTCAAGGAAAATTACGAGAAAGAAGGGTGTTTTATGGAGAATATCTGGATTGATGCTGTAGAATTTAATGAAAAAGGCGGCTGGAAAAAGGAAAGCCAGTTTGTAAGGGAAATGGGAAGCTCATACCTTGTTGCAAATGACGTTCCGGGAACTCCCGCTTCAGATGCGGAAACTGAATTTACAGTTACCGAGGAGGGCTGGTACAGAATTTTTGCCCGCACAAAAAACTGGAAATATCCCGAAGCACCCGGTCAGTTTACCGTAAAGGTTGACGGGGAAGAGACGGCACATACTCTTGGTAAAATGCCCGTTTTATACTGGTACTGGGATCTGGCGGGTGACGTTTACTTAAAAAGCGGAAAGCATAAAATTGCCCTGTCAGATAAAACAGGCTGGCTTTCAAGATGTGCCGCTATAATCATAACAAACGATTTTGATTATACCCCTTCGCCCGAGGAAAAAAGATGGCAGAAAGACAGAGCGGAAATGAAGGGCATATCATTAAAGACTAAGGATTACGGAAGTTTTGATTTTGCGGTTGTAGGCGCAGGCCCCGGCGGTATTCCTGCGGCAATAAGTGCCGCGCGCCACGGACTATCCGTTGCGCTTATATCAGGCCGTCCCACAATAGGCGGTAACGCCAGCGACGAAGGCTCCATAGGATTGGACGGTGCAGGCTCCCACATCAAGGGCTATCACGAAACGGGAATCGCCAACGAAATAAAGAGAGTTTACGAGGAATTTCCCGATTTCACATATCAGACGGCACTTGAATACCTTGTGGAAAAAGAGAAAAACATCACCGTTTTCTTAAACGAAATCTGCATTGATGCAGATTGTGAAAACGGTATAATTGAAAACATAACTTTGGTTAATGCCGAAACGCTGGAAAGACACACTCTTTCAGCACCTTACTTCTGCGACTCTACGGGTGACGGATGGGTAGGCTATTTTGCAGGTGCGAAATACCGTGTGGGAAGAGAGGCAAAGCACGAATACGGAGAAAAATTTGCCCACGATGCTCCCGACTTACTTACCATGAGCGGATGTAACTGCGCTCCCGGTGTTATAAGAAACTTTGCAGCAGAGGATACAGGATCTCCCGTGGAATTTGTCGCTCCCGACTGGGCAATAAAGTTCCCGAAGGAGCTTCACAGAACTCCAAAATACAAGCACACCACAGAGTGGTGGCTTGAAAACTCCAACGACTATGACGATTTGTGGGACAGCGAATTTACCCGTGACGCCATGGTGCGTCTCGGCATAGGCTATTTCGACTGGAGAAAAAATCTCTATGCAGAAAAAGAAATTTTCGCAAATTACCGTCTTACCGAACTTGCTCTTCACTTATCAAAGCGCGAAAACCGCCGTATCATAGGGGATTATGTTTTAAGTCAGAAGGACTACACCGAGCAGACCGAGTTTCCCGATGCCATAGGCTATCACGGCTGGGGAATTGACATACACCACGTTAAAGGTATATTCTCAGGTGCGGAAGGGGAGTTTGACAGAGATAAGGGCGTTGGCGTTCCGCCGAGCCCCATCCCTTACAGATGTCTTTATTCCGTTAATATCAGAAATCTTTTCACCGCATCACGCTGCAGCTCATTTACCCATATGGCATTGGGCTCAACAAGAGTTGAATCCACCCTTGCGCTGTGCGGGCAGGCTGTCGGCGCAGCGGCATATCTTTGCAAAAAGTATGAGGTATTGCCGAGGGATATTTACCTTTCCCACATAAAGGAATTACAGCAGACATTGATATGCGATGACCAGACGATTTTGGGTGTTAAGGGAGAAGATGGTGCGGACAAGGCAAAATGCGCAACCGTTACAGCCACAAGCTTTGACAAAGAAGAAAAGGCTTACCCCGAAAACGTTATAAACGGAGAAATCCGCTCCTTTGAAAAAAATAACGCCTGGATTTCGGATAAGGCAAAAGGTCTTCCCCAGAGCATTACACTTGAGATGCCGAAGGTTGAGGAAATATCTGAAATTCATATAACGGCTGATACCGATCTTACGCTTCCCAGGCACTCCTACTGGCCTGTTGAAGTGCCATTTCTTCACACCTTAAAGGATGCGGATGTGGAAATACTTAAAGACGGCAAATGGAAAAAGGTCGGCGAAATAAGAGGAAACTTTATAAGAAAAAATAAGATAACCTTTACACCTGAAGTAACAAAGGCGGTAAGGATAACCGTCCTTTCTTCAAGCGGGGAGGATGTAGCAAAGATTAACGAAATAAGAATATATTAAGGATAAAAAAGTCAGGTATTGCCTGACTTTTTTATTGCAATTTATAGTTATTGTGCTATAATTAATAAAAAAGGGGGAATAACAATGTTTGACGGAAAAATGAAAGCATTAACCTTCAGCTATGATGACGGTGTTACACAGGACATCCGTCTGGTTGAAATTTTCAACAAATACAACTTAAAGTGTACCTTCAACTTAAATTCCGACTGTCTCGGTATGGAAGGAAGGCTCGAACGCCCGGAATATAATGTAAACCACACCAAGGTAAAGCCGGAGGATGTATGTCACATCTATTCGGGGCATGAGGTGGCGGTGCACACTCTTACACATCCCAATTTAACTGTTCTTTCTGATGAAGAAGTAATCCGCCAGGTGGAAGAAGACAGAATTAAGCTTTCCGAACTTTGCGGCTATGATGTGGTTGGTATGGCATACCCGGGCGGACACTTTGACGACCGCGTGGTTAATTTAATCGAAAACCATACCGGCGTTAAGTATTCAAGAGAGGTGCAAAGGACAAAAAGCTTTGAGCCCTTTACAGACCTTTACCGCTATAAGGGAACGCTTTATCACCACATGGACTGGAACGAGCTTTTTACTATGGGCGAGGAATTTATAAACTTAAAGGCAGATACCCCGAAGGTATTTTACATATGGGGACACGCCTATGAATTTGACATTCATCCCGAAAGATGGGAGCAGTTTGACGAGTTCTGCCGTATGATTTCGGGAAAGAGTGATATTTTCTACGGAACGAACAAAGAAATCCTTTTAGCAAAATAAGGTGATTTTATGGAGATAAAAAAAGGAATATATAAACACTTCAAGGGTAACAGATATGAAGTTCTGGGGATAGCGCTGCACTCCGAAACGGTGGAGGAAATGGTTATATATAAGGCACTCTACGGCGAGGGGAAAACCTGGGTACGCCCCGCATCCATGTGGGATGAAGAAGTGGAATACGAGGGAAAGAAAGTAAAGCGGTTTGAGTTTATCGGAGATAAATGAGCTTTATGAAAACGGGAAAAGAGATAACAAAAAAGAAGTAAGCGTTGCTTACTTCTTTTTTGTTCGAAAGGTGGGTGATTTACAAGATGATTTCTAAGTATTACAGTGACTTCTTCAAGTCCTTATGGGCTTTTGTTCCTTATCATAGCATAACTTTATTACTGGAAGTGATAGCCTACGGATAAGGGTCTGAAAGCAACACCGTTTCTTAAGATAGCACCGTTCTTAACAGAGTAGGTGCTGCTTGAAACTATTACCTTACCGCTCCAGTTGCCTTCGGCAGTTCTTAAAGAGTTACCGTTTCTTGAAAGAACCACAAACCAGTGTGTGGAATTGCTTACGATGATTACGTCGCCTGCTCTTATCTCATCGGGATTGTAGAAGGCGCTGCCTCCTCTGGGAGAATTTTTGCCGAATACATACTTTACGAAGTCGGCAGCATAGGCTGCACAGCCTTTGGAGCCGTAACTGGAAATTTTAGGTCTCTGGGATGCTGACCAGGAAGTGCCGTTGCTGAATCCGGCTTTGTTTATGAATTCGTTCACCTTTGCGTTGTAGGAAGAAGAACCTGAGGAAACCGCAGTGTTTGCAGTATTGTTGGAAGAAGTGTTCTTTTTAACAAGGCGGATTCGTATTGCTTCGATTGCTCTGCTCTTGCCGACAGTTCCGGCAATCTGGTCTTCGCCTACAAAACCGTGCCAGCCTTCACAGGCTACATGAACGGAATATTCAACCGTGTAGTACTTGGCAATTTCGCCCTTAAGACGGATTCTTATTGCCTCTAAACGGAGGCTCTGTCCGGAAGAACCGCCCATTTCGTAGTTGGAGCGATAACGGGTATCCCAGCCGCGGTTCTGAATATGAGTGTTATATTCGATGGAGCCGCTCATACCGGAAATCTTTATCCAGATGGCTTCCATGCGGAGCCCCTGGCCTGTGGTACCGCATATTGCGCCGTTCTTTACTTCGGGTAATGTGCCTCTGTTCTGGACGTGGGCTTTATAGGTTACCGTGGGGGTAGCGGCATCTGCCACGGAGGGAAGTGCGCATACGGAAAGCATTGTTGCAATGGTTAAAACAAGGGATATGATTTTCTTTAATTTCATTTTTTTTACCTCTTTCTTTTTGATTTTTTAATTTTTTATATTTTTAACTGTGAGTAAATGTTTCGGTGGGCAGCCGACTAAGCCCGGATCATTCCTTTGCTGTTTATTTTTATTGGAAAGATTCATGAAAGACTGATTTATCGGGAGGGGTGGCTTCCCTCCTTATCTGAAGAAAACTTTTTGAAAAAGTCTCTTAATCTGTATACACTTTTAATACAGGGGGAAAGTTCGGATGGACTTCCCGAAAGATATGATACGTATTCAAGCTCGGAAAAAAGCCGTTTGGTTGTGCGCCCTTTTTCTCCGTAAAGCTCTTTTGCAAGGGCTATGGCTTCTGTGAAATAAGCCGAGGCCTCTTCCAGCTTTTCCGTTTTCCTGGAAATATTGCCAAGAGAACTTAAGATGGATATCATACGCCTTTTATTTTTCGATGAGTATCCTTTTTCTGTTTCCATTGCCTTTAGGTAGTATGCTTTTGCGGATTTCAGAGAACCTTCGTCTTCTGCGATTCTTCCGAGGGAAATAAGTGTGCATGCCGTACGGCTGTTTACCTTGTCGTAAAGCTTATACACAAAGAGGGCAGAAGTGAAATACTCCTTGGCACAGGCTGAATTGCTCTGACAAACCTGTATTTTACCCCAGGCAAAATCAAGGTCTGCCAGAACAAGGTGCAAGCCCGATTTTATGGTGGCAAAACCCTTGGAGGCTTTGTTGAGAAATGTTGCTCCGCGGCTGCAATCACCGGAATCAATCAGCGCTTCGCCGAGTCTTAAGGCTGATAAGGCGGTGAGATAAGAATATGGGCCGAAAAGAGCCTTCCTTATGGTATATGCAGAAGTAAAGTGCTCTGCGGCGGCAGTGTGCCTTCCGTTAATTGAGCAAAGCTGACCTAATATGTGCTCTGCTTCTGCAACGGCTTTGCTTTTTGTGCCGTAAAGATTTTTTGAAATGTCAAGGTGCCTGTAAATATATTTTAAGGCAAGTGAGATATCTCTTTCGCCTTTCTTAAGAAGAGCGATGTTTTTGTACACCGCAGAAAGCAGAGGAAGACTTGAGTGTGAGAGTCTTAATATCTTTTCTGCATCAAAAAGGTATTTTGCTGCTTTTTCAAATTGCATCAGCTTAACTGCAGTTTCGCCTGCTGTATTCAGGGCATCGGAGAGGAGCAGCGGGGATACAGTCCCTGACGGCTCCAGTATCTTTACAGCATATGAGCCTGCACTTAAGGACGCCTCGTAATTTCCTGAAGCTGAAAGAAATTTTGTAAAGCTCAGAAGTATTTCGGCACTGTCGGATGTTTTTATTTTCAGTTTTTCCAGGCTGCAAGACAAAGAGGCGATGGCAACGGCAATGGAATTTGTGCGGGAACCGTTGGTAAAATCGAAGTCTGAAATACCCTTTGAAACAGATGAGAGCATAGGAAGTATCAGCATTTCCTTGTTTTGCTGAACGTCAAGAATGTAAGCCCTGACGGCAGAGGATAAGGAGAGCCTGCAATTTTCGGTGTTTGAAGAAATGATTCCTCCGGAAATAAGAGCTTTGACAGAGGAAAAATTTTCCAGGGAAAGCTTTTCGGAAAGAAAATCGGGTAAGGTGCCGTACTTTCCGAAAAGAGAGAGGTTAAGGAGAATATATTTCTCGTTATCCGTGAGCGGAAAAACCTTGAAAAATGCTTTGTGAAAATTTCTTCCGGTGTCAGTCAGAGTGTTTATAATCTCGTTGAAAACGGCATCCGGGGTTCTTCTGGATGCGGCAACTGCCTTGCCGAGCATTACGGCAGATTCCGCAAGATTATCGACCATGGAAAAAATTACTCTCAAAGAAGTCTCTTCATTCTTAGTCAAAGTCTTTTCGTAATAATGGTAAAATATATCGACAAGCGAACAGGTTTCTCTTATCGGAGAAAGCTCATAGCTGAAAAAGTCAGGAATATCTCTGGGATTTTCTCCTGTTATGATAATTTTTGCCGGGAGGGATAAAAGGAATGCAAGATCATCGCTCTCGCAAAGATTATCCTTGTCAATAATTATCAGAGTATCAAAGTCCGCTTTCTGAGTGAGCATCTTCTTTTTGCGGATGAGATAATCCGGGGAGCTTTCATGCTCCATGGGAGCTATGCCGCTTATCGGAAAAATCTTATCATCCTTTAAGTCCATGGCAAGAGGGGCTGCTGAGTTTACATATATTACAGCATTGTACAAATCGCGGTGTGCCTTTACATAGGAAAGCAGAAGAGAGGTTTTGCCTTCGCCTTTTTTGCCGTAAAGATAAATTTTATTGTGCGTCTTGAAAAGTTCATGAATTACGGAAATTTCATTATCGCGCCCTGTGTGAAAATCGGTGAAGTCAGGGACAGAAGATAACAAGTGAAAATCCTTAGGGTTCAGGCAGGCAAGAATTTTGTCTATCTGGCATATAAGCTCGCCTGCAGAGCTGTAACGGTCTTCGGGATTAGCAGCCAGAGTTTTGGTGAAAAGCTCCGAAATTAAAGGGAAAGCCTTCGGATCTGCATCCTTAAGAATGGGCAGGTCGTCAAAGGAATAAACTGAGAAGCGGTGCCTTTCGGAAGGCAGAGAATGACGGGATAGCATTTTGTAAAATATTATTTCGCCCAGGGAGAATATGTCACACTCCACACCTATATTTTTTGCTTCTTCGGGAAGCAGCATTTCAGGCGCCTTAAAGGCACTGCTTACATAAGAGAGCGGAGAAAGCATAACATTTTCTCTTCTGGAGATACTGTCGGTTTCAAAAATCATCACGACACCGGGATTTTCCGGGACAGTCATAATGCATTCGGGCCTTAAGCCCAGGTGTAAAAGTCCTTTGAAATGGAACCGTTCCAGGGAAAGGGCGATGGATTTTGCACGTTGCATAAGGTCATAAAGAGAGTTTTCGCATATTCTGTCATAGGTTTGACCTCCGATGCAGGGAATTCCTCTGTACATTGTACCGTTGGAGGAAAATGTTTTTTCGGCCTGAGACAGATCTTTGCTGTTAAGCCTCAGAAGAAGACTTTGCTTTTGTTTTTCTGCAAAGCGTTTCATTCCTTCCCTGAATTCCTGTGCATCGTCCTCGTCGATGGGGAGAAGTGTGCCTTCGCTGTTTCTTGAAAGAAGAAGTGAATCGGGATTATATTCCTTCAATAAACAATTCTTCTTTTTGCCGTTTTCGTTATATTCTGCAAAATATAAAATGCAGGACAAATCGATTCCGGCAAGGGATTTTATTTCGTAAAATCCTTTAGAGTTTTTTGGGCGAACGATATCACCCGGCTTTAAGTATCTTTCCATTTTTGTTAACCTCCTTTTTGGTTTACACTGATTTTTTATCATAAAAGGGGCGATGAGTAAAGTCATCGAAAAATAAACCTCTGAAAGGCAGGAGGTTTGCCGTTTCAGAGGTTTATTTTTAAAAAATTAAAAAATTCCGATAAAAAAAGCCGGTGAACTTCACCGGCTTTTTTTTATCTTTTTCTTCTTATTGTGTACTTGTGGTCTTCTCCGTGTACTCTCTTTAACCATTCACCGTTTGTAAAGTCGGGAATACCAACAGCGTGACCTGTTGCGATGGATTCTTCGGAAAGTGCGGAGATGCACATTACGGAAGCTGCATCGTAAACGTCGATTGGACTTTCCCAACCATTTTGAACGCAGTTTAAGAATGCAGAGAACACTACGCCATCCATTCCGCCGTGACCGCCCGAAATATTTTTAGGATCCTGCCAGATAGGATGATCGCCTTCTCCCTGATACTGTTCGGCATTTCTTAAAAGCCCTTTTGCGTTCCATTCGTACTTGTGATGCTCAGGATTGTTGTCAAAATAGAAGATGTCACCGTTTTCCGTGTAACATGCCTTTGTTCCGTGAACCGAGAAGTCTCTTGAATAGTAACGCGGAAGAGTT
>JAFQQJ010000043.1 GCA_017411325.1 Clostridia bacterium | reverse complement strand
TTGGCAAATATTGACGGAGGATTCGAACCGACGGTAGTGAATGACAGTCCGGGGGACTGTCAGAGCCGTCGGACGGCTTTTCCGCAGAAAAGCGAATCCCTCTCTCAAATAAGCATATACCCGCATGGGTATCTTTTTTGGTTAACGAATGATACTATTCGAACCGACAGCTTTTCCTATTTTATTATTGTAAAAATAGTCAATATATATTATAATGATTTTGCAACAGTCATTTTTATAATAAGGAGAGGTTTTTATGATAAAAATATATCCGAACCCGTGTTCTTATGAAGAATTTGATGACGAGTTTATCTTTTCAAACAAGCTTTTTCTTTTCATTGATAAAGAATTTTCAAATTCAGGATTTAAAAAGCTTTCCGCGGAACTCTGGCGGAATTTCACTTCGGGCAAATGTGAACTTGAGCTCAGAGAGATAAGCGGACTTGGAAAATTCGCAGTAATTTCAAAAGACGAAGAACTTACATATAACGAAAACAAAACTGACTATGAATATGAAATTGAATGTCAGAAAAACGGCATATATATAAACTACAGCAAAGAAACGGGGCTTATTCACGGATTTTTAACCATATTACAAATGCTAAGCCCTTACCGCCGAAAGACCGGCGATTTCTCGATAAGAAATTGCCATATCAAGGATAAGCCTGGCCTAATAATGAGAGGTATTCATCTTTGTATCTTCAAGGGCATCTCTCTCCTATTCGTCAAAAAGTGTGTGGCTTTATGTGCTTTTCTCAAAGTTAGTCACATTATCCTTGAAAGCTGGGGCGCCGTAAGGTTTGATTCAATGAAGGAGCTTTCCTGGCCTGATTCCCACGATAAGGACGAGTTAAAGGAAATAATTGAATTCGGAAAATCTCTAGGTGTCGAATTTATCCCTTTCTTCAACCATGCCGGGCATGCCACACAGTCAAGACATAAAACCGGAAAACACGTTGTGCTTGACCAGGCGCCGGAATATGAGGAGTTATTTCTTCCCGGCGGATGGACCTGGAACGTCGATAACGAAGAGGTAATAGAATTACACAGAAGCGTAAGAAAAGAGCTTTGTGAGCTTTTCGGAAAGGGAGAGTTTTTCCATATAGGCTGTGATGAGATAGTCGATGAAAACGGTATATGGAAAAATACCGGAATCAGCGAAAGCGAAGGCTATACCCGTTTCTTAAACCGCACAGCTTCGGATATCAAGGAAAACCTCGGCAGAAAAACCATGATATGGGGAGATATGTTCCTCGATAACAAGGATTTCCCCTATCCTTACTGTGCAAATACAAATAAATCGCTAACATATGATCCTGACAATCTCACAAAGGATATGTATATAGTAGACTGGCAGTACAACATAACCGAAGAAAAGGAAGATTCGGTTAAATATTTCCTTGAATTTACCGACCCCTCAAAACTGATTCTTGCCCCCTGGCGTGACAGAAATAAAATTTCAGGAAGAATCAACCTTGCAAAAAAGTATAATCTTTTCGGGGTTATAGGAACTACCTGGAATTCGGTCCTATTTGATATCAACGATATGAGATACACAGCCTGCGCCATGTGGGAAGATGAAATTGACAAAAATGAATTGATGTACAGCTACGCCTGTCATTCAAAAACAATGGCAATGCAATTTATAAGAAAGCTTGTACCTGCAACAAGCTATGAAACGGCAGGTTTTACAGAAGACGAAATACTAAACGTAATAATATAAAAAACGGACAGGCATTGCCTGTCCGTTTAATTTTTAAGAATTTAATCTCAATACTTGTCTCTCTTAGTATACTTGGTATGAAGAAGCTTATGAGACATCTTTCCGCAGGGTTCTCCGAGGAAGTTGTCGTAAAGTTCCTTGATAACGGGATTCTCGTGAGACTTTCTTAATTCAGCGTTAACATCTTCCTGATAAAGAGCCTTTGCACGAAGTGCCTTAAGGTCGTGATCTGCAAGATATTCTGCACTGTGGATGGGCTGACCGCCGCCGCATACGCAGCCGCCGGGGCAAGCCATCATTTCGATGAAGTCATAGTGAGCCTTACCGCTCTTAACGTCTTCCAGTACCTTCTTAACATTCTTGATACCGTGAGCAACAGCAATATTTACTTCCTTGCCTGCAATTTCAAGAGTAGCCGTCTTAACGCCCTTTGTTCCTCTTACAGCCTTGAAGTCGATGTTTTCAAGAGTCTTTCCTGTAAGAACTTCGGAAACTGTACGAAGAGCTGCTTCCATAACACCACCGGTTGCACCGAAGATAACGCCTGCACCTGTTGCATCGCCGAAGGGCTGATCAAAGTGCTCGTCTTCAAGTCCTGCAAAGTCGATACCCGCAGACTTAATCATTCTTGCAAGCTCTCTTGTTGTGATGGAAACATCAATGTCGGGGCCGTGTCCGCCGTCAGCCATTTCGGGACGGGATGCCTCAAACTTCTTGGAAGTACAGGGCATTACAGCTACAACGAAAAGCTTTTCGGGATCAATCTTATTCTTCTTGCAGTAGTATGTCTTAAGGATTGCACCGAACATCTCCATGGGAGACTTAGCAGAAGACAGATTATCGATAAATTCGGGATAATATGTCTCGCAATACTTAACCCAACCGGGGCTGCAGGAAGTGATGAGAGGAAGATTCTTACCTTCGGTAAATCTCTTGATGAACTCTGTTCCCTCTTCCATAATTGTAAGGTCAGCACCTGTATCGGTATCAAATACCTTATCAGCACCAAGCTGTCTAATCGCAGCAACCATCTTACCTGTTGTGGGAGTACCAGCCTTGAAGCCGAACTCTTCACCGATAGCTGCTCTTACAGCGGGAGCTGTCTGGAATACAACGTGCTTGTCGGGATCGTTGATTGCTGCCCAAACCTTAGCGGTGTCATCCTTTTCATGAAGAGCGCCTGTGGGACAAGCAACGATACACTGACCGCAGTAGATACAGGGAGTTTCTGCAACAGGAAGATCAAATGCTCCGCCGATGTTTGTAGCGAAACCTCTCTCCTTTGCCTGAATTACGCTGATTTCCTGATTGTCGCAGGCAGCGATACATCTTCTGCAAAGTACGCACTTGTTGTTATTTCTTACAAGTGAAGGAGAAGACATATCAATTTCATACTTTGTGTTTTCTTCTTCAGAACCGAATCTTACGCTTGTAATACCAAGGTCTTCGGAAAGCTTCTGAAGTTCGCAGTTACCGTTTCTTATACAGGTAAGACACTTCTTGTCGTGGTTGGAAAGGATAAGCTCAAGAGTAGCCTTTCTTGCACTTCTTACCTTTGCGGAATTTGTATAAACTTCAAGTCCCTCGGAAACAGGATATACGCAGGCAGCCTGGAGAGCTCTTGCACCCTTAACTTCAACTACGCACATTCTGCACGCACCGAGTTCGTTTAAGTCCTTAAGATAGCACAGTGTGGGGATATGAATCTTAGCCTCTTTAGCAGCCTGAAGAATGGTATAACCCTCGGGAACTGTAATATCTTTGCCGTTTATCTTTAAATTAATCATCTTTTTTGCCATGATAATCCACTCCCTTTCTTATTTCTTCACTACTGCGCCGAATTTACATGTGTCAATACATACGCCGCACTTAATACACTTATTGGGATCAATTGTATAAGGACTCTTGATTTCGCCTGTGATAGCACCAACGGGGCACTTTCTTGCACAAGCGGAGCAACCCTTACACTTATCAGCTTCGATTTCATAACGAACGAGCTTCTTACATACTCCTGCAGGACAGGTCTTATCAACAACGTGAGCGATATACTCGTCTCTGAAGTAACGAAGTGTGCTGAGTACGGGGTTGGGCGCTGTCTGTCCAAGTCCGCAGAAAGCACTTGTTGTAATTGTTGAAGCAAGCTCTTCAAGAGTATCGATATCTTCGAGTGTTCCCTTACCTTCGGTAATCTTTTCAAGAATTTCAAGCATTCTCTTTGTACCGATACGGCAGGGTGCGCACTTACCGCAGGATTCATCAACAGTAAATTCAAGGAAGAACTTAGCGATGTCAACCATACAGGTATCTTCGTCCATTACGATAAGACCGCCGGAACCCATCATAGAACCGATTGCGATTAAGTTATCGTAGTCAATCGGAACATCAAGGTGTTCAGCAGGAATACATCCGCCGGAAGGTCCGCCTGTCTGAGCAGCCTTAAACTTCTTGCCGTTGGGAATACCGCCGCCGATTTCGTAGATAACTTCACGGAGTGTTGTACCCATGGGGATTTCAACAAGACCTGTGTTGTTAATCTTACCGCCGAGTGCGAATACCTTTGTACCCTTGCTCTTCTCTGTACCCATGGAAGCAAACCATTCAGCACCGTTTAAGATAATCTGAGTGATGTTTGCATAGGTTTCAACGTTATTAAGAAGGGTGGGCTTGTCAAACAATCCCTTGATTGCGGGGAACGGAGGTCTGCACTTGGGCTCACCTCTGTGTCCTTCAATGGAGCGCATAAGAGCAGTTTCTTCACCGCATACGAATGCACCTGCACCAAGACGGATTTCAAGGTCGAAATTAAAGCCTGTATTAAAGATGTTTTTACCTAAAAGACCATATTCCTTCGCCTGATTTATTGCAATCTGCAATCTCTTAACGGCGATGGGATATTCTGCTCTTACATAGATATAACCCTGGTCAGCGCCAACTGCATAAGCTGCAATTGCCATTGCCTCGATAAGACAGTGGGGATCGCCTTCCAGAACGCTTCTGTCCATGAATGCACCGGGGTCACCCTCGTCGGCATTACATGCAACAATCTTCTGCTTGCCGGGTGCGCCTGCAGTAAACTGCCATTTTCTTCCTGTGGGGAAGCCTGCACCGCCACGTCCTCTTAAGCCTGATGCCAGAACAACATCGATAACTTCCTGAGGAGTCATTTCGGTAAGAACCTTACCGAGTGCCTGATAACCGTCCATTGCGATATACTCGTCAATGTTCTCGGGATCGATAACACCGCAGTTACGGAGAGCTACTCTCTTCTGGCTCTTATAGAAGCCAACTTCATTAAGGCTCTTGATGTTATCTTCTTCAACTGTTTCAGAATAAAGGAGTCTCTTAACAATACGTCCCTTTAAGAGATGTTCCTCAACTATTTCCTTTACGTCTTCTTTTTCTACTCTGCTGTAGAATGCGCCTTCGGGATATACAACCACAATGGGACCTAATGCGCAAAGACCGAAGCATCCGGTTTTGATAACCTTGATTTCCTTATCAAGGCCAAAAACTTTCAGCTGTTCTTCCATTTCAGCTATGATACCTTCGCTGCCGGAAGATGTACAGCCTGTACCGCCACAGCACAGAACGTGTCCTCTTACCATATCCATACTAACACCGATCCTTTCTCCTACGAATATTATTTCTCGGCAGCGCCGATTGTATACTGGTTAACTGCACGGCCGTTAACGATGTGCTCTGCAACTACTTCAACAGCCTTTTTAGCGTCCATCTTTACATAGGTAACCTTCTCTTCGCCGGGCATATATACCTCAACGATAGGCTCAAGTCTGCATACGCCGATGCAGCCTGTCTGAGTTACTGCAACGTTACCTAAACCGCGCTTGGAAATTTCTTCCATAAATGCGTTCATAACAGGACGAGCACCTGCTGCAATACCGCAAGTTGCCATACCGATAACTATACGGATATTGTCGCCTTCTTTTCTCATAACAACATTATTGATTGTCTTGTTTCTTATTGCCTGAAGTTCTGCTAAACTCTTCATTAATTATACATCCTTTCTTTAAGGAGATTAAACTTCCTTGTTGGTGAGCTCATATTCTCCCTCTTTAAGATATTCCGAGAGCCACATATACACATCCGGCTCCGAAAGAGAAACTCCGCCCAATATCTTTTTAATTTCCCTTGTGTCAAGAATAAACTCATTTCCGTCTACCTTATGAACATAAAGAAAATCAACATTTTCATAGCTCGTTACCATACCGAGCATTGTCTCTGCCATATCCCCTAAGGGCTGACGGTCAATACTGCTTAAAACGAATACCGCAGTAAGAGTCGTTCCGACGCCGAGTTTTGATTCAAGCTTAAAGCTTCCGCCCGTATTTTCCGCCGCCATTTTTATAAGCGGAATTCCAAGGCCTACTTTCCTGGTGGTTCTTCCCGTTGTAAAAGGATCAACCACGTTTTTAACCATTTCCTCGCTCATTCCCTTGCCGTTATCCGCGATTATAACAGAAAGCGTGTCCGCTTTTTCGTTTTCATCTACGGTAATTTCAACCAGGGATGCATTTGCCGTAATCGAATTTTGCGCGATATCCAGAATGTGTAACGATATCTCTCTCATAATTAATATTTAGCGATAATTCCGGGAACGTCGTCAGCGGTAATTCTTCCGTAAACGTCGTCATTGATGGTCATTACCGGAGCAAGACCGCACGCACCGATGCAACGTGTAGCCTCGATAGAGAACTTACGGTCTTCCGTGCACTCCCCTACGCCGATACCCAAAATTTCCTGTGCCTTGTTGATAATGTCGCCGGAGCCCTTAACGTAGCAAGCTGTTCCGAGACATACTGCCAGGTTGTAATCTCCCTTGGGATTAAGTGTGAATCTTGCATAGAAGGTAACGATACCGTAAATATCAGCTAAGGATATTCCGAGACCCTCTGCAATAATCTCTTGTACTTCAATGGGAAGATATCCGTAGATTTCCTGCGCCTCATGGAGTACGGGAATTGCTGCGCCTGCCTGGCCCTTATGTTGTTCTATAACAGCTCTGAGCTTCTTTTCCTGCTCTTTTGTGCCGTTAAAAGCAACACCTTTCTTTTCCATAACAATACCTCCTGTTATTTTTATTTAATGGTCTGTACACTTTCTAAGTTTCGCTAAAAAATGCACAGACTTTGACTTAAAAAAGTACATCGTTATAATTATAACAAATTCCGCGACAAAAATCTATAAATTTTTCAAAATAATTCAGTTAAATTTTTGACAAACTTTTAATGAATTCCCTCGGATTTTTGTTTAAAATATCTAATTGGTGCGAAGGTTCTGCAATATTTTCAAGATAATGGGCATCAGAATCCGTAATAATGGTATATTTACCGTATTCCGTCTTCATCCCTTCCCTGTTTTTTTCCGTGATTTCCACCGCCGATACAGGTAAATCAGGCGGCATAAAGCCAAGGTTTGCAAGAACACTGTAGCTTTGCTTGTCAATATGCGCAGGAACCATTATTCCTCCCCGTTTTTTTGCTTCCGCACAGACATCATATATGCTAAGGTCGGTGGCACTGATTAAAAGCTTTTCTTCTTCGCCTGTCACTTCATCTTCGGAGTTCATATAATACTGGTTGCCGAAAATATCCGCTCTGTTTTTTATATCCGGAAGGTGTGAATAAATAAACCTCCCCATATCCTCGGCACTGTCAACATCAGGAAAGAAGCAAAGAACATGAACTTCTTCCGAAGTTGTCACTTCCATCGCCGGAATCACAAGAATGTTATCGCCTGCAGCTTCTACCGCTGCACGCACATTACCCGCAGAATTATGATCCGCAACGGCAATAACCTCAAGCCCCTTGATAATTGACATATTCACAATATTGTTCGGCGTCATATCATTGTCTCCGCAAGGCGAAAGCGCCGAATGAATATGAAGATCGTAATAAAGCTTCATATTCCAAGAGACATAAGGCGGATAGCAGTTTCATATGCGGATAATGGTGTTTCAAGAATAATAACCTCCTCAGCATCCGCCTTTGCTTTAACCGCTTCATCAATTTCAAAACCATCAACTACAATTACACACGCAGCTTCCTTCAGCGATGCCACAGCAACAACATTTATGTTTGTCTGTATGGTAATCCAGACATTGCCAACATCCACTTTAGCCATGGCAAGACTTAGTAAATCCCCTATATAGCATCCTTCTGCATCTTTATCAGGGCTCTCTTTTCCGCTACCGTAGCTAAGTTCAAGTTTTTCCGCAATTTCAGATACTTTCATTTATATCACCTTTCTTTAATCTTCTTCAGAATCCGAGTCAGATCTCCATTCCTTGCCTTCAAGCTCAACCATCTGCCTTGTAAGTTCCTTAACTCTTTCACGAAGCAGGAAAACGCAATCCGTCTCAACAGCATATCCGCGCACTATATCCTCGGCAAGAGCACGACAGCTTGGTGAACCACAGGAACCGCAGTCAAGCTTGGGGAACTGTTCATAAAGCGCCTCAAGTTTTATTGCCTTTTTCATTGCTTCCATTCTGTCGGAATCAAGATTCATTACAGGTCTGTAAATTATCGGGTGATCCCAGAAAAGCTCTGCATCCTTGGATATAAGCTGGGCATCATCGTTTTCCACGTGACAAAGTCTTTTAATCCTTGAAGATGCAACAAACGGATTTTCCATAACAAGAGGCCCTCCCACACATCCTCCGTCGCAGGCAAGCACCTCAACAAATTCGATGTCTGAAAGCTTTCCGTCATCAATATCTGCCAAAACTTTTATTACATTCTGAATTCCGCTTACGGCAATATGTTTTGCGGCACCGGATGATTCAGCTTCACCGCCGGTTGTAGCCCAGAGTACACCGGATTTTCCGGCAGACGATAAAGGCTTTATTTCTTCAACCTTTCCAAAGCCTTGCTGAGCCATGACAAGCACAATGTCCTTTATGGAAAGTACACCGTCAACATCCGTATGTCCGTTTTCTGCATTATCATAAACCGCCGTCATTTTTGCGGCACATGGACTTATAAAGAATACTCCGATCTCCGAGGATTTAAGACCTGTTTTTTCAGAAGCCAATCTCCTTGCTTCCGCCGCCGATATTTCCATAGGCGACTTTAGAGGAATTATGTTACCGATAAGCCCCGGAAACATAATGGCAATAAGTTTCATAACAGCGGGACAAGCCGATGAAATAGTCGGTTTTAAGAGCTCCCCTGATTCAAGAAGCTCCTTTGTTTTTTTACTTACCGCCTGAGCTCCTGCCGCTACTTCAAAAACATCATCGAATCCCAGTTTAAGAACAGCTGTCAATATTTCGTCTATACTCTCTGCTTTCGAAAACTGACCGTAAAAAGCCGGAGCAATTAGTGCCACATTATATTTGAATTTTTCAAGCTCGGAAAGATTGCTTGTATACGCCTTTTTTGCATGATAAGGACACTTTCTTATGCATTCTCCGCAGTCGATACATCTGTCCTTAAGCACTTTGGCTTTTTTCCCCTGCACTCTTATCGCCTGAGTGGGGCATGATTTGAGGCAATTGGTGCAGCCCTGGCAAGACTCTCTTTCCAGCCTGACAGAATGCCAGTATTTATCCATTTAAGCATCGATTCCCTTCGTATTTATTCGTTGTCGGGATAAAACGTAAGTGTCAGGGTAGTTCCCTCTCCAATTCTGGTATCAATATCCATTTCATCTGAATATTTCTTCATATTCGGAATTCCCATTCCGGCTCCGAAGCCAAGCTCTCTTATCTTGCTTGTAGCCGTGGAATATCCCTCCTGCATAGCAAGAGATATATCCTTTATCCCCGGTCCTGTATCCGCCATAACTATGGTGATTTTATCAGGATCAATATACGCATCAATTGTTCCGCCGTTGGCGTGAATCACCATATTGATTTCACCTTCGTACATCGCAATTGCAACACGGCGTATGGTTTCAGGTGAAAACCCCATACTGCGGAGTATCTTTTTCACACTGCTGGATGTCTCTCCTGCCCGTGTGAAATCACTGCCGTCTACCTCGTAATGGTATTTCATCAGAGCATCCATTGCCTTACCCCCTCTTTTTCCCTGTAAGACCCTTGGAGTAAAGCTCTCCGCACGCAATATATAAAGGAAGGTCAGTAGACATAATAACCATATCCTTCATTTTTGCCATTTCAACAATGCTATCATCAGGCTCCTTTCCGCGAACAAAAACGATGGCTGTTATATCCATCATTTCCGCAGTTCTGACCACCTGCGGATTCATAAGCCCTGTCAAAAGCAAAGCTCTGTCTTTTACGAAAGCCAGAACATCGCTCATAAGGTCACAACCGCAGGCGGAAGCAACCTCAGTATCAAGAGCATCCTCGCCCGAAAGTACCTTTGCACCTAAAATTTCAACAACTTCTGAGAGTTTCATTTTATCAATCCTTTCATTTTAGAAAGTTTTTATCAAACACATATCATTTTACCATAGAAAAAGCTTTTTTGCAACAGTTTTTTGTGCAATTTAGTCAATTTCACACTTGTAACGCTGTTAAGTCTGTATGCATATTATGTTAATGGGCGAAAAACCCAAAATATAACAAGGAGAGTATTAAATGAAATCAGAAAATTTCATGTACGGAATGGCTCCTTACATGTCAAATATGCAATGCGACATTCCTTATGCGGCAGATGCTCTTTATGGTGCAAAGCTTGCTTACAGCTATGTTCCCTATCAGAGGAGCGGCAGTATGTACACAGAATGCGAAGCACTTAAGCAAGGTACTGTATTCCCCAGCCTTGATAAGCCCCTTAATGTATACGGACTTGAGTTTTGCAACCGCAGATGCGAGGAGGATGATGACTGATAATGGAAAGCATATTAAAAGAAAAGCTATTAAAGCTTCAGGAAATCGATTTTGTACTTGCAGACTTAAAGCTGTATCTTGATACACATCCCTGTGACACAGCTATGCTTATGAAATATTGTATGTATGCACAAAAATCCATGATGCTGAGAAACGAAATCGAAACAAGATACCGTTATCCTTTAACTGCAAAGGCGGCGGCAGCTTTCGGTCCCAGATTCGGATGGATTAATTCTCCCTGGCCCTGGTGCGGAAAAGATCCCAAAGCAATTGACGCAACATTCAACCCCTGCCAGGCAGGCTCAATGGAAAATGACTGCACCTGCACCTGTACCTGTGAGTGTGAAAAAGAAACGGAGGTATGCAATTAATGTGGTATTATGAAAAGAAGCTCCAGAAGCCTATATCCATAAAACACACAAATCCCGAACTCGCCAAGGTAATTATCAGCCAGTACGGTGGCAAATACCGTAACTGCTTGAGCAATTTTATTAATGTTTCCAAAATATAAAACTTAGTCGTTTTCCGTCTTTTCCGCCCTTGATTATTTCTCTAAATATTGTTCGTACCATTTTATTTTTGTCTGTGTTACTAACCTTTGAATCGCTTAAAATTTCGGTAAGCCTTCTCAATTCCTTTTCATCTAACTGAACTTCTTCCTCCGGTTCTTCCTCAACAATTGTTTCCAGCATATACTTCAATTCTTTTATTTCTTCTTCAATAGATTTCTTACTTTCTTTGTACTCATCAAGGGTATCAGCACCATCCATATAAGCTATCTTTGAACGTTCTAAACGTTGCTCAAGTCTTTTTATTTGCCCCTTAATAATCGTATTGTCATCAGACACAGTTGTTTTCTCGGTATCTCCAGGTTCTGCAAAACTTAATACTACATTTGGAAGTTCTATTTGAGATAAGATATCAAGGGTGATTTCAGCCAGTTTATCTGTCTTAATATACCCAACACCTTCACATGTGCCACGGCATCTGTTTGAACACCCAAAAAATCCACCCTGATTGGATAACACCGCTCCACACTTTTCACATCTTACGATACCGGTAAGCCAATGAGATATATCTTTTCTGTCAGCATTATAATACTTACCAAATTTTTCTTTTTGTAACTTCATTCTCTCAAAAACTTTATTCCATGTTGCAATGTCAATTATAGGCGTATGCGTACCGTCGCTTATAATAGCAGTATCGGCTGCATAATTTCTGGATAACTTGCCGTCAGGATTCCAACGTATTTTACCTATGTACACGGGATTGTTCAGCCAGTATTCAATTGTACGATTTTCTATTTTATTGCCTCTATGTGTTCTTATACCCATGGCATTTAGTGATTTTGCAATCGTCAGATAACCTTTACCATTTGCGTAATCATTGAAAACTTTACGGACAACCTCTGCTTCTTCAGGAACAATAACATACTGACCGTTTTCTATTTTATAACCAAAACCCGGTAT
Organism: Clostridia bacterium; assembly: GCA_017411325.1. Classification (GTDB taxonomy): domain Bacteria; phylum Bacillota; class Clostridia; order CAKSNL01; family HGM11501; genus HGM11501. Next base: position 181 of record JAFQQJ010000043.1, on the reverse strand, counting down.
TGAAAGTACTCCGCCTCTTTTGGCTTTCTCCGTCATTCCCCGTTTAACTTCTTCGGCAAGATTGATGCTATAGTACTCATCCATTGCCTCAATCATTGCTTCAAAAAGTATTGCCATCTTGTCGTCACCAACATCTTCACTAATAGAAACAACATCAATATTCAGTTCTTTTCTAAGCATC
>JAFQQJ010000042.1 GCA_017411325.1 Clostridia bacterium | reverse complement strand
TAGCAAAACTATCCAAAAGTCAATTGCAGGATTTGGTATATGATCTTTTGTATACAGGACCGGAATGGCAGTTTGATAAATTTGTGAATGAAAATATAGAGTGGTAAATTGTAATCTAATTTATCCATTCTGAAAAGCAAAGGTTATAGCAAAACTTTTCTTGCATTATTCTACAAAATATGCTACAATAAGAACATAAAACAGATGCAACATTAATTTGTGGGCAAAAAAATTCTTGTGGGCAAACGGTGGGCAAAATTGACACCGAAAGCTCGCAAAACCGCATAAACAAAGGCTTTCTGATTAGAAATCTGCGACGAAGCTCGTCACGGCAGAGGTTTAGAAGGACTTTTAAAGAGATATTTCGGCTAAGATGATTTTACGATACCCGCTGCTAAAAAGCAGCGGGTATTTTTTTGATTTTTCAAAAAAATTATTGACAACTGTCTGAGTATATGCTATATTAAATTTACAAACAATAACAATTATCGTTATTGTTAAATAAATTCTCAAAGGAGATGAGTTGTATGAAAAAAAGGACATTGGCATTATTATTGGCAGCAGTGTTTGCCGTAAGTATGATTGCAGGTATGGGCGCCGCTGGGCTTATTTCCGAAATAAAAGCGGAATTAAGGCGTGATTTCACCATCAGAGTGGACGGAGACAAGCAGATTTTCCGTAATGTGGACGGAGAGAGAGTTTATCCCATTCTTTTCGAGGGTACAACCTATCTCCCGGTGAGAGCAATCGGCGAGCTGATGGACAAAACCGTTTACTGGGACGAGGGCAAGAAAGAAATTGACCTTCGCACCGAGGATCCCAAAGAAACCACCACCGTTACCGATGCGGATGTAATCTTTGATTCCAAGGATAACAAGACGGAAAAAACCGATAAAAAGGAAAAGACCGAAAAGACGGAGAAAGCAAACAAGAAGGAAACCGTTGACACATCAACCTTTATCGGAGAAGAGAAGGCTAAGGCAATCGCTCTTAAGAAGGCGGGCATTACCGAAGACGAAGCAGACCGCCTTAAGGTTTCCCTTGACAGGGACAACGGCATATGGGAGTATGAGGTTGAAATAAGAGTCGGCAGAACCGAGTATGACGCCGACATCAACGCAGAGACCGGCGAAATCATAAAATGGGAAGTTGACTCAGACGACTGAGACTGCAGACTTTAGTTCAGAAGCTATACAAAAACACAAAAGTGGTTCGGAATTAACCGAACCACTTTATTTTTACGAAAAATCGTTTTCTATTATGTAGTCAATCAGTGTCTTAAGGCTTTTTGACATCCATTTATTCTTATGGTAGATAAGCTGCTTCCATATATCTATATCAAGGTCGCAGACATCAAGATAGCAAAGCTTTCCTGAGGCAACCATATCCTTTGTTACAAAATCCGGCAGGAAGGAAAGCATATCACTCTCGGCGATAAGAGAAGTTATCATATCCGTTCGTCCGATTTCAAGAACCGGTGTTATTTCCAGGGATTTTTTGGCAAGCTCCTTGTCAAAAACCCTTCTGTAGCCCTGGCCGTATTCCGTAAGGATAAAGGGTTCGCCTATGATATCATTGATTGAAAGATTTTTTACTCCTGCAAATTTTGAATTTGCATTGGCGACGAAATGCATCGGAAGCCTTTCTTCCCCGGCAATAATATAATCCTTGTTGTACAGGTGATTATCAAGCGTCATTATTACATCCGCCTCGTTATGGTCGAGCATATCAAGTAAAAGTGCCGAGTCACCGGTTGTGAATCTTACGGAAATTCCGGGGTATTTTTTATGAAAATCCATATAACAGCGGTTTATTATATCATCGCAGACAGAATCCGGCGTTACTATGTGGATATGGCCGCTGCACTCTTTTTCCTCCTCCATATTTTCCTTGAATTCATCTGTCAGCGCACGGATTTTGTGGGCGTAGTAAATAAGCTCGTGGCCCTTGTCTGTGAGTGTTATTGTGTGGTTTATCCGCTCAAACAGCAAACAGCCAAGCTCCTCCTCAAGCTGTTTTATCTGAAAGGAAATTGTTGACTGGGAATAGCCAAGCTGCTCTGCGGCTTTGGTAAAGCTGCCCGTTTCTGCTACGTGAATAAACGTAATTAAATTTCGTAACTCCATAAAAGCTCTCCTTAATCGAATTTTTCGATAGTTTATATCAAAACTATTCGTTTGACTAATGCTTGACTGTATTATATACTATGTATCAGAAAAAAGCAAGTATCGACAGATATTCTTTTTTAATTAAATTTATGTTAGGAGTTTTTATTATGAAAAAGGTTTTGCTCTCAATTATGGCTCTTGTGCTTTGCGCTCTTCTTTGCCTCTCCCTTGCCGGATGCACAAGCGAAGCACCGGTTGATGAAACAGCTAAAGTTTACAAAATCGGTATTTGTCAGCTTATGGAACACGTTGCACTTGATGCCGCAACAGACGGCTTCAAGCAGGCAATCATCGATGAGCTCGGCGAAGCTGCGGTTGAATTTGATGTTCAGAACGGTCAGGGCGATCCCGCTACCTGCTCAACAATCGCAAATCAGTTTGTTTCAAACAATGTTGACCTGATTATGGCAAACGCAACCCCTGCCCTTCAGTCTGCAGTAGCGGCTACCGGCGATATTCCGGTTTTGGGCACATCCGTCACAGAGTACGGTGTTGCACTTGATCTTCAGGATTTCAACGGAACTGTCGGCGGAAACATTTCCGGTACTTCCGACCTTGCTCCCCTTGATCTTCAGGCGGCTATGATTACAGAGTGGTGCCCCGAAGCAAAGAACGTAGGTCTTCTCTATTGCTCCAAGGAAGCAAACAGCCAGTATCAGGTTGATGTGGTCAAGGCAGAGCTTGAAGCTAAAGGTCTTGCTGTTACAATGTATCCTTTCGCAGATTCCAACGATCTTGCCCAGGTTTGCACAACTGCAGCAGAAAATTCCGATGTTATCTATGTTCCCACCGACAACACAGTTGCTGAAAACACAGGTATCATCGACAACATCTGCGAGCCTGCCAAGGTTCCCGTAATAGCAGGCGAAGAGGGTATCTGCTCCGGATGCGGTATTGCAACTCTTTCCATCAGCTATTATGACCTCGGTTACACAACCGGTAAAATGGCAGTTAAGATTTTAAGAGACGGTGCGGATATTTCCACTATGCCCATCGAATATGCAGAAAAGCAGACTCCCAAATACAACAAGCAGAACTGCGAAGCACTCGGAATTACTCCTCTTGAAGGATACATAGCAATAGAATAAATATATTACCGAAGAATAAAGCCGGAGGGAAATATTCTCTCCGGCTGATAAAATTTTACCGGAGAGTGAATTAAATGGAAATTTTAGGACAGCTTTTGAATGCTTTGCCCGGCTCCTTCTCCCAGGGAATCATATGGGGCATTATGGCAATCGGCGTTTACATCACATACAGAATATTAGACGTTGCCGACCTTACCGTGGACGGCTCCTTTGCAACGGGCGGTGCCGTTGCGGTTATGCTCATATTAAACGGCTGTAATTTATGGCTCGCAATGCTCCTTGCATTTATCGCAGGGCTTATTGCAGGTGCCGTAACAGGGCTTTTGCACACCTTTATGGGAATTCCCGCAATACTCGCAGGAATTCTTACCCAGCTTGCACTTTATTCGATAAACCTTAAAATCATGGGCAAGGCAAATCAGTCTGTAAACGTAAATCAGACAGACCTTCTTATTTCCCTCCGCTGGGTTAAGGAATTTGCCCTCCACAACCCGATAATAACTGTCGGGCTGGTTTTAATTATCTTAATTGCCCTTTTGTACTGGTTTTTCGGAACAGAAATGGGCTGTTCCATCCGCGCAACAGGCACAAATCTTCATATGAGCCGTGCCCAGGGTATAAACACAAGCTTCAACAAGGTGCTGGGTATTATGCTTTCCAACGGCTTTGTCGCTTTTTCAGGAGCTTTCCTTGCTCAGTATCAGGGTTTTGCCGACATAAAAATGGGGCAGGGCGCCATCGTTATCGGTCTTGCCGCAGTTATTATCGGTGAGGCACTTTTCGGAAAGATTTTCAAAAACTTTGCTTTAAGGCTTTTATCCGTTGCCTTCGGTTCGATTATTTATTACGTCGTTATCCAGGCGGTTATCACCCTCGGAATGGATCCCAATCTCTTAAAGCTTCTTTCAGCCTCAATCGTTGCCATATTCCTTGCCGTTCCCTACTGGAAAAGCCGGTATTCCGAAAAGCATATGAGAAAACATAAAGGAGGAGCCTGCAATGCTTAAAGTATCAGCTGTAGAAAAAACATTCAATCCCGGCACAATAAACGAAAAAAGAGCATTGAAGGGCATCAACCTTCATCTTGCCGAAGGTGATTTCGTTACGGTCATCGGCGGTAACGGTGCGGGTAAATCCACGCTTCTTAACATGGTAGCAGGTGTATATCCCGTTGATTGCGGAAGCATCTTAATTGACGGCGTTGATATCACGCATCTTCCCGAATACAAGAGAGCAAAATATTTAGGCAGAGTTTTCCAGGATCCTATGACGGGTACTGCGGCAGATATGCAGATTGAAGAAAACCTCGCCCTTGCAGCAAGGCGCGGAAAGAGAAGAACACTTCTTCCCGGCATCACCTCAAAGGAAAGGGCAGAATACAAAGAGCTTTTGAAAATCCTCAGTCTCGGTCTTGAGGAAAGACTTACCGCAAAGGTAGGACTTTTATCCGGAGGACAGAGACAAGCACTTACACTTCTTATGGCAACCCTCAAAAAGCCGAAGCTTTTGCTTCTTGACGAGCATACTGCAGCCTTAGATCCGAAAACCGCAAAAAAGGTTCTGGAAATAACCGACGAAATCGTTTCAAGGGATAATCTGACAACCCTGATGATTACCCATAATATGAATGACGCAATCCAGTACGGAAACCGTCTTATTATGATGAACGAGGGCAGAATTATTATCGATGTTTCCGGAGAGGAAAAGAAAAAGCTTACCATACCTGATCTTTTAGACCTCTTTGAAAAGGCAAGCGGAAGCCAGTTTGCAAGCGATAAGGTTATGCTTTCAAACTAACTATATAAAGGGAGCTGAAATTCTGCTCCCTTTATTTTTTGAATAAATTTCAAAAAAACTGTTGACAAATGAAAAAACATATGTTATATTAATTACAGATAAACGATAATGATTATCATTAACGTTAAATAAGGAGGAATTACAATGTTAAACGAAAAAGTATCAAAGCTTATAAACACACAGATAAACAAGGAATTTTACTCAGCATATCTCTACCTTTTGTTTTCAAACTTCTATGATGAAAAGGGACTTGACGGATATGCAAACTGGTATAAGATTCAGGCACAGGAAGAGCGCGACCACGCAATGCTTATGCTTGAATATATGCGTTTGAATTCTGAAAAAATTACACTTGAAGCAATTGACAAGCCCGAAAAGGAGCTTGAAACCCTGATGGACCCCTTAAAGGCGGGACTTGAGCACGAGCAGTATGTTACAAGTTTAATCAATGACATCTATGCTGAAGCTTATGCTGTAAAGGATTTCCGCACAATGCAGTTTTTAGACTGGTTTGTCAAGGAGCAGCTTGAAGAAGAGAAGAATGCAGAAGATATGATTACAAAGATGGAGCTTTTCGGAAACGACTCAAAGGGCCTTTATATGCTGGATGCAGAATATGCGGCAAGAGTTTACTCTGCTCCGTCCTTAGTATTATAAGCTATAAAAAATATCCGATCAGGATATAATAATAAAGAATATATTAAAGGAGGAATTTTTAATGGATAAATATGTTTGCCCCTGCGGTTATGTTTACGATCCCGAGATTGGTGATCCCGATTCCGGAATTGCTCCCGGTACAGCTTTCGAGGATATTCCCGAGGATTGGGTTTGCCCCGTTTGCGGACTTGACAAAAGCGCATTTGAAAAGGAATAATAAATTAAAAAGCTTCGTGCAATGTTGTGCCCCAATTTGTACGGACAGCACAAAAAAGACCTTTATGGTAGATTAAATTAAAATTTAGCAACATACTGACATCGCTTTTCAAGTGGTGTCAGTTTTGTTTTTAATTGAATACGTTGATAGTTGTAGAAATG
>JAFQQJ010000041.1 GCA_017411325.1 Clostridia bacterium | reverse complement strand
TTCTTTTTTCATAGATAAATCCTCCAATGTGATTTTTATTCTTGACTGGCAGGTCAGTTTTATTATATCACATTGGAGGTTTTTGTTCATCGGTTAACCTTCACTGAACCACGCGACTATCGCGTGGTTTTCCTTTTACAAGAAGAGCCCCACACGGGAAATCCCGTGTGGGGTTTTGTAATGTTTTATGTTACGTTAGTACAAAAAATCATTCTAAATTATATTCAAACAAGTTTTTGCTGTCCGAATATACTTTCTTGAAATTAGTTATTATTTCCTTATCCTTGCTTAAAATCATCACAAATGTACTATCAAATGGAACTATTTCAATACAAGACAATGGATGTTGTAATGCTAAAGGGTTCTTAAAATATTCATCAAAATTCTCTTCACTAATGTTATATTTCAGTATTTCTGATAAATCAATACTTTTATCAAATCCTGACAATATTCCCCATATCCATTGAAAATCATCTTCTGAAATCATATTGGTCAATTCTTCTCCTGAAATCCAACAATATTCGCTATTGTGAAGCAAATCGTCTATTTCACGATTATGTGGATAACACTCACAATTAGTAATAAGCCAATTACAATCATTCTGTCTATTGTCAATGGCATCGAAAACTTTTTTCAAGTATGTATAATATTTTTCATCATCCCTGCTTATTGCTCCATACACCATATAATCACTCTCTTTCGACAATCTTACTATAAAGACTGTATAATCTGGATGCCAGTCTTTTTCAGTGGTAGTTCATATCAAATCAGGAATCAAAATTAATATTGCTTAAGCAACTTCTTAAATAACCCTGATATAGCAAAAAATGCAAGTATGCAAATAGCATATAATGTCATACAAAACTCTAAAGAAAAGATTGAAGTTTTAATATCCAGTACGATATCTTTCTTTGTCATATTTGCACCAACTGTTACTATATTTTTCTTTATGTAACTTTCAATACTATTATCTGACACAAAAGAACTGTAAAATTCTTTAGGATTGCTATAGTATGCCTCTTGTTGTTCGATGGAATTTATATCTGCTATACTAATTAACATATCGCTTCTAACACAATAGGCTTTTAAATCATCGTCCATTGTTACCCAAACTGTTCCACCTTTTGTGGGCAATTGTAGTCTTCTTAAAAATGTTCCGTTGTAATCGAAAATATGTATAATCCCTGATTGTTCATTAATCACATATATATTTTTTTCGTCAGCAAAACTCTTTTCATTTCCATATAAAATTTGTGAATCTGTGAACTCTTGAAATATTTCATCATTTTCACCTAAAAAAACAAATATCTTTAAGAGAAAAAAAATCGAACATATTAATAAAATACATGACAATGTTACTCTCAATATTTTAATTGTTGAATTCATAGAATCATCTCTCCGTTAATTACTCTCTTTTATTTTTCGACAACATTCGACATTCTTTACTATAAAGACTGCATATTTTAGATGCCACTGTTTCCATCACTTGCGAGGCATAAGGTTTAGATGCAACTGTGTTTCTTTACAAACTTAATAATCTTCAACCAATCCTCACGGCTAAAGTAATGCAGACCCGCCCTCAAATGATATCCTACACAACCATCATGAAACATATCATTCACCTGTGGTAGTCTATCCTCACACACAAAACCTTTTTTTCTGTATTTTTCATATATTCCGCTTACTGCATAGCAAGTTAACATTTCAGAATCAGGATCCGCCCATTTATCCTCATCAGCGCTTGCTATGTATACATATCTTGGTGCAATTGAAGCTACAAGGTAATGCTGGTCAAAAGGCATATTATATTCATTATTTACATATTTTTTGTAATTCTCACAGAACCAATACGGAAAGTTTTTGCAGATATCTTCAATTCGTTCCCCTTGTTTACCTCTAGAGATTGCCGCACCGCTACAACCGGAATTATTAGAATAGGCATACTTAAAGCGTTCATCCGTTGCTGCTGTTAAAAGTGCAGTTTTTCCAAGACGGGAATGACCACACACAATGCTACACTCAAAATCAAGGCAATCCAGAGTTTCTGCATAATCCATAACTCGTTGAGCTGCCCACGCCCACATAGCGATTTTTCCGGGATCGCTTGCGCCTCTTTTTCCGTTTTCATAAAGTTCTCCTGCAAGACCGTTTGTAAAATCGTTATTATCATCGGTAACATCCTTATAGCAGAATGAAAGCACCGCAAAACCATTATCAACAATTTCTTCAACAGGAATATATCGGTCGGGAACACTGTCGCGAAAGTTTATGCATATAAAAAACGGATGCTTTCCTTCCTTCTTTGGAATAGTGACATAAATGGGGAATGTGAACTCTTTTTTTGAAAACTGTGAAGTTATTTCGACCTTTCTCGAAATTGCTTTTCCTGCACAAAAATTGGGAATATAGTTTTCTATTGACTTATAAGTTATGCCTTCAGGTTTTGGAGGCATGTATCCATATTCCTCTTTTAACAAGATATCTAACATCTCCTCCGACGATTTAAAAGGAGGAAGATTTTTTTCTTTCAGTATATTTTCAAGCATTTAATTTCACCTCATTAAAATCATTAAATCAATTTATAAAGACTGTATAATCCGGCTGCCAAGATTATAGGTGGCAAGTTCGTATCAAGTCAGGATAAAAATCAGTCTGGTAATGTAACATTCCATGTTGAAAGAAAATCGGGGTTTTCTACAACTTCACCTGTTGATCTTAATCTATATTCTCCTGGATTTGCAGGTTCGATTGCTCTTTTATCATTTGGAATTGTAAATTCTTCGCCATTCTTCTGCTTAATCACAACATCATTCCCATTTATAGATACAATCGTTCCCCAAAATTGTTTTTGTTCAACAAATTCATTGTTTTTGTTGTAATATGTCATTCCCACAAGAATGATTTTGCCGATTAGTTCTTTCATTTCGCACTTCCTTTCGACGATTTCGTAGGGACAGATTCCCTCATCTGTCCGTTTTCGGGTCGATGTGGGCATCGACCCCTACATTAATATTGCTTGTATAATTCCGGCACCGTTAAACTCATTATAGCATCTTTTATCAAATTCTGCAAGCTATTATAAAAAAGGTTCAGGCTTTCGCCTGAACCTTTTTGGTTACTTATTTCTTTACCTTGCCGCCTGCAGATTCAATTTCCTTCCATACAAGCTGAGCGGACTTGATTGCCTCAGAAAGAGGAGCGATGGGCTTACCGTTGCCTTCGATGATTTCTTCAATGAAGTAACGAAGCTCTGTATAGTATCCGCCAAGGCTTGATACGTTAAGACCTGCATCAAGCTTGCCTTCAAATTCTGCATCCATTTCGGGAACGAAGGGATCTCCGTCAACGGGATAGAACATAAGACCTCTGTTAAGTACAGCAGTACCCTTTTCCATCTTTACGCGGAAGCCGGGGCTGAAGGGGAACTTGTCGGGATAGTCCCAGATACCTTCGGAGGTAACAACTGTATCGCCGAAAGTATAGGTTGTGAATATCTGCTGAAGCACGCCTTCAGAGTCTCTTGTGCACTTGGATTCAACTGTATCGGGCTCGCCTAAAAGGTAGCGGATAAAGTCAACATCGTGAACGTGAAGGTCAAGAGCCATTGTACCGCTCTTTTCAGGATCGTTGAACCAGTTTTCCCACGCCCATCTGGGGTTGCAGGAAAGACGGGTGAATACAGCGGAAATAACCTTTCCGTATCTGCCTTCATCTACAGCTTTCTTAAGCCACTTATATTCCTTCATAAAACGAACAACCTGACCAACCTGAACCTTAACGCCGGTCTTCTTTTCTGTTTCAAGAAGCAATTTTGCTTCTTCTTCATTTATACAGATGGGCTTTTCGCAGAATACGTGACAGCCCTTTTCCATTGCCTTTACAGAATATTCTGTATGAAGGAATGTGGGAAGGCAGATATCGATAATATCGGGGGTTTCTGCTGCAAGAAGGTCATTTCCCGATGTATAGTACTTTGCGCCCATTTCTTCTGCATACTTTTCTACACCGGACTCGGGTGTTACATCAGCAACTGCAACAAGCTTAACTACATCCTTTAATGCGGCATAGCACTTACCGTGCATTTTACCCATACCGCCGTAACCGATTAATGCTACTGTTAACATATTAAAATCCTCCTGTTATTTAAGTAATTCTTTAATATAAACTATTGTGTCCTTAATATCAGCAATCTGCTGAGCACCGGAGATTTCTCTCTCGATGTAAAGGTCGCCTGTGTATCCCTGCTCCTTAACGAGCTTGTTGATGAATGCAGGATAGTTTACTGATCCTTCTCCAACCTTTGTTTCGCGGCCAAGCTTGGAGAAGTCGCCTGCGGGATAGTTACCGTCCTTAAGATGAACGCCTCTTACCTTGTCGCCGTAGATACCTACTGCATCAACGGGGTTTGCTCTTCCGTACATAATAAGGTTTGCGGGGTCTAAGTTTACGCCCAGGTTATCAAGACCTGTGTCGGCAATTGTTCTCATAAGTGTTGTGGGAGTTTCCTGTCCTGTTTCAAAGTTAAACCATACACCCTTGCTCTTTGCATATGTACCAACCCATTTTACAGCTTCAACCAAGCCTCTGTAGCCTTCATAGCAGGGCTGTTCGGGAATGAAGCCCATATGTGTAGCCATATCCTTTGCACCGATTGCAACGGTAAAGTCAACAGCACGTCTTAATTCCTGCATTCTCTGGAAACGGTAATCCTCGGGAACAAGACCAAGTGTCTTGGGTCCTGAAACAAAGTCCCAGATGGAAGGGCCTGACCAGCCGCCCCAAACGGATGTTGCAACAAGGTTACCCTTTGCAAGAATATTCTTAACCTTTTCTGCATTTTCCATTGTGAGGTTTTCAGGATGCCAGCAGCGAAGCTGAACTGTGTCAAGACCAAAGGCAAAAAGCTCGTCGGTCTTTTCGTTTAAGATATCCTCCAGGGCGAATATAATACCAATTTTATTCATTATTAATTCCTCCTCTTTTTTACTTTATTTTACATCATTTTCCTTGCAAATACAAGAAAAATTTATCTTCCCATTATTTTATCCATTGCCATGGATGTGTGGTAAAGCATTACGTCGTTGTGATTTTTATAGCATCCCATTTCAGCTGTTATCCAGTCATCATAGCCGATTTCCTTAAGTGAAGCCATAACCGTATCAAAGTCAACGCTTCCTGTAAGAAGGTCGCAAAAGCTCTTTGTGCCAAGGTGGAAGTCCTTGATATGTACCTTCTTGATTCTGCTTCCCAAAATCTTTACCCACTGCTCGGGAAGGCCGTTGGGGAACACGTTACCCGCATCAAAGTATGAGCCCATATAGGGATTTCCCACTTCGTCGATAAAGTTTTTCATTTCGCGGGGTGTAATAAGAAAGCGGTTCCACACATTTTCAAAGCCGACATTTATCTTGTGTTCCTCTGCAAAAGGAGCTATTTCTCTTGCAGACTCGAGTGCATACTTATATGCATCCTCATAATCTGTTACACCAAGAGCTCCCGCAAAGTCAACCTTTACTGCACCGGGAACGATTAAAACAGAGTCACAGCCCAGTATTGCCGCAGCTTCAATCTGCTTTTTCGCAACATACTTTGCCTTGTTTCTCATTTCCTCATCTGCGGATGAAAGAGAATAGCTCCAGTAAAGACTTGCCGCCATACTGTAAAGTTCAATGCCGGAATCTTCAGCCTGCTTCTTTATTTCAAGAAGTCCCGCCTCGCTTGTCTCCGGTGTCAGATCTCCCGAAGCGTCCATCGTAACTTCGACTCCGTCAAAGCCGAGCTTTTTCGCAAAAGGAAAAATCTCAGAGTAGGAGCCTTCCTTGAAAGACCATCTGCTGATACCCTTTTTCATAAAAAAACCTCCTATTTATGATACTTTTTCAAAATGCCTTATTGACATAAAGTATCTTTATGATATAATTATAAAGTATCTTATTTCAAAATACAATACGAATTAAGATACTTTTCGTATAAAATCGGATACTTTTAACAAGGAAGTGGTTTAATGCTTAGAATTAAAAGAAGAGTAAATATTGAAGCGTTTTTCTCCGCATTTGAACGTTCCTTTGACAAAAATTTCAGCTTTGAAGGCGAGCGTCACAATTTCTGGGAGCTTGTTTATGTGGTTGACGGCGTTATCGGAGCCGCCGAGGATGACAAGATATATAAGCTTCAGAAGGGCGACATAATCTTCCATATGCCCATGGAATTTCATCGTCTCTGGGCATCTGACGGAACAAGCCCCCGTGCCATCATACTCTCCTTTTCCCTGTCAGGAACGGATTTCGGCGTACTTGATAAGGGCGTATTCAATATATCAAAAGAAGACGAAGCACTCTTAAAGGAAGCTGTAAGGCATACCGGGCTTTGCCGTGAATATGAGGACAGCCAGGAAAGTCAGATTGCCGCGCTCAATGTTGAACGCCTCATGCTTAACATCATAAAAAATCAGACTCCCGACGTCCGCCAGCAGAAAACCAAAGGCCCCTTAAATTACAGCCGTATAATAAATGTAATGAACGAGAACATCGAAAAAAATTTATGTGCCGAAGAAATCGCCTCTCTTTGCGGACTTTCACTTTCCAACCTTAAAAAGATTTTCAAAAACTATTCCGGTGTGGGAGTTATGGACTATTTTAACAATCTTAAAATAACAAAGGCAATGACTATGATAAACGAAGGTGTACCGATTTACGAAATAAGCGATGCCTTGGGCTTTTCAAGCCCCAATTATTTTTCGGAGTGCTTCAAAAAACGAAGCGGACTTACACCCACCGAATACAAACGCCGCTTCGGCGGAAGAGAATTTTTATAGGCAAAAAGGAGAATGCAATGCGCATTCTCCTTTTTCTTATCTAAAACTTTCAATATCCGGGAATACCTTAAATGTATCTGTTTGCGTGTTTAATACATTATTTATCTTTCCCTGAATCAAAAGCTCAGATGCTTAAAAGTCTTTGAAGCATTGCAACAGCTTCCGCTCTTGTTGCATTGTTTTTCGGTCTGAAGGCGTTGTCAGGATATCCCTTTACAATGCCCTTTTCGCTTGCCCAGCTTATCTGATACTGTGCATAATCGGAAATTTCAGTGCTGTCAGAAAATTCTGCACTGTTTTCAATTTCCCAGCCGATTCCCAGATTTGTTGCATATCGGTAAATCATAACCGCCATCTGCTCACGGGTTATTCTTTCGTTGGGAGCAAATTCATCCTCGCTCATGCCCTTTGTTATACCATTAGTAACAGCCCAGGTCACGGCGTTTTTATACCAGTCGGAATCTGATACATCCTTGAATCCTTCTTCTCCTGCTGCTACGCCGCCCGACATCATAAAGAGAATCTGACAGAACTCTGCTCTCGTAATATACGAATCGGGATCAAATATTCCATCAGCCTTACCCGACACAAATCCCTTTAAGTACATATCTGTTATGCTTCCTTTTGCCCAATGATCTTCTATGTCCTTAAAGTCTGATGCGTTTCTTACCTTTTTATAATATGGGTAAAGCATAACGCTTTCTGTAACTCCGTTATTTGCATAAGGAACTGTAAATGCCTGATCTAAAAACCAGCCCATAAATTCATATCCTGCAATCACCTTTGGTGCCGGGATTTTTTCTCCGGTTTTAATATCCACATAACCGGTTCCAACAAGGTATACTGAATGCGTTGCTCCTGCAGGCTGAGTCGGTGTGCCTCCTGCAGCAAAACCGCCTCCACCACCACCGCCTCCATTGCCTTTTCCGGGGCGGTTAGTTCCGTCTTCTTCAATCGATGTATCTTTTTCCCATGCTGTTTCAAAATTTACGCTGTATGCAGGCATTACGAATTCAGCCCCCGACTTATAAACCACGCCCTCATAACTCCAGCCTGTAAATACATAGCCTGCAAGCTTGGGTTTTACCTTTGTAAGTGTAACGGAAGTTCCTGCCCTTACATAGGTATCTTCGGGAAGGGCACCTGTCGCACCGTATTTATCTGTATAGGAAAGCTTATATGTATCATGGTCTCTTGCAGTAATTACAACCTTAATATCCTCTGTAACGTTTCTTACAGTAAGTACTGCATTTTCGTTATCGCTGATGCTGTAAGTATAGTCATTATCCTTATAAAGAGTAACAGTTCCGGACATTACCGTTACTTCTTCGGGTACCCAGTAGTCGTCAACCGCTTTAATATTGATTACGGCATCATTTCCCTTTTCTGCTTTTGAAGGAAGAATAGTTTCATCAATATGCGAAACATCATATGTGATATTTGCCTCTCCTTCCGGGATAGCCTCGAAATTAACAGCAAAACTGATGTCGGCAAAAAGGTCGTCAATTTCAAATACAGCTGTTTTTGTTCCTTCGTGCACCTTTTTATATGTAACATACTTTTTCGTAAGTGTGTACATATTTACTTCTGCAATTTCGCAGGTTGTTCCGCCGGAGGTTGTCTCAGCCGTAAGTTTTATCGCAGCAACTCCGTTCAATATGGAGTTAAACTTGATTTCCTGCTCGTCTTTAACGTTTCTGAGTGTTCCCGATGCAACAGGTGTTGTTTCAAAACTTTCTCCGTCATAAGAAACATAAACCTTATATCGAATGATTCTTCCGCCGTCACTTCCCTGCCTCGGAACATAGCTCATACCGCCAAGGTTATTCATCTTTTCATTGAATGTAACAATGGCGCTGTGAGGAGGTCTCATCAGATTTACGGCGCTTCCGTTTACAACCTCGTAATATGAATGCCAGAAGGTATTTATATTATCGTCGTTCATATTCCCTGCCGGATTTCCCGAAAATTCATCGGAAGCCGATACCGTATAATCTGTCTTTGCAACAGATGCTTTTTCGTAAACATCCTCTGCTGTTGTAATGCTTACATCAGAAACCTTATAGCCGGTTTCGCACTCAGATGTAAAAATGAGCTTTTCGTTTCGCTTAACTTCACTTCCGCTCAAAACAGAACTGTCGCCTGCTTTTGCCGTTATGCTTCCGTTTGCGCCGGATGTAAATGTAACATTGTGCTTTTCAGCTCCCCCGATTTTTATGGTGTAGGCTATATCTTCACCCCTGAAGAATTTAAGACGCAATGTTATATCCTGATTATCTTCACCTTCAATATAATCCGTGAAGAAATATTTAGAAAGCATTATTCCTTCATTTGTAACAGTATAATAGCTTTCAGAGACATCAGTTCCTTCAAATTCAACGCCAAGAAGCTCTTTTGCATCGTTTAACTTATAAAGAAGCGAAACATCATTCTGCTCGTCATACTCAAATACGGCGAATTCGCTTGTTGCTTCTGCACTCTTGGGCTTTTTGGAGTTGTCGCCTTTAAGGAATCTTATTTCCCCTGCCGTCGCATAATCGTAATTACCTTCCTTTACGGTGATTTTAATCTGCCTTATCTTATAGTTAAAGTCAAAGGCTGTTGTCTGTACGGCAAAATAGGAACCATAAGAATACGAGTCATCCATAAGAGGATACCATGTGGGATTCTCCCCTTCTTCAAAAGCTATTGCAACTGTAAGCTTTTTAAAGAAACCTGCGGATTCCGCATTCTTATTCTGTCTTGTGGGATAGTAGTTAAAGCCTGATATTTCTTTAAGTTCTCCGAAGTCAACAACAATATCAATCGGAGGTGTATCTTTTATCCCCTTGGCATTATCGTAGAATGAATGCCATATTGTATGGATGTTTCCATCAATTAAATTTGACGCAGGCTGCAAGGTATTCTGGCTTGTAGCCTTTACAGTAAAACCACTAGTATCAGAAAATTCATTATTAAGTGCAATTTCATTATAGTAAGCACATTCTGCGATTGGCGCAATTTCCGTTATGTTTACCGTCTCTGCACTCTGTCCTTTTATTTCGACCTTGATTGCCTTTACCTTTAAATTTGCTCTGAAAAGATAGCATCCGTCAAGTAAGTCGTTTTCTGCAAAGTCTATGAAATTCATACCGTCATAGCTTACGGAGAATTTTGCTCTCGTAATGTTTTCACCGTCAGAGTGAATTCTCACTCCTGAAACGCCCCATACTTCATTGAACTTCACGCTTATAACGTCGCCTATCCTGCTTTCAAATGCAGTATCCACGTTTCCGTCAAAAGCATCAGCATAGATTTCAGAAACGGTATACTTATCTGTATATGCCTTTATTACCTCGTCTGCACTGTCGGAAGTCATATATGCCATATTGGGCTTTTTAAATTCAAGTTCCGCACCCGTTGAATACTGATTTCCCTCGGTTGCACAGGATACGAATTTTACTGCTTTGACTTTTATGTTTTCGCCAAAGTCAACAACCTGTTCGCTCTTACCCGAATAGCTGAAACTTGCACGAATTGCCTTATAAAATCCGTTTCCGTCGGGAGAAATGTAGATATCCGCCGTAACTATTCTACTGTTTCCGCTTCTAGGAGTATATCTTATGCCGGAAATAACCTTTTCTTCGTTGAATTTGACCGTTATACTGTGAGGCGGTGCCGTTACGGGCTTTACGCCGCCCTCTGTTGTATAGTCAGAATGCCAGAAGGTGTCCTTATTTCCGTCAAACATATTCTTGGCAGGATTTGGCTTATACTCAGAATCTGCCGTAATTGTCCACTTTTTACTCTCGCTCTTATAATAAAGAGCATCGGAAAGCGTTTCTTCAGTTACGGTATCATAGCCGTCTTTTCCTTTAAGAACGTGAAGTTCGGGGATTGAAAGTTCCCCTTCTGCTTTAAGGGCAAGATATTTCACGTTTACATTAAATCCGAAATCTGTTACGGAAATTTTTCCGCCAGATACATTAAGACCGCCTATAAGGAAATAGTCGTTTCCGTCAACCGAGCCGTAAATTTCACCGCCGATTGCAGAAAGCTCATCATTATACAGTCTGATGCCTGAAACAGAGGTTTCTTCCTTAAACGTAAATCTTATTACATTTTTATCTGTATCAAGAAAGGCTTTGTCAAAGTCGTAAAGAATTGATGCATCTTCGTCGGATGAGCTGCCGACCAAAGTTTCTCCTGTCTTTATACTTTCTATTTTTTCAAATTGCACCGTTTCTGCCATTTCTTCATCGGACAGATTTATCTTTTCAGGATCCGAAAATTTAATTTCTCCTATCACATTGGTATCTTTAAGCTCCTCTGCATATGAAAGAGAGGTAAAAGAAGAAATCATTAAAACAGTAAGAAACAGCGATATTATTTTTTTCATTGCCATACCTCCATTGTTAGGGATGCTCCCGGGCTTTCGCCCGGGAGCTTTTTATGCCTTTCGGCATAAAAGGAAGGAAACTATATGAAAAAGGCATCAGCCTTTTCCGCAAATTAAGTGGCTTTACGCCTGTTCAAGCGTTTTAAGGTCTTCTCCGAAGCCTTCTACGCTTACATCGCTGTGTCGGATGTAGATATATGTTCCGTCAATATTTATAAAGCTTACAGCTACAAATTCCATATCGAAAGCAGTAGAAGGAATTTCAACATAGTCAACGCCAAAGCTTTCGCCGGTAGATGGAGCTTTGTAAGTAGCGTCACCCTTCTTTGCACTTACAAAGTATGCCTTTAATGCCTCTTCAGTACTTCCGTATACGTCCTTTTCAAAATCAGCAAAAAGTGATTTTGGAATTATATATGTACCGTAAGAAAGTGCATTTAAGTTATCCGCTTTATCGAATTTTGTTATAAATCTTATCGTTGCCTTTCCGTCTGCCTTAGTTCCTGCATCGGCATCCGTACTCACTTTAAGCTGACCGGGAATCCATATCAACTTACCGTCCTCAGCATATCCGTAATATGCACTGTTTTTATCGGAAACCAGATTGTATTCCCCGTCTCCTCCGGTCTTTTCACCGAATACTTCCTTAAGATTACCGTAGCTTATACCCGCTTTGCCGGTAAAACTATCGTTTAATACTATAATTTCCGCATTTTCGGGGATGATGTTGCTTTCCGCATTAGTTTCTCTGTTTGCGATGTTGCCGTAAACATAAGCATCATTCTTAAAGTAGATGTTAGTACCGGCACCTGCATAAAGTCCGCCGCCACCGGGTCCAAAGTTGCCTGTAATCTTACCGCCTTCAAGGTTTACCTTGCCGCCCACATCAGTTAAGTAAATAGCTCCGCCGTGAATCTGTGCTGTATTTTCAGTAATTAAAGCATCGTCCTTAATTGTAAGCGTTCCTTTTCTCACCCAAACTGCACCGCCGTTTGTAGCCCTTGCCCCTCTTATCTCGGTTTTACCCGTGAGTGTAAGTGAGCAGGAGGCTTCTTCAACGATTACACTTCCGCCATAGTCTTTATGCATACCGCCTTTAAGAACAACGTTATTTAATGTAAGATGTCCGTTTCTTATGAGGAAGATACGCTTATTTGCAGAAGAAAGCTCCTCTTCTGCCCCTATGGGGAATTCTATTTTATACATTCCATCCCCGTTTGTTCCGTCAAGAGTTAAGCTTACTCCGATTCTGTTGAGCATTATAGTTTCATTAAGTGTAACGTCTCTTACAAGGTGAATTACACTTCCCGAAGGTGCTTTTTCTATTGCCTCCTTCAGTGTTATCTTATCGTAAGAGGCGTCACCTATATAGCAGTCTCCGTCTGTAAGCCAGATAAGCATTCCGTTTTCTATATGTGCCGTTGTTTCACTATTATATTTAGTAAGACTACCTGCAATTTCTGCCCCGTCTTCTGCTATACCAAACACATTTCCTGCTGCCGCACAGTTTACCTTTATGCTTCCTTCGAATTTGCCCTTAAGTATAAGCTGGCTTGCATTTTTTACGCTTATGGCATCTGCTCTGCCGACAGAAGGTGTTGCCTCAGAGCTTTCCCCGTTTACAATAGTTGCATTGCCGCTGATTGTAACGGTACTGTTTGAGTTCCAGCAAGCAACGGCATAGCGTGTACCTGATGCATCATAGTTTATGATTTTACCGCCGTTCATTGTAAAGGTAGAAATTCCGTTTCCTCCGTGAAGGTGGATAACCGCTCCTACCGCCGCATTTTCTGTAGCACGGCCCGTTATCAGGCTGTTTTCGTCCATTACAAGGTGACCTTTAGTTCCGGCACCAAGCTGAACAGTTCCGCCTACGCCACCTTTACCGTTTAAGATGTCAGCACCAATTAAGTTAACTGTCGCGCCGTCATCAATTGCAAGCATTTTGCCGTTGAAATTAAAGTCTAAGGTTATGTTTTCAAATGTAATTTTGCCGCTTTCACCCGTAATTCTGAGGTTTGATGTTGCCGGCATTGTAATTGTCTTCTTATCTCCGACAGATGTTATTGTAACATTCTTATTCCAATAAGTTGTAACATTATCCCAGGTGATGTTATCAGTTACATAGATTGTGCTTCCGGAAGGTGCCAGATTAATTGCCTCATGAAGGCTCAGCATGTTTTCAGTATCGCTACCGATATAGCACTTGCCGGTAGCCTCTGCTCCTTTTACCTTCCATATTGCCTTCCCGCTTATAACCTTTGCTTCAAGCTCGGCATCTGAATCGTTTGTAATTCCGTTAAGTTCTGCTCCTACTTCAACTGTTGCAAAATCGCTTCCATCGCCTCCGAAGCTTATGCCTGCTTCACCATTAAAGTCTGCAGCGATTGTAAGCTGATTTGCACCGGTAAGTGCGATATTTTTTGAAGTGTTACCTGTTACATTGGCACTTTTGCCAACTATAACTTTAACATTACTGTTATTTATGCGAATAGCACCATTTGATGCCGTATTTCCGGTAATTTCACCCTCAACCTTGATTGTACCTGCACAGCCTCCGTAAATTATACCGAGCACATTCGATTTGTTTCCTGTTATCTTACTTCCGGGAAGCAACGTTAAGGATCCACCGTCACCCATTCTGTTTTCCAATCCTATTGCATAAAAATCAGAGTTTGCATTTTTAACAACCGTTTTGTCACCGAGTGTAAGCTTACCTCCCGCACCAAGCAATATGTTGTAGCTTGTGTTAAGGTCAACAATTACATTGTTAAATGTAACGTCTGAATTGAGACTTATATGCATTTGCTGGTTCAACTTTAATGTATAACCGTGACCTTCAAGAACGAACTTCCTGTGATGAGCACCGTATCCGTTCTCATAAGTGTAGTCTTCCCAGATCGCATCTTTCAAGAGGTGTATAGTTTTCACGGAAGTGTGATTTGTCGCCTTTACAGCATCCATAAATGTATCGTAATACACTCCTGTTTCTTCGTCTTCGCCTATATAGCATACCGCATCTTGTTCTACCTCTTCTGCCGTAACCTTTACGGGATAGCTTTTAAGAAGAGTTTCGCCAAGATAAATATTCACTGTAGTTTCGCCTTCAGATACTCCCTTCAATGTGAAAGCAGCGTTATCAAATGTTGCAACATTTGTAGAAGCTACAGTTACATTGAGAGAAAAGCTTGCGTTGTAATAGTGACTTGTCGCAAAGGGTACCGCCAATAGCGTTTCCCCTTCCATAAGCTCAAAGCCGGTATCTGAAATTTTATTTCCGTCATAGCCTAAAAGTTCAGCGCTTATGGGCGTTGCTGCATTGCCGGATAAAATATCCGCCATAACCTCTCCCGCTATGTCGCCAAGCTCGTTATATCCGCTTTGTCTGTAATGAATATCGGGTTTCACTTCATTAACCGTGATCGGTCTGTCATAGCCGTAGCTGCTCTTAAACGCATCTGCATCAGGGTATCTTTCCTCGAAATGAGCCTTGACACCCGCATCAGTTCTCCAGATGTCGGGGTTAAATACGAGGTGAATGTTTTTATAGCTTTCCGCCTTGGAGTTTGCCATATAAATCTGAGAAAGACGGGGCCCTGACATATAAAAGTCTTTATCGCCGTTATTATACGTTCCCGCACGGACAAGCCAGATACCTGCATAGTTTATTCCGATATCGTTCTTAAAGCCCGAATACATATTCATAAACATCTGTGTATATT
Source organism: Clostridia bacterium (assembly GCA_017411325.1). Taxonomy (GTDB): domain Bacteria; phylum Bacillota; class Clostridia; order CAKSNL01; family HGM11501; genus HGM11501. Next base: position 31,812 of record JAFQQJ010000041.1, on the reverse strand, counting down.
CAGCCATGGTGTTTTCGCTCTCGGTTCCGATACCGTCGGAGCAGCCCTGAATCCAGAAAAGTCCTGTTTTTGAATTGTCAAGCACATAGTGACGGTCACTTCCGATAACCTCTTTAACCTTTTTCACTATGTTTACTGTGTTTGTATAGTCAGAATGTGTTGTTTTTGCTGGATCAAAGCCTTCCATCGGATGTCCGCCAAATCCTGTATTCACAACCCATACAGCCATATTCCATTCGTCAGAAAGTCTTTTGCCCAAAGAAGATGCCGTACCTGCACCTCTCATGGTTCCGACCCATCCGCCTTTGGCAACGGAAGTTGACGGTGCCCCGCCGTGTTCCGCTTCATATCTCGCTTCTTCCCATGTTATATCGGAAAGCGAAACCGCCTGATTCATACTATTTGTTATAAAGTAGCGTCCCTTATATTTTCCGAGAGCCGAGGGAGCAAGCGATGCATCAGATTCTGCACCGGCAGCATTGCTCTGTCCCGAAACCAAAACAAGGGCGATAGCAGCTTTCTCGGTCTTAATGAGGTATTTATCCTCCCCTGCTTTTACGATTGCGCGACCAAGTCCGTCTGCCGTAATTACTGACGATTCATAATTTACGACGGAAGCATCAGACAGAAGTTTGCCGTCATCCGATACTCCTTCATACAAAATTTCAGCACTTGCAAGAGAATATGTATTGTTATAAGGAAGGGTAATAATTTCCGCTCCAATACTATCTGCCGCTTCATCCACTATGGTATAAATTGCAGATTTGCTTGTCGCAAGGTCAACCAAAGAAAGGTTATATGCAGAATCCGCCCCCAGAAAGGCAAGCTCTTTTTTTGCCTCAGCCCTTGCATCTTTCAACTCATCTTCAGATACGGTCATATCCATGGTGATTTTTCCAATGCCGACATAATTATAATCTTCCGCAAAGCCGGTGGACGCATAAATATTTGCTGACAGCATAAAAACAGCCATCAGTGCCGAAACTGCTTTTTTCAATCCTTTCATAATCATAAAATGCCCTCCTTTACATAGTAAGCCTGATTTATATAAATGCACATTATGTGCCGTAGTTTTCTTCTTCGGGGGCTGCTGCGACTCAAAGCCGCAGCAGCCGTTTTAGTTTTTATTGCCTTAGTTTAAATCAATTTCAATATCTATTTTGCCGATTCCTATGGTGTTCATCATATCAACGTCTTCAAATATACCGCTTACGGTTATCACATCTTTTGTTTCAATTTCTGTAATTTCAAGAGAAGGTTTAATATATGTTTTTTTCATAGTACATTCCTCCTCAGTTTTCATATAAGCTTTCATATTCTGAAACGGCTTCATCTGAAAGCTCGATTACGCCCTCTCGAGAATTAATTGCCTCTGCTGTTGTTGTAACAAATACAGGTGCATCTATTCCCTCTATATAGCAGAATGATGATGCCGTATAGCTCTTGGAAAGATTTCCTGTGTGAAGGTCTGTTATAAAGCTCTTTCCCGATGCCGAAACGCTCTGCTCAGTTTTAAAGAACTTATTGTCACTTGCTTCCATATCACTTTCGGAGAAGCTGGAATTATCCAGCACATATGTACCGAATGCTGTGATTTTCGCACTTGCCGGAGCAGATTCAAAGCTGTTTGTAAATCTGATAATTCCTTTTGTTCCCTCTGCATAGGTACCGTACTGAAGAGTAGGAGCAATAGAGGGTGCCACCTGCCAGATGATGTTTCCTTCAGCATCAATCCAGCCGAAATGATTGATATTTGCATCGTTTGTGATTGAATTTACGGAAGGAAGACTTGTAAGACCAGTTCCTGCCTTACCTACCGCATTTCCTTCTACAGTGTTTGCTTCAAACCATATTCCGATGTGACCTGTAAAGCCTGGATTTACGGTTAAATCACTTGCAGATGCAAGCTGAAGGTTATCTGACCTCGCACCATCCCAAGTAGTACCGCTTCTGTTTCCTTCAATTTTTGCATTGCCGGAAATCGTAACCTTTGCACCGGAATTTGCTCTTACACCGCCGCCGAATCCGGGTACCTTTGCCCAGTTGCCTGAAATTTCGCCACCGTTCATAATGAACTTAGAACCGGAATTAAGAACTATAGCACCGCCGTATTCTGCCTTACTTCCCTTGATTGAAGAGCCTTCGTTCATTGTAATTGTTATATCGTGATTTTCCCAGGTTGCAAATGTTCCGCCCTGTCCTGAGCCACTGCCACCGTTAATAAAGTGAGCTCCGTCGTTAAGAGTAACCTTTGCTCCGTCTGTTATTGTAAACGTCTTGCCATCCATATCGACTATTACATTTTCAAATATGATATCTGTGTTATATGCCATTCTCATGCTCTTGGAAGGAGTAAGCGTATAGCCGTTACCGTTTACTGTCAGCTTAGCATTTGCATACGTTCCTGTATTTGCATCAAGAGAAGGCTCCCAAACGCTATCCTTTACCATATAAACTTTGCTTGTCTTTGTTCCCTTTAACGCTTCGCCTACAGTATAGTATCTGTTTGCCGCAACATCGGTTCCAACATAGCAGGCATAGTCCCAGATAAGGTCGCCGTTTTTAATTGCAGCAGGTTTACCTGTTGAGTAGTTTACAAGTGATCCGGAAATTGTTGCTCCCTCTTCTGCCGCACCGAACTTATCACCGATTGAGCCGTAGTTTACCTTGATATCGCCAGTGAAGTTGCCTTTAAGAACAAGTACGGATGCATATCTTGAATTGATAGCATTTTTTGTGCCTGTTACGGGAGTTGTTTCAGAGCTTGTGCCGTTTATAATAGTTGCATTTCCGCCGATTGTAATAGTACAGTTTTGAGTCCACGCAGATACTGCATAAAGAGTGGTGTTATAGTTGATAATTGTGCCACCGTTCATAGTAAATGTGGAGTGTCCGTTACCGTTATGAAGGTGTATTACGCCTCCTATATTAGCTGTAGATTCTGATGAACGACCGGAAATTGTTGAGTTTGCGTCCATTACAAGATGTCCGTACGTTCCCGAACCTATTGCAACAGTTCCTCCTACGCCACCTTTACCGTTAAGTAAGTCAGCACCGATTAAGTTAACTGTTGCGCCGTCGTCAACTCGGAAGTTTTTGCCTGAAAAAGCAAAGTCAAATGCAATGTTTTCAAGATTTATAACCGCTGAGCTTCCCTTAAAGATGATGCTTCCGCCTGTTACTGTAACAGTCTTTTTAGCTCCGTCTGATTTAATTGTCAGATTCTTATATCCGTAAGTAGTATTTGCAGCAATGTCAAGTGTAATGTCCTTTGTTACATAAATCGTGCTTCCGGAAGCTGCCGCATTTATAGCCTCGTGAAGGGATGCATATCTCTTCCCTGCTACGTTTTCGTCTATGTAGCAAACTGCAGTTCTTGCATCTGTTTCATCAGCTGTTTCCCAGGTAAGTACACCGTCTTTATTTGTTGCGATTGTGCTTGAACCGTCAAGAGTAATGCCTGAAACATCAGCACCTTCCACAATTGTACCGATAGAAGAACCTGCAGAGCCATAGGAAACGCCGACTGTTCCCGTGAAGTCTGATGCAACGGTTAATTGATCAGCTGCCGTAATTGCAATGTTTTTGGATGTGTTTCCTGTAATATTTGCAGCCTTGCCTACGGTAATTCTTACACTTGTGTGATTTACACGAATTGCACCTGCATTAGAGGTGTTCCCTGTAATTTCGCCTTCGATTTTAATTGTAGATGCACATCCTCCGTAAACTATACCAAGGTCATTTGCTGTATTTCCTGTAATTTTACTTCCGGGAAGCATTGTAAAGGTACCGCCGCTACCCATTCTGTTTTCTGTGCCAACCACATAGCCTGCCCCTGTTCTTCCCGTAACTACTGTTTTGTCTCCAAGAGTAAGCTTTCCGTTATTACCAACCAAAAGGGAGTAGCTTCCGTTTAAGTTTACAGTCACATCATTTAATGTGAAGTCAGAATCTAAGCTCACGTGAATCGTCTGCCCTAATGTCACGGTATATCCATGACCTTCAAGTACGAAGTCCCTATGGTGAATACCGTACCCACCAGAATAGGTATGACCTTCCCATGTAGTGTTTTTCATAAGGTGAATCGTCTTAAGATTGTTATCGCCAAGTCCTACTATAGCCTCGCAGAGCGTATCATAATACACTCTTGATGCTTCGTCCTCACCCACATAGCAAACTGCCGTGGAGGCGTCGGCGTAAAGTTCCGCTTCCTCTTCCTCGATAACTTCGACGAGCTCTTCTTCTGTTACTTCTTCTATTTCAGGGATTTCAAATCCTTCCTCTGCAAAGGATGAAATAACCGATGAAATGCAAAGAGTAAGAGAAAGAATTACGCTAAGAGTAATCAAGCTGATTTTTTTCATTTTTATCACTCTCTTTCTTTAATTTGTTATTTTAACTTCCTGTGTTTCCCCGTCCCAGGTCACAGTGTAGCCAAGCATTTCCGATACAAACCTTACCGGAATGAAGGTTCTTCCGTTTTCAATTCTGGGTGCTGCAAGAAGAGTATAACGCTCTTTACCGTTTTTAGTTGTGGTTACAAACACGTTTCTGTTTCTTATCTGAAGGTAAATTTCCGTAGTATCCTTCTTTATTGTAACCGCTCTGTATTCGCCGTCCCAGGTAACAGAGGCTCCCATAAGCTCGAGTAAACCTCTTAAGGGAATGAAGGTTGTGCCGTTTTCAATATAGGGAGCAACGTCAATGGTCTCGGTTCCCTTTTTATGAACGATTTCATTCTTACCGATGGTTAATGTGTAATACTGCTCTGTTCTTTCACGACGTGCCATATAAGCTTCAAAGTCTTCTAAAAATTCAAGCTCTGCACAGCTTCCTAAGTTTCCTGTACCTCTCAATATTTCAAATCTTATATAGCGCGTTGTAACCTTTTCGGGGAAAGTGTGAGTTCCTGCCGCAAGTGTTCTGGGAAGGAAGGAAAGATTTTCCTCTAAAAGACGGTAGTTAACTCCGTCGTCACTTATATGGATATTATAGCTTTCCCAGTATCCGTCAAAGTAGACTACCTGTCTTGGTGTGTAGGTAAATCCACTTAAAGTGCAAACCTCCCCAAGATCAATGGTCAAGTTATAGGGTGCCTTCATATTTGTATTTGCCTGCCATGCAGTTGTTGTGGAGCCGTCAAGCACTCTTTCAACTACCGAACGTCCCCAGTCCTCACCGTCATAGCTTGCTGACGCCTCCTTTAAAGGTATGGGATAAAGGGCATTTTTACCCATTGTATAAAGGAAGTCTTCAAAGGGCTCTGACTTAACACCTTCTCTGGGTTTTATGATTTCAAGCTCGGCAAGTGTTCCGTGTCCGTCCAACGCATCGAGATATAAAAGCCTTACTCCCTCTGCCTTAACGGAGGCTCCGAAGTCATTTACGATTGTCTGGCTGTAGCTTGTTGAGCTTACGTTGAACTTGTATTCCTTAACAAGCTGATATTCGCCCTTTATCTTTACATAGAAGTTCATCTTTGTGGGCTGACCTGCAGGAGCACCGGGATTTGTAATAAGTGTGAAGCCTGCAACATCAATTTCTTTTCCGAAGTCAACATCAAGGTTATGCGGAAGTGGTGTTTTCCAGGTTACCTTGTTGTTTTCCCAGCCGTATTCTGTATGCCACACTGATTTCGGGTCGTTGTCTATTGCCTTATCGGGAGTTCTCTGCCATGCACCTGAATTTGCTGTTGCCTTCCATGAAGATTTATCTACATAGTAGATGCTTCCTTCTTCAGCCTTTTTAAGTTCTTCCTCTTTTTCTGCCTTTTCGATTGCTTCCTTATCTGAAACTGCTGACGAGCCTTTCTTTCCGAGTGTAAGATTGCCCTTACCGTCGGTTACAACAACAAGACCTGAATTACCGATTAAGTAAATCTTTTCTGTCCCTGTTGCACCGCCTGCATCCTTACCGATTATCTGTCCTTCCGATGCGCCTGCATCAAATTTGATGCCTGCACTACCTGTAAAGTTTCCTCTTACGGTAAGCGCACCGATGTCGCCTATATTTATGCCGCCTTCGCTTCCACCGGATTTGTTATTCTTAAGTGTAAAGTCGCCACCAAGCACAACCTTTGCACCGGGATTTATCTTAACAACTCCGCCGGAATCTGACTTGCCGTCTTCTATACTTCCGCCGAGAAGCTCGATTGTTCCGCCTGTAAGAGATGCGATACCGCAGCCTATTATTCCCTTTGCGCCAACAATTTTACTGCCGGGAAGCATTGTAACAATTGACCCCGGACCTTCAGAGGTTGTTGCACCGCCAAAGTCAGAACCGCCGTTTATTAATGTACATCCGCTTCCGTAGGTAATGTGACCGCTACTTCCGTGTGCCTTAAAGCATTTTTTATTAAGGTCAACGGTTACGTTTGTAAGGGTCATGCTGCTTCCTGAATTTATAACGATTACATGAGGAAGCTTAAGCACAAAGCCGTTACCGTCAATGTTAATTTTGGAATTGTAGAAGTCCTTCATGGGACCTGTCCATTCGCCGGAGCCTACCATTGTAATTTTAACACCCTGAGAATCAACAATGGCACTTCCGAGATCTGAATAATAGTTATTGTTAAGCTTGAATATTTTGCCTTCGGCTGCTGCTGCCTTATCCTTTTCGGAAAGGGGCGTTATAGCACTGCCACCCGTTACGGGAGTGGTCGTTCCGCCTGAGGGGGTAGTTCCTGTCTGATTGGAAGAGCCACTCGTACCCGAAGATACAACGCTTGAGCCTGCACTTCCGAAGGTGAGGCCGCCGTTTCCGTCAGTTACAACAACCAACGAGGGGTTTCCTGTCATATAAATCTTTTCGGTTCCCGTTGCACCGCCTGCATCAGTTCCTATCCTTACTCCGGCAGAGGGATTTCCGGTAAACTTAATGCCTACGTTTCCCGTAAATTCACCCTGAACGGTAAGTGCACCGATGTCACCTATCTTAATGCCTGTTTCGTTTGCGCCGGTTTTATTGTTTTTCATCGTAAAGTCGCCGCCGAGCACAACCTTAGCTCCGGGATTTATGAGTACCGCGCCTTCCTGCTCTGTTACACCGTTCTCAATTATACCGCCGAGAAGCTCGATTGTACCGCCGGTAAGTGATGCGATACCGCAGCCCATAATACCCTTTGCTCCCGTAATTTTAGAACCGGGAAGCATTGTAACGACAGAGCCTTTTCCTTCGGAGGTTGTTGCACCGCCAAAATCACTTCCGCCGTTTATAAGGGTACATCCTTTTCCGTAGATAATGTGACCGCTTGAACCATGTGCCTTAAAGCACTTTCCGTTTAAGTCAACAGTTATGTTTGTTAAATGCATTGTGCTTCCTGTGTTTATTACAAAAACTTCCTCTGTTTTAAGAGTGAATCCGTTTCCGTCAATATTAATATCTGCGTTATAGAAGTCCTTTAAGGGTCCTGTCCACGTTGCATTTGAAATAAGTCTTATGGTTTCCCCGTCAGCATCGGAAATGGCGCTTCCCATATCGGTGTAGTAGTTACCTTTAGCCTCAAAGGTTTTGCCCTTCTGCGCCTGAATCCTGTCTTCATCTGTCAAATTCTGCTTCTGCTCATAGGGGTTTTCCTCGACAATGGGGGTGTTATTTCCGCCCTGCATGGGTTTTTCAATTTTTACCGCTTCGCCCCACACAAGTCTTCCATAGTCATCAATTACTGCGGTTAATTCTTCATCCTGGTCGGAGAAAAGATTTTCTGCGCCTGTTGCACCGGCATCTATTCCGAAGGGCTCTGTTCTCTTGTTTCCGCCCTCTTTTGTAACGCCCGCCTTACCGGTATAGTATCTGTAAAGCTTAAGTATTTTTTCGTTTACTACAACAATGTTACAGTTTTCGCCCGCTGCCGTATTTCCTGTTACCGTTGCATTTCCCGAAAGGATAATTTCAGAATCTGTTATAGCACGGATTGCACCGCCGTTTTTACCCGTTGCTTCGTTGCCTGTTATTTTTCCGCCTTCCATTGTAAGCTTTGAGCCGGAACCGAGGCTTATGGCTGATGCCATATCGGCTTTACAGGAAGTAATTTCACTTCCGTCTTCCATTATAAGCTCTGCGCCGATTCCCGAAAGAGCAAATGCTCCGCCGATTTTTCCGCCACCGTTTATAACCTTTGTGCCCTTGCCGAGTGTTACCTTTCCTCTTGCGGTAACAGTTATGCTGTGGCCCTGAAGGTCTACTACAATATCTCTGAATATAGCATGGCTTCCGCTGTTAATTGAGATATCGGAATCAAGCTTTAATGTATTGCCGTTTGCGGCAAGAGTGAAACTTGTTCCGTAAAAATCCTTAATCGTGCTTTCCCACGAAAAGTCTCCTGTCAAGGTCACTCTGTTTCCTCTTGAAAGAGAAAGGGCATCATCAAGATTATCAAATGATGTATTTTCAAGGATAATATTTGTTCCTTCTGCAAAGGAGGGAATTGTAATAAGCGATGCAAGTGTCAGCACTGCAAGTAAAATAGCTAATATTTTTTTCATTTTAATTCTCTCCTTTCATCAGTTTATGTACGAAAGAAGCGCATTTGCCTCTTTCGCGCCTGCATCGCCCACAAGGTAGCATCCGTTACCGAGGGCTGTTACATTGCGTCCGATTAAATCCGTAAACACGGAAAGAGGAACATATAACATTCCGTTTGCCGTAACTACGGGATTGGTCATATTTGCCGCTTTTCCGTTTTTGTAAGCCTCGTTTGTGCCCACAATGGTGTAATACCAGTTGTTTTCCTTGTATTCTCTTGTCGCAAGGTCAAGCTCATAGTTATAAATGTATAAAATGTTTGAAAGATAATCGTATTCTGTTTTACTCTTGCCCCAGCCGATGATTTCTTCAAGAGTTTTAAGGGGCACGTAGACTGTTCCGAACATTTCAAAGGTAGCAACTCTTGTATCAGCCTCGTAAACGTCCACAATACCGCCGTTTGCAATCATCTTTGCATTGCCCGCCTGAATGAGGGTGGAGTTTTTCATCATTGCACGTTCATCTTTGGTAAGTGCCTTCTGTGCTTCCTCGATAAAGAGGTAGTTAAAGCGACCTATCGGAGCAGAAGAAAGGTTTGCATAAAGGTCAAGTATATCGGAAAATGCTCCCGATACCCACTTTAATTCCATTTCAACCTTGCCGGTTTCGCCGATTAAGGCTCTCGGCATTTTAATCTGAATCACATCGTCTTTTACAGTGTACTCATACTTTCCGACTTCGTTATATGTAAAGCCATTTTCTCCTTTTACAATCGCTTCAACCGCTCCGACCTTGCGTCCTAAAATGTAATCATAGCCGTTTTCGCCTGTTGCCGCATTTCTGTCGGTATTTATTAAAAGCTGAAGCGCACCGTCACCCATTGTTATCGCCTTGTCGGCTTTTGCCATAAAGTAAAAGTTTTCGGCATCGCGAGCCGCCTTGGAGGAAATCACTCTGTTTGCAATAACTGTATCATAAACTTTAAGTTCTTCTGTTCTGTCGCTTATGTAAGCATCAGTGCCTGTTCTGTCGGTTCCCTTGTAGTTTAAGAATTCGGGTGCTACATTTGCCCAGACAGATGCATCACCGTTAATATCGATTGTAATTTCGCCTGATGCAACAGGTGCGGGACGAACACCCTTATATTTTCTTATTACGTCAACCAACATATTGTAGCAGTCGTCTTTAAGAAGTCCCCTTACAGGCTCCATATCACGGCTGTTATCGGAGTCGAATGTGTCGGGGAATGCAATGTCGTATCCGCCGTAGTTTCTGTATAAGTCACTCTTAAGCTCATTCCATCCGTCAAACATAATGAAGTGGGGATCATAATCCAAGGCAAGCGATGCTTCTTCTCTGTAATAGTATGCTTCCCTTATAGCCTCTTCCCTGTAATCCTCGCCAAAGGGGGCAGAATATGCTCTTCCCATTGCATAGGGGTCACTTGCACACTCGCCTATTCCCACATAACCGGAGTTTTTGGAAACGCCGACTGCAACAAGTTCAGGTCTGCCGTCATCGGTCTTCACGCCTCGTGCCATCTGGGGGAAGGTTTCAATCCATGTCCATCTTTCAGGATATATGTGTCCCGTGGCGTTTCTTCTGTAAGAGAAGAAATCCACCATCTCTTCTGCAAGATTTGATAAAGCAGGATCACCCTTTGCGGCATTTTTAATACCATTTGCAACTTCTTCATCCATACCGAAAAGGAAGGGCTTTCCGTCTCTCATATACCAGATATCGGAGAAGTCCTCAAGCTGGAAGCAGGTGTTGTATGTTGATGCAAAAAATCTGAAAAATCCGTCAGATGCTGTCCAGTCCGCTGTAAAAGAAGAAATTTTCGGAACCTTTATCCCCTCTTTTTTCGCATCTCTGAATGCTCTTGCCATAATCATCAGAGGTTCGATATGAGAAGTACCTCCGTTTGAACAGTCGGGGAAAATCACATCAACACCGGCTGCTGCAAAAAGCTCTGCGTGTCTTCTGTATACCCAATAGTCATAAGAGTTGTAATAACCGTAAACAGGCTCGTCCCACACGGTTGTGCCTGCACCGTTCCACGCAGAAGCCCCGCCAAGCGTCATGGCGTTGGGAAACTTGGTTGTTATGTCAGAAATTACGGTTGCCTTGATTGTTCCGTTTCCCGAAAACCAGTTCCAGTAAAGCATACCGACTTCCCGCTCGCCTTCTTTCACGGGACCTGCCTCGGGATACTCTGCTACCCTGCGTCCGAAATCGTCAACAGAAACCCAGGTGTCTTCGTAAAAGTCTTTTACGTAGCTGTCATCAACCTGATTGTCAAAGGCGTTATCTTCGTAAGGTGCTTTTGAAAGTGTAAAGCTTTTAATTGAAAAGTCGGAATCATAGCCTGACCAGTAAGTGCCCACGAAGTAAACATCGTGAACACCCGATGCACCTCCGATATATCCAAAGTATTCCTCTTTGGTTTCGGAAATTACAACGAAACCGATTTCCTCTCCCGTTTTAGGATCGTCAATCTTTATTCTTATGGTTTCTCCGTTTCCTACGCCAAGGTTGAATTTACCCGTAATTTTAACGGAGTTTATCCCCGTAAGGTCAACATCGGAAAAACCGATATAGTCCCCTTTGGCAAAGCCCGTCGCTCCGTCCTTTACGGTAACGCCCGATACATAGGGGGCGTTTTCCGGAAGAAGAGTAACATCTTCCGAGGCCAAGACCGTAAAGCCTGACGCCGTAAGCAAAAGGACCAAAAGCAGGCATAAAATTTTCTTCATAAAAATTCCTCCTTACATTATTAAAGATAAAGCAAGTTATTTACTTTAAATTTATCACATATCCGGAAACTTTTCTATTGCAAAATGTAACCTCGATATGATATAATGTAACTATATTTAATCGGAGGTGGAAATATATGCCTGATTTTATGATTGATATCCATACCAAAGACCGTTTCCACGGGGTATTTTCCGACGTTGAAAAGCTCACACGACTTAAGGATTTTCACCCCCTTGAATACGGATATGAAAAATGTACCATTGACAACTGGACGGTGCCGAGGAACTGTATTTCCCGCTATATGTTATTTTTTGTAAAAAGCGGAAAGGGATATATTACCATAGATGGCGAAAAAAAGGAAGTAAATGCAGGTGAAGGCTTTATCGTAAAGTCAAACGAATATATTTACTATGAGCCCGACAAGAAAGACCCCTGGTATTATGCCTTTATTAATTTTACCGGTGACTTTGCCCACCTTTTTTCCCATCTTCCGAGAATTTTTTCCTACCCGTCTGAAATTTTCGACGAACTAATCGAAATATGCCACAAGGACGATATGCACGCCTTTTATCTTGCAGGCATGCTTCACAAGCTGTGTGCAATTTTCCGCCTTGGTGCCGATGAAACTCCCGACCTTCAGACGCTTCACGTAAATGCTGCAATAATGTATATAAATCATCATTTCGGAAAGAATATAAACTGCGATAAGGTTGCAAAATTTATGCGCCTCAGCATAAGATATTTATCACGGTGCTTCAAGAAAGTAACAGGTCTTACTCTTCAGGAATATTTAATAAAAAAAAGGCTTACCACTGCCGTTTACCTCCTTAAAAACGGACTGAGTGTTGCCGAAACTGCGGAAAAAGTGGGATACAACGATTTTGTTACTTTTTCAAAGGCATTCAAGCAGCACTACGGCTATGCACCAAAAGAAATAAAGACCGCGAAAAACAATAAAAATCGAGTGGGTGGAAATTAAATGCATCCAAAAGAAGAGTTTTAGAAACTCTGCCGATGTTAAATAAAATGTCCGGCTCTCACGTCGCATATTCAGTAGGATTTAAGAGTCAATCGGCTTATATAGCTGCATTTAAAAAGAATATGGGATGTCTGCCATCAGAGTACAAAAAATCAAAAAAGTTTTTTGATAAAAATGCTCACTTATAATTTCTATAAGTGAGCATTTTTTATTTGATTTATTCTGTCGCAACCTGCATATCTTCAATAAAATCACATGCATAAATATTGATTTTTTCTGCACCCCATGTGTCATTAAATTTTACCGATATCTTTTTAACAACTTTGTCTTATCAATATAGTCTTACTTCGAATACTCTGAATTCCGCAGCACCATTTGTTTTGTTAAAACAAATCTTTACGGTATCACACATAACATTCTGAAATTTAACTCTGCACATACGATAGATATTGTCCGTAACCGATTTTGACATAACAGACTTTCCGCCCGATATCAATTCAACAGTAAAATCTTTCACAAGCTCCGGGGGTACGCCGATTCTTTGCTGTTTTCTTCTGTTATCAGACATAGTTATCTTTATGGGATAGGCGAATCCCGAATCGAAGGTGAGCTGAACTTCCGATATCTGCTTTTTCTCCTTAAGATTAAATTTAAGCCATTCCCCATTTTCCGAAATTCCCGATGAACGCCACGCATTTTCCTTTGTTTCCGTAGGACGGCTAACTCCGTTTATGACATTTTCGGGGGAATATCCATCCTCAAATGATGATGCCGAAACCTTTGCACTTCGTGCCAAATCCTTTTTATCTTCGTTTTTAACACCGGGGATAAAGCCGTCATCTTTTAAGATAATCTGCTGAAGCTCCCCGATATAGGGTTGAAGCTCACGGGGCAGACAATTATATTTTTTCATAAGACTTACGGCTGTTCCCACCGCCTGACCGCCCACGGAGCAGGTTCCCATAATGCGGGTACTGCCGAGAGCAAGTCTTGTTGTGCTGATATTTCTGCCCGCCATAACCAGATTTTTAATGTTTTTGGAATAATAGCATCTCCAGGGTATGGTATAAGAGCCTTTGAAAGCATAGACTTCGCTGGGCAAAATGTGGAAATCCAACAGACCGTTGGCACAGTGCATGTCTACGGGCCAACCGCCATAGGCTACGCTATCGGGGAAAATGCGGTTTTCAAATATGTCATTCTCATTAAGTAAGTAATCGCCTACAAGTCGTCTGCTCTCCCTCATGCCGGGAAGCATCCCTACCCATTCAAGTTCATAATTTTTCGCACCATGTTCGCCACCGTTTTTTACGTGATCCCACATACCGTAAACATAGGATAAAAGGTCATCCTTTATATCCTCATACTGCCCCACAAAATCGTCGCCTTCTCCCATAAGCTCAATCCACCAGTAGCCATAGTCAACATTTGTATTGCTTCCCGTTGAGGCTCGGGTAAATGCATCGGGATCCTTTGCAGAAGATGCATCAACAGTATGAAATTTGGAATGGAGTCTGTATTTTAGTTGCTCCTCTGTCAGTTTTTTCGCAAAAGAAGGGGGATTATATGTTACGGCTTCATCTTTTTTCAATGCCTTAAACAAAATGGTGTTACCCATTCTGTTGTTGTCGGCTTTTTCGGGAGCGTGCTTTTCATTAAACTCGGAAAAGCTTTCGCTTCCCTCACGGTATTCTGCTCCTGCAAAATAGCCAAGAGTTGCATTGCCGGTGCAATCTGCAAATATATCCGCACTTATTTCAATTTTATATTCTGTGGTAGACTGAAAGCAACTAATCGAAAGGATTTTATCGTCTTCCACCATGCAATCGGTCATAGAGGTGTTAAAATATACCGTAAGATTCGGCTCTGCCTTAACCGTTTCATACAATGTCAAATCCCACAAAGCATAGCTGAAATGGTGGTTTCTGCTTTTGTTTTTCAATAATATTTCGTGTAAAATTCCGCCCTCGGTAAGATTTGGTTTATGTCCGTTTTCATCGGCACCGCATATATGCATTCTTATTTCACTTGAAGCATTACCGCCAAGTACAGGACGGGCGTGAATAAGTACTGTTTTAACGCCGTGCCTTGCCGCAGCAACAGCAGCACATATTCCTGACATTCCTCCGCCAATTACCGCAAATTCATAATGCTCTTGTTTTATTTTTTCTCTTTTCATATTAAAGCACAACACCTTTCTTTGTTAAAGCTTCTCTTACCTTCTCTGCCCCAAGCTCTTTAAGCGTTACATTTTCTTTGATGCTGAGTGCCGCGGCAATACCTGCCGCTTCGCCTGTTGCCATACAAATCGCCATAACCCTGTAGGAGGCGTGAGCTCTGTGAGTACCGGAGATACATCTGCCCGATAATATAAGATTTCTGATTCCGACGGGCAAAAGCGCACCGTATCTTATATCATAAGGCTTTGCCATTTTGGAGCGCCCCTCTGCCTGACCTCCGCCTTTGGGATTATGTATGTCGATTAAAAACCAGGCATCGTGAACTATTGCATCATCATAATGATTTCCGTTTTCCACATCGCTGTCACAAACCTGATATTCACCCTTTATTCGTCTGGTTTCGCGGACTCCCAGAGTTGAAGCGGAAGTTTTCAGCATACAGTTTTCATATCCCGGGATATATTTGCGCAAGAAATCTATTACTCTTTCTATCTGGTTACGCAAGGTAACCTCCGCCTTATATAAATCTTCATATTTAAGACCGTTAATTTCGTTCATCTGTGTTGCATTTACATTGCGTTCTCCCTTGTAAAAGGTTTTATGAAGGCGTACTATTGAAACATTTTCGGGAAGGATTCCCTTTGCTTCACACTCTTTGCAAAAGTCGGAATATTTTCTTCCGTCGGGAAGAGTTACGGGGTCGCTTCCTCCAAAGCACATAATTGCACGGCTTTCATCCACATTACCTACGGTAAATTCCAAGGTCACCGGCTGGGTTAGACCGTCATCTCGCCCCATTTCATACTCGCAGCCCGAAAGATATGCCACTATACCGTCTCCCGTTGCATCCACCACTCTTTTTGCCATAACAGCTTTAAGTCCCATATGGGTTGTCAGAATAACACCTTTTATTTCTTCGTTCTCTGTTATAACATCTGCCAGAGCTGACTGAAGCATAACCGAAACATTGTTATCTTTTAAAAATTTTATTAAAATTCCTTTTGCTTCTTCAGCATCAATGTGGATTTCTTTGCCGTTTCTGGTCTCTACCTTTTCTTCATCCTTGTGTTTTTCGGAAAGCAGGCTTACGATTTCGTCATAGATAGTGCCTTCCGACACCTTTCCCAAAATGGGACTTACGTTTCCGAGGGTTAAATTTCCGCCCACGGCGCCAAAGCGTTCTGCAAGGATAACTTTCACTCCAACTCTTGATGATGCAACAGCAGCGGCAATTCCCGCAGGACCGCCGCCCACAACTAAAACATCAGTTTCTTCTATAACCTCTATATTTTTTGCGTAATTATATATCATAATAACTCCTCCGCTATATCATCCAAAATTCCAAGATCCCAGCAAAGCCGTGGAAGAACATATTTATCTCTTATGTCTTTTGCACTTTTGAAAGTCATTGGCAAAATATCTTCGTCAATGCCAATCTCCTTCACCGATTTTGGCATATCGATTTTTTCAAACAATTCCAAAAGCTCATCTGATGACGGCAATTCTTCGTTTATGATATTTATAACAGCGTCCCATTTGTCAAGAATAATTTCAAGGCGTTTTTTATGGTTTTCCTTATTATATTTCTGCTCTTTTTCTTCAAGTGCAACCATACTTTCCGCACCCTTGCCGAGAAATGCCCTTAAATCTTTGCACCATTTACCGTAATCAAAACTTTCGGCATAACTTAACGCCTTTTCCCTGTCGGGAGTTATATTTTTTATTTTTTCATAAAGATTTATGGCAATCAGGGTTCCTAATGCACATTGAATACCGTGAAACTCAACTTTCGTGCCAAACTCGACTCCGCGCATATCCCATATATGGGAAAGATAATGCTCTATTCCCGAAGCAGGTCTTGAAAGACCTGCAAATTTCATTGCGGCACCGCAGATTATTAGCCCTTCAAAAACCGCTTTTACAGCCTCTTCATCCCGCTGCAAAAGCCCCTCGGCATTATCCACACATTTTTTCAAAGAACCCCTTACAAGTTGTGCTATATCTTCACAATAATACTCTCCGGTTATAATATGGGAAATACGCCACTCACAAATAGAAACGTATTTTGCCAGCATATCTCCAAGCCCAGATAACATCATTTTCATAGGTGCATTGCACAAAACGTCCGTATCTCCGATAATAACATCGGCACATTTACTGTTGAGGGAAATTTTAAGTCCTTCCATCGTCATTGATGAAGTAGCAGAAGCATAGCCGTCCATAGAAGGTGCAGTTCCCACAATTATGTATTTTTTCCCGGATACATTGGAAACTATCTTACTTATATCATTTATGACTCCTGAACCCACGCCGATTACAACATCAGATGAGGACTCAAAATTCATTACGGCAAGACCGACATTTGCTTCGCCTGGTTCTAAATTTTCCTCTGCAAAGATATATTTTTTGGTTCTTATCCCTGCGTTTTCTAAAATTTCAATTACTCTTTCGCCTGCTGCCTTGTATGTATTTTTATCGGCAACTATAAATGCGCTTTTCAGATTCATTTCACCAAGTATTTTGGGCAGTTGATTTATCGCTCCCTTTCCCATTACTACTTTTGATGAAAAAATATGTTCTTTACCGCAAGGGCAGTTTTTCTCACTTACTTTCTCAAACATAAAGATTCCTCCCATTTAAATCATATCAATTTAATTATAATCCATTATTATAAATAATCAATATTTAAAAAACATATTGACTTTTTGATTACAATTTGATTATAATAATGATTATGATGAACACATTTTGATTACAAGAGGTGTACAAATGTCTATTTACAACCGTGAAAGTCAATATATAAATCTTCTGGCACAAAAACCACATTCGGTAAAAGAGCTTTCGGAAAAGCTCTTTATCAGCGAACCGACAGTGAGAAGAGATGTTATCCAACTCCAGGATAAAAATCTGGTAACCAGAAAAAAGGGAATTGTTACGCTGAAAACCACTTCTCCCGATCAGCGTATCCCTCTTTATATCCGCCACTTTGAACAAAATCAGTCGAAGCAGATAATTGCGGTGAAAGCTTCATCGTATATCAAAGACGGTTATGTAATAATGCTCGATGCTTCGACTACCGTATTTCATTTGCTTCCGCATCTTGCTCAATTCAAAAATATTTTAGTAATTACTAACGGAGCAAAAACAGCACTTGAAGCCGCATCAATGGGCGTCAAAACCATTTGTACCGGAGGCGAAATGACTCTTGAATCTTTTTCTTATGTGGGAACAGATGCCGAAAAAACATTAGCAGGCTATAATGCCGATGTTGCATTTTTTTCCTGCCGCGGAGTGTCTGATGAAGGCATTGTTTCAGATAATTCAATCCTTGAAAATTCTATGCGGAAAATAATGATTAAAAATTCCAAAAAGAGTTATCTCCTTTGCGACACAAGCAAATTCGGAAAAATATATTTAAGCACTCTTTGTCACAGCGATGAAATCGAAAAAATAATAAGTGATAAATAAAAATCAATTCATTTTATAATTACAAATCAATAATCCTCCCAAGACAAGAAAAAAACAGACTTCAGATTGAAGTCTGTTTTTCTTTATCCGTTCAACTTTTCAATTACCTTTACCGCACAGCGTATACCGTCTGCCGCTGCGGACATTATGCCTCCGGCATAGCCTGCCCCTTCGCCCGATGGGTACAAGCCTTCGATACCTATCGCCTGAAGGGTATCATCTCTTAAAATCCTCACGGGAGACGAGCTTCTTGTCTCAGGTGCCGTTAAGAGTGCATCACCCGTAGCAAAGCCTTTAAGCTTTTTATCGATATTAAGTATGCCGCTTTTTAAGTTGTTACATATTCTTTCCGGAAGGATTTTTCTTATGTCCGACGGCACAACACCCGGTTTATATGTGGGGTTGACGCTTCCGAATGATTTTGTTTCAGTATCCGCTAAAAAGTCCGAAAGCTTCTGGCAGGGAGCCATATAGCTTTTGCTTATTTCGTAGGCTGCTCTTTCAATCTTCCGCTGAAATTCAACTCCCGCAAAAAGATTAGTACCGAAGTCCTTTTCGTTTACGTTTACAAGAAGTGCGCTGTTGGCGTTTTCCCCTGCCCTGTCAGAATAACTCATACCGTTGGTGACAATTCCGCCCTCTTCACTTGCAGCTGCCACAACATAGCCTCCGGGGCACATACAGAAGGTGTAGCAATCGTCCCCGAATTTATAGTCCGCCGCACCAAGAGCTGTATGATTATAAAACGAGCCGTACTGAGCCTTATTTATAAGCTCCTGGGGATGCTCTATTCTTAAGCCCACGGAAAAAGCCTTCTGCTCCATTTTCACACCACGGGAATCAAGCATAAAAAAGGTGTCTCTCGCACTGTGGCCGATGGCAAGAATTACGGTGTCGGTCTCAATTCTTTCGGGAATGAAAACCGCCGTTATTTTTCCGTTTTTGATTTCAATATCCGAAACCTTTTTCGAGAAAAAGTAGGTTCCTCCAAGGCTTATCACCTCACGCCTTATATTTACCGCTATTTTTTTAAGGATGTCCGTTCCTATGTGGGGCTTTGCATCTGTCAATATATTTTCGTTTGCCCCGAATCTCACATATTCGGAAAGTATTTTTCTTATAAAAGGAGAATGTGTTCCCGTGTTTAACTTACCGTCGGAAAACGTGCCCGCTCCCCCTTCGCCGAACTGTACGTTGGACTCTGTATCAAGTGCTCCGCCTGCAAAAAATTTTTCCGTGTCGCAACTTCTTTCATCCACACTCTTTCCCCGCTCGATAACGATGGGGCACGCCCCCGCCTTTGCAAGGCAAAGTGCCGCAAAGCTTCCTGCAGGGCCGCTTCCGATTACGACGGGGCGGCTTTCAACTTTTCTTTTAAGAAGCGGATATTCAAAGCTTTTTTCATCATAAAGCATTATTCCGTTAACACTTTTTGAAAGAGCCTCTTCACCCTTTGCTTTCGCAACAACGGAATATACAAAATGCACATTGTCCTTACGCCTTGCATCTATGGCTTTTTTGAATACATAAAAGCTTTCCGCTCTGCCTTTTGTAATCTTTTTTACTTTTTCAAAAAGGTCTTTTTCATTTTCCGAAAGACCAAGCTTTATGCCGTCAATTTTAATCATATATTTTCTCCAATCGCTGAAAGCGCTGCAAGATATGCAGAGGAAAACGCCCACTGAAGGTTAAAGCCTCCGCAGTCCCCGTCAACATCCAGCATTTCTCCTGCCGCAAAAATTCCCGGATGAAGCTTTGACTCCATGGTTTCTCTGTTAAAATCCCTGCAGGAGATTCCGCCTGCCGTAACCTGGGCATTGGCAAATCCGTTGGTGTCGGTAATTAAAAATTCCATACCTTTGATTACCGAAGCAAGGCTTTTTATTTCCTTGTCGGTAAGTGTTTTTATTTCCCTTCCCATAGGAAGGCAGTCGCACCTTTTAAGTATTTCACGCCCAAGCTTTTTATTAAGAAAGCCCGTAAAAAGATTTTCAAGAGTAAGATAAGTAAGCTTTCTTTTTTCCGACAACATATTTACAATTTCCGTATAGCTTAATTCAGGAGTTAAATCAAGGGATACCGTCTTCCCTTTTGCATCCCTTGAAAGCTGAAGAATCGGAGGCCCGGATAAACCGTAGGATGTAAACAAAACCTCCCCTTCCTCACATCGCTTTTCCATTTTGATGGCGGCATCAATTTTAACACCGTCAAGTGCCTTTGTTCCGTCGCACTTAAGCTGGACAATTGCAGGCTTCAAGGCTGTAAGTTTATGTCCCAAATCAGTCAAAAGATCATACGCCCCTCCGCCGGATAAATTAGGTGCTGCCTTTCCTCCGCAGCAGAGAATCACTTTATCAAAAAACACATCCTTATCCCCTGCTTTCAAAACAAATCCGTTTTTCTTAGGCGTAATTTTAGTTATTTCGGTGTCGCAGATTTCACACATTCCCTCCGCAAAACGAAGCATATCAAGAACGCTTGACGCCTGAAGGCTGTAAGGATAAACCTTATCTCCTTCTGCCTTAAGAGGCACACCTATGCTTTCAAAAAATGTTTTAAGTTCAAAGTATCCGAATCTTGATAAAGCATATTCTGAAAAGTCATTATCCCCGTGATAGCGGCTTTTATCTATACAAAGATTTGTAATATTACACCTTCCGTTTCCCGTGGCAAGAAGCTTTTTACCCGCCCTTGCACTTCGCTCATAAAGCGTAAAATCCGCATTTTTCATTTTTAATACAGATGCCGCAACAAGTCCTGCCGCGCCTGCACCTACAACTGCTATTTTCATGGCGCACCGCCTTTTTTTGTGATAATAATATTTTACCACCAAATGTTATTTTTTTCAAGTAGATATATTATTTTGTCATACCTTCAGCTCAAAATGCATATAGTTTACCAAAAGCGAAAGCAGAAAGGAATGATCAAATGGAAGCCGAACTCGTAAAGGAAAATTTTCTGACCAGCTATCCTTCAGCAAATTTAACTCTTAATATTTTGGCGGAAGGCGAAACTATAGTCCCCGATATCAAAAAGGACATAGACAAAATCATTGCCGTGGAAGGAAAAAGTTATATCGAAAAAACCGAAATCCAGAAAAACAGAATACTGTTTGCGGGAACCGCCGAATTCACAGTTCTTTATACCTCCGAAGAATCAGATGCGTTAAACTCGGTATGTGCAAAAATTCCCTTCAACCACATAGAGGAATGTGATGGAGTAAGCCCGGAAAATAAATTTTTGCTCAACTATGAAACAGTACACTCCGAATGTATGTTGGTTAACAGCAGAAAAATTTCAGTAAAAAGCGTAATTTCCGTAAGCTTTATCTCCTATGCAGACCTCACACTCCCGCTTGTCACGGGAGTCAGGAGCTCGGAAGCGGAAATTAAAAAGGAGCAAGTTGCATTTTCACATCTTACCTCCTGTATTTCGGAAAGCTTTACACTGTCTGACTTTTCAGAAATGCCTTCTTCGTCAGAGCCTCCTGATACACTGCTTCTTACCAGAACAGCTTTAAAGGACTGTTCCTTTAAGGCTGTATCCGGTAAAGCCGTTGCCAAAGGTACACTGTCTGTATTCAGAATTTATCTTACTCCCGAAGGCTCTGTCTCACATATATGTCACGAATCCCCCTTTACCGAAATCCTTGATATTCCCGGACTTTCTGAGGACGATTCCTGTGATGTATCATTTTTTGTCAAGTCATTTTCCGAAGAATTCAGAACAGACGAATCCTCCCGCAAGGGCTTTGCCTTCAGCGCAGAAATAACAGTCTCTTCTGTGGTTTTCTCCACAGAAAAGGTCCATATTATAAAGGATTCCTACATTCCGGGAATGAATGTTACGGTTAACAGCATCAATCGCAAAAAGAGTGAAATAAGCAAAACAGAAACAATATCTCTTTCACTTAAAGATAATGTTTCCATCCCCGAAAATATGCCTGCCGCCGAGCAGATTTTGCCTGTTCACGCCCGTATCACAGATGTAAATGCATCTGTCGAAAACGGCAAAATATCTCTTACAGGAACAATAGATGCATATATAATGTATCTTTACGGAGAAGGGAAAGCGCTTGATTATATAACACACCGTATAAGTTTTTCCGAATATATGGATTCTCCCTTTGAAAATCCCGATATTTTTATAAAGACCGGAGCCGTTTATGCTGATTTCAACTTTCTGAATCCCTCAAAGCTTGATTTAAGATGTTTTGCGGATATATCACTGAGTATTTCTGAAAACACAGATTCCCTCAATTGCATTGAAAACATTTTAATCGGAGAAGCATCTCAGAAAAAAAGACCTTCAATTGTAATTTATTTCGTTAAAAGCGGCGATACACTGTGGGATATTGCAAAAAAATATTCCACTACAACAGAAAAAATTCTGGAAGCAAATGCCATGGAAAAAGGTGATATTCTTAATGTGGGGGTAAGACTTTTAATTCCCGCTTAAAAAAAATAGGGCAAGAGGAAAATTTCCTCTTGCTTTTTTCTTTTGTTTGTTTTATAATATTATAGTACAATATTATGCTTATGTGCGGAGTGGTTGTTTTGAGGATTATTGCAGGCAACTTGCGCGGGCTCAATCTGGAGACACCCGACGGACTTGATACACGCCCTACTGCCGACAGGGTTAAGGAGGCGCTTTTTTCTTCTTTAACGCCAAATCTTCCCGGTGCAAGGGTTTTGGATGCCTTCGCGGGAAGCGGTGCTCTTGCCCTTGAAGCCTTAAGCCGCGGGGCAGATTTCGCAGTAATGTGCGAAAACAGCAAAGCTGCATTTTCGGCGTGCAGAAAAAACATAGAAAAGTCCCGTCTTTCGGACAAGACCTCCCTGCTTTTGACGGATGCGTTAAGCTACATAAAAAACACAAAAGAAACGTTTGACATAATTTTTTTAGATCCCCCCTATGCCAAAGGTCTGTACGAAGAGTTTCTCTCCTTCGCCGCAGAAAAGATAAATAAGGGCGGAATCATAATTGCAGAATATGAGGAGGCGCACACACCACAGGTTCCTCCTTCTTTAACCGTAACAAAACAGAAAAAATACGGAAGATGCAATCTTTTATACCTTTCGGGAGTTGATGAAACTTGAAAATCGCGGTTGTTCCCGGAAGCTTCGACCCCGTGACACTGGGACATCTTGATATAATCAAGCGGGCTTCCAACGTTTTTGACCTTGTATACATAAGTATTCTTGCAAACAAAGGAAAACAGCACCCTTTATTTACTATCCCCGAGCGGATGGAGCTTCTCCGTCGCGTAACTAAAGATATAGATAATGTGGTGGTTGACACATTTGACGGTCTTTTGGTTGACTATGCAAGAGAAAAGAAAGCCAATGCCATCGTAAAGGGCTTAAGGGCTGTCACAGACTTTGAATATGAGCTCCAGATGGCTCATATAAACCGTAAGCTTGCCCCTGACATTGAAACTATGTTTATGATGACACGCGGCAAATATTCATATCTGAGTTCAAGCATTGTTAAAGAGGTAGCAAGCTATAAAGCAGATATAAGCGATCTTGTTCCCAAAGAAATAATGCCTGATATATACAGTAAATTAAATTCCAATAAGGAGGATTAACAATATGGAAATTTTAGAAATCATTGATAAGCTTGAGGAAAAAATCGATAAGGCAATGAACATTCCGATTATAAACAGAAGCCTTATGGACAAAGAAGAATTACTCGCTGACATTGAAGATATCAGACTCCAGCTTCCCGAAGAGCTTAAACAGGCTCGTTGGATGAAGGAAGAGCGTAAAAAGATCATTTCCGAGGCTCAGCAGGAAGCAGAATCCATCATAAAGGCTGCTGAAGAAAAGACTATCCAGATGGTTCAGGAGCATGAAATCACAAAGAAGGCTTATGAAAGAGCTACAAGTATGATTGATTCCGCTAAGGAAAATGCTCAGGAAACAAGAAAGCAGACTTTAGAGTATTGCGACGAAATTCTCTATGGTATGCAGCAGAAGTTTGAATCCTTAATTGAAACTCTTAAAGAGTCCAGAGGAAACTTAAAGTAATAAAAAAGAGTGGCAAAGCCACTCTTTTTTATTGTCTGAAATTTTCAAGGAAGCTGTGCTCTTCTCCCTTAAGCTTGTACTCAACAAAGGTATCCACATTTACGTTGTGTATACTATTAAAAAGATTATGCTCAATATCAGGGTTTATTTTCTTAAGGTCTGCTATGAGAGTTTTTATCTCCTGGCGTTTGGATTCCCCTGTTCCGTCCCCGGTCTCCGACATTTTTTCGGTAAAGCGGCAGGCGCACTGAATGAACGAAAGTTCATTATAGTTTTTCCAGGATATTATGTCCTCTTCAAGTATGCAATACATCGGGCGTATTAACTCCATCCCCGAAAAATTCGTGCTTTTTATTCTCGGCATCATTCCCTGAAGCTGACTTCCGTACATCATACCCATAAGAGTTGTTTCAATAACATCACTCATATGATGTCCGAGGGCTATTTTATTGCACCCCATCTCCTTTGCCTTTGCATAAAGGTGTCCCCGCCTCATCCTTGCACAAAGGTAGCATGGGGATTTTTCCACACTGTCTGCAACCGAAAATATGTCACTCTCAAAAACATTTATGGGAATATTCAAAAGTTCGGCATTTTCCTCGATTTTTCTTCTGTTGATTTCGTTGTATCCCGGATCCATGACAAGGTAAGTAACGGAAAAAGGCACATCGCTTATTCTCTGAAGCAGTCTCATCAAAACTGCAAGAAGCATCGAATCCTTACCTCCGGAAATGCAAACAGCTATATGGTCTCCCTCACTTATAAGTTCATATCGTTTTACCGCCGCAATAAACGGGTTCCATATAGTTTTCCTGTATTTTTTAACAACGCTTCTCTCAACTGTCTGTTCTTTTGTAAGTTCTCTTCCCATATTATCCTCCTTAAGCCTAAGGGGCGTTTATCCCCACAAGGCTTAAACTATCGTTCCTCCGCCGAGGACTGTATCTCCGTCGTAGAACACCGCCGCCTGACCTTTTGATATGGCGCGTTGCGGCTCATCGAAGGTGACAAAAGCTCCGTCTTCGGTGAAGTTTATTTCTGCATTCTGTTCTTCGTGCTTATACCGTATTTTAACCTTTGCCCGTATTTTATCGGGAGCTTTATCCGAAGCAAGCCAGTTTACGTTTTTAACCTTCATTTCCCTGCTGAAGAGTTCTTCGTGGCTGCAGAGCACAACCTCATTCTTTTCCACATTTTTTTCGCATACATACATCGGCGCAGGAAGTGCAAGACCAAGACCTTTCCTCTGGCCTATTGTATATCCGATAATCCCCTTGTGCCGTCCTAAAACTTTTCCATCAAGGTTTACGAAATCACCTTCCGGATAGGTTTTGTTGCTCAAAGAAGATATGACCTTTTTATAGTCTCCGTCAGGAACAAAGCATATATCCTGACTATCTTTTTTATTGGCATTTATAAAGCCGTTTGATGCGGCAATTTCCCTGATTTCCTCTTTGGTATATCCGCCGAGAGGAAAAAGAATTTCAGAAAGCATATCCCGCTTTATGGAATAGAGCACATAGCTCTGGTCTTTAGATGCATCCTTTGCTTTTTTAAGGAAATATTCCTTTCCGCACTTTTCGATTTTAGCATAATGTCCCGTTGCGATATGAGTGCATCCCAGTTCTTTTGCCGCATCGAAAAACTTTCCGAATTTAAGGTATCTGTTACATTCTATACAGGGGTTTGGCGTTGCGCCTTCTTCATAGCTTTCCACAAAACTCCTGATTACACAGGAAGAAAACTCATCTGAAAAATCAAATTCGTAAAAAGGGATTCCTATCTTATCGCAAACATCCTTTGCCGCGTCGGCATCCTGATTTCTCTTTCCTAAAAGGTGCATAATCGCCCCCATTGCATCATAGCCCTTTTCTTTTATAATAAGTGCTGCGGCACTTGAGTCCACGCCTCCGCTCATAGCTATTAACGCTTTCATAAAATCAATCCTTTTTTATAATATCCTTTACTACTTCCGAAGCTATTATAAGCCCTGCCGCAGGCGGACAGAAGGCATTTGAGCCGGGAACGGCCCTTTTTTCTCCGTCGCTTACAGGCGTAACCTTTACGGGAATTTCCTCGGAATAAAGAACTTTCAGCTTCTTTATCCCCCTCTTTTTAAGTTCATATCTCATAACCTTTGCAAGGGGACATACCGTAGTTTTATAAATATCCGCAATCTTAAAAGCAGAGGGATCTGTTTTATTTCCGGTACCCATTGAGGATATTACGGGAATATTCCGTTTTTCCCCTTCCATAATAAGCCCTATTTTTCCTGTCACGGTATCAATAGCATCTACGATATAGTCAAACTGCGAAAAGTCTACTTCACATTCCGTATCAGGAAGATAAAAGCATTTATGGCAGAAAACCTCCGCATCGGGGTTTATATCGGAAATACGTTCCTTCATAACATCCACCTTATATTTTCCGACGGTAGAATAAAGTGCTATTATCTGTCTGTTTATGTTGCTTTCGCTCACCTTATCGTTATCTACTAAAGTAATATGCCCTACTCCGCTTCTGGCAAGAGCCTCTGCAACATATCCGCCAACGCCCCCTGTTCCGAAAATTGCAACGTGAGCATTTTTCAATTTTTCAACAGCACCGTCTCCGAAAAGAAGGGCTGTTCTTTTCAAACGTTCTTCCATAAAAAAACCTCAGTTTTGTTTCTTAACCATTTTATATTCATCATAAAAACGAAAATATGAGCACCGCATAGAATCTCCCGACATAAAACGCTGTGCCTCATCCTCATCAAGATTTACTATACAGCTGTAAGTCTCGCTGTCCTCGTCAAATTCATAATACATACATTCTTCGCATCTTGTTTTTTTCATTTTTTTGCTCCTCATATTAAGTTATATTTAATATATTACATCACATTTCAAATTAAAAATCAATAAAATCCTTGCATTTATGAATAAAAACATATATAATAATATATCGTAAACAAAAAATATATCACGGAGATTAAACAATGCACAGATTAATTTCTTTAATTCTGCTTCTTTCCATGATTATTGTCATCCTTCCCGCATGCGAAAAGGAGCCTCAACTTATTACCGAAAAAACAGCAAAGGAAACGATTACGGAAATCTACCCCGAAGCCATAATACTGGAGTGTCTCTTTGTTGAAGAAGAGCGTTCCTACATCGTAGACTTTAAAACCTTTCACGGAACCTATGAGGGCATTGTAAACGCCTCATCAGGAAAGCTATTATCCGTAATGCTTAAAGAGCCTGAAACCGACGAGCCTATGTTTGCTCCCGAGGATGAAGAATCCGCTTCCGAAGAAGTTTTTATCTCTTTGGACACCGCGCTTACCCTGGCTTTAAGGGACTCCGGTGCAAGCGGAACGGCAGTTCTTGTAAAGAACTCTCTCGACCGCGAAAACAAAACCTATAATATAATTTTCAGGTCGGGAAATACAGAATATAATTATTTAATAGATGCCGTAACCGGCGATATATTAAGCTCCGATGTCGTAATAGATTCTTAAAAGAGTGCTTTTGCACTCTTTTATTTTTTGCCGTAAACTTCTCTCGCCGTATCAATAAAGGCTCTTACCGCCTTTGACTGATAACGGTTTTTCTTATACCCTATGCAAAGGGTTCTTTTTGCACTTTCACCGGCAATTTTATAAAAAACACACTTTGAAGGCTCTATTACAGAGCGTACCAGGGTATCCGTTATAAAAGCCGCCCCCATTCCGCTTCGCGCCATATTATAGGCGGTTATAAGCTGGTCTGTGTAAAGCACGGTGCGGGGCGAAATACCCGCCTCGTCACAGAGAGTTGACACTCTGTGATTCATATCGTTCCCCTTTTTGAGCATTACAAAATCAAGGGAGGAAAACTCGCTTATATCAACGTCGGGCACATCCTTATCAAGGTTTCTTCCGTCTGCGATATCCTTATCCGTAAGCCTGAACTCCTTAAGCCGTTTATTTATTTCAAGGTTGCTTGGCACTGCTAAAAGAAGCTTGTCCTTAAGAAGCGGAAAGGAGGTGTAAAGCTCAGGATCAAATTCATAGTCAATAAGAAGGTCAATTTTGGATTCCAAAAGCTGAGCCTGTAAATCGTGCATATTGGACTCGATAAGCTCAACGGAAATACCGGGGTACTTTTTATTGTACTCTTTTAATATTTCCGGCATAATGAAGGCGGAAACAAAGTTTTCGCCGCTGACCTTTATATGTCCTGTTTTTATTTCAGACACGTCTTTAATTGTTTCCATCATATCTTCTTTGATGGTTTTTATCTGCTCTATCGCCTGAATGTAAACCTTTCCCGCATCCGTAAGCTGAACGGGAACGGTGCTTCTGTCAAACAAAACCGCACCGATTCTCTCTTCTGCCTTTTTAATTGCAGAGGAAAGTGCAGGCTGTGTCACAAAAAGTTTTTTAGCCGCAGTTGAAAAGCTTTTTTCCTTGTACACCTCATAGACATAGTCCATTTCTTCCGGCATAATATCACCTCATAAATTTCTTTTATACCTTATAGAGATATTATACACCTTTTTTATGAGAAGTGCAAGGCAAAGTTTTTCCTGCGGCTAAAACTCACAGTATTTTTTCCGTATCTTCTATTGCCTTTGCTGCTTTTATGATAATTTCGCTTAAAGGACTAATCCTTCCCGGCTGCATTTTTGATAAAGGAGTATTGAAGAAATTCTCTTTAATAACTTTCATCGGCTCATTGAAAGCAGGCTCTGTTCCCGGGGGTTTTGCAAGATGGGAAAATCCGATTTTTCCCTCCTCAATAAATATGTATTTCACAAGCTCGTACGCCGCCTGTGAACAATATGTATTCCATATATTACGCTTTAACGTGGTTTCAAAATCAGGATTAACGGGAGCTTCCTCACTTAAGCCTTTAAGCGTCTCATACACAGAAAAATCCTTGCTGTGGGAAAGTAGCTCTCCGAGAATTTCCATAAGTCTAAGATAGTGCCTCTTAAGAGTCTCTATCCTCTTTTCCTCTCCCGTTGCTTCCACCGCCTTAATGACGATATAATTTAAAAATCTTGATATAACCGTTCTTGTAAGATCTATCGTATCCCTTAATATAAACTCATCTGAAAACGCCTTTTCATTTTCGGATAAATTTATAAGTGCTTCTTTAATATCCTTCATCATCGGACGGGTTTCTTCAATTTTTCCGTTCCAGTATTTAACCAGTGCACTGTCAGGCTGCGGCTTTTGCCTTAAGAAAATCGTAAGCTTAACCCACATACTCTGATGTACAAACCAGGAAGGACAGTATTTGACGTAATTTTCATCATCATTGCTCCTTTTTGTATATCCGCCCCAGTCTGAGAGCTTTATAAAGGGGAAAAGTTTTTGCCAGGAACAGTTCATTTTATCGGATAAGTCTCCGTATCTTTTTTCGCAATATCTCTCAGCAAGAGCCTCTGCCTTAAGCTTAAGCGGTGCCCACGAATTTGCCGAAAGATATTCAAGAACGACCGGGTCGCTGTGCGAAAGTTCAGGCCAGAATATCATTCCCTTGCAGAAGCTGTCATCTGCTGCCACCTTAAGTCTCTCGTCACTTCTGTCGTATGGCCCTCTTATCTCGCTCTCAGATTCATAGGCGTGAAAAAGACCGAAGATCCAGGGGAATTTGCCCACCACTCCCCAATTTAAAAATCCCGTCTCGGGATCGTCAACTTCCGAGGTGTAATCGAGAATTATCGTATTTTCAGGGTCCAGCTCGGAAATCAGACTTTTGACCTCCTCGTGTTCCCACCAGCCTATAAAGTCCCAGCTTGCAAGCATAAGCTTTCCTTCGGGCCAGCGCCTTTTTATGTTTTCCACAATTCTTCTGTATGCAATCATCTTAAGTGCAAAGTTTTTCTCTTTTTCCTTGAACATCTGTCTTTCGCCAAGCCCTATCGTATGAAAAAGTGCCGATGATTTTTCGTGCTCCGCCACCATCGTTTCCGTCAGATGCATATAGTAGTCCATATTTTCCTTTTTCATAAAATCGAAAACTTTTCCCGTGTCGGATTCGGTATATTGCGCTATCTCCTGCGTAACAAATGACGGCTTTTTCGACTCCAAAAACTCTATCGGAGTTCGTGAATACCAATGAGTCATTGTCCCGCAGTCTGCAGGGTACATAATATCAAGACTCCTTGCATATTCAAGTACCTTTTCGCGAAGCTCTCCCCTGTATTTAAGTGTCCAGAAATCCGTTCTGTCATCGTAGTCTTTCGCATCGGTCCCCGTAATCTTTCTGTATCCTTCGGGATATGGAACATCATCGGGAAAGGCTCTTTGCCACACATCATCCATACCGATTCTCATCATAAAGAAATTAAGTCTCTTTTTAGTCATCCAGAGAAGCTCTTTTTTCCAGTCGGAATATCCCCAGTGCTCCGCCTGAAACCGTTTGAGTCCGCGGTGAGCAAAATATCTTAAGCCGCGGTAAAAAAAGCGGGGCTCCTCGTTTATACAAATTCCCGTAAGCGGTATTTCGTCCGAATGCGGAATAACGTCTCCGTCCCAGAAATATCCGCAGCCCAAAAACTTCTCAAAATATCCGTAAATCGCATAAAGAGTGCTTCTTAATCTTCCTCCGGCTAAAATAAGAATCCTTCGTCCATCCTTTTCATAGCTTTTTATGGCATAGGAATCAGTACCGTAGCGTATGCCGAGGGACTTTATCCTTCCTTCGAAAACTTCTGTCATAAGAAAATCGTTTACACTGTCAGATCCAAGCACAATAAGGTCACTTTCTCCGTCATCCTCCGTCTTTACGGAAAGCTTCTTCCCCGTCACCTTTTCATACATTTCGTTAAAAATCTCCGTGGCTTTTTTATATGCGGGATCAATGGTTGCTTCTATGATAATTAAAGACATAAAATCACTCCTTTACTTCATTTTACTCTTTTTTGCAAAAATAACAATACGCATTCCGAAACAAAAAATACGTTTTTCAAAACTCTATTGACAGCAAAATCTTTTAATATTATACTTTCATTGAAGGTGATTTTATGTTTTTCAAAACAAAAGCTATAAACTGTGAGCCTATTTCTGTTTTCCTTATCGAGAGGCCAAAATGTATTTCCTCAGGTATTCCGAGACCTTATCACGCCCTCTCATTCCGCCTGGAAGGCAATTCTTCATTTAAGTGCAAAGATACTTATATGCACGCAAAAAGCAAGGATATTGTTTTTGCTCCTGCATATCTTCAGTATGAGCTTAACTGCGAGGAAGAGGTTTTATATATCGTTCATTTTAATTCGGATACCCCGCTTTCAGATGACCTTCTTATTTTTACCCCTTCTTTTCCCCATCAATACGAAAAGCTCTTTTCCGAAATGTATTATGCACACTTAAAAAAACATCCGGGATATGAATATGAGGTAAAAAGTCTGTTTTATAAAATCCTTTCACTTATGGAAAAGGATTCTGCCTCAAAAAACATAAGCGATACATCAGCTAAAATTGAAGCTCTTTTATCCTATATCCACGACAATTTTACGGACAGAAATATGTCTGTTTCACTCCTTTCACAAAAGCTTAATATGAGCGAAACCTATTTCCGTAAAGTATTTTCCGATTATACCGGAAAATCTCCCCTTTCTTATATCAACGATTTAAGGCTCGCATTTGCAAAGGAGCTTTTATGCTCAGGCTACTACACCATATCGGAGGTTTCCGAGATGTGTGGCTTTTGCACGCCTTATTATTTCAGCGCATTTATTAAAAAAAATACAGGCTTGTCCCCGAAAGAGTTATCAAAAAAGGGGCTGTAAAATAATTACAGCCCCTTTTTCAGGAGATAGAAAAAAATGCTTCAGAACGGACAAACTGAATTGAGAAAGTCTGTTTACAGACTTTTCGAAAGTTACCCGAAGGCGTATATAGATACGTCGAGGGTGAAGTTTGTTCGTAGCAAAAAGGCTCAAAATGAAGAAAAATCGCAGG
>JAFQQJ010000040.1 GCA_017411325.1 Clostridia bacterium | reverse complement strand
TCCGGATTATATTACGGTATGGTTTAGTGAATACTATTATCCTGTGATGTCATCTACAGAAGTTGAAAAATGGGGAGTTTGTTGGAAAAACGTAACTGCCGGAAAAGACCTTGCTGTTGAGGACTCTGTTTTTGAGGAAGGCAATGAGTATGAAGCTCATATCAGAGTTACAACAAATTATAAAATGAAATTGGACGGAATCAAAGCATATGTGGATGGGACGGAACCTGACAGAATTATCGATGTAAAAGAGAATGAAGTTACATTGGTCTACAACTTTGGTATGCTCGGCAAGAAGAAATCAGAAACACCTACCGAACCCGAAAAACCAACCGAAAAAGAACCGGAAAAGGAACCTGAAAAACCAACAGAAACCGAGAAACCTACCGAAGCAGAAAAACCGCAGAATACAAAATCCAATCCTTTTGTTGATGTGATAAATGGGCAGTATTACTATGATGCTGTTTTGTGGGCATATGAAAACGACATAACAAAGGGTATAAGCGCAGATTTATTCGGCTGTGATGATAGCTGCACAAGAGGACAGGTTGTTACATTTTTATGGAGAGCGGCAGGAAAACCCGAAGCGGAAAGCTTTTCCGACAATCCTTTTAAGGATGTTAAGGATTCTGACTATTATTATGACGCTGTATTATGGGCTGTGGAAAACGGTATAACAAAGGGTACAGGCATTGATGAATTTTCTCCCGGAGAAATCTGCTCAAGCGCACACATAATAACCTTTCTTTTCAGAGCAGCGGGCAAAGGCAGCGACGGATGGTATAAGGAAGCAGGACTCTGGGCAAAAAATGCAGGTCTGATTGATGAAACAGGCCTTGACATTACTCCCGATGAGCCCTGTCCGAGAGCGGCGGTTGTAACCTTCCTTTACCGCCTGATAAATAAGTGAGGGATGAAATAAATGAAAAAGTTTTCAAGTATTATATTAAGTCTTGTTATGGTTTTATTGTTACTGCCGGTTACAACAATCGGTGCAGCAAAGTATATTAATGAGGTATTCGTAGGAGATGTAAGACCGCCTGTCGCAGGTATGCAGCCGGACAGCCAGCCGTTTGTTTCAAAAGACTCGGATTATGAGATTGACGGTTATGCAGAATGGTATGACGAAACCGATAAGCGCTTTATTACTTATCAGGAGTCATTTAAGATGGGACACACTTATACCGTTCAGGTAAGACTTGTTCCAAAGGAAGGATATGAATTTGACGCAACTCCCACTTCATATAATATGAAGGGAACAATCAACGGAAAGAAAGCTGAGTTAAGCAAGGATTTTGAATATCAGAGATGGGCGAAGGTCGTAGTGTCCTATACCTTCCCAGAGCTTAAGGAGCAGAAAAAAATCACACGCATAAATGTAAGTGATATTATTGAGCCTAAAATCGGAAGGCAGTCAATTGCAAGAGCGCACTACCTTAAATATACCGAAGGCGTTACGGGTATGGATGCTTCCTGGCATATTAACCGGGAATATAACAAGGAATTCAAAGGGATTTTTGAAGAAAAGACAGTATATACCTTTGTTGTTGAAATGGAGGCACAGGAAGGGTATGAATTTGCACGTAAAGCAAGCGGCGCCTGCGACGTTTTGGTGACGTTTAACGGATATGTAGTCAGTGAAGCATTTTTAGACGGAGAAGGTAATCTTGTTGCACGTATGACTTATGACAAGCTTGGCGAAGCTAAAAAGCGCGTCAGTGGGATTATAACCTACTGGATCAAAGAACCGGTGATTGGAGAAAAACCCTCGTACGAAGCTGTAAATCAGCGTGACGACGGAGTTTATGTAATTGATACCGGGCACTCGGGATCAGTAAACGGAATTATCTGGGAGGAAGGAGTCGGCGGTAACAGCCGTAAAATGACACCTGATGACACCTTCAAAGCCGGAGAATATTATCACGTTACAATACGTGTTAAGCCTGTTGAAGGATATTTATTCGATACGGACACAAACGATGATTTTATGTTGGTAGGTGCTATCAACAGTGAAGAGGCTATCTGTGGCGGAACTGATGAAAGTGCTTTTGTGGGCCTTACCTTTGATAAGCTTGAAGCACCCGAAACACGCACGGTTATATCTGAAATTGAAATCACCTCAAACCATGAAAAATTCTGTTATGTGGGAGGTCAGAATTATACTCCCCATTTTGAGGTGACCAAAGGTGAGCCGGCAACGGTTTCCTTTGAATACTGGAGGCAGACAAAAGGTGACACGGTTGCAAACGACTTCGGCTTAGGTGAGGATGCAACCTTTTACGAGCTGCCTACAACACTGATTATCTGTATATATTTCAGGGGTGCGGCAGGTAAGGAATATGTTCTTTCAAAGGATGTCTCTGTTACCATTAACGGGCAAAAATGTAACACGGGAATGTTTAAAAGCGGTGAGGATTACAGCGAGATTTATGCATCAACACCTGAGTTTATACCTCTTCCCAGGGCTAAGGCTCCCACCTTTACGGTAACCTTTGACAGTATGGGCGGAAGCCGCGTAAAATCAATAAAAAATCTTCGCTACGGCGAGGGAATAGAGGAGCCGGAACCTCCGGAAAGGGACGGCTATACATTTAAGCGGTGGTGCGAGGATGAAGAGTGCGAAGTGGCTTTCATCTTTAAGGATGAGACAAATGCAAATGGAGGCTATGCCCGCATAACAGACGATATTACCCTTTATGCAAAGTGGGAGAAGAACATCGTGGAAAACGAGGAAAAGCCTGAGGAAAGCGAAAAAGAAAGTGTGACGGAAAAAGAGGAGGAAAAAGAAAAATCCCCCTTCAGCGATGTTGCAAAGGGCGAATATTACTATAAACCTGTATTATGGGCTGTGGAAAACGGAATTACCGGCGGTACAAGTGCAACTGCTTTTTCCCCTGACACCGTTTGCACAAGAGCCCAGGTTGTCACCTTCCTCCACAGAATGGTGGCATCTCCGGAGCCTGCGGCAATAAGTATGCCGTTTACGGATGTTTCCGAAGACAGCTACTACTACAAGCCCGTTAAATGGGCATTGGGAAGCAAAATTACCGGTGGCACAAGCGAGGAGACGTTTTCTCCCGATGCATCCTGTACAAGAGCGCAGGCTCTCACCTTCCTATGGAGAACCTGCGGTCAGCCCGAGGCTGAAAACAGAAGCAATCCCTTTAATGATGTATCTTCCGGAAGCTACTATTATGAGGCTGTATTATGGGCGGTTGAAAGCGGTATCTCCGGCGGTACAAGCGAGGAGACGTTTTCTCCCGATGCACCATGTACGAGGGCTCAGGTTGTAACCTTCTTATATCGCTTTATCAATGACTGAAAAAGATTCCCTGCGGCATTTGCCGCAGGGAATCTTTTTACAGCGTTATTTCAAAAAATCTTGCCTGGATATCCTCGGTGAAGTCGATTGTGATGGAGGATGAGTCAAAGGTGAATTTTGTTTCCATCTTTTCGGGGTAGATAACTTTTATATCCTTAACCTTGATTTCGGGAAGGGGAAGGTGTATGTGGCGTTCTCCCTTTAAGTTCCACAGGGCAAGGTAAACCCTGCTGTCTGTCTTAAGTCCCGATGCAACAAAGGTATCGCCATAAGCGGCATAGCCTTTGGGAAGATAGGGGGAAGCTTTGAGCTTATCGGGGGTGATGCGGTCATAAACCTCAATACCTTCTTTGATAAGTGTCTGCTTTTCTTCATCCAGGAGGTGTATGCGTGATGCAAGATGGATTCTTCCAAGGAGAGAGTTTATCATATTCATAATAACTCTTTCTTTTGAAACAAGTTCATTAACCCCGGGGCCGGGAGCCTTGTTATAAACGTCGATTCCGACGGGATAGCTCCACACCGCCGCCTGCTCGGGAAGGACGGATGCGGCAACATTTGCACTTATGTAGGGGTAGGTTAAATAGTCTGTCTGGTCAGAGGTTGAAATAAGGTGGAAGATGGAAAGTGCCTTATAGTCCATTCTGTTTCCGCCGCCGTAGCAATCCTCGAAAATTACGTCGGGATGGCGGTGCATTGCATCAATTGTCCAGTTAAGGAAAGCTTCATAGGCTTTTTCAAGTCCGTCACCTAAGGAAGTGGAATCAAGCTCTGTTCCGCATCCGGGGTTGGGACAGCCGTCGTACTTGATATAATCGCAGCCATACTCATCTATCATACGGTCGAGGGTTTTTGACATATAGTCATAAACCTTTTTGTTTCTGAAATCCAGTAAATACCCTGTTCCGTGGCGGATTTTCTTGCCGTTTCGGATAAAGAAGCAATCGTCACCGTAGTAGGAAAGCATTTTTTCATTGTCCACACCCACAACCTCGGGGCCTATCCACAAACCGAATTTCATACCGAGGGAGCGGACATATTCTGTTACGGCACGGATTCCGTCGGGAAAACGGGTTAAATCTTCAAACCAGGTGCCGAATTTGGGATACATTCCCATAGGGCCGGTTATTTCTTTTGAATCGTGCCAGCCGCAGTCAACAACATAATATTTGCATCCTGCCTTTGCAACAAAAGGCGCGGTAAGCTTAACTCTTTCTGCATTGGGATCGTCCCAGGAATAGTGCATATATTCGTTGTATATGGCAGGAAGCTTTTCGTCCGCCTTGCTCTTAGGCTTTATGTGACGGCGGTAGGAAGTCATTTCGGCAAGAACCGAATTAAGTGTCTTTCCGCCCGCAATTGCAACGGTAGCTGTCTCATAGCTTTCGCCCGGAGCAAGGTATTTATTCCAGCTGTGGTGGCGGGCATTAAAGCCCGATAAATGAAGATTAAAGGCGGGATCAATCTGATAAACCCAGCTTGTGTAGCTTTCAATCTGGAACATTAAAAATTCCCCGTCACGTCTGTTTTCAACTATACCCTGAGGAAGGGAAAGGTAGGCAGAGGCATTACCCACATTTGATACGAAAAATGTTCCGTTTTCCCACTGGAAGCCCAGGTCGTTGAGACTTCTCACATCGGGATGCGCCTCGGTATAACGGGAATTGTTGAACTTATGGAAAAAGTATGCGTTTTTATCTTCTTCTAATTTATTCCCGAAGCGAAGTCTTAAGCTTGTAGCCGCCTCTAAGCATACTTTTTCATCGGATATATTTTTGATTAAGTGCTTAACTCTTATTGCATTTGTATCGTCATACCTTGTGAAACAGCTTGTAACTTCAAAAGAATCTGATTTCTGAACTATGGTAAGCACGTTTTCCTTTATGTCGTGGCGGACGTATCTCAATTTTGCGGTCTCCAAGGATGAACCCATACGGTAGCTTCCCGATGATGTTCCTCCCGCAACATCGAGCTCCATAAAAGCAAGGGCTCTCGGGTTATTTAATCTTTCTGTGTTATCAAAGCCGTAATACTTTGTGAGAGCAACAATTCCGCCGTCGGTAACGGTAAAGGTGAGTGCACCGAAAGTAAATGTATTCATATTAAATCCTCCTTTTAAGTAAGGTGTTTCTTAAATAAAATATAGCATAAAGGTATGTTTTTGACAAGTATATCGGGAATTTTTACATAAACATTTACAATCGACATCTTTCTGCTTGACAAACTGCATTAAAAATATTATGCTGATTAAGGAAGTTTAGGAGGATAATTATGACAGCTAACGAAAAAAGAATCCGCCTGTCCGACCATTTTACCTACGGCAGGCTTTTAAGATTTACATTCCCGTCTATGGTAATGATGGTTTTTACATCGCTCTATGGCGTTGTTGACGGAATATTTGTGGCAAATTTTGCAGGCAAAAGCGCCCTTGCGGGAATAAACTTTGTTTATCCGATACTTAATATTCTTGCAACCTTCGGCTATATGTTCGGCTCAGGCGGAAGCGCCCTTGTATCAAAAACCCTGGGCGAAGGGGAAAATAAAAAGGCAAACAGTCTCTTTTCCCTTTTTGTATACATAGCCTTTATTCTGGGAGTTGTTTTTGCCGTAGCGGGATTTTTCCTTCTGCGCCCGCTGATGGCGTTTCTCGGAGCAGAGGGGACTATGCTTTCTGAAGCTGTGCTTTACGGAAATATTCTTCTCATATCCATGCCGTTATGGAATTTACAGTTTTTGTTCCAGATATTTTTCATAACGGCGGAAAAACCCAAGCTGGGGCTTTATGTTACTTTATTGGCAGGATGTGCCAATATGGTGCTTGATGCACTTTTTATCGGAGTTTTCAAATGGGGAATTGCCGGCGCGGCAATTGCCACGGCAATTTCGCAGCTTCTCGGCGGCGGAGTGCCCTTGATTTATTTCTTTATGAAAAACAAAAGTCTTTTAAGGCTGGGGAAAACCCACTTTGACGGGAAGGCAATGCTTAAGGGCGCAACAAACGGCGCTTCCGAGCTTATTTCGGGAGTGTCTGGATCATTAGTCGGTATTTTATACAACACTCAGCTCCTTAAATATGCAGGAGAGGACGGTGTTGCCGCCTACAGCATAATGATGTATGTAGCCTTTATCTTTATCGGCATATTCTTTGGCTATGTAAACGGCGTATCGCCTGTTATCGGCTATAACTACGGAGCGAAAAACCATATTGAGCTTAAAAGCCTGCTTAAAAAGAGCTTTACTCTTATTATCGCTGCCTCGGTTCTGATGCTGATACTTTCGGAAAGCTTGTCAAAGCCGTTGAGCTTTATTTTTGCAGGCAAGGACGAAGGACTTTTCTTAATGACATTAAGAGGGTTTAGGATATATTCACTGTCCTTCCTTCTTTCGGGAACGGCAATTTTCGGCTCGGCATTTTTTACCGCGCTTAACAACGGCCTTGTTTCGGGAACCATATCCTTTATGCGCACGGTGGTTTTTCAGGTGTTTTGCGTAATAGTGTTTCCGCTCCTGTGGGATATAGACGGAATATGGTATTCAGTTCCCGCATCAGAGGCGCTTTCTGTGGCGGTTTCTTTAATATTTTTAATTGCAATGAGAAAGAAATATAACTATTAAAGGAGAATTTATTATGAAAAAGCAGTTTATAAGGGCAACAGAGGAATTTGCAAGCTTTGAAAAGGGCGTGAACGCACCTCATATAAGAAAAAGCTTCAGCCTTGATTTTGTGCCCGAAAAGGCAACAATTGATATATCGGGACACGGCTTTTATGTTCTTTTCGTAAACGGAAAAGACATAACAAAGGGACACCTGGCTCCTTATATAAGTAATCTTGACCACTATATTTATTATGACTCTTATGATGTATCGTCTTATCTTAAAAAGGGAGAAAACGTAATAGGCGTAATGCTCGGAAACGGCTTTATGAATCCCTTCGGCGGCTCCGTGTGGGATTTTGACAAGGTGGCGTGGAAAAATGCACCCTGCCTTGCTTTGGAGTTTTCGGCAGAAGGTGAAGGAAAAGCTCTTTCCTTTGATGCGGATGAGTCGTTTAAGTGCCATCCTTCTCCCATAATTTTTGACGAACTCAGAATGGGCGAGCATTTTGATGCCAATCTTGAAATTGATGGCTGGAATATGCCGGGCTTTGATGACAGTAAGTGGAATAATGCACTCATTGCACCAACGCCTCGCGGCAAAATGGAAAAGTGCGAAGCAGAACCCGTATGTGTTCAGTATGAGCTTAAGCCAACAAAATTTTATAAGGTTGATGGCGGATACATATACGATTTCGGCGAAAACAATGCGGGTGTATGCCGCTTAAATCTTAAAAATGCGGCAAAAGGACAGAGGGTTGAACTCTGGCACGCCGAGCTTCTGAAAGAAGACGGAAGCCTTGATATTTCATCCACCATTTTTGACCGACCCACAACTCAGTTTTATAAAGAATATTCCCAGAAGGATTTATATATCGCAAAGGGCGAAGGTGAAGAAATTTACACACCTTCCTTTACCTATCACGGCTTCAGATATGTTTATGTGACGGGCATAACTGATGAGCAGGCAACGGGAGAACTTCTTACATATATCGTAATGAGTACGGGATTTTCAGAAATGGGCGGATTTGATTGTTCATCGGAAACCGTTAAAACACTTTTTGAAATGGCAAAGCGCTCCGACCGCTCAAACTTTTACTATTTCCCGACAGACTGTCCTCACAGAGAAAAGAACGGATGGACAGGGGATGCATCAATTTCCGCACCGCATATGACATACCTTTACGATACGGGAAAAAGCTACACCGAGTGGCTTAAAAATATCCGTGCCGCACAGACGGAGGACGGAAGAATACCCGGAATCGTGCCCACGGGAGACTGGGGCTTTGCCTGGGGTAACGGCCCTGCCTGGGATTCTGTTTTATTCAATCTTCCCTATGAGCTTTATATAAAAAGGGGAAATACAGATATCATAAGAGAAAACAAGTCTGCAATGATGCGCTATCTTACATACATTATGGGACGAAGAAGCGAGGACGGAACCATCGCTGTCGGACTTGGGGACTGGGTTCCCGTCGGAAAAGGGGCAGACCAGTATGATGCACCTCTTGCACTTACAGATACACTTATGGTAATGAAGTCGGCTCATCAGGCATCGGTGATGTTTGACGCCATTGAAGCAACCTTTGAGGCAGACTATGCAAGAAGCATAGAAGAGGACTTGAGAAATACTTTAAGAGATACAATGATAGATTATGAGACTATGACGGTTAAGGGATCCTGTCAGAGCTCTCAGGCTCTCGGCATTTATTACGGACTTTTCACGGAAGAAGAAAAGGATGAGGCATTTTCAAGGCTTCTTGAATTTCTTCATAAGAAAGATGACCGCTTTGATGTGGGCTTTTTGGGGCTTTCCGTTATTTTTGACGTGCTTTCCGATTTCGGAGAAGGAAATCTGG
The DNA here is from genome assembly GCA_017411325.1 of Clostridia bacterium. GTDB lineage: Bacteria > Bacillota > Clostridia > CAKSNL01 > HGM11501 > HGM11501. The sequence goes on along the minus strand of JAFQQJ010000040.1, from coordinate 203,470 downwards.
CCTACAGGCTTATTACTCAGGATGGCTATCCTTCCTATGCTCATCTGATTGAAAACGGCGAAACAACCATTCCGGAATGGTTTAAGCCTGATGCCGACAGACTTTATTCCCACAATCATCATTTTCTTTGCGACTTTACACGTTGGTTTATCGAGCGTGTGGCGGGCTTAAAGGTTATAGACAGCGAAAATGTTTTGATTCAGCCGGATTTTATAGACGGTCTTGACTATGCATCGGCATACTATGACCTTCCTTCCGGCAGAGTTTCCGTTTCCTGGAAAAGGGAAAACAGCAAGGTTAAGGTGTCATACAAAGCGCCTGCCGGCGTTTCGGTAACAGAAGTATAATAAGGAGCATTTTATGAAGCTTTCGGAATATATTAAAAATCATTGGGATGAAACCATAAGAGTTGAACGGGAAGGAAATGAAAACCTCATAGGACTTCCGTACCCTTATTTTGTTTCTGCCATAAAGGGTATGTTTCAGGAAATGTATTACTGGGGAACATTCTTTTCTTCAAAAGGACTTTATCTTTTGGGAAAAGAGGGAATGGTTAAAAGCAGCGTGGATGATATGTTCTATATGGTGGAAAAGTACGGCTATATGCCAAACGGCACCCACAGAGCACTGCTTGGAAGAAGTCAGCCACCCTTATTATCGGAAATGGTAAAGGATTTATATGGGATATATAAAGATCCTGTGTGGCTTCGCACGGCTTATGAAATATTAAAAAAAGAATATAAATTCTGGATGGAAAAAAGAATAACCGAATCTGGGTTAAACCGCTACGGCTTTGATGCAACCGAGGAAAATATCCCCGGTTTTGCCGCTATGCTTAAAGACAGACTTAAGGATCTGGATTTTTCGGGAATGACAGACAGAGAAATCGTTGAAAATATGATGTGCGATGCTGAAAGCGGATGGGATTTTAATCCAAGATGTGTTCTTCATCAGACAGAATATAATTATGTTGACTTAAACGGAATTTTGTACGGCTTCTGCGAAAATATGGCATACTTTGCTTCTGAGCTTTCAAACGGGGAAGAAGCTGTCTGGAAAGAAAGAGCAAAGAAGAGAAAAGGACTTATAAGAGAGCTTTTGTTTGACGGCAAGGTTTTCAGGGACTATAACTTCAAAACGAAAAAGCACTCGGATGTTTTCTCAATTGCAAGCTATTTTCTTATGTGGGCCGGTGCCCTGACGGATGAGGAAGCTTCATCAATGGTGGAAAATCTTTCTCTGCTTGAGTGTGAGTATGGCGTTGCCACCTGCGACGAGGGAAAAAGGGATACCACCTATCAGTGGGACAGACCTAACGGCTGGCCTCCCATGCAGTATATACTTGTACACGGTCTTATCCGCTACGGCTATAAAGCAGAGGCACTTCGTATTGCGAAGAAATATGTGAATCTGGTTGAGGATATGTTTGAAAAAACAGGAAAGATATGGGAAAAGTATAATGTTGTTGAGGGCTCAATAAAGGTAAAGGACGAATATAAAATGCCGGAAATTTTGGGCTGGACTGCAGGTATTTACTTGGACTTCAAGAATCTGCTGGGAGAAGAGTGGTAAGGCTTTTTGTTATGAATTGGTATAATCATATAAAGAGTTTGCAGAGCAAACTCAATGAATTGCCTTCGGCATGAATTGAAATCAAAGATTTCGTGAATTGAGCCTTGCGGCTCATGAATTGCACTTCGTGCATTAAGGCAATTCAATTCATGGAGCGAAGCGAGAATTTGTGATGGAACATCAATTCATGACAACAGAGTTGTCAATTCATTTTTAAGCTTTGCATCTAAACCGTCTGTCCCGCATATATAGGATGTCGAATAGAGTCGAAATCAAAAAAAGCCTCCCCTGTGTAAGGGGAGGTGTTAAGCGAAAGCGAAACGGAGGGGTTGTAAATGGAGAGAAGACAATCCCTCAGTCAGCTGTGCTGACAGCTCCCGCAAATCCCCCGGTCAACTGCGTTGACAGCTCCCTTTAGGCAAGGGGCCTACGGCAAGGGAGGCTTTTATAGGTGGCATCTGGATTATACAGTCTTTATAAGCTTTGATATACAAGGGACAAAAAAGCCTTCCCCTTGAGGGGAAGGTGGGTGTAGGCAAAATTAGGCGGATTTTGCTGAAACTCGGATGAGGTGGAAATAAAACAAATAATTCAAAACCATTAAGGAAGAATGATTATTAGGAGGCATTACAATGATTAATTATGCACACAGAGGCGCAAGTGAATATGCACCGGAAAATACTCTTTCTTCATTTTATCTTGGTTTATTGCAAGGTGCAAATGGAATAGAAACAGATGTGCAGAGAACAAAAGATGGTGTTTTGGTATTGTTCCATGACGATACTATAGATAGAGTTACTGATGGAAATGGTAGCCTTTCCGACTATACATTTGATGAACTGAAAAAACTAAAAATTTATGGAAACAGCACCACTTCGTTTTATGACAGAATAGTCACGCTGAAAGAATTTTTAGAAAAGTTTTCATTTTATGATATACAATTTGCAATCGAACTTAAAGGAGCGGAGGTTGAAGAGGAAACTCTTTCTATGGTGAAGGAGTTTGGAGTTTTTGAAAAAACTACATTTACAAGCTTCAATTTTGATTATATTAAAAAAATTAAAGAACTTGATAAAAACGCAAGGATCGGTTGGCTTACAAAAAATCCCGGTGAAAAAGAAATACAAGAACTCTTGCATGTTTCAGGTGAAGAAATGGCGCCTCAAGCAGAATATATTACAGTAGATATGATAAAAGAGTTGCGTAGTAAAGGCCTTGGAATAAGAGCGTGGGGAGTTTTTAATGTCTCCCTTATGAAAAAGATGTGTATGTTGAATGTTGATGGCATGACCGTGAATTTTCCGGATAGATTATATCAATACTTGCGTTAAGTATATAAATTTTTTGTCCCTAACTTGACAAAATCATAAGCTTTGATATACAAGGGATAAAATATATAGGCGTTTTGGTAACAAAAGCATAATTTCTCTTATGAAGAGATATAATACATAAAAAGTAAAGGAGAATAAAAAATGACATTCCAGGAAAAATTTGATGAAATTAAAAAGCTTACCGGAAAGAGAGTTAAGCTTGAAAGGGAGTTTGCAATTCAGATAAATATGACGGATTCAGACTGCGGCGGTGCATTTTATGCAGCATTTAAGGACGGCGTATTTTCTGTTGAGCCCTATGACTATCACGATCACGATGCAATGGTTACAACGGAAAGCTATGTAATCGAAGGTCTCTTGAAGGGTGAAATCACCCCCGAGGATGCTTTTTCAACCGGAAAGGCATATGTTGAAGGCGATATGGATGCTGTAAGAGAGCTTCTTAAAAAGTGCAGGAAGAAAACTGCAAGAAAACCTGCGGCAAAAAAGAGTGAAGCAGAAGAAAAGGCACCTGCCAAAAAGGCTCCCGCAAGAAAGAAAAAGGCGGAATAAAAACCCGTTAAAATTTTCACATCAATGTTAAAAAATAGACACGCTTTTTGCTGAAAAAAGCGTGTTTTTTTGTTGAAATGGCTGAAGTTTTATGTTATACTATATAATGTATAAATGTGTGAGGTGAGCATAATGGAAAAAATGATTAAAACAACGCCTGCAGTGTTCCTGGCAGGCGACGAATATCAGATTACCGTGCCCGTTAACGAAAGCTGCCTTATGTGGGTTAAGGTAGGAAACGAAATATATTATGACGATTCCAACGGAATACTCCGCTCCGCAACTGATGTGCATAAGGTATCGGTTCCGAAGGATGAGCTTGATGCGGCAGGCAAGTACACCCTTTGCTTAAGACCTGTAATAGAGAGAAAACCCTATTTTTCAGAAACGGGAGAGGTTACAGAAAAGGAATTTATGTTTTACCCTGCCAAGGAAGATAAAATAATCGCCTATGAAATTGCCGATGCCCACAATACCGTTGGTATAGTGCTTGATGCATATTATAAATTCCGTGAGGAATACGGAAAGGCGGATTTTTTAATCCTTAACGGCGACGTTCCCGCACATTGCGACAAGGGCTCAGACATTGATGTGGTATTTAAGCTTATTGAAGGGGTAACAGAGGGAAGCATTCCTGTTATCTTTGCAAGAGGAAACCACGATACCAGAGGAACTACCGCTGAAATTTTTGAAAATTACACTCCTACATATAACGGCAAGACTTATTTTACCGCAAAAATCGGAAATATATGGATGGTTATTCTTGACTGCGGCGAGGATAAACTTGATTCCAACGAGGAATACGGAAACACCAACTGCTTTGCCGCTTTCAGAAAGAAAGAAACAAAGTTTCTGGAAAAGGTTTGCGCCGAAAAAGAATTTGATAATGATGATGTGTACTATAAGGCTGTAATATGCCACCATCCCTTTACAAGAAAATGTCCTCCTCCTTTTAATATTGAGGAAGATACATATGAATACTGGGCAAAGCTTGTAAGGGAAAACATAAAGCCCGACATTATGATCTGCGGTCACAAGCACAAGCTTTCCTTTGATCTGCCGGGCGGCGAAAATGACGACTTCGGTCAGGCGTGCCCCGTTATCGTAGGCTCTGAAATAAACTTCAGGGAAAACTATTATGCGGGTAGCGGATATATTTTTGAAAAGGATAAAATTACCGTTATTTTCAACGACAAAGAAAAAATAGTGAATACTTACGAAATAAAAAAGTAAGACTAAGGAGAAGGCTATGATTAAGACAAAAGAAGAACTTATAAGAGAAGTGGCGGGAAACGGCAAGGGCGGAATTAAGCTTGCTCTTACGGACCTTAAAAAATTTCCCGGCGTATCCGATAAGCTCGGGATGTTTTCCATCGCTGAGGTTGGCTACGGCGAAATGGTTGATTTTCACATTCACGAAGGCGATGCGGAGCTTTATTATATTTTGGAGGGCACCGGTCTTTATGATGACAACGGCGAAATGAAAACCGTAACTCCGGGCACCGTTACCTTCACGCCTTCGGGAAGCGGCCACAGCATAAAAAATGTGGGCGAGGGAATACTTAAATTTGTAGCATTAATTATTAAGGACTGATTTTATGAATCGCAGTGCAGGCGTACTTATGCACATATCATCGCTTTACGGCGACTATTCAATAGGAAGCTTCGGTGCTGAAGCTAAAGAATTTGTTGATTTTCTTTCCTCTATGGGCTTTTCGTGGTGGCAGGTTCTGCCCTTTTCCATGGCGGATGAGTGCAACTCCCCCTATAAATCCTACTCGGCGTTTGCGGGAAATCCCTATTTTGTGGATTTGCCCACACTTTGTGAAAAAGGGCTTCTGACTAAAGAGGAGCTTTTATCCTGCCGTCAGGAATCACCCTACGGAGCGGAGTTTGAGCGCCTGAAAAAAGAAAGGCTTGATATTCTCCGCATTGCAGCAAATCGTGTTAAGGACAAAGAGGCTATAGAGGCGTTTATTGAAACGAAGCCTCATCTTTCTGATTTTGCCGAGTTTATGGCACTAAAAAAAGCAAATGGCGGTGCAGAGTGGAACACGTGGGAAAACTACGAGGCAGACGAAGAAGAAATCTTCTTATGGAAGTTCATCCAGTATGAGTTTTATACTGAGTGGATGGATGTAAAGAATTATGCCAATTCTAAAGGCATAAAGATAATAGGTGACATCCCGATTTATGTTTCCTATGACAGTGCGGACGTTTATAAAAACCGCAGTCAGTTTTTACTGGATAAGGATAATTACCCGAAATGTGTTGCGGGCGTGCCTCCCGATTATTTCTGTGAGGACGGTCAGCTCTGGGGAAATCCCTTATATGACTGGAAGGAAATGAAAAAGGATAACTTCTCTTGGTGGAGAGACCGGCTTTCCTATATGACGGAGCTTTTCGACGGGGTGAGAATTGACCATTTCAGAGGGCTTTCATCCTACTACAGCATTCCTTACGGCGAAGAAACCGCAAGAAACGGCAAATGGGTAAAGGGGCCCGGCAAAGCCTTTATCAATGCGGTGAAGGAAGTTTGCGATGGTAAGCTTATCATAGCCGAGGATTTAGGCGACATCACAGAGGATGTTTATGAGCTTGTTAAATACAGCACTTTTCCCGGAATGAGAGTTCTGCAGTTCGGCTTTTTGGGGGATGACGATAACATACATCTTCCGCATAACTATGAGAAAAATACGGTGGCATATACGGGAACTCACGACAATAACACACTCCTTGGCTATGTGTGGGAGCTTTCGGACGAAAACCGCAGAAGACTTTTTGATTATGTGGGCTATCTTGAGCCCGACTGGGACAAGGGCTATGACGAAGTACTCCGTACTATGCTTCAGAGCCATTCCGACCTTGTGATATTCCCCGTACAGGATTTGCTTTGCTACGGTGCTGATACAAGGCTTAACACGCCGGGTAAAGCCTTTGGGAACTGGGAATACCGTGTGACAAAGGAACAGCTTATGGGAATTGACAGAGAAAAGTTTTCAAAGTGGCTTATGCTTTATAAAAGAAGATAGGGAATAATGAAATGTATGATTTTTTAATATGGCTGCAGGGCTTTGAAAATCCCTTTCTTACGGGATTTTTCAGCCTTGTGTCAGACATAATTGCACCGATTCCCCTTTCCGTAATTGCAGTTATAATTTACTGGTGCATAAATAAGAAAAAGGGAATAGCGCTGGCGCTTTCAATTATTTCGGCGGTTACGGTTAATACGGCACTTAAGCTTTTGTTCCGCGTTCCACGCCCCTTCAATGTGAATGACGGGATAAAAAGAATGGACGACACCGACGGATTTTCCTTCCCTTCGGGTCACTCACAGCAGGCGGGAACATTTGCTTATTTCACTGTAAGTGCGGTGAAGAAAAAAGTATTAGGTATAATCCTTGGAATTTTACTGATACTTGCTGTAACATCAAGCAGAATGTATCTTGGAATGCACACGCCTCTGGATGTTACAGTTGGCGTTTTACTCGGGCTTATCATAACCCCGGCAATTGCGGCACTTACGGATTATGCCGATAAAAATAAAAAGCCCGTGCTGCTTCACATAATTACGATTGTAAGTGCTGCGGGAATGATTGCCTCGGGTTTTTACAAGGACCTTGTTACAATGACGGGGCTTTCCTTCGGGGCGGTTACGGGATATATGATAGACGAAAAATACATTTCTTACCGTGTCCCCGAAAAAATAAAACATAAAATAATCGCAGGAGTAACGGGGATTATAACAATCGGAGCGATAAAGCTTTTGTTTTCCCTTATTCCCCTTGAAACGTGGTATGTAAGACTTCTGGACTATGGAACATTCGGCTTTGCCGTAACCGCCATAGCACCATACCTGATAAAAAAGATAATAAAAGAAGGAGAATGAAAATGGACGTTAAAAAACATTATGCAGAATCAAGAAAAAGAGCGGAAGAAATGCTCGCTAAAATGAATCTGACAGAAAAAATCGGTCAGCTTTCCCAGTTCGGTACCTCTATTTACACAAACGACGAGCAGGTATTTGAGGATCACTTTGCGGAAGGCAAGGTCGGCTCCTACCTTACAATAAAGGGTGCAGAGAAGACCAACAGAATTCAGGAGCTTCTTTTATCCATCACAAGACTTAAGATTCCGGCACTTTTTGCAGAGGATGTAATTCACGGCTACAGAACAACAGCACCCATCCCGCTTGCTCAGGCGGCAACCTGGGAGCCTGAGCTTACCAAAAAAAGCTGTGAGATTGCGGCAAAGGAATGCTACGCCGCAGGTATCAAGTGGACATTTTCTCCCATGGTTGACATAGCCCGCGATCCCAGATGGGGAAGAATAGCAGAGGGCTACGGAGAGGATACATATCTTTGCTCTGACTTCGCCCGTGCGGCAGTTGCCGGCTATCAGGGCGACTACATAGGTCAGAAGGATCACGTTCTTGCCTGCATGAAGCACTATGTTGCCTACGGTGCATGCGTCGGCGGACGTGACTATGACAGTGTTGATATGTCTATGCAGACGCTTTTTGACGTATATCTTCCTCCCTTTAAGGCAGGAATTGATGCGGGTGCGGCAACTGTTATGGCATCATTCAACGATGTAAACGGCGTTCCCTGCTCAGGAAACAAATATCTCCTTCGTGATGTACTCCGTAAAAAGCTTGGCTTCTCAGGCTTTGTTGTAAGTGATGCAAACTCTGTTATGGAATTAATTCCTCACGGTTATGCAAAGGACGGTAAGGATGCGGCGCGTCTTGCCTTCGGCGGCGGTGTTGATATGCTTATGGCGGGAGACCTTTACAACGACAATATTCCCGCGTTAATTAACGAGGGTAAAATTGATCCCAAGCTTGTGGACGATTCCGTTCTTACAATTCTTACTCTTAAATATATGCTCGGTCTTTTTGAAGAGCCCTATGTTGATCCTGACGGAGAAGGCTGTTTCTTTGCTCCGGAACATCTGGAAGCGGCAAGAGAATGCGCTAAAAACTGCATTGTGCTTTTGGAAAACAACGGCGTACTTCCTCTCAGTAAAGGCAAAAAGGTTGCCCTCGTAGGGCCTCTTGCATCTGACAATATTGCGGTGCTCGGAACATGGACCTGTCTTTATGATAAGGATAAAACCGTTACAATCGAAAAGGGACTTAAGGAGCTTTATGAGGGAAGCGTCACCGTATCTAAGGGATGCGGATACGGCGACGAAGAAGACGAAGGCGACTGGAAGAAGGAAATAAAGAGCGCTGTGGCAAAGGCAAAAAAGAGTGATATCGTAATTGCCTGCGTAGGTGAAAACCGTGATATGTCAGGCGAAGCAAGAAGCCGTTCTTCGATTGAGATACCCGGCCATCAGAAGGAATTGATCGAAGAACTTCTTGAAACAGGAAAGCCCGTGGTGCTCCTGGTTGGTGCAGGAAGACCTCTGATTCTTTCTGAATATAAAGACAGAGCAGCTGCAATTGTTTATATGTGGCATTTAGGAACAGAAACAGGTCACGCTGTTGCCGACGTGCTTACAGGCGCACACAATCCTTCGGGACATCTTCCCGTAAGCTTCCCCAGAAGCACAGGACAGATTCCCGTATACTATAACTACCTTGCGACAGGTAAGCCTGCGTATAACAAGCGTCGCTTTGAGGCTAAATATCAGGACGTTGAAATCGGTGCGCTTTATCCCTTCGGCTATGGCAAGAGCTATACCGAGTTTGCATATTCCAATTTAAGGCTCTCATCCGATAAGATGGATAAGAAGGGACAGATTGAAGTAAGCGTTGATGTTGAAAACGTAGGTGAATATGGCGGTGCCGATGTTGTTCAGCTTTACATAAGAGACTTAATCGGAAGCAGAGTAAGACCGGTCAAGGAGCTTAAGGGCTATAAGAAGCTTTACCTTGAAAAGGGCGAAAAGAAAACCGTTACAATTAAGCTTAAGGCAAAGGATCTTGCATTTACAAATGATGAAATGAAAAAGGTAGTGGAAGAAGGCGAATTTCTGGTGTTTGTTGCACACGACTCATCGGACAGTGAGCTTTCGGCAACGTTTTTCGTTGAATAAAATCTAAAGGAGGGATTTTGATGTTTTCCGAAACCTTCAGAGGCGGTATACATCCCAATGACCACAAGGAACAGACAAAAAATGTGGCGGTTAAGAAAATAAAGCCCGGTGAAATACTTACATATGTTTTAAGCCAGGGCGGAAGAGGATGCACGCCTTTAGTACAAAAGGGAGACAGGGTGTTAAAGGGGCAGATGATTGCAGACAGTAAAGAGTTTGTTTCAGCACCCATTCACGCCAGTGTATCGGGCACGGTTGAAAAAATCGAAAAGGTAATCACCCAGAAGGGCGATATGGCGGATGCCATTATCGTAAGAAATGACTTTGCCGAAGAATCGGTTGAGCTTCATCCCATCCGTCCCGAAGGCTATGTTACCAAGGAGGAGCTTATTAAAGAAGTCCGCAGGGCAGGTATTGTGGGAATGGGAGGCGCAGGCTTCCCCACACACGTCAAGCTTGCAACGGATAAAAAGATAGATACAATTATTGTAAACGGCTCTGAATGCGAGCCCTATCTTACCAGCGACTACCGTGTACTGGTTGAAAAGCCCGAGGCAATGATTGACGGACTTGACATAGTTATTCATGCTTACGGTGTAAAAAACGGCATAATAGCAATTGAGGATAATAAAAAGGACGTTGTTCCGTCACTTACCAAAAAGCTTAAAAGCTCAATGAAAATCAAGGTTCTTAAAACCAAATATCCTCAGGGCAGTGAAAAGCAGCTTATTTATGCAGTAACCGGAAGAATAGTTCCCGAGGGCGGACTTCCTGCAGATGTGGGTGTTTTAGTGCTTAACGTTGATACTATGGCATCAATAAGCCGTGCCATAAGACGGGGACTTCCCATAACAAGAAGAACCGTTACGATTTCGGGTAAGGCTGTTAAAGAGCCCGGAAACTATTTCGTCAGAATAGGTATGAGCTTTGAAGAAATTTTCGAGGCGGCAGGAGGATTTACAGAAAAGCCCGCAAAGCTCATAACAGGCGGGCCTATGATGGGCGGTGCCATTTACTCGCTTAAAATCCCCTTTACAAAAACCAATTCGGGAATTTTAGCACTTACGGAGGAGGAGCTTGGTACAAAGGATGAAGTTCCCTGCATCAGATGCGGAAGATGTGTTGAGGCGTGCCCGATGGGACTTATGCCGGTTGCCCTTACCAAGTGCATAAGAGAAAAGGACTGGGAACAGGCTAAAAAGTCGGGACTTATGTCCTGTATAGAATGCGGATGCTGTGCATACACCTGTCCATCGGACAGAAATCCCGTGGCGGTAATTCGCCGCGGTAAAAATGCAATCCGCAGCGGAAAGTGAGGCGGAATAAATGGAAAATTTTGACGAAAAAAGCTTGATAGTTTCCGAAACACCGCATTTACGAAGCTATAAGAAAACACAGAATATAATGCTTAAGGTGTTTCTTGCTCTTTGCCCTGCGGCATTTTACGGAGTATATGTTTTCGGGCCGAGAGCGGCAATTATGATTTTGGTATCAATTGCAGCAAGCCTTTTATCAGAAACGGTTTACAACAAGATAATGAAAAGGAAAAATACCGTTTCTGACGGAAGTGCACTGGTTACCGGAATGCTTATCGCAATGAACGTATCATCGTTAATGCCCTACTGGCAGGTGGCGCTCGGATGTGTTTTTGCAATAATCGTTGTTAAACAGCTCTTCGGCGGCCTTGGCTGTAACTTTATGAATCCCGCTCTGGCAGGCAGAGCATTCTTAATGGCATCCTTTGCGGGAAATATGACCTCCTGGGCAGTTCCTTTTGATAAGAGCTTTAGCGCGGCAGATGCGGTTACGGGTGCAACACCCCTTGCTCTTGCATCAGAAGGAAATGCAGCATCCCTTTCAGATTTATTCTTCGGAAATACCGGCGGATGCATAGGTGAAACAAGTGCTCTTTTACTTATTTTGGGCGGCATTTACTTAATTGCGGCAGGTATTATAAGAATACATATGCCCTTAAGCTATATCGGAACAGTATTCGTACTTACCCTTTTTGCAACAAGCTTTGATTTTACACTGACGCTTAAATATCTTCTTTCCGGCGGTCTTATGCTCGGTGCTTTCTTTATGGCAACTGACTATGTAACAAGCCCCATAACAGGAAAGGGAAGGGTGGTCGGCGGTATCCTTTGCGGTATTCTTACCGTAGCAATAAGAGTTTACGGCGGATATCCTGAGGGCGTAAGCTATTCGATTTTACTTATGAATGCGGCAACACCTTTGATTGATAAGGCTTGCCGTCAGAAAAGATTCGGGGAGGTGTCTGCATGGAAAAAGAAAAAACAGGCATAATTTCTGTTGCCTTAAAGCTTTTCATAATCTGCTTTGTGTCAACACTTATCCTGGCGTTTGTAAATACCCTTACGAAGGATATTATTGAGGAAAACAGCAAAAAGGTTTTCGCGGAGGGCTGTGAATATGTTCTTCCCGGTGCAGACAAAACTGAGGTTATTGACTTTTCAGCTTATCTTCCCGGTGCTGAGGCGGCTCTGTCCTATGATGCGCAGGGCTTTGTGATGGGTATTTCCATAAAGCAGAGCATAAAGGGTTATAACTCAGGTCTTGTGCTTATGACAGGCGTTGCAAGAGACGGGGTAACCGTTACAGGTATAAAGGTACTGGAGCATTCTGAAACTCCGGGACTTGGCGCTCTGGCTGACAGCGAAAACTTTACGGAGCAGTTCAGGGGAAAGGTGGCTCCGCTTAAAACCGAAAAGGACGGCGGCGAAATCGTTGCCATAACCGGTGCGACAAAGACCACAAAAGGAATAATTGACAACGGTGTAAATAAGGCAGTGGCGGCCGCCTCGGAATATTTTGCAAAGGAGTGGATTGAATGAAGCTTTTAAAAGACAGCCTTAAAAGAGGTATAATAACTGAAAATCCCACCTTTGTACTGGTGCTTGGTATGTGTCCCACACTGGCTGTTACAACCACCGTGGCAAACGGTATCGGTATGGGACTTTCTGCAACAGTTGTATTAATGCTTTCAAACTTCTTTATTTCACTTCTTCGTAAATTCATTCCCCAGAAGGTAAGAATTGCGGCGTACATAGTTGTTATTGCAAGCTTTGTAACAATAGTTCAGATGCTCCTTCAGGCATATTTCCCTGATTTATATAAGAGCCTCGGAATTTTCATTCCCCTGATAGTTGTAAACTGTATAATCCTTGCAAGAGCCGAGGCTTTTGCATCAAAGAACGGCCCCTTTTCATCCCTTCTTGACGGACTTGGAATGGGACTCGGATTTACGGTTTCATTAACGCTCATATCGGCAATAAGACAGGTTTTGGGTTCGGTATTAAATATCGGATTCTTCACCCTTCCTCCCGGAGGCTTTTTAGTGCTGGGACTTCTTCTTGCCGCATTCGGCGTACTCAGCAATAAAGGAGGTAAGGATAAATGATAGCAGAACTTTTTGCAATAAGCCTTGCGGCAATACTGGTTGAAAACTTCGTATTGGTGCAGTTTATGGGAATCTGTCCTTTCCTCGGAGTTTCCAAGAAGGTCGAAACAGCCCTTGGTATGGGCATCGCCGTTACCTTCGTAATGGCTATATCAAACCTTCTTACATTTATTGTTGATAAGTATGTGCTTAAGGCATACGGATTTGAGTATCTGCAGACGATAGTGTTTATTCTGATAATTGCGGCACTTGTTCAGTTTGTTGAAATGTTTTTGCAGAAATCACTTCCCACGCTTTACGCATCCCTTGGAATTTATCTTCCTCTTATAACAACAAACTGTGCAGTATTGGGTGTTGCAATTACTGCGGCAGAAGATTCAGAGAACGTGATTACTGCAGTATGGCAGGGTGCTATGGCAGGCGTGGGCTTCCTTCTTGCGATACTCCTCCTTGCAGGCATAAGAGAAAGACTTGACGATGAAAAATACCCCAAGGCTTTAAGAGGCTTCCCGATAGCGCTTATTACAGCATCGCTTCTGGCGATTGCGTTCTTAGGCTTCTCGGGCTTTACGGTAGGTTAAGGAGGGCGCATTATGAATTTTATGGATATTTTAACCCCTGCATTGATTGTGGGCGGAATAGGTCTTTTCTTTGGCGCACTTCTTGCCGTTGCGGGAATTATCTTCAAGGTGAAAAAAGATGAAAGAATTCCTTTGATTGAGGAAACTCTTCCCGGTGCAAACTGCGGCGGATGCGGTTATGCGGGATGCTCCGCTTATGCTGAAGCGGTTGCCGCAGGCGAAGCACATTGCGACCTCTGCTCCGTCGGAGGAGAGGCTGTTGCTTCCTACATTGCGGAAATAATGGGCGAAAAATCTGAATTTGTAAAAAAGTTTGCCTTTGTGGGTTGCGAGCACGGTGCGGCAGACAGATATGTGTATGAAGGCGCGCAGGACTGTGTTTATGCGGCGCAGCTTTCAGGCGGACCCAAGAGCTGTACATACGGATGTATCGGTCTCGGTAACTGCGTAAAGGTTTGTCCCACCGCTGCCCTTTCAATGGTTGACGGAAATCCCCATGTAGAAAGAGATAAGTGCACGGGCTGCGGAGCTTGTATGAGAGCCTGTCCGAGAGGACTTATCAGAATAGTTCCCGAAAAGGCAAAGCTTGCGGTTTCCTGCAATTCTCACGATAAGGGCGCGGCAATGAGAAATACCTGCCCCAACGGCTGTATCGGTTGCGGAAAATGCGAAAGAGTTTGTACCAACGGAGCTATCAAGGTAGTGGATAATCTGGCACAGATTGATTATGACAAGTGTATTGCCTGCGGAAAGTGCCTTGAGTCCTGCCCCAAGAAGATTATTAAGTACATAATTTAAAAACCGAAGAGGGAGAAATGCACTGCATTTCTCCCTTTATTTAAATGAAAACACTTGACTATTGGATGATTTTGTAATAAAATATAGATAACTATGTTAGGAGGTAAAAATTATGACTAAAAGATATCAGGACGCAAAAGAAATCTATGCAAAGCTTGGCATTGACACAGATGCTGTCATCGAAAAGCTTAAGACAATTCCCGTATCCCTTCACTGCTGGCAGGGCGATGATGTTATCGGTTTCGACCACGACGGCCCCTTAACCGGCGGTATTCAGACAACAGGTAACTATCCCGGTAAGGCAAGAACTCCCGAAGAGCTTATGGCTGATATGGAAAAGGTTATGAGCCTTTGCCCCGGTATGAAGAAGATAAACGTTCACGCTTGCTATGCAATTTTCAATGGCGAGTTTGTTGACAGAGATAAGCTTGAACCCAAGCACTTTGCTCCCTGGGTTGAACTTGCAAAGAAGCATGGCATGGGACTTGACTTCAACCCCACATTCTTCTCTCATCCCATGGCTGACTCAGGTCTTACCCTTTCAAGCCCCGACGAAAATGTAAGAAAGTTCTGGATCGAACACGGTAAGGCTTGTATCAGAATTTCTGAATATTTCGCAAAGGAAACAGGCGTTCCCTGCGTAATGAACATCTGGACAGGCGACGGATTCAAGGATATCCCCGCTGACAGAATGGGTCCCAGAGTTCGCTATAAGGAATCCATCGAGGAAATCTTAGCTGAACCCTTCGACAAGAATCTTGTTAAGCCCTGTGTTGAATCCAAGGTATTCGGTATCGGCGTTGAAGCTTATACAACAGGCTCTGCTGAATTCTCTCTTACATTTGCGGCAACACACGACGGATGCTTACCTCTTATGGATAACGGTCACTATCATCCCACAGAGGTTGTTTCCGACAAGATTCCCGCACTCCTTGCATTCTTCCCCGAAATCGCACTTCACATCACAAGACCCATCAGATGGGACTCTGACCACGTTGTGCTTTTCGACGACGAGACAAGAGAGATGGCAAAGGAAATCGTAAGAAACGATGCTCTTGACAGAGTTTATATGGCTCTTGACTATTTCGATGCTTCCATTAACCGTATTGCAGCCTGGTCTGTTGGTCTCAGAAGCTGGCAGAAGGCACTCCTTATGGCTATGTGCACACCCAATGCAATGCTTAAGGCTCTTCAGGACGAAGGCAAGCTTACAGAGCTTCTTGTTATGCAGGAAGAAATGAAAACACTTCCCTTCGGCGATATCTGGGCTGAATACTGCGAGCGCTGCGGCGTAAAGGGCGATGCTTCCTGGTACGACGAAGTTGTAGCATACGAAAAGGACGTTCTTTCCAAGAGAGCGTAATTATTACTTATAAGAAAAAAGATGGACGCTTTTCCGTCCATCTTTTTTGTCATTCTGAGGGAATTTATGACCGAAGAATCTGAAACATAGCACATTCAATCAGCTTATATCAAGCATATCCATATACTGGTTTCCGTTTTCTGCGATATAGTCCTTTCTTCCGTCTAAGTTGGAGCCTAAGAAAAGCTCGAACATATCTGCGGTTTCCTTGGCGTCTGAAGGCATAACCTTTATCAGACGACGGGATTCGGGACACATTGTGGTAAGCCACATCATTTCAGCTTCGTTTTCACCAAGTCCCTTTGAACGTTGAATGGTATACTTTACACCTTCGGCATCAAGGGGCGCTAAGATTTCATTCTTTTCATTCTCGTCATAGGCAAAGAAGGTTCTGCTCTTTTTCTCCTTAGTGTTGATTTCAAAGAGGGGAGTTTCCGCAATAAACACCTTTCCTTCCTCAATTAAAGAGGGGGTGAGAATGTAAATCATTGTTAACACAAGGGTTCTTATCTGGAAGCCGTCATAGTCGGCATCGGTACAGATGATGATTTTGCTGTAGTTAAGTGCGTTAATATCAAAGTCTGAAAATTCCTTATTTAATTTGGTCTTCGCTTCAATTCCGCAACCCATAATTCTTATAAGGTCTAAGATTATGTCGCTCTTGAAAATCTTATCAAAGTCGGCCTTTAAGCAGTTTAAGATTTTACCTCTTATTGGCATAATTGCCTGAAACTCAGCATCACGGCTCATCTTACAGCTTCCTGCCGCAGAGTCACCCTCTACGATAAAGAGCTCACGACGGGAAACATCTTTTGTTCTGCAGTCGATAAACTTCTTTATCTTTGTTGTAACGTCAAGGGAAGATGAAATCTTCTTGCTCTTTAAGTTTACCCTTGTACGCTCGGCTGTCTCACGGCTTCTCTTGTTTAAGAGAACACGTTCTGCGATCTTATCAGCCTCGGCACGGTTTTCGATGAAGTAAACCTCTAAGTTATGCTTTAAGAAATCAGTTAAAGCTTCCTTTATAAAGGCGTTGGTTACAGCCTTCTTTGTCTGATGTTCATAGCTTGCAATGGTGGAAAACGAGCTTATTATGAGAATAAGACAGTCCGCAATATCGTTAAATGTAATCTTGGATTCGTTTTTCTGATACTTGTTTGACTGGCGGATATACTGGTCGATGGCATAAACTAGAGCGGTTTTTGTTGCCGAATCGTGCACACCGCCGTATTCAAGAAAGCTTGAGTTGTGATAAAACTCTATCATAGGATCAGAGGGCGTAAAGCAGAATGCCGCTTCCATTCTCACCTTGTATTCGGGCTTATCGGCGCGGTCTCTGCCGCTTCTTTCCGCTTCGATATAGCGGATGGCGGTTTCTGCGTTTTCGCCTGCCAGCTCTTCGGCGTGACCCTTTATTCCTTCGGGATAGCAGAATTCATATTTCTGTGTGCCCTCGGGTGTTTCGTCAAAAAAGATAAAGGTAAGTCCGGCGTTTACTATTGCCTGACGCTTTAAGGTTTCTGTGAAAAATTCGATGGGAATATTTATGTCCGTGAAAACCTCAAGGTCGGGACGCCACTTCTGAATAGTATAGGTTTTCTTGGAGTTGGTTTCTATTTTCAAAAGTCCGCCTACATTTTCGCCCTTTTCAAAGTGAAGGGAATAGATGTAGTTGTCACGGCATACCTCAACATCCATATATTCGGAGGAGTACTGGGTTGCACAGGCACCAAGACCGTTTAAGCCCAGGCTGTATTTATAGGTGTCTGAGTCGTTACCGTGGTATTTACCGCCGGCATAAAGCTCGCAGAATACAAGCTCCCAGTTATAGCGCTCTTCCTTTTCGTTGTAATCAAGGGGGATTCCGCGTCCGTAGTCCTTTACCTGAATGGAATGGTCGGAAAAACGGGTAACCTCAATTACCTTACCGAAGCCGGCTCTGGCTTCGTCAATGGAGTTGGAAAGAATTTCGAAAAACGTGTGTTCGCAGCCCTCCAGACCGTTGGAGCCCAAAATATTGCCGGGATTATATCTTACTCTCTCGGCACCCTTAAGGCTTTGGATGGCCTGGTTATCATAGGTGTTTTTTGCACACATAATTTATACCTCTTTCGTTAATTTTATGGGATATAAAAAGCTTAACGGGCGGATAAAATCCGCCCTTGGTTTTATAATTCAGATACCGGGGGTGCTTCTGTGACAGGAGCACTTACCTCAGGAACTGCGGGTGTTTCGGAAACAGCGGGAGTGCTTGCTTCAGGAACTGCGGGTGTTTCGGAAACAGCGGGAGTACTTGCCTCGGGAGCGACAGGAGTTACAGCCGAAGGTGTGCTTACTGCGGGAGTGCCCGCTTCGGGTGCTTCTGTTACGGGTGCGTTGGGATCGGTGCCTTCAGCAGGAAGAAGTTCAGCATTTGTTCCTACGCGCTTAACCTCCTTGTGAGGCATATAGTAGCTTGTAGATTCCTGTGTCCTTGATTTTACTTCTCCGTCTACTTTGACTATTCTGTAGGTTGTGCATCTTGAACCGTCTGAGCCCTTTTCTTCAATAACCTCTTCGCCGAGGGGAAGAGTGGGATCTTCGATTATTTCTGTGGGGAAGGGAACTGCGGAAACGCCGGTGGTTTCAAATGAAACCTCAAAGTTTTCGGCTTTAGTTCCAACTATCTCACATGTAACCTGCTTGGAGGGGGTTGTGTATGCAACAACTTTAATGGGGAAGTCTGTGTCGTTGGAGAACTTAAAGTCAACAGTTCCGTAGTCAACAGTAGCGTCAAGTCCCATAGGAACATAGGCAACGCGGAACATATGACAAAGTCTTTCCTCAATTTTAAGGTTGGCTTTGAGAACTGAGATATAAAGGGTTGAAGAAACCTGGCATATACCGCCGCCGTATTCCTGAACGGTTTCACCGTTAAGGTAAGCACCTGCCATTTTATAGCCTGCTTCTGCGGTACGTCTTCCGAGAGTCTCGTTATAGGAGAAGATTTCGCCGGGAAGAAGTATTTTTTCGTTACAGCTGGATGCGGCAAGAGCAACATTGTGGCTTCTGTTGGCATTACTTGATGAATAGCTTGTGGTATATGTTCCCAGAACATCGCGGAAGAGAGCTTCTTCAAGCTCATCCCTTGTGTATTTTGCAAATTCCACCGTTGCGGGAATTCTGAATGTCTCTCCGGGAGCGGAGTGCTGTGCAATAAGTTCCGTCGCACGGGTTAAATCAACGGTTATCTTATCGTTTCCGTCTGTTACCTTGATGTTTCCTTCGGAATCACGGTAGTAGGTTGCGGAAACTGCTTCCTCCGAATACTTTTCTGAGAGAAACTCAATATCAAGGGGGATGGGATCGATATATTCAATTTCAAAAGTAACGGAAGAAAAGTCCAGATTCTTCATCGCTTCGGCAAGAGTTTCGCGTGCCGTTACAGGATTGATTGTATGTGCGCTTTTTCCGTTGGTAACAATTATGGCGTCCTCTGTAAGCTCATAGGTTGCCTGAACGGAATTATCGTATTCTGTAAAAGAAGACATTGTTTCGTCGAAAACACGGCTGTTGATGTAAACGGCAAGATCCTGCTTTGCTTCAATACCGAAAAATGATTTGACGGAAGGAATTATTGAAGAAAAGAAGCCTTCGTGTCCGTATCTGTATGCGTTTTCTGCTGAAAGACGGCAATCATAATCGGCTCCGAACTCGGAGTAGGCAGCTTCCAAAACATCAGAGCCTGCCTTAATTGTTATTTTTTCGTCCTTCACTTCGTTTATACGGGAAAGAAGAACGCCTTCAGCTTCATCTGCGGTAAGACCGGAAAGATCTATTCCTCCCACCGTAACGCCGTTTAAAATAGTGTCACTTCCTGAAGATACAATGGTTATTGCTGCAATTGCGGCGACTAACACGACCAGTATAACGGAAAATATAATCAGAGCAAGCATTCCTTTGCTGCTTTTTGCTGATGCTGATAATGACATATGTGGCTCAACCCTTTCGTGATATATAAATAATTATAGTCAGCTTAAATTTTGCTACCTTATATTATAGCAAAAAAAAATAAAGTTGTAAACAGTTATTTTATATAAAAATAATATAATTGTTAAATGGTCTTTGATATAACTTTCAGCGACTGTTGATATGTATATATGTGAATTGCTTTCTGAATGCGGCAGGGGATATTTTTTCGTGATATTTGAAAAAGTTTATAAAAGCGTTGGAGTTGGGAAATTTAAGGTGTGCCGAAATTTCCTTGATAGACATATTTGTGTTTGAAATAAGGCTTTTAGCGGCATTTATTACGGCGGAGTCAATCAGAGCTTTGAGAGAACACCCGTAGTGCTTTTTCATAATTCTGGAAAGATGCTCACTGCTGTATGAAAAATGCTCTGCAACTTTTGATGCAGTGAGGTTGATTGAGGCATTTGCTCTTATATAAGAAAAGGCTTCTCTTGCTGCACCGGGGATGAAATTTGCACTGTTTTCATAGGTCATAAGGGCTAAAATGTGAGAAAGTACAGCGTTTTTCAGTTTCTGATTGCCATCGGGGACAAGGCTGTAATGCATAAGCTCGCGAAACAGATGAGGAGAGGAAAAGTTCTCATTAAAAAACGGGAAGTCCGCTTTTTCCTCTTCAAGCGTGAAGTGAAGCCAGTAAAAGGATACGGGAGAAACAGATTTTTTAAATCCCCTATGCATTATTCCGGGTTTCAGTATAATTACCTCGCCTTTTTTTATTGTATGAAAAACACCGTCTTCTTCTAAAAATATATCGTTTTTCAAATTATAGATAAGTTCATATGTGGGTTCTGTTCTTTCGGGATGAATCCAGATTTCTTCAGAATCAAATAACCCCATATATTTGAAATTCATGTCATTTTTTCACACCTTTTCTCGATTTTTGGATATTGCCTTGATTGCAAAAGGATTATATAATAAAAACAGTGGAAAGTCAACAAACAAGGAGAATTTGCTATGAAGTTTATGGAAAATAAAAATGTTAATTTAGCGGGAGGCTACTGGAAAAACAAAGAAGAAGTAAATCGGAAAATCACAATGGAAGCGGTGTGGAACCGCTTTTCGGAGACCGGAAGAATTAAGGCTGTCACCTTTGACTACAAGGTGGACGAAAATTTTACCGTGCATCACTTTTGGGATTCGGATGTGGCAAAGTGGATGGAAGCGGCATCTTATTTCATCGGGAAAGGACATAATGAATTTACGGAGCGGATGGAATATCTTGTTGACGGGATAGTAAATAATCAGATGGAAGACGGATATTTTAACTCTTTTTATCAGTATCCCGGGAAAATCGGCGGACGCTTTGCCGACAGAAACATGCATGAGCTTTACTGTGCGGGACACTTAATGGAGGCAGCCTGTGCATATTACGAAGCGACAGGAAAAGACAGATTTCTAAGAGCGATGGAACGCTATGCCGACCTTATAGAAAGGGTATTCATAAAAGAAGAAAGTGCTGCCTTTGCAACGCCGGGGCACGAAGAGATAGAACTTGCACTTGTGAAAATGTATAAAACCACGGGGAAGGAAAAATATCTCCGTATGGCAAGATTTTTCCTTGATAAAAGGGGCACAGATAGAAAAGATTACGGAGACAGATGGGGCATCGTTGGCGTAGGACTCTATTCCCAGAGCCATATTCCCGTAAGGGAGCAACATACGGCGGAAGGCCATGCCGTAAGGGCAACATATCTCTATTCTGCA
The DNA here is from genome assembly GCA_017411325.1 of Clostridia bacterium. Taxonomy (GTDB): domain Bacteria; phylum Bacillota; class Clostridia; order CAKSNL01; family HGM11501; genus HGM11501. The sequence continues at coordinate 182,092 of JAFQQJ010000040.1, read as the reverse complement.
ATGGCTGATGTTGCAAAGATAGCCGGAGATGAAGAGCTTGAAGCTGCCTGCGAAAAACTCTTTTCTGATATCGTGAATAAGAAAATGTATATAACCGGAGCTATCGGATCAAGCCATCTGGGGGAAGCATTTACGGTACCTTATGACCTGCCAAACGAGCGTGCCTATGCGGAAACCTGCGCATCAATTGGCTTTGCATTTTTTGCAAACCGTATGACGGCACTTAAAAACGATGCTTCATATGCCGATGTGGCGGAACGTGCATTGTATAACGGAATGATGGCGGGGCTCGGCATAGGAGGAGATGACTTCTTTTATACAAATCCTCTTGAAATAAACCTTTCACATCACGGAAAAGATGTTTCCGTCAAGGAAGCAGAGTGGCTTCCTATTACACAACGTAAGAAAATATTCGACTGTTCCTGTTGTCCGCCTAACATTAACAGAGTTCTTGCTTCCATTGGAGGAATGATTTACGGATATGAGAATGACACGTTATATGTAAATCAGTTTGCCGAAAGTCGCGGCGAAGAAAACGGTCTTTGGGTGAAGCAGAAAACCGATTATCCTAATGACGGCAAGGTCATAATAGAAAGTAATGCCGAAAGGCTTTGTGTAAGAATTCCCTCCTGGTGCACGAATTTTACTTCCGATGTTTCCTTTAAGGAAGAGAAGGGATATGCGGTATTTGACGGAGGATGTGCTGAAATAAACATGGAGATGAAGCCTGTTTTAATTGGAGCAGACCCTCGCGTGCGTGATAATTACGGGAAAGCGGCACTCAACATGGGCCCTCTGGTTTACTGCATAGAAGGCATTGACAACAAAGATATATTTGAGCTAAGTCTAAATTCAGACGCTTCGTTTGAGACAGAATATGATGAAGGTTTCGGTCTTTACAGAATAAAGGCAAAAGGAGCAAGAAAAACAGGAGACGGAAAGCTTTATTCGCCTTTAAACTTCAATAAAGAGGATATCGATATGGAATTCATTCCTTATAATTGCTTTGCAAACAGAGGCAAAAGCGATATGAAAGTTTGGATTAATTTGGCATAATGCACTAAAAAATATTGAAAATACAGATTTGATGGTCAAAAAGAACATAATTTCCCATCTGTTTATTTATTTTTATAAAAAAAGCTTGCATAAAAATAAATCCGGTGGTATAATAGAGGACGATTAAAATATTGGAGGTAATATTTATGAAAAAGTTATTGGCACTCATGCTTGCTCTTCTTATGGTATTCGCATTCTGCGGATGCGGCGAAGAAGCAGTAGAGGAAAACACAGAAGTAAAGGTTCTTACAATGGGAACAAACGCAGCATTCCCTCCCTATGAAATGGTTGACGAAAACGGCGCTATCATAGGTATCGATGCTGAAATCGCAGCTGCAATTGCTGAAAAGATGGGCATGACTCTTGAAATCAAGGACATGGCTTTCGATTCTCTTATCACAGCAGTATCTTCCGGTGCAGTTGACGTTGTACTTGCAGGTATGACTGTAACAGAAGAAAGAATGGAAGCTGTTAACTTCTCTGAGTCCTATGCAACAGGTATCCAGGTTGTTATCGTAACAGAAGATTCTGAAATCGCAACAATCGAAGACCTTGCAGGCAAGAAGATCGGTGTTCAGACCGGTACAACAGGCGACATCTACTGCTCAGGTGACTATGGCGAAGAAGCTATCGCACGCTATGACAACGGTGCAATCGCTGTTCAGGCTCTCCAGAACGGACAGGTTGACTGCGTAGTTATCGACAACGAGCCCGCAAAGGCATTCGTTGAAGCTAACGAAGGTCTCAAGATTCTTGAAACTGAGTACATCACAGAAAACTATGCTGCAGCAATCGCTAAGGAAAACACAGAGCTTCTCGAGGCTTTCAATGCAGCTTTAGCTGAGCTTCAGGCTGACGGCACAATCGATGCAATCATCGGAAAGTACATCAAGGCTGAATAATTCGGCTTTATGTAATTAAGCCTGATAGGGGACGGTGTTTAATCAAGCATCGTCCCCTTAAAAGTGTAAAAAAGGCCCGAAAGGAGTATAGCAAATGAATGTACTTACATTTGCAAAATGGATTGAAGGCATGGAAACCGGATGGATTTTGTCCCTGCCTGAAAATTTGCAGCGCATAATCTTTCAGTTTTATCAGGTTTTTATTTATGAAAACCGCTGGAAGTTTTTCACCGACGGTTTAGTAACAACTTTTGTTGTAACTATCGGTGCACTTATATTGGGTGTTATTATAGGTATGATTGTTGCAATCATACGTTCTTCATGCGACAGCATGCGAAAAAAACCTAATATTTTCCTCCGTATTTTAAATTCAATATGTAAAATATATGTCACGGTATTAAGAGGTACACCTTTGATGGTTCAGCTTCTTATCATGGGATTCGTAATTATGGTTCCCAAAGGCAACTTTGAAACAAATCTCTGTGCGGTTATTACCTTGGGTATCAATTCAGGTGCATATGTTGCTGAAATTGCACGTTCCGGTATCATGTCTATCTCTCAGGGACAGACAGAGGCTGGAAGAAGCCTTGGTCTTAATTACTGGCAGACAATGTGCTACATAATAATACCTCAGGCATTTAAGAATATTCTTCCGGCTTTGGGAAATGAGCTTATTGCACTTCTTAAGGAAACATCGCTTGTTACGGTTATTGCCCTGCAGGATGTAACCAAGGCGGCGCAGGTAATTGTTAGTAAGACATATACTGCGACAATTCCGTATATAAGCCTTGCGCTTATATATCTTGTATTGGTTGTTATTTTAACCAAACTTCTCGGAATTCTTGAAAGGAGGCTGCGTCAGAGTGATAAACGTTAAAGGACTTAAAAAAGCCTTCGGCGACCACGTTGTATTAAACGGCATCGACCAGCATATAAAAAAGGGCGAGGTTGTATGTATAATAGGCCCCTCCGGAAGCGGTAAATCTACGTTTTTACGTTGCTTAAATCTTCTTGAGCAGCCGACAGACGGTAATATTTTCTTCAAGGAAGAGGATATCACCAATCCGAAGACCGATATTAATAAGCTTCGTCAGAAAATGGGAATGGTTTTCCAGCAGTTCAATCTGTTTCCCCATATGTCTGTAAAGAAAAATATTATGCTGGCTCCGGTAAAGCTTAAGCTTATGAGTGAGGCAGAAGCTGAGAAAAAAGCAATTGCCCTCCTTGAAAGGGTTGGTCTTCCCGAAAAGGCAGATGCATACCCCGGTCAGCTTTCAGGCGGACAGCAGCAGAGAGTTGCAATTGCCCGTGCTCTTGCAATGAATCCCGAGGTTATGCTTTTTGACGAGCCCACAAGTGCTCTTGATCCCGAAATGGTAGGGGAGGTACTTCAGGTTATGAAGGAGCTTGCAAAAGAAGGTATGACAATGGCTGTTGTTACCCACGAAATGGGCTTTGCAAAGGAAGTTGCCGACAGAGTTTTATTCATCGACGAGGGAGTAGTTATGGAAGAGGGAACTCCTGAAGAAATTTTTTCAAATCCTAAAAATGAAAGAACAAAATCGTTTTTAAGTAAGGTACTTTAAGAGTAAAGGCTGTAAACAATGTTTGCAGCCTTTTTATAAAAATGCGGTGAAAATATGATATTAATTATTGCAGAAAAGCCGAGTCTGGCCCGAAACATAGTTTCGGCAATCGGAAAAATGAATAAAAAGGGCGGATATTTCGAAGGCGCAGGCTACATAGTGACCTGGGCTTTCGGTCATTTGTTTTCCCTTGCAGATATAGAATACTATTCGCCTACGGAAAGCGGACGATGGTCTATGGAAAATATCCCCTGCTTCCCTGAAAAATTCCATTTCAAGCTTAAGCACGATAAGGGAGGAAGTGTGGATTCCGGGGTTAAAAGTCAGTTTGAAACCATAAAAATGCTTTGCAACCGAAGCGATGTAGACACCATCGTAAATGCGGGGGACTCCGACCGCGAGGGTGAAATTATCGTAAGAATATGTGTGGATAAAACAGGCGTTTCGGGAAAGGCATTCAAAAGACTCTGGCTTCCCGACCAGACGGAGGAAACAATTTCCGAAGGGCTAAAAACCATGAAGGACGAAACTGAATACGAGTTTTTGGCATCTGAGGGCTATGCAAGAACCTATATCGACTGGCTTTACGGCGTGAATCTTACACGCTACGCATCCCTTAAGACAGGGACACTGCTCCGCGTGGGAAGGGTAATTGTACCCATAGTAAAAGCAATTTACGACCGCGATATGGCAATTAAAAATTTTGTGCCCGAAATTTACTATGCCCCCCTTTCCAAGTGCGAAACCAAAGGGGAAGAGATTGAGCTTTTAAGCAAAAAGAAATTTTCGAAGGACGAACTTGCCGAGGGTGCCGACTATTGTAATAAGCTTAATTCCGAAAAGGCAATAGTTACCGCAAAGAAAACAAAAAAGGACACCCTTGCACCGGGCAAGCTATATTCTCTTACCAAGCTTCAGAATGTCCTTGGTAAAAAATATAAAATGAGTATGGATGAAAGCCTTAAGGTGCTCCAGGGGCTTTATGAAAAAGGCTATGTAACCTACCCCAGAACAAACTCGGAATACCTTGCAAAGGCGGAAGCGGGAAAGATTAAAAACATCATTTCCGCATTCTGCAATCTTGGGTATGACCTGGTATTCAAGGATAAAAAGACTATATTTGACGATTCTAAAATCGAATCCCATTCGGCACTTACACCTACCCATAAAATCCCCAAAAAGGATCAGCTCTCGGAATCTGAGTATAAGGTTTACAGCACGGTTATGCGTCGCTTTGCCGCAGTTTTCTGCAAGGACGAATGCAAGGTGGAAAAGACGGAAATTACAATAGCGGTGGGTGACATCGAAAATTTCACACTTAAGGGTGTTATAATGAAGGAGCCGGGCTGGACAAAGTACGACGACTACGGGAAAAAGGATAAAACGCTGCCTCCTTTGGAGAAGGGCGATGAGGTGAATACGGAATTTATACTTACAGAGAAAGAAACATCGCCGCCAAAGCACTATACCATAGAAACCCTTAACAACTACCTGAAAAATCCCTTTAAGGAAGATCTTGCGGAAGCTAAGGAAGAGGACGATGCGGAGGAATACCGTGCAATTTTCGAAGGTCTTGAGCTGGGAACGGAAGCCACAAGAACGGGAATAATAGATAATGCAAAAAAGAGCGGTTATATCGCCCTTAAAAAGGATGTTTACACCATACTTCCCGGCGGAGAGTTTCTCATAGAAGCACTTTCCGGTATGAACATCAGTATGGACAAGTACAAAACCAGTGAGCTCGGTAAAGCTCTTAAAAAGGTATACAGGGGAGAAATAAAGATTTCCGACAGTGTGGAAATAGCAAAGGCGGAAATCGCGGAAGTGTTCAAAAAAGATTCCGCACCTCCCGAAAAAAGCTCCGACACCGGATTTTTCGGAGATGTGGCAGGAATTTGCCCTGTGTGCGGAAAGGATGTTATACGAAACAGATTCGGCTATGGCTGCCGCGGTTACAAGGACGGGTGTACTTTCAGGATAGGCGGAACTATCTGCGGAAAAACCATTTCAATAGCCAACATAAAAAAGCTTCTTGAAACGGGTAAAACCTATAAAATAGAAGGCTTTGTATCAAAGAAGAGCGGAAAAAGCTTCGATGCATACCTTAAACTGGACAATGAAAAGAAGGTAGTATTTGATTTTAACGATTGAAAAGGCTGTTAAAGCAGATGTATCCACAGGATTAAAAATGTAGGGGGGCGATACCCACATCGCCCTGTGATTTCGGAATGATGCGGGCAAAGCTCTATAACAGTTTGCTTTGTATGCAGATGTGTGAAAAAACTGCGGTGCTTTTGCACCGCAGTTTTTTATATGTTTTTGAATCGTGTTACGTTTTCTAAGTAAATTGCTTCTCTTGCATCTTCCTTCTCGGTTACGAATTCAACATTCATAAGCTTTAAGTTATCAACATCTCTTGCAAGAAGTCCGAATGCGGGTGGCCTTCTTCCGTATCGTATGCTTTCTGCATAGCCCTGGCGTACCTGCGGAACGGGATTTTCCTTCCAGGATTCCTCTCCACCGCCGGGAAGAGAGAGGAAAATATTTGAAAGGGAAATGTTTTTAATGATGCTGTCCTTTTGTCCTATGATGAGGGGAGGGGTGGTGACAGGCATCTGAGTAACGTCATTTGCGTTATGGCAGTCGTTGTTCCAGGTGGGACCTTCCCAGGCTACATAGGGCCCTGTTGCGGTAATGTTGGAGAAGGAAATGTTTCTGATTTCACCTACCGTTGTGCCCTCGGGGCCCCTTGCACGGTCCATAACGATAATCATAAAGGGATTTCCCACGTTTCTCATAGAAATATTGGAAACTGAAAAGCCTTCTATTAAAGCACCGTCAATGCACTCAAGGGCGATGCCCGAATAGCGGGTGTCGTAAATCGTACATCCTGTGATGGTAGTGTTTATAAATGCTGTATTGGACTCGGTGCCAAACTTTATGGCGTTGCAGCGGCTTTTTACCACACAGTTTGAAATGGAGAGGTTTTCCATGGCCTTGAATTTGCCGAGAGTAAAGGAACTCTTGGGTACGATGCCGTCATCTCCGGCATCTATAATACAGTCTGAAATCACCACGTTTTTACAGGAATCGGGGCTGATGCCGTCAATGTGAACTAAAAGATCAAGTCCTGTAACTCTTACATTTTCACAGCCTGCGAAGTAAACCGCAAGGTCTGTTGCATTTCTCATAGTAAGGTCGCGGATTACCACATTGGTACAGTTTTTGAAAGCCACAATCTTGCAGCCTCTGTTCCAGCCCGGCTGAACCTCCCATATGGATTGCATATCTATCTTGCCAAGTCCGGTTAAAGCAATGTCCGAAGCGGAATCGGCATGGAATAAGCTGTGGTGGAAGTAACTGTGGCTTCTGTCCTGATAAACCGTATTTGTCGCATCGGATTCCAAAGGCTCAAAATCATCGGGGTTTTTGCTGCCCAATACAGTTGCACCTTTTTCAATGTGTATTTCAACATTGCTTCTTATGTGGACGGTGCTTAAAACAAAATTACCGCCGGAAATTAAAACTCTGCCGCCGCCTTTTTCGTAGCAGGCATCAATTGCCGCCTGAACTGCCTTTGTATCAAGTGTTTTACCATCACCTTTTGCGCCGAAGTCCTTTACGTTAAACATAAAAATCAACCTTTCGTTATTATTTTTTGACCGCAATAGTTGCAGAAAATACTGTCTTTGTCAATTTCACATTCGCAGGCGGGACAGATAAATTCGATTTCACCCTGAACAGGTGTGGCCTTTTCTTTTTTATATGTTTTTATAAAAATTCCTGTTATGACAAAAAACAGCCCGGATGCGATGAATAAAATGCTGCGGAAAGGAAGGGTGTAGCCTGTGAGAAAAACCGAGCAGGAGGGAATAAGGGGGAGGTATTTCACAGGGTGAAGCTTTGATGGAAAGCCTTCATCCTGCTTTCCCGCTAAGGTTGCGTTTCCTGAAAATTCTTTTCCCGAAGATGTGTAATAATGATAATCAACATTAGTGCTGTAGTTGCCGTCAGACTCTTCGGTTAAGATATAGTCTACGGAAGCGGTGGTCTCATGACCTAAAAAGAAAACGGCGGGATTTACTGATCCGGCAATCAGAAGAAGCAGACCGGCTGTAATTACAGCTGTTTTTATCATTGTTTTTAAGAAGCTTCTTTTCATCTTTAAATCAATCCTTTCTTTGCAGATATGCACCTTAATTACAGTATAGCATTATATATCGCTTATTGCAAGAAAAAAGGTTAATTTAATATATGAAAGCAAAAAGTTTGATGAAAAGACTTGACGAAATATGGCGTTTATGGTAAAATTATAAAAAAATAAGAGATAGAGGCGCAAAAGCTATAAGTATTTCCGGTAAAAACTTCGGGCAGAAGAGGGAAAGAAAGGGGCTTTTGCCGAAGCGGAGAAAATAGCCACGTTTTTTCTGCTGGGTCAATGCAGAATATGTATTGAACTGTCGCATCTGCGGAGTGCTATCGGGGAATGACTTAATTTTACTGCGGATGAACTATGCTTCTTCCGCTTATTTATTTTAAAAATACGGAGGTATGTAAAATGAAAAAGGCAAAAAATCTCAAGATTTTCTTCAGCCTTATGCTCATATTTACTGTTATGGCATCTATGTTTATGACAGTTATGGCAGAACCTGAAGAAGCATTGATCGGCGAAGATGCAGAAATAATTGCAGAAGCCGAAATTCCGGCAGAAGAAGCTGTCGTAGAGGTAGCAGAAGAAGCTGCCGAAGAAGAGGCTTTCGACGCGTGGGGTTATATTGACGGATATTCCGACAATGTAACAAGCGACGAAAACTTCGATGAAAACCTTGGCAAGGCACTTGCTGTGGCTAAAGAAGAAATTCCTGTTTATGCAACATGGCTTTCTCTTCTTCCTCCCATCATCGCAATTGCACTTGCACTCATCACAAAGGAAGTTTATTCTTCTCTTTTCATCGGTATTGCATCGGGTGCGCTCCTTTATGCAAACTTCAATTTCACAGGAACACTTGACCATCTTTTCCAGGACGGATTCATTTCATCCGTGGCAGACTCCTATAACATCGGTATTATAATTTTCCTTATCGTGCTCGGTGCTATAGTATCTCTTATGAATAAGTCCGGCGGAAGCGCTGCATTCGGAAGATGGGCATCCACTCACATCAAGTCCAAGGTTGGCGCGCAGCTTGCAACAATTGCACTCGGCGTACTTATCTTTGTTGACGACTACTTTAACTGTCTTACAGTAGGTTCCGTTATGCGTCCCGTATCCGACAAGTTCAAGCTTTCAAGAGCTAAGCTTGCTTATGTAATCGACGCTACGGCGGCTCCCGTATGTATCATTGCACCCGTATCCTCCTGGGCAGCTGCAGTTGCAGGCTTTGCTCCCGAAGGAGAAGGATTTGCACTCTTTATAAAGGCTATTCCCTGGAACTTCTATGCAATCCTTACCATCATTATGATGATTACAATTGCGCTTATGAAGTTTGACTTCGGCCCCATGAAGAAGCACGAAGAAGCTGCTGAAAACGGTGACCTTTTCTCTTCTGCAGATGCTGAAATGTTCAAGGCTCTTGAAGATGCTGACGAAAATAAGAAGGGCAGCGTATGGGATCTTGTTGCTCCCGTACTTGTACTTATCGTAGGCTGCATATTCGGACTTATCTATTCCGGTGGCTTCTTTACAGCAGATGCTGAAGGCTTCCGCAATTTCGTGGTTGCGTTCTCCAATGCAGATGCTTCCGTTGGTCTTGTATACGGTTCCTTCGGCGGACTTATCTTCAGCGTTATCTACTTCCTGTTAAGAAGAGTTCTTAACTTCAAGCAGTGTATGGAATCTCTTCCCGAGGGCTTCAAGGCAATGGTTCCCGCTATTATGATTCTTGCCTGTGCCTGGACGCTTAAGACAATGACCGATTCTCTCGGTGCAAAGGTATTCATTGCTGAATTCGTAAGAAACTATGCAGGTGCAGTAGTAATTCTTCTTCCCGCAATCGTATTCTTAATCGCAGTTGGTCTTTCCTTCTCTACAGGTACTTCCTGGGGAACATTCGGTATCCTTATTCCCATCGTTCTCGCTATCTTCAGCGGAGTTGGTGCTGAATATGCATACCTTGAAATCATCGCTATCTCTGCTTGTATGGCAGGTGCTGTTTGCGGTGACCACTGCTCTCCCATTTCAGATACGACGATTATGGCATCGGCAGGAAGCCAGTCAAACCACATAAACCACGTTACAACTCAGCTTCCTTATGCTTTAACTGTTGCTGCAGTGTCTTTCGTATGCTACATAATAGCAGGTCTTGTAAAGAGCGCATACATCGCACTTCCCATAGGTATCGTTCTTATGATCGGAACACTTTTTGTAATAAAGGCTGTTACAAAGAAAAAAGCGTAATTGAAGCTTACAAAACAACCGTCTTCGGGCGGTTGTTTTTATTTTAAAAGATTTTGGAATTTGGGTTTTCAGGTTGACAGTTTTTTTTGCTTGTGTTATAATTAAGTATATTATGGGTAGATTTTAATTTTATATACAAGGAGGATGAAGTGCTATGAAAAAAATTGCAGTTCTTTTAATGACGGCAATTATCATATTTGCTCTTACGGTGGGCGCTTCTGCTGTCGGCGGGGCAGTTTCCGTAACGGATGCGGAAGGCTATGGCGGGAAAACCGTAAAACTGGATGTGGTTGTATCCGAAAACCCGGGAAGTATTGCATCGGTTATGACCGTGAAATATGATACTGAGGCTCTTACACTTACGAGGGTGGAAGATGCCGGAAAGATGGGAGAAAATAAACACAGCGATAATCTTTCTGCTGATGAATATTATCTTTCGTGGTTCAATCCTCTGGCTGAAGAAAACTACAGCTTTAACGGAATAGTTGTAACATTAAGCTTTCAAATCGCCGAAGATGCCGAACTTAGAGACTATGATGTTGTGATCGATGTAAAGGAAGCCTACGATACAGATCTCAATTCTGTTACATATACCGAAACGGCGGGAACGATTACGGTGGTTGAGGCACCGCCTTATATCCCCGGGGATGTAAATGGTGACGGCGAAGTTACAAGAGGCGATCTTTTACGTCTTGCGAAGCATTTTTCCGGATTCGCGGATGAGATTGATGAGGCGGCATCTGATGTAAATGGTGACGGCGAAGTTACAAGAGCTGATCTTTTACGACTTGCAAAGTATTTCTCAGGTTTTGACGTAGAACTTGGAGCATGAAAGAAAGGAATATTGAAATGAAAAAAATATTAAGTATTTTACTCACAATTGCAATGTGCTTTTCTCTTATCTGCACAGTAGGGGCAGAGGGAGAGATGAATATTATTGTAAGCAATGCAGAAGTTGACTATGGTGCAACCGAAGCTACAGTTGAAATAACAATTCCCAACAACCCCGGAATTTCAATAATAGGATTTAACGTAAATTATGATGATGAGGCACTTACATTAAATACAGCTGCTCTTGGTGAAATTTTCACAGGAGAGTTTGAGTGGAATCTTGAAGCGGAGCCCTTTATGTTCACTGTGTACACCGGTGCAGGTGATAAGACGGCAAGCGGAACGCTCGTAACACTTAATTTTGACATAAATGGAGACTGCATGCCGGGGACATATGATATAACTATCGATGCGGTTGAAGTACTTAACCATGCAGAAGATAATGTGCCTTTCGCAGTGACGGACGGATATGTTAAGGTAAATGCGCTTGAAATGACAGGCATAACCTTAAAGGGAGCTACCTACACCTATGACGGCAGCGAAAAGGAAATCCTTGTTACAGGGACTCTTCCCGAAGGCGCAGAGGTAAACTACGAAGACAATAAGGGAACAGATGCGGGAACATATAAAGCAAAGGCGATTGTTACAAAGAAGGGCTACAATACCCTTAATCTTTCAGCTGATCTCGTAATAAAGCCCGTAATGCTTGAAATAAAGGGTATGTCCGTTATGGATAAGACTTATGATAAGACAGCGGATGCCGAGATTGTTGAAGGAACACTTTCAGGCGTTATCGGGGATGACGATGTTGAAGCAGTATATCCCGAAAAGGGAACATTTGCCCAGGTGAATGTGAAGAGCACAGCGATAGCTGTCAGCCTTGATGAAATCACCCTTACAGGTGAGGATGCAGGAAACTACACATTAAAGCAGCCCACAGGCTTGAAGGCTAAAATAACAAAGGCACCCATTGAAATTACAGCAGACAGCTTTGAACTTACAGTTGGCGATGAAGTGCCTGCTCTCACATATACTATTACCGATGGTGAACTTTTCGGAGATGACGAAATCACAGGTGCTCTTTCAACAAGTGCAACAACCTCTGAAGAAGCTGAATTCAGCATATCGAAGGGCACACTTAAGGTGAGTGCAAACTATACCATGACTTTTGTTTCCGGTAAGATTACTGTTCTTGAAAAGCCTGCGCAGGAAATTACGGTTGAAGACTTTGATGAAGTGACCTACGGAGACGAAGGCTTTAAGTTAAATGTAGAAGAGGGAAGTAAGGTTACAGAGTCTGAAATTGTTTTTGCATCAAGCAATGAGGATGTTGCAACAATTGATGCGGAAGGCAATATCACAATAAAGAATGCAGGCAAAACTGAAATTTCCGTAACCAAAGCAGGAAATGAAGATTATGCAGATTTCAGTCTTACTCAGACACTTAAGGTTAATAAGAAGGAAATAAAGATTATCGTAACTCCCGGTCAGACAAAGAAGGTGGGAAGCGACGATCCCGTAATTGCATACACCTATGAGGGAACTCTTGCAACAGGGGATGAAATTACCGGTGCTCTTGCGAGAAAAGAGGGCGAAGCAATCGGTACATATCCTGTTTATATAGGAACGCTTGATATAACAAACGGCATGAATTATGATGTTACATTTGTTTCTGCCACTTTTGAAATAACCGAAAAGACAGTGCAGACAATTACTCTTGCGGAAATTCCTGCACTTACCTACGGAGATGCTCCTTATGCAGTTACTGTAACAAAGGATGAAACTGCAAACCTTGAAGCATACACCTACGAATCCGATAACGAAGATGTACTCACAATTACAGACGGTGTTATCACAATAAAGGCGGCAGGTGAAGCAACAATCAAAGTAACAGAACCCGGAAACGATGAGTATGCAGCAAGCATTGCCTCGCAGAAGGTTATTGTCAATAAAAAAGAGCTTTCGGTTGAATCGGTAAATCTTACAGAAAAGACAGCTGTGATTGCCGGTGTTGTTGATTCCGATGAAGTTGCGTTAGACTTCAATAAGCTTCAGCTTGAAATGGTCGAGGATATTGATGAATCCACATCTGTTGTAGTTGCTAAGAATTTCGTGCTTACAGGCGAAAAAGCGGCAAATTACAGCTTTGCAACAGAGGCTATCGAAGCAACGGTTGCGAAGAATAATATTGCGACAGTTGCCGTTACAGCAGACAAGGGTGAAATCGAAGGCGACGGCACATATCTTTTAGGCGCAGAGGTTACACTTAAGGCAGTTGCACCCAAAAACTACAAGTTCTCAGGCTGGTACCTTGACGGCGTGAAGCTGTCGGGAGATTCGGTTATAACAATAGAGCTTACCGAAGATAAGAATCTTACTGCCAAGTTTACAAAGAAGAGCTCCGGCGGCGGTGGCGGCGGTGGTGGCGGAACAAGCTACTGCACGGTTAAGTTTGATACCGCAGGCGGAAGCGAAGTTACATCGGCTAAGATTGCATACGGAGATGCATTGGGTGAGATAAGCGCACCCACCAGGGAAGGCTATGTCTTCGACGGATGGTTCCTTGATAAGGAATTTACAACAGAAGTTACTGCTGAATCCAAGGTGAAGGGAAACATTACTCTCTACGCACGCTGGACAGAAAAGGCCAAGAGGGAAATTGTTCTTACCATAGGTGATGTGAATGCTTCCGTATTCGGAGAAAATAAGGCAAACGATGTTGCTCCCGTAATCAGAAACGACAGAACAATGCTTCCTGCAAGGTTTGTTGCAGAGGCACTTGGTGCAACTGTAACATGGGACGAAGAGGCAAGAAGGGTTACAATAACAAAGGATGAACTTGTAATAGTTCTTGCCATAGATTCGGATAAGGCTACCGTAAAGGGCGAGGAAGTAACACTCGATTCCCCCGCATTCATTGAAAATGACAGAACCTATACTCCTATAAGATTTGTTGCAGAAGCGCTTGGCGCAACTGTTGCGTGGGAAGAAGAAACACAGAAAGTAACAATTACCGTAAAATGATGCACATGAAAACGGGCTGAAGCAATTGCAGCCCGTTTTCGGAATAATGCATGAGGGGAAGATTAATATGAAAAAACTTTTATGCATCACGGCAGCTTTGATTCTTGCTTTCGGAATGACAGTATCAGCAGGGGAAAGCAAGGTAAATATAATTGGTATGAGCGGACAAAAAGGAAATCTTGTGGATTTGAGAATTTCTCTTTCCGGAAATACGGGCATTGATTCGCTTTCTCTTGATTTATCCTATGATGATTCTGCACTTTTAATGTATGAGGTTAAGGATGCGGAGCTTCTTGAAGGCGCATATCACGGCTACAGTGAAGAGGCGGAAGGCTTCAGACTTTGCTGGACCGGTGGCGGAAGCGGAAACGGTACACTTGCGGTTATCACCTTTATGATAACTGACGCCGCGAAAGCAGGAAGCTACCTCATAACGGCTGCAAGTGAAGATGTAACGGTGACAGGTGGATTCATAAAAGTTGCAGAAGCTGCACCCGGCGATGTTACCGGGGATGGAAAAACCGATGAAGATGATATGGAATACATATCGAAGGCTACGGCGGATTGGAAGGGTTTTTCAGATCCCGGAGCTTCGGGAGACATTAACGGAGACGGAAGGGTAAATCTTCTTGATGCTATAATAATTGCAAGGAGTTTGCGCGGAGAAAACGGATATACCGTTGATGCGGTAAGAGAAAGCATTGAAGAAATTTTACCTGTTGAACATGATTGTGAAGAGTAAAAAATACCCTCTGTCGTATGACAGAGGGTATTTTGTGAAATGCAGGTTACGTAAAAGCCCGGCAACAAATGTTAACAGATATATGAATTTATTTTTTTATTCCGGTAACCACGCGGTCGTTTCCCGAAAAATCCTTCAAAACTTTTATATCTTTGAAAAGCGGCTGCATAATGTCGGAAACTTCCTTTCCCTGGTCAAATCCGATTTCGTATGCCAGTATACCTCCGGAATTTAAGACTTTGCAGGCCTTTTCTGTTATGGTACGGTAGAAAATGAGCCCGTCATCTCCGCCGTTCAGGGCAAGAGACGGTTCATAATCCTTCACGTTTTCGGAAAGAGTCAAAACCACATCGCTTCTGATATAAGGCGGGTTTGAAATTACGGCATCGTATTTTCCGTTCAGGTCATCTTTTAGGATATCTATATTGAAAAAACTTACCGGCGCATCATTGGATGATGCGTTTTTTTCAGCTATAGCAAGGGCTTTTTTACTTATATCGCAGGCGTAAACGGATACGTCTTTTCCGTATTTTGCAATACTTACCGCAATGGCACCGCTGCCCGTTCCGATGTCAAGGATATTTCCGTGACAGTTATCAATTGCATATTCAACCAGGATTTCAGTATCGGGACGGGGGATTAAAACATTTTTGTCAACGTAAAAGGGCAAACCCATAAATTCCTTTTCGTTTGTGATATAAGCTACAGGTTCTTTTAATTTTCTGCGCTCAAGATAGGTTTTGTATAATTCGAGGGAATCGGCGGAGATTTCTTCGTCTCTGTTTCTTAAAAGAAAAAGCCTGTCACAGTTACAGGCTTTTTCTAAAAGAATTTTTGAATCAAGTGAAGGTGTTTCGCTTACCTCGGATAAGAGGGCAGTTCCCATCATCAAAGCTTCTTTAATTACCATTTATCATTTTCTCCTTCTTCGGGAAGAACAGCACTCATTGCGGCTATTGCAACTTCAATCATCCCGTCATCGGGTTCTTTGGTGGTAATCCGCTGAAGCCAGAGACCGGGCTTGCTTAAAACTTTTACAATCGGATTTTCGCTTCTTCCTGCCCATTTGATTATTTCAAATGAAATTCCTGCGATAAAGGGGAGGCATAAAAGCTTTATAAGTATTCTCTGCCATCCGAAGCCGACTCTTACAAACATAAAGACGAGAATGCTTATGATTAAGACGAACACAAGAAAGCTGGTTCCGCATCTGGGGTGAAGCCGGCACTGTTCCCTGCAGTTTTCAACGGTTAAGGGGAGTCCCTTTTCGTAGCAGGCGATGGTCTTGTGCTCGGCTCCGTGATACATAAATACACGTTTTACATCCTTCTGAAGTGTACATAAAAGAATGTATCCCACAAAGATTAAGATTCGGGAAACGCTTTCGGCTATGCTTCTGACAGAAGCTAAAGCATCGGAGTCGAGATGTCTTAAGAGAAAGGCAAAGCCTTCTCCTATAAGCATGGGAACAAGAAAGAAAAGCCCCACACTCATCAGTATTGCCAGAACAACGGAGAAATATATAACAACATCCTTAAGCTTATCTCCGAATTTGGCTGTGAGCCATTTTTCGAATTTTGATTCATCACCGCTGTCTTCTTCAATGTCAATAAATTCAGCGCTCCACATAAGAGCTTTCATACTTGTTACCATAGATTCGACAAAGGAGACCATACCGCGGATGATGGGAATTTTCTTGAAAATGCTTTTATTTATGGTGATATCCGAAACCTTAAGCTCGATTTCTCCGTCACTTTTTCTTACGGCCATTCCCATTTTGGAAGGCCCGCGCATCATAATACCTTCCATGAGAGCGCTTCCGCCGATTGAAGTTTTTTTCTGTTCCATAATAAATTCCTTTCATACTGCTTTAATAGCCTGTACATTATATCAAATTGCAGACAAATTTTCAAGGGAATTTTGATAAATAATAAAAAGTTTACATTTGAGAACCGATTAAGAACCGATAGTTGGGCTTTTTGTTGATTATGTGCAAAGAGTTTGAGAATTATTTAGAATAAACAACCAAAAAAAATTAAAATTTGCTAAAATTTGTGTTGATTTTTTGTGCAATATAGTGTATAATATGATATACGCCTTTTTACGCTTGTAAAATACTCACAAATTTACCATTTTTTGGTAAAAGAGGGGTTTACGGGCGGGCTGCGCGATACAAAATGTACAGGAGGTTTTAAAATGACTGCAAGAAAAGTTACGGCTCTGATACTTGCGATGCTTATTGCGGCAACGGGATTTACCGCAATCGGAGTGCAGGATGTTCAGGCCAGCGCAAGCACTACATTTGAGGCACTTGATTTTGACTACGACAGAAACAATGTGTATGCTAACTTCATAGAAAAGCATGCAAACGTAGCAAAACCGGAGGGAGAAATTCTGATTTCAGCATCTTCCTTCGTAAGTGCAAACAGCTCTGATGGAATTTTCGCAAGAGAATCCGTTGACGGAGTGAATGATGTTGTTGAATTTTCAGAAGATGTACAGTGGGTTGAGTATGAGGTTACGGTGCCTGTTGCCGGACTTTATAATATGGCCTATATGGTACGCAGCCATGAATCCATCAAAAATGATATTGAATTCGGAGTTTCGGTTAACGGGGAGTATCAGTATAACGAAGCAATGACCATTCAGGCTTTCCGTGGATTCAAAAATGACGAAGAAGGCTTTAAGGTTATCGTTGACGAGGAAGGAAACAGAACTGCGGAATTTCTTCAGGACAGAGGCAATGACCTGAGACCTAAGCAGATCAAGGATATAAAGTGGAGAAATGAGTGGATTGTTGACTCTGCAGGTCTTATTGACGATCCTTTGTATTTCCTTTTCAATGAAGGTGTAAATACAATCCGCTTTGAAACAGTCGGCGAACCTTTCTATATGTCGGATATAAGGATAACTCAGTTTATTCAGCCGAAGAGCTATAAAGAAGTGGCTGCTGAATATGCCGAAAAGGGTTATAAGCCTGTTTCGGGACAGATAAAGATTCAGGCAGAAACCGCAAGTGAATTTTCGCACTCTTCGCTTTATCCTCTTTCTGAGAGAAATAATCCTCAGATGGAGCCCAGCCACACCAGCAAGACAAGAATCAATGCTGCCGGCGGTTCAAACTGGGGAAGCGCAAGAAGCTGGCTCAAGTGGACATTCGATGCTCCCGAATCAGGACTTTATCAGCTTGCTATAAAGTTTGAGCAGAGTGACTATGTCGGAATGTTTGCCACAAGAAGCCTTAAAATTGACGGCGAATATCCCTTCGCTGAAATGAAGTACTTAAGATTCGGTTATGATTCATCCTGGCAGTTCTTAAGACCGCAGGATGAAAACGGCGAACCTTACTACATATATCTTGAAAAGGGTACGCACGAGCTTCAGCTTACTGTAAGTCTTGGTGAGATGGCTTCCATCGTGGACAGACTTACAACAGCGGTATACAGACTTAACAAGGTATACTCTGATATAGTAATGCTTGCTTCTACTACACCTGACCAGTACAGAGACTATTATTACGACAGAAACATACCTACATTGATGGGCGACCTTAAGTGGGCAAGAGAGGAACTTAACAATATAAAGGAAGAGATTCTTGCCGTTACAGGTACAGGCTCCAGCCAGACCGCAACACTTGAAACTTTCGTTCTTCAGCTTGATGTGCTGATTGAAGATCCCGACGAATTCAATAAGTTGCTTGAATCCTTCAAGAATAATATAGCTTCCATCAGCCAGTGGATTATCGATAATAAGAAGCAGCCCATAAAGATTGACTACTTTGTTTTAGGCGGAGAAGATCTTAAGCTTGACAAAGCATCTGCAGGCTTCTTCAAGGGCTTCTGGGCAGGTACAAAGTCTTTCTTTGCATCCTTCTTTGAAGACTATGATATTATCGGTGCTGTATCCGGAGAAGGCAGAAAGGTTAAGGTATGGGTAAATACCGGTCGTGACCAGATTAATATTATCAACAATATGGTTAACGACGAATTTACTCCCAAGACAGGCATAAACGTGCAGCTTGAGCTTGTACAGGGTAATATGATTGAGGCAACTCTTGCTAAAAAGGGTCCTGACGTTGCACTTATGATTGCAGCTGACCAGCCTGTTAACTATGCTATCCGTAATGCTCTTGTTGACCTTTCGGATTTTGAGGGAGAAACAATTGAGTGGACCGATGAAAACGGAAAAACTCAGACCCATGAGGTAAGAGGATTCACTGATGTATTCGGAAGATATCAGCATCAGAACTTTGAAGCCTTTGCATTCCAAATGAATGAGCATAAAGATGAAGAGGCAGCTTTGGAAGGCGAAACATGGACATGCGAAAACTGCGCAACGGTTAACACAACCGGTATCTGCACAACATGTAATTATAAGAAGTATTATGCATACTATGCAATTCCCGAAACACAGACATTTAATATGATGTTCTACAGAAAGGACATCCTTGCACAGCTTGGTCTTGGTGTTCCCGAAACATGGGATGACTTCTTCGCACTTCTTCCTGTTGTAAGAAGAAACAACTTGGAGGTTGGTGTTCCTGCCGCCACAATGTATCAGATTCTTCTTTATCAGTACGGCGGAAGCTACTACACAGCAGATAAGCATGCATCAGGTCTTACAACACCCGAGGCACAGAAGGCATTTATCACAGTTGCGGACTGTTTCACAAAGTATGACTTCCCGCTTACCTTTAACTTCTATACAAGATTCAGAAGCGGTGAAATGCCCATATCTATTCAGCCCTACGCACAGTTCAATATGATAAATGCGGCAGCCCCCGAAATTCAGGGACTCTGGGATATGACAAAGGTTCCCGGAACTTTGAAGGAGGACGGAACAATCGATAACGGACAGAACGTATCTTCTGCAGGATGCATAATGTTCCAGAACACAAAGGATAAGGATGCTGCTTGGGCATTTATGGAATGGTACAACAGAAACGAAATGCAGACACGTTACGGCGAAGAGCTTGAATCCGTTATGGGTTCTGCAGGCCGTTATGCAGCAGCAAACATTGAAGCATTCAAGTCTCTTGCATGGACAAGACAGCAGACTAAGCTTTTGAGCGAGCAGATGGAAGCCCTCACCGGTGTGCCCGAGGTTCCCGGAAGCTATTTCACAGGCAGAACAGTAACTCTTGCATTCAACGATGCTTATATCGAAATGGAGAACCCCTATAAGGCACTTTCCGAAAGAGCCGAGGATCTCGATGAAGAAATTGCAAGAAAATACGAAGAATTCGGATTATATTGATAAGGAGGGGTGAGTAATGTTTTTTAAGAAGAAAAAGAAAGACGATCGTCTTCCTAACGAAAATGTAAAAAATACCTGGCTTGAAATCAAAAAGAACAAATCAAACTATCTTCTGGTTGCGCCGTATATGCTCATCTTCCTGACATTTACGGTTATCCCCGTAATATCTTCGATGGTATTAAGCTTCACATACTTTAACCTTCTTGAATTTCCCGAGTGGAGAGGCTGGCTTAACTACCAGAGACTTTTCCTGGAGGATGACATATTTATGATAGGTCTTAAAAACACCTTGATGTTTGCCTTTATTTTAGGACCTACAAGCTATGTGCTCTGTTTCCTCTTTGCATGGCTGGTAAATGAATTACCGCCCAAAATCAGAGCGTTTATGACACTTTTGTTCTACGCTCCTTCAATCTGTTCATCGGTTTACACTATCTGGCTTTACATCTTTAGCGGTGACTCCACAGGTCTTGTAAACTCCTATATGCTGAAGTGGGGATGGATAAATACTCCCATTCAGTTCTTCACAAATACAAGCTATAACGTTGCAATTATTATCGTTATCCAGCTGTGGCTCAGCCTTGGTACTTCGTTCCTTTCCTTTATCGCGGGCTTCCAGTCCCTTGATAAGAGCTATTTTGAAGCGGGTGCCATCGACGGTATTAAGAACCGTTTCCAGGAGCTTATTTACATAACAATTCCTGAAATGAGACCTCAGATGATGTTCGGTGCCGTAATGCAGATTGCATCATCCTTCGGTGTAGGTGCTATATGCCGAACCCTCGGCGGTTTCCCCAGTACGGACTATTCTCTCCGTACAATAGAAACCCATATCTACGACTACGGTACAACACGTTATGAAATGGGTTATGCATCGGCAATTGCATTCCTGCTTTGTATAATGATGATAGTAACAAGAAACCTGATGGCTAAGCTCATCAGAGTAGACGACTAAGAGAGGAGGAACAAAATATGTCAACAGATACAATAATGTCTTCAGGCAATACCGAAGTTAATATGAATGAACTTCCGGAGCATTTAAGAGAACACGTTCCTCCGAAAAGAATGAGGGCTAAGAAGAAAAGAATCAACCGTTCACTCGGCGGTGACTTCTTCGTAATATTCTTCCTTATATTGATGGCACTCTTTATGGGCGTACCGCTTTACTATTCAATAATAAACGCGTTCAAGCCCTTGAACGAGCTCTTCATTTTCCCGCCCAGATTTTATGTTGTACAGCCCACACTTGCCAACTTCAAGCAGGTGTTTGACCTGGCATCAGATCTTTGGGTACCCTTCTCAAGATACGTATTCAACAGCTTGTTTGTAAGTATAACTGTTACCGTTGGTCACGTTATACTGGCATCCATGGCAGCATATCCTCTTGAGAAAGCAAAGTTCCCCGGTTCAAAGGGAATGTTCCAGCTTGTACAGATTACACTTCTTTTCACCGGCGGTACAATGGCAGTTCCTCAGTACGTAGTAATGGCACTCCTTGGTCTTGTTAATACTTACTGGGCACTCATTCTTCCCGCAGTAGGAGGAAGCTTAGGTCTCTTCCTTATGAAGCAGTTTATGAGAGGTATTCCCGATTCAATGCTTGAAGCTGCCAAGATTGACGGTGCAAACGAGCTTACCATTTTCTGGAGACTTGTAATGCCCAACGTAAAGCCCGCATGGCTTACACTTTCAATCTTCTCCTTCCAGGGTATCTGGAATGCAACAGGTAATAACTTCATCTATTCGGAAGAACTCAAGATGCTTCCCACGGCGCTCAATCAGATTTATGCGGCTGATGCTGCGACAGGTGTAGGTAACGTTGCCCGTCAGGGTGCGGCTGCTGCCGTTGCATTAATTCTTATGATACCGCCGATTATATTCTTTGTAATCACACAGAGTAATGTCATCGAAACAATGGCATTCTCCGGTATGAAAGACTGATAGGAGGGAAGATAAATGGCTGTTAACAAAAAAATCAAAAAGGCGGCAAAACTTCTTTCCTGCCTTATGCTCATAGTTGCAATTTTAGCGTCTTCCTTACTTGTTTATGCGGAAGATCCTTACTATGGTTATAACTACAACTATTACGGCGAGGCTTCGGCTCCCAACGGATATCTTCCGAAAGAAGCATATAACGGATTTGAATGGGGAACCGGATATCTCAAAAACCCCTCCGATATGTATGTGGATGTAAATGACTTCCTTTATATATTGGATACAGGTAACGGACGTATTATAATCCTTACACCCGAGCTTGAATTAAGCAAGATAATTGACACTTTCACAGATGAAAACGGTAACCCCACAACACTTAAAAATCCCCAGGGTATCTGCGTAACTCCCGACGGTGAAATTTATGTGTGCGACACAGAAAATGCAAGGGTTATCGTAATAGATCAGAACGGTAAAATAGAAAGAAGCTACGGAAAGCCCGTATCAGACCTTGTATCTACCGATCTCATCTTCCGTCCCAAGAAAATCGAAGTAACCGCAACCGGTGATATGTATGTTCTTGCGGACAACATCGTAGACGGTGCAATGATTATTGCAGAAAACGGTGAATTTGGCGGATTCTTCGCTACAGACGCCGTAACGGTAACTGCAGACATTATACAGCTTATCTTCTACAGAAGCTTTATGAGTGACGAGCAGATTGAGAAAATGATGTCCATTCAGCCCGTTCCCTTCGACAATATGTATCTTGACGGTGACTTCTTATATACTGCAACTCTTTTCTTAAGAAACGAGGATCAGATAAGAAAGGTTAACCCTGCAGGAAACAACCTTTTTGCCGGAAACGAATACGGCGAGGCTTATATCGGTGGCGGTGGCTCAGGATATGAGCAGGCGGCATTCATCGACGTTAACGTAAGTGAAAAAGGTTTCGTTTACGCTCTCGACAGAAACTTCTGTAAGGTGTTCGTATACAATCAGGATAACGAACTTCTTATGATCTTCGGCGGAAACGAGCAGACCTTGGGTCAGTATTCAAACCCCACAGCTATCGAAACAATAGGGGATAAGGTTTTAATCCTTGACGGAAGCAAAAATAACCTTACTGTTCTTGAGCCCACATACTACGGCTCACAGATTATGCTCGGCTCATATATGTACGAGCACGGTGAATATGAAAAGGCATTAGAACCCTGGCACGAGGTTCTTAAACTCAATACAAACTCCGAGCTTGCATACAGAGGTATTGCAAGAGCTGAGTATCTGCAGGGTGAATACCTTGCTG
Organism: Clostridia bacterium; assembly: GCA_017411325.1. Classification (GTDB taxonomy): domain Bacteria; phylum Bacillota; class Clostridia; order CAKSNL01; family HGM11501; genus HGM11501. The sequence continues at coordinate 159,063 of JAFQQJ010000040.1, read as the reverse complement.
CGATGGAGCATTATCATGCTGCATACGACAGAGAAGGCTATTCAGAAGCAAGAGAAAAGTACAGAGGCCAGTACATAATGGACAACTTTGCTATGATAATGGGTATTATTATAGCGGCAGTTGTTATACTGGTTGTTTTAAGCAAAAACAAGAAAAAGATTTATGCTAAGATAGGTTACAAGACACTTGAAGAAACCGGTTATGCAGGAATGGCAAAGTGGAAATATCCCTTCTACAATATGCTTCATCCCAGCGTAGGTATGAGCGAAATGCGTTACAATAAGAAGGAATCGCTTCCTCTTGCAATTTTATTCGCATTCCTCTGGTATGCATCAGCTGTTATTATGCGTCAGTATGAAGACTATATCTTCAATGACACAAATATCAACAACCTGAATGTCTTTATGATTTTTGCAACCACAATAGGTATTCTTCTTGTAGGATGTATTGCAAACTGGGCAATCACAACACTTGTTGACGGTAAAGGTACCTTTAAGAACATATTCATTTATGCTTCTTATGCACTTATTCCGACTACAGTGGCAGCATTCATTGTAACAATCATCAGCCAGGTAATGGTACAGAATGAAGCAGTATTTGTTACGGCAATACTTTTCGTTGGCTATGCATGGACTGCTATACTTCTTTTCATGGGTATGATGACTGTTCACACATTCACAACAAAGAAGGCAATTCTTATGACATTGTTGACAGCGGTAGGTATGCTTATTATAGTATTCCTTATGATGCTTCTGATAGTTTTATACAGCCAGGTATCCACCTTCGTTACAACAATCATGTATGAATTGTTCTACAAGCTCGCTATATAAGAAAGGAGAGATAAATTATGAAAAAATATACTTCAATATTATTAATACTTACTCTCCTTGTATCTCTTCTTACGGGCTTTTCAGCTATGGCAACAGAAGGGGAAGCAACTACAGAATCAACGGCTACAATTACATTAACCGAGGCAATGAAAAATTCCTTCAAGGCGGAGATGGCGGGGAAAACTCCCGATAACTCGAGCATTGAACCTCAGTTCACTCTTATCACAGAAAATGACAGCCTTGCTCTTTACGCAATCACTGATAATGCGGAAAAGCGTATGGGTGAAGTTGCGGTTCTTGATAAGGCTTCAGGCTATGTATGGCGCAGTAATCCTATAGGAAACGATGCCGATATCATCGGTCAGGCATCAGGTCATGCTTTCTACAGAACAAAATCTCAGATAGCGGTATCCTTCACACAGGGCTACAACTATTTTGATGCCAATATGTACTATGAAAGTGTTCTCTCCGACAAGGTTTCCTGCAAGGTTGAAGATGATTCCGTAAAGTTCGTTTTCAAATTCAGAGAAGTGGAATTTGTAGTTCCCGTAAGATACTCTCTTGAAGGTGATGCCTTTGTTGCAGAAGTACTTCTTAACGATGAAGAAGCGCTTTTAAGCTACTCAAGAATGGGTAAAATCGCTGTAGGTCACTTAGGTGAAACGGTTGAACAGGAAGTTGACTATAATATTACAGAAATCAAGCTTCTTCCTGCAATGGGCGCAACAAGCTATAATGAATCCGGCTATATGTTCATTCCCGACGGAAGCGGCGCACTTATCTATATGAATAACGGCCGCTCCAACATAACTCAGCCTTATGCGGCTCCCGTATTCGGAAACTATAAGGAAAGCAAGTCCGAGGATTACAACAGAAAGGCTTCCGACCGTTATATGCTTCCCGTATTCGGAACTGTAAAGGATGACGGACACGCACTTATGGGTGTGGTTGCCGATAACGCATCTGTTTCCTTTATAAATGCAGAAGTAAGCGGATATGAAACAGCTTATAACAAGGTATATTCTTCATACCTTCATAAGATTATTAAGGGCGCTGATAAGGAAGGAACTGCTCAGCCTATGAGCCAGGAGCTTCGCGACCTTGAAAAGAATTACAAGGTTAAGTATTATTGCTTAAGCGGTGACGATGCCTCCTATGTCGGAATGGCTAAGCGCTACCGTAAGTACCTTGTTGAAGAAAAGGGTATGAAAAAGGCCGACGATTACAGAGAAGGCGCTCTTCTCCTTGATATGTATGCCGGCGTTGAGAAGAAGACAAGCATACTCGGTATTCCCTGGAATAAGTTCGAGGTTATGACAACCTATGAAGACATCAGAAATATTTCCGACGATATGACGGAAGCCGGAGTAGATAATGTTATCTTCAGATATAACGACTGGATAAAGAAATCCGGACGTAAAAAGGTTCAGGTTAAGCCTAACTTTGAAGGCTCCATCGGCGGAAAGAACGGCTATAAGAAAACCAAGAGCTATCTTGATTCCAAAAATATGAGCATTTATATGAATATTGACTTTGTTAACTTCTCAGAATCCGGCAACGGCTACAGCCGTCTTTCTGATTCCGTAAAGTATACAAGCCAGGCACCTGCATATCAGTCCAGCGGTATTTCGGCTCACATTAATATGGGCTCAAGATGGTGTCTCTTAAAAGCTCCTTTAGTAAAGGAAGCTGCACTTAAGTTTGCAGATAAATGCGAAAGCGCAAATATCACAGCAGTTTCCATTGAAAATATCGGCGGAACGGTATATTCCGACGGTGCCAACAAGAACGGACATACAAGAGGCGAGTGTGCAAATCAGTTTGAAGAAATTTTAATGGGCTACAAGGAAAGATCAATCAACCTTCTTTCTGCAGAACCCAGCGAATATGCCATTTTGTATTCCGATATACTTGTTGATATTCCTTCAAAGGATACATATGTTGAAATTGCCGACGAGGCAGTACCCTTCTATCAGATAGCGGTAAGAGGCTATAAGACATATACAACTGAAACAGTAAATATGTCAAGTACCCCGGAAAACATTATCCTTAATGCTGTTGAAAGCGGATCAAGCCTTCTTTACAGTTTGGTTGCCGGCGAAACAACAGGTCTTAAGGAAACCTATCTTAAGTATCTTTACAGCTGTAACTACTCACAGTGGAAGGACGATATGATAGAAGATTACAAGGCATATGCCGAAGTAATGAAGATGGTTGAAGGTACCGATATTGATAATCACGAAAAAATCGAAGAGGGTATTTATAAAACCACTTATAATAACGGCGTGTCTGTTTATGTAAACTATACTGAAAATGAGTATCAGACAGAAAACGGTACAGTTGTAGAAGCTAAAGGCTACGCAGCAGAAAGGGGTGAGTGATAATGGCAAAGAAAGAAAATACTGCTTCAACCGAGGTCAAGGAAGAAGTTATACTTGACAGCGAAAGAAAACCTACCAAGGAAGAAATCAAAGCGGCTAAGGAAGCGGCAAAGCGCGCAAAGCGGCAGAGAAAAGCGGCAGCAGCTCTTTCTGAACGTCAGGCAAGAGCGGGTTACTGGTTCATCCTTCCCTGGATTGTCGGCGTAATATTCTTATTCCTGGTTCCCGTTATTACGTCACTCATATATTCCTTCTGCGAAGTTGGTGTAAGAGCCGGCGGTATAAAGCTGGACTTCCAGGGAATAGATAACTATATCTATATCTTCAGAAAAGATCCCGACTTTATTCCCGCACTTCTTGACTCCCTTAAGGATATGCTTTATCAGGTGCCGATTATAGCATTCTTCGGTATGTTTATCGCACAGATATTGAATCAGAAGTTCGTGGGAAGAACTGTTGCGAGAGTTATGTTCTTCCTTCCCGTAATCATCGCATCCGGTGTTATTCTGGAAATCCTTTCAAAAACCGGTATGAGCACTTCTGTTTCACTTAATGCATCATCAAACATCTTTACATTCCAGGAAGAATCAGTTATCTTAAAGATTCTTAATCAGAGCGGTCTTAGCCCTGCTATTATCGACTACTTAAAGAGTCTTGTAGGTAACATCTTCGACATCACCTGGAAGAGCGGTATTCAGATTCTTTTATATCTTTCTGCTCTTCAGGGTATTCCGAAATCCTATTACGAGGTTTCATCAATGGAAGGTGCAACAGCATGGGAAGAATACTGGAAGATTACATTCCCTCTTTTATCACCCATGACTCTTGTATGTGTTGTATATACAATTATTGACTCCTTCACATATTATCAGAACAAGGTTATGCAGCTTATCGACAAAAACGGCGTTGCAACAGGTAATGCAGGTATTGCGGCGGCAATGGCATGGACATACTTCATCATCATTGCGGTTATACTTGTGCTTATTGTAAAGTTTGTATTTGCTAAGACTGTATATACTGAAGAGTAAGGAGGTGCCGGAATGAGACCAGAGTTATCACAGCTTAATAAAAAGCAGTTCAAAGACGAAATGAAGCGCCGTGACGAGGAAATGAAATCCAGCGGCAAAGAAAACAGTATCGGCTTAAAGCGTTTCGGCTCAGCCTTTTTCAAAAAGCAGGTAGCACATTTCATATATGCTGTTTTCAGAGCATTTCTGCTTATCGGACTTTCTTACATAGTACTTTATCCTGTATTCAAGATGCTCAGCAATGCATTTTCTGAAGATTATGTAAAGTCGGCAACCAGTATCTGGATTCCCAACAACGTTGGTATGAACAACTTCAGTTATGCAGTAACATTGCTTAAATATTGGGATTCTTTCTGGGCAAGCGTAAAGGTTGCGCTGGGAAGCTCAATTCTTCAGGTAATATCTTCGGCACTTGTAGGTTACGGCTTTGCAAGATTTAAGTTTAAGGGAAGAGGAGCACTTTTCGCACTGGTTATCTTAACTATGATAGTTCCTCCTCAGACATATCTTATTTCTATGTTTATGACCTACAGAAAGTTTGACCTTTTCGGTATACTTGATATCGTAGGACTTATCGCAGGCAAGGATATGACCTGGAACTTAATCGGTACTCCCTGGACAATGTGGATTCCCGCAATTCTTGGTGTAGGTCTTCGTGGCGGTCTTTTCATCTACATTTTCAGACAGTTCTTCAGAGGTATGAGTAAGGAGCTTGAAGAAGCAGCATACATCGACGGATGCGGCCCCTTTATGACATTCCTTCGCATCATGGTTCCCAACGCCTTATCTTCGGGACTTGTAGTATTCTTGTTCTCACTGGTATGGCACTGGAACGACTACTTCACAGTATCTATGATGTATACGGCTCCCAACAAGCCGAGACCTTTAACACTCACACTTATGTCAGAGTATAAAACACTTGGTGTTACACTCTTCGGTGAGGGTGACGTTAACTCAACATACATTCTTAATGCAGCCTGTGCACTTATAATTCTGCCCTTGCTTTTGGTATTCGCAGTGGCACAGAGATTCTTCATTGAGAGTATGGATAAGGTTGGTATTAAGGGCTAAAAAGCTTATTACAAATCCGATTGCTTTGCAATCGGATTTGTTTTTTTATCTGATATTTTCAGAAAAAAGCCCCGAAAAAAGCAAATAACTCTTGACAAATGCTTTAATTTATGGTATTCTATTTTTCGTGGTAAGCCCGAGTGGCGGAACTGGCAGACGCACAGGACTTAAAATCCTGCGACCGTTAAAAGTCGTACCGGTTCGATTCCGGTCTCGGGCACCAGAAAAAAGACATCTTCGGATGTCTTTTTTCAGTTATATTTGCCTTTGGCAAGTTTATATTGCTGCGCAGTTATATTCGGATTACACCGAGTGATATTGTGCTTCGCACAGTTTAATGGCAAATATAATATCACTTTTACTCTGTGAAAATATCACTCCAACGAAGTTGGAATATCACTAAAATAACCTGCATCTATTGTGAAATACCCTTCGGGCGTGAAATATTGCTTCGCAATATGAAATACGCCTGTGGCGTGTGGATTTATTTCATTTCACAGAAACCGTTAGGTTTCTATTTCACAATTTCGACAGAAATTATTTCACATCAACGAAGTTGATATTTCACTAAAAATATACTGCATCTATTATGTACGTGAAAGCCAGAAAAAAGACATCTTCGGATGTCTTTTTTCAGTTATATTTGCCTTTGGCAAGTTTATATTGCTGCACAGTTATATTCGGATTACACCGAGTGATATTGTGCTTCGCACAGTTTAATGGCAAATATAATATCACTTTTACTCTGTAAAAATATCACTCTAACGAAGTTGGAATATCACTAAAATAACCTGCATCTATTGTGAAATACCCTTCGGGCGTGAAATATTGCTTCGCAATATGAAATACGCCTGCGGCGTGTGGATTTATACCATATATAGTTTGTAGGGAAGGGGCTTGCTCCTTCCGGAAGATGTAAATTAGTAGGCTATGGCTGAAGAAAGACGGCTTTTTTGAAAGCGGTCTTTTTTTATTTTAGTTCTTGATTTATCTCTTTGCTTGTGCTATACTGCATTCCGAGGTGACAGAAATGGACAACAATAAAAGAGTTAAACTTGGTTGCTATGGAACAAATATTTCAATGTCTGTGGTAGGAAATATTTCGCCCATACTTTTTCTTACATTCAGGGAGCTTTACGGAATATCCTTTTCGCTTCTTGGTCTTTTGGTACTTATTAATTTTTGCACTCAGCTTACAATTGACCTGATATTTTCCTTTTTCTCCCATAAATTTAATATTGCAAAAACGGTAAAGCTTACGCCGGTAATTACGATAATCGGTCTTTTAATTTATTCAATCTGGCCCATTATAAGCCCTGAAACCGCCTTTTACGGCATAGTTTTGGGAACTATTGTGTTTTCGGCATCGGGCGGGCTTTGCGAGGTTTTGATAAGCCCTGTAATTGCGGCAATTCCTGCAGATGACCCCGACCGCGAAATGAGTAAGCTCCATTCAATCTACGCCTGGGGCGTGGTGGGAGTTGTAATTTTCGCAACGGCGTTTCTGGTTCTTTTCGGAGCTGAAAACTGGTACATATTATCCCTTATTTTAACGGTTGTTCCTGTATTTGCTGCAGTTTTATTTGCGGGTGCAAAAATCCCCGAAATGGAAACTCCGGAAAAAGTAACAGGCGCTTTGAGCCAGCTTAAAAACAAGGCCCTTTTAACCTCGGTCTTTGCAATCTTTTTAGGCGGTGCGGCAGAATGTACTATGGCGCAGTGGTGCTCCGGCTATCTTGAAGAGGTTACAAAAATCCCCAAGGTTTTCGGGGACATTTTCGGTATGGCGCTCTTTTCCCTTATGCTGGGCCTGGGACGAAGCCTGTATGCTAAAATAGGGAAGAATATTAACAAGGTTTTACTTATGTGCGCCATAGGTGCAACGTTTTGCTACTTTACGGCGGCAATTTCGCCGTTTCCGATACTGACACTTATAGCCTGCGCACTCACAGGCTTCTGTACATCAATGCTCTGGCCGGGCAATCTGATTTCGGCATCTGAAAGAATACCCCATGGCGGAGTGTTTATGTATGCTATGATGGCATCGGGCGGAGACCTGGGCGCATCTGTTGTTCCTCAGGTGCTTGGAATAGTAACGGATAAGGTAATGGGAAATGAGACACTTGTAGATTTTGCATCAAAAATGGGGCTTGAAGCAGAGCAGCTCGGAATGCGATGCGGAATGCTTATCGGTATGCTTTTCCCGCTTATGGCAATCCCTGTATTTATAAGCTTTATGAAAGAAAAAAAGAAGGCGTGAAAAATTCCAGGAATGTTGCATTCCGGGAATTTTTTGATGCGGTTTCTATTGAAAAGGCAGGTATTTTGTGATAGAATAAAATAAGGTGAATTTTTGGCCCAGTCTTGACACGAACTTGCTACTAAAATAAGTTGCATCTAAACCTTATGCTTCGCAATTTGTATCGAAAATTAAAAGTCTAATATTCAAGGATGAACTTTTAAAAGAAAGATATATCGAGAGATGCTTATAAAAATATTTATTAAGGAGATTTTGTATAATGTATTGGGAATATAAAACGAAATATGTAGAAGTAAACAACACAAAAGATGAAGAACCTGATATGGAGAAATTACAACGAATTTTAAATAAAGAAGGGGCGCTTGGTTGGGAGTTGGTAAATTCTAACTTTTGTGGCAATGAATATGAGTTAGAGCATAAGTTTTGGTTTGTATTCAAAAGAGCAAAAAAAAGTGAAATAGAATATCTTGTAAATAAGGGTTACGATGATGAGGTGTTAGAAGCTATATATATAAAGTTAAATCCAGCAAGTGAATTTAGGAGAAAGCTTTCAATTGGAATCGATATTTCTATGGAAGATATAGAATTTTTTTGTGAATGTATAAAAGGCAAGGCATATCTCTCGGTAGGATTTGGTATGTATGTCGATGATATAATGGAAAAGAAAAATAGAGAAAGTGCGATGAAAGGCGCAGTAGAATTTGCGGAACAGTATTGGGAAGATAGAAGAGAGCGCGGATGGTAATAAGATAAAGTATGCAGTGTGTCAAGTCTATAAAATTTAATACATTAGTTTGCCGATTTTGATATTTACATACACTATCGGATGCGAGAAAATTCAGTATTCTCGAGGGTTCTAAGAAAAGTGTTAAAGGAAAAATAGTTGAAAAAATCAGGGAAAAATAGTAGGTCTATATTATGCTTTAGCATAACAAGATTCTCCGAAATATAGAAATCTTTGATTTCGTGTTGGGTGATGGTTCTTATTACGGAGTAACAAGGTTCTCCGAAATATAGAAATCTTTGATTTCGTTATATTTCGTGATGGTTCTTATTATTCACTGTTCTCCTGATTTGACACGAATAATAAGATTCTCGAATTTTGGCGAAAGGAAAGTGCGAAATGAAAAGATTTATAATCTTAATAGTTTTATGTGTGTTTTGTACGGTTGTGGCAAGCGGTATTTTTTATCAAACGGGATTTGAGAATGCAAAAAAAGAATATGAATTTAGATTAGAAAAAAATGCGATAGTTGATGATACTCCTATTGATGAAGCAATTGGGCAATTGGATTATCCCTTGATAGATATTGCATTTAATGATGGGAACGAATATACGGTTGTTATTTGTAACGGTATATATAGTGAGAAACAAACATATTTATGGTGTCAGGACGGAAGGAATTTACAGTTTAACAAGGAATTTTTATATATTCGTACATATCCGGCCGGGAGAGGCACAACCGGCAGCGGAGCCATAACTGTTTATCGAAATGGAGAAGAAATAAGGGATATAGAATTTTTAGAAATACATTTTACTAATGAAGAATTAAAAAATAATTTTGTGAAAGTTTCTTCTGAAAAAATAAAGAGTTATCTGACAGATAGATAATTTTTAGTCCTGAATTGACACGAACTATATGGAGAAATTTGTCGAAAGGAGTGCTGATATGAGAAAAGTATTATTAAGTGTTATAAACATTTCAATATTAGTTCCATGTGTGGTTTTTGGAAGTGCAGGAACAGATTTTATGAAAACAATTTGGATATGGACTTTTATTGTATCAATTTTGAATTTGTTTTTAAGCAATAGTCGAAAAGAATTTTTGATAGGTTGTTTGCTCATTCTGGTAGCTTCTTCGATGGGAATGTGTATAAACGGACAATTATATTATCATAGTTTGGTCGATAAACAGATATGGTATGATTTGGAAGGAGAATTAACTTATTTTATTACAACAGTTGTTTATGGCATTAGTTATTTAGTAATTATGATGATTGAATTTGTAATTAAGCATTTAATTATAAAGCGAAAAACTAATTGCATCTAAACCTTATGCCTCGCAATGTCGAATATTGCGAAAGGAGTATTGCAAATGAAGAAAATATTTAAGATAGTTGTAATTATTTTATCAATTCTGTTAATTTTGCAGTTAGCTATTTTTTTAACAGCAAGATATGGTTGGAAAATTTTGGGGTTTGATATGTGTGAAAGCCCAAATGTTTTATGTGTTGAAACAGTTTATGTTACTGATGAAACGGTACATATAATAGGCAATACTTCAAGTAGTGCAACAGCATATATTGGATATACATATGAAATAAAAGACAATGTTCTTTATTTGGGAATAAAGCAAAATTTGCTATTTGGTTTTAATAATAGAAATGGCGGATACTCTTTTGCAATTGAAGATGAATTTGAAAACATAGAGTCAATACAGCTTGTAAATAAAAAAGAAGAAATGTGTATCTGGTCTGCTGAAAACGACAAAAAGTATATGGAGAAAATAAACAAAGTCAGACTATATGAAACTATTTCGGTCTATAACAATAATGCTATGAATATGCAGGAAACGAATGGGTTATCCGAAGTAGCAAGCGGTAATTTTTTAGATGAGAAAATTAAAGAACAAATGAAAAATGAGGACTTTGTTTATGCAGATTCAGAATTATTAAACAGAATACAACATCCAACATTTTCAGATGAATTATATTTTACTAAAAGCGGTGGATACTTGGGAGTAGCAGAGTTGGAGAATGGCGAAGAATTATATTTAGACTTTGACCGACATTTTGAATATTATGATATAATTGGCGTGTTTGGACACTATGATTATTAACTTTTACTCGTGTCAATTCCATACAATTTAAAAGAATAGTTTGCCGATTTTGATATTTACATATGCTATCGGATGCGAGAAAATTCAGTATTCTCGCGGGTTCTAAGGAAAAGTGGTTAAGGAAAATCCAGTGAAAAATTAAGGGAAAAATAGTAGGTCTATATTATGCTTTAGCATAACAAGGTTCTCCGAAATATAGAAATCTTTGATTTCGTTATATTTCGTGATGGTTCTTATTATTCACTGTTCACCAGGCTTGACACGAGCGTTGCAAGGCAACGCAGCTAAATTCGCTACCGCGAGCTAAATTGAACAAGTTCAGCTAAATTACTTCGTAGCTAAATTGCCCTTGCGGTCAGCTACAAAAGCGAATTTAATTTAGCTACTCCAAAGGAGTTATTTAGCTATTGAATGAAATGAGATAATTTAGTTTTGAACTTTAGTTCAAAATTTAGCTGAAATAAATTAATAGATGTGATAAGATGGCAGAAAGTATAATGCTTGATAAAGCAAAAGATTTTTGTAATGGGTTAACAATTTTTTGGGTATTAACTTGACACGAACTTGACACCAAAAAGGTTTGCATCTAAACCTTATGTGTCGCAATAATTACAAAAGCTCGGCATATGGTCTGGTTCGTCCGGCATTTTAGAAAGGGGAAAACTACATGGAAAAAATAATATCCGATATGAGGAAAGCGAAAGAAGTGCTTTTTAACTGCAACAAAATAAGCGGTGAAGAAATTCTTACCCAGGAGGATATTGACGATGCGTGGGAGAGACTTAACCGCTTCTCAGCCTATGTTCGTGCTGCTTTTCCCGAAACAAAGAAAACAAAGGGAATAATTGACTCCTCTCTTCAGCTTGTAAAAGATACAAAGGCGGAACTTGAAAAAGCAGAAAATGTTAAAATACCGGGCGATTTATATGTAAAGCGTGACGATTCCTTGGCGGTGTGCGGGTCATTAAAGGCGCGTGGCGGCATATATACGGTTTTTAAGTATGCCGAAGAGCTTGCTATGAAAAACGGTATGCTTAAGACAACCGACAATTATAACGTGATAGACAGCTTCTATTACAGGGAATTTTATTCTCATTATAAAATATCCGTCGGCTCAACGGGAAATCTCGGTATGAGCATCGGGCTTTCCGGTAAAAAGCTTGGCTTTGATGTTACGGTTTATATGTCCGAGGAAGCAAAAAAGTGGAAAAAGGATAAGCTTATGAGAGCCGGGGTTAATGTTGTGGAATTTAAGGGCGATTACACCTCCGCGTTGAAAACGGCAAGAAGTGAAGCCTTAAAGGACGACGAAACCTTCTTTATTGACGATGAGGATTCAAAGGACTTGTTTTTGGGATATTCCACGGCGTATAAAACCCTTATAAAACAGCTTAAGGAGAAGAAAATCAAGGTGGACAGCACTCATCCTTTAATTGTGTATCTGCCCTGCGGAGTTGGCGGAGGCCCCGGGGGAATAACCTTCGGTCTTAAAAAAGCCTTTGGCGACAATGTATATTGCTGCTTCGGTGAGCCTACCCAGATGCCCTGTATGGCACTTGCTATGGCAAAGGGACGGAGCGATGTCAGCGTATACGATATCGGTCTCGGAAAAGGAACTGTTGCGGATGGTCTGGCGTGCTCAAGCCCTTCGCGTCTTGCGTATAATGTTATGAAAGGTATGCTTGACGGTTGCTTTACAATAGATGATGAGCACAGCCTTAGCCTGACAAGGCTTTTATATAAAACTTCAAGGATAAAAGCGGAGCCATCTTCATCTGTTGCCCTCGGCGGTGTGGGGAAGATGTTTACGGATATAGAAAATTACGGGAACGCCACACATATTGTATGGCTTACAGGCGGAAAGCTGGTTCCCAAAAAGGAATGGGAAAATATAGGTCTTTTTGAGTAAGGTGAATTTTATGAACTATTCAGAAAAGCTTAAGTATCATTTTAAGCCGGAGAAGGGTTGGATAAACGATCCCAACGGTCTTGTTTATTTTGACGGCTATTATCACGTTTTCTATCAGCATTGTCCTAACTTTGAAGTTCCAAAGAAAGAAGCTGTTTATTGGGGGCACGCAAGAACAAAGGATTTTATCTCCTGGGAGGAGCTCCCCGTCGCGCTTTCACCCGACAAGCCCTATGACAATGAGGGCTGCTGGTCGGGAACGGCAATCGTAAAGGATGATACGCTTTATCTTTTTTACGCATCCGTGACAACGGGAACGGTTCAGTCTGTCAGCATTGCATATTCAAAGGACGGAATCAATTTTGAAAAGTATGAAAAAAATCCCGTTATCAAAACCTACCCCGAAGACGGAGGCCCTGACTTCAGGGATCCTGCTGTTTGCTTTATAGACGGAAAATACCGCCTTGTTATGGCAACGGGACATAAGGAAACTAAAAAGGGCCGTTTGCTTATATACGAAAGCGAAGATTTATTTAACTGGAATTATGGCGGAATAATTGCTGAATGGGATGATTCTGTATATGCGGAATGTCCTTCACTGATTGACGAGGGAGAGTGCATACTACTTGCGGCATCGGTGTGCAAAACTGACTGGAAGCACTTTTTCAACGTGATGTACGGAAAGCTTGAAAAGGGAAAATTCAAGGCAGAATTAAGCGGAAACGTGGACAGGGGCCCCGACCGGTATGCAGGTCAGATATTCCGTGACCATAAGGGGAGAAGCCTTCTTATAACCTGGATTCCCGGATGGGACTATCAGGGCTATGCCGAAAAAGATGTGGGCTGTATGTCGGTACCACGCGAGATGTTCACGAAAAACGGCAAGATATACGGCTATCCCGTAGAAGAAGTGCATCACTTGCTTAAAGACAGTGATCCTTTACTTAAAATGACCGATGACGGCTTTGAAATTGGGAGAACCGGAAGAGAAAGCGTGGTTCATAAAGGTGAGGTAAGCGATATTAAAATTCTCCGCGATGAATACATAATGGAAGTTTTCGTAAACGGCGGAGAAATTGTCTATACGGTTTTATTGTGATTGGAAGAAAGGAAGTAAAGCTTTGACAGAGTGGATAAGATATATACTTGAAATTGCGGGGACCGTCGCCTTTGCGGTGTCGGGGGCTCTGGTTGCAATAGGTGCAGGACTGGACCTTTTCGGGGTAACTTTTATTGGAGCTGTGACCGCTGTTGGCGGAGGAATACTGAGGGACATTCTTCTTGGGAAAACTCCTCCCTCGGCGTTTACCAATCTTATGTGGATAGCTCTTGCGATAGCGGTGTCTCTTCTGGTTTTTCTGGTTGCTTATATAATGCGCGAAAAATTTGATTCCGTAAAGGGTAAGATAGAGCATATAAATAACATATTTGATGCAGCAGGTCTTGCGGCTTTTACCGTTACGGGAGCAGAGGTTGCCATTACGGCAGGGTATTCCGATAATTTCTTTATACCGGTGCTTCTTGGTATGATAACCGGTGTGGGCGGCGGTATTTTCCGCGACATATTAACCGATACCACACCCTATGTGCTTAAAAAGCACGTTTACGCCCTTGCTTCAATTGCAGGCGGACTTTTGTATTATTTCCTCTCGGGAATAAACGTCACACTGGCATCGACAGTTGCGATAGCAGCGGTTGTTGCCATAAGGCTTCTTGCAACGTACTACCGCTGGAGCCTTCCTAAAGTAAACTTAAAAGACGAATAAAAAAGTCAGGCATTGCCTGACTTTTTATTTGTCTTAAAATCAGTGGTTCATTATGTGCTTATTCTGTGCCTTAACCGCGCTGATTGTTCTCATAATAGATAAGATGTCTTCGTCGGTAATGGGGAACTCATCACCGTTTACATAAGAATCGTAAAGATACTGCCAGAAGCTTGCCATAGTAGTTCCGCCTGCAACAGCCTCAATTTCTTCTTCTATCCAATTGATGGTGAATGAGGATTCGTAAGTTCCGGTTTTTCCGAAAGCGGCACCGGGAGTTTCAGGGCTTGAAATTATTTCGGGAACTTCCTGCGCAGGATCGATATAACGAAGTCTGATTTTTTCGTTATTGAAGAAAGCGGCACCTCTGTCACCGTAAACCTGGTAATATCTGCCGCGGTTTATTGCCATACCGCCGCTTATGCACATATTGACAACTCTGTCATTGTCACCGATAAAACGGATGCGCAAATGGTCTTCGCAATCACCGCCTGCTGCTACGTGATGAAGATAGCTCTGCATTTCAAAGGAGGATGTGCCTAAAAGCTTAAGGGACTGGTCAATGATGTGAGGGCCCCAGTTAAGAAGCTGTCCGCCACCAAACTCGGAAATTGTCTGCCAGTCATCTCTGTGCTGGAAGTCATTCTGCTCGGTGTTGATTTCATAAATCTTTCCAAGCTTCCCTGAATTTACTATGTCCATAACTTTCATGAATGCATCTTCAAAACGTCTCTGCTGATGAACATAAAGCTTCGGAGTTCCTTCTTTATTTGCATACTTATATAAGTCAAGAATTTCTTCATAGGAAATAGTTGCGGGCTTTTCAAGAAGAACATCCTTTCCTGCCTTAAGAGCCATAAGAGCGTGCTTGTGGTGGTCGCAGGAGCGTGTTGCGACATAAACTATATCAATGTCATCCTGCTTGAGCATTTCTTCATATTCGGAATATGTCTTACATCCAAAGGTGTTTGCCATTCTGTTCCGGCGTTCTTCAACAAGGTCGCAGGCTGCAACAATTTTATACTTATCGGAATAATATTTGCTGATTTCTCCGTTTGCCATAGGCCAGCCGATTCTTCCTATACCAACGATAGCTAAGTTAATTACTTTCATATAAATACTCCTTTTCTTATTTCATTTCGGGGAATTTATTTGTTACATTGTCAAAGCTTCTTTTAAGGCAATCAAATGGATCTTCGTCATAGGTGAAGTCCTGCTCAACAAGGGCATATTCGCATCCTGCCCCTTTAAGAGCGTTTATGTACGCGTCATAATCAAGTATACCTTCGTATATGGGGCGAAGATAAACGGGAACGTTATTGAATCTTCCGTCCTCGGGAAGATCTTTATAGTCCTTTAAGTGAATCATGGGAAGGCGTCCCTTAAGGTCGCATATAAGCTTAACTACATCGCTTTTGGCAAAAGCTGCCCATCCTAAATCTAAGGTAAAGCCTAAAGCATCCTCGGGAAAGTCTTCAGCAAGGCGCTCAATTACATCAAGACCGTCGAGCTTATCAAATTCAAACCAATGGTTGTGATACATAAGCTTTGCGCCCATATCACGCATTTTAAGGGCGGCAGGAAGAAAGATTTTCTTAAATTCTTTGTATCCCTCAAGGCTTCCTCTCATTTCATTGGGCATACCGCCGATGCCTATGTGGTTGCATCCGAAAATTCTGTGTTCAGAGACAACCTTTTCGGTTTCCTCTGAAATCCTCTTAGTGTCGATGTGGGTGATAACGCATTTTAAGTTGTTTTCCGCAAGCTTGTCACGAAGCCACTCGGGTTCATAAGCGCAGGTTCCTGAAACCTGAACTACCTTATATCCCATTCCGGCAACTTTCTTAAGGCAGGTTTCAAAACCTTCGAGTGTGTTTGTCTGACGAAACAAGGTGTAAAGCTGTGCACCTATTTGCATAATAGTACCTCCTTAAATTATTACAAGTGTATATTACATCATTGATTTTTTTAAGTCAATAGCAAATTGTTTCTTTTTTATATTGCAAATTGTGCCATTTTGTGGTATGATATTAAATGATATATTGTTGTCGGAAAAATCCCTGAAGAAAGTCAAGAGGAGATAAAGATGATTGTGAAAAAATTCGGTCATTGCTACATAGACGATGTGGCTTTCGGTCACCATATGGCCGAGCCTCCGCTTTCCGGGGACGGGCTTCATACACACGAAATGTGTGAAATATATTGCGTTTTCAAGGGGAGCGGACGGTATATAATCGAAGGCTCGGAGCATAAGCTTGAAAAAGGAAAACTGATTTTGATGCGCCCGGGAGAGTTTCACAAGGCACATCTGGAACAGGAAATATATGAAAGCTTTGTAATACACTTTCTTCCGGAAATAGTGGATTCCTTTGATCCTGAAAGAAAGCTTTTGAGACCGTTTTTTGAAAGGCCCCTGGGAAAGAATAATGTATACTCAAGGCATAATACGGCAAATACTGCTATATACGAACTTTTTAACAAAATGGATGAGTGCAGGGGAAATAATTATGACAACGGAGTAAAGGTAAAGGCACTTCTTTTTTCTGTACTTATTGAGCTTAATTCACTTTTTGATGCAAAGCTGTATGATGACACTTCTGTCAGAAATAAACAGACATCAGAAATTGTTGAATACATAAATTCCCATCTTACCGGGGAGTTGTCGATAGATAAGCTTTGTACTAAATTTTTTATAAGCAGGACACAGCTTAACAGAAAATTCAAAGAGGCAACGGGCACTTCGGTGTGGGAATATGTTACGGCAAAAAGACTTATGAACGCAAGAAACCTGATACTGGGCGGAACGGGAAGCGTTGAGGCGGCATCAAGTACGGGATTTGGCGATTATTCGGCTTTTTACAGAGCATATGTGAAAAAATACGGCGTAAAGCCTTCGGATAAAACAGATACAATAAAATATAATCTGAAAGAGGAAATGTTATGAAAAAATTCCTTATAGTAGACGGAAACAGTATAATGAACCGCGCCTTTTACGGCATAAAGCTTCTCACAAATTCCGAGGGGCTTTATACCAATGCGGTTTACGGCTTTTTAAATATTTTATTTAAAAATATGGACGCTATAAATCCCGATTATATCGCCGTTGCCTTTGACCTTAAGGCTCCCACCTTCCGCCATAAGCGTTATGCGGAATATAAGGCTCAGCGAAAAGGGATGCCGGAGGAGCTTTTTATGCAGATGCCTGTAATTAAAGAGGTTCTTTCTGCAATGAACATAGCCATCCTGGAAAAGGAAGGCTATGAGGCGGATGACATAATCGGAACAATGGCAAAAAGATGCGCGGATTCAGGCATCGAGTGCGACATTGTAACGGGCGATAAGGACGATTTGCAGCTTGCAAGCAAAACCACAAAGGTTTACTTAACCGTAACATCAAAAGGGCAGACCACAACTGATATTTACGATGAAGATGCGGTTTATGCAAAGTACGGTGTTACCCCGAAGGAGTTTATTGATGTTAAAGGCCTTATGGGAGATACCTCTGACAACATTCCGGGCGTTGCGGGAATCGGCGAGAAAACAGCCTTTGCCCTTATAGGGGAATATAAAAGCATTGATGCTGTGTATGAAAACTTGGAAACTGCAAAGCTTGGGCCGTCGGCAAAGCAGAAGCTTAAAGACGGCAGGGATATGGCTTACTTAAGCAAGGAGCTTGCTACAATCGATGTCAATAGTCCCGTTGATGAAACAATAGATGACTGCGCACTTTCAGAATATAACAACGAGGCTCTTTTAAGCCTTTTTACACGCCTTGAATTCAAGAGCTTTATTGAGCGCTGCAAGGTGGAGGCGGCACCTTTGGGAGAAGTGGTTTTGGCAAAGGAATTAACCGATACTGAAGAACTTATTGGTGTCCTTTGCGGTATTACGGAGTTTTATTATTATCTCTTCAAAAAGGAAGGTATGCCTCAGGCAATCGCTTTCCTGAAGGATGATGAGGTATATTATACCGAATTATCCCTTCGTAACTTCAAAGATATTTTCGAGGACGAAAATATTATAAAAGTTTCCCACGGCATAAAGGAAGATATTGTAATATTAAATAAGCTGTATATAGGCTATAAAAACTATGCCTTTGATGCAGAAATAGGGGCATATATCTTGGATCCCACAGCATCTGACTACAAGCTTTCACGCCTTTCAATGGCATATCTTTCCCGTCTTACGGAGGATTTTGAAGATAAGAAAGCACCTTCCGTCAAAGAAAACGAAAACAAGCTTAAAATAGCTGCCGATGCAGCTTTGTCGGTAAAGGATTTAAGAAGTACCATCCTTGCCAAAATAAAGGAAAACGAGCAGGAATTTTTGCTTTATGAGGTGGAGCTTCCCTTAATAAGAGTTCTTGCAGATATGGAGATTACGGGCTTTTCTGTGGATGCGGCAAAGCTGGAAGATTACGGAAAAGAGCTTGACCTTCGCATAAAATCATTGGAAGACAGCATTTACTTTATGGCAGGCGAGGAGTTTAACATAAACTCTCCAAAGCAGCTTGGAACAGTACTTTTTGAGCATTTAAGTCTTCCGGTTGTGAAAAAGACAAAAACCGGCTATTCCACAGATGCGGAGGTTTTATCGGAGCTTGCGGGGAAATTCCCCATTGTTGAATCAATTCTTGAATACCGTCAAATGGCAAAATTAAAGGGCACCTATGTTGACGGTATGCTTCCTTTAATCGGGGAGGACGGAAAAATTCATTCAACCTTTAATCAGACTGTAACCGCAACGGGCAGAATAAGCTCGACTGAGCCTAATTTGCAAAACATTCCGGTAAGAATGGAAGAGGGAAGACGCCTCAGAAAAATGTTTACCGCAGACAGCGAAGGCGAAATTTTAATTGATGCGGACTATTCACAGATTGAGCTTCGTGTGCTTTCACACCTTTCGGGGGACGAGGCAATGCAGAAGGCCTTTCTTGACGGAACAGATGTTCATAAAAGATGTGCCTCGGAAATTTTCGGCGTTCCGGAAGATGAGGTGACAGACTCAATGCGTCGCCGTGCAAAGGCGGTAAACTTCGGTATAGTTTACGGAATAAGTGAATTTGGTCTTGCCAAGGATATTCACGTTACCCGTGCCGAGGCAAAGCGCTATATGGAGGCGTATTTTGAGACATATCCCAAGATAAAAGCCTTTATGGATAATACTGTGGCAGAGGCAAAGGTGGACGGAATTGTCAAAACAATGTTTGGTCGTCGCCGTTATATTCCCGAAATTTTGTCGGGCAACTTCAACACCCGCTCCTTCGGTGAGCGTGCGGCAATGAACACTCCCGTTCAGGGAACAGCGGCGGATATAATAAAAATCGCTATGGTAAGGGTAAGTAAGGCACTTTCTGAGGAAACGGAAAACTGCCGTCTTATACTTCAGGTGCACGATGAACTTATAGTATCAGCGCCCCTGAAAGAAGCAGACAAGGCTGAGGAAATTTTAGTAAGGGAAATGGAAAACGCCGCAAAAATTGCCGTTCCGCTTCTGGCGGATGCGGGACGCGGCTTTTCCTGGTATGATGCAAAATGAGATATGTACTTGGATTAACGGGAGGAACCGGTGCGGGAAAAAGCCTGATAAGTGCAATACTTCAAAAAAAGGGTGCAAAGATAATAGATGCGGATAAATTGAGCCGTGAAATTACAAAAGAGGGCGGAATTGCTCTTTCAGAAATTGATGAATCCTTTCCCGGTGTCATAAAAGATGGTGTGCTTGACAGAAAAGCCCTTGGAAGAATAGTTTTTTCAGATAAGGAAAAGCTTTTAATATTGAATAAAATTACGCATAAATATATTATTAAGCTTACCAAAGAAGAAATAGAAGCATCAAGCGGACTCATAGTTCTTGATGCACCGCTCCTTTTTGAAGCAGGTGAGGATAAGCTTTGCGACAAGGTTATTTTCGTGGATGCGGAGGATGAACTTCGCCTTGCAAGAATTATGAAGAGAGATAATTTAAGCATAGATGATGCAAGATTAAGAATCAATGCACGGAATCTTGCACCTATAAAGGAAAAGTGCGACTTTGTGATAGTAAATGACGGAGATGCCGAAAGGCTTGAAAAAGAAGTGCTTGATATAGTTTCAGAGTGCGTCGGAAAGGATATTCTGGGTAAATGAAAAAGGTTTTAAGGCTTTTTATTGCTATTCTGATAATAGCGGTGGCATTTTCCTTTCTCCTTGGGAAAATTGAGGTTAAATATAAAGAAGAAATTGACAAAACAGCAGAAGAGTATTCCCTTGACCGTTTCTTGGTCTATGCCCTTATAAAGGCAGAAAGCGGCTTTGATCCTTATGCCGAGTCTGTAAAAGGTGCATCGGGGCTTATGCAGCTGACGGAGGATACTGCCCTCTGGTGTGCTGAAAAAGTGGGGGATAAAAACCTTGCGGCAGAGGTGACAAACCCGGAAGTAAATATCCGCCTCGGATGTTTTTATCTTCGCTATCTTTTAGATAAATACGGAGGAGAAGAAACAAGCGCACTTGCCGCATACAATGCGGGAAGCGGAAATGTGGACGAATGGCTTTCGGATTCTGCTTATTCTCCCGACGGAAAAAGCCTTACGGGTGCACCGTTTCCCGAAACGGATAACTACATTAAAAAAATAGCAATTTATAAAAAGTTATACACGCTTTTATACGGAGAATAATTATGGCAAATATAATTGAAATTACTGATATTGAAAATCCCTGCCTTGACGTTTACTGCCGTCTGACCGAAGCACAGCTTAAAAACAAGCTTGACAGGGAAAAGGGGCTTTTTATCGCAGAAAGCCCGAATGTTATAAAATATGCTCTTGAGCGTGGCTATGAGCCTGTTTCACTTTTAATGGAAAGGAAAAGAATTGAGGGCAGCGGAAAAGAAATAATAAAAATGGCAGGGGATATTCCTCTTTATACAGCGGACAGCGAAATGCTTGAAAGCCTGACGGGATATCCTCTTACACGGGGAATCCTATGTGCTATGAAGCGCCCCGCCTTAAAAAAGCCCGAAGAGATGTTAGAGGGCGCAAGCCGTATTGCAGTTTTAGAAGATATTGTCGACACCACCAATGTGGGTGCAATATTCAGAAGTGCGGCGGCTCTCGGAATTGATGCGGTGCTTTTAACGCCCTCCTGCTCAGACCCCTTAAACAGAAGAACGGTAAGGGTAAGTATGGGTACGGTTTTTCAGGTACCCTGGACATATCTTGGAGAGAATATCTCAGATTGGCCCGGTAAAGGTCTTACCTTCCTTCACGAACGGGGATTTGCAAGCTGTGCTATGGCACTCTGGAACAACTCTGTTTCAATTGATGATGAATGTCTTAAGAAAGAGGATAAGCTTGCAGTGATATTAGGTACTGAAGGCGCGGGGCTTAAAAGAGAAACTATTGAACAAAGTACATACACGGTGAAAATTCCCATGCAGCACGGCGTTGATTCACTTAATGTGGCATCGGCATCAGCGGTTGCCTTCTGGGAGCTTCGGAAAAGATAAAAGATGTTGGAAGGAGAGCGAACGGCATGAAAGCATATAAAAGAATCGTTATGATACTTTGCATTGCTGCATTTGTGATATCGGTGGGCTGTATTGCTGTTAAAGTGAATTTATACAAGCAAAAGCAGAGAGATTTCAATGAAAAATATACACTTTCCCGCGAAATAAACAAAAGCATTTCGGCAGGAGGGATACAAACCGTAATGGTAAATCCGGAAGGAAAGGTGGATATGGCAGGAGCTTACGCACTTGGCGATTATCAGGTGCAGATAACTTCTGTGTCATTATGGGATGATATTACTGCAGTTTCGGCAGGAACGGCTCATATTGTCGGGCTCAGGGATGACGGAAGTGTTGTTGCAACAGGATCAAATTATGATGGTTGCAGCGATGTGGGAGACTGGAAAAATATCAAGGTGGTTTCTGCCGGCAGCGATTACACCGTGGGATTGGATGAAAACGGTGGAGTGATGGCAACGGGATATAATAATGAAGGACAGTGTGATGTGGAAAGCTGGACGGATATTGTTGATATCGGGGCAGGGATGATACATACAGTAGGATTAAAAAGCAACGGAAAGGTTGTTGCAACGGGCAGCAACGGAAGCGGACGGTGCGATGTTGATGAATGGGAGGATATTGCAGGGATTTCTGTCGGCAGTAATCATACGGTAGGGCTTAAAAGTGACGGGACGGTTGTAGCAACAGGGAACAATGTCAACGGGCAGTGCAACGTGGAAAAATGGAAAGACATTGTGGCAATTTCGGCAGGCTATAATTATACACTTGGACTTAAAAGTGACGGAACTGTTGTGGCAACTGAATTTAAGGAAGGCGGAGCCTATGGATATGATGGTCAGTGCGAAGTGGAAAAGTGGAAGGATATTGTAGCGATTGAGGCAGGATCACGTCATGCAATTGGTATAAAGGAAGATGGAAGCGTTTTGGCAATCGGAGAAAATATGTATGGCCAGTGCGAAGTTTTTAACTGGAACTTGTTTGAATAATAAAAGATACTGCGGAAGCAATGCTTCCGCAGTATCTTTTATATAAACCTTCTTATAACCCCGGCAACGAAGGCTTCGTTGTTGGTAAGAGGTGAGATGTATTTTGCATTCTTTTTTGCACCCTCGGTGGCGTTTTTCGGAACTGCGGAAAAGGCGGCAAAGTTAAGCATAGGGATATCATTTTCCGAGTCGCCCATAGCTACGGTTTTTGACAGGGGGAGGTTAAAATGCTTGCATACCCAATCTATTGCCTTATCCTTTCCGTTGCTTTTAAGGGATAAATCAAAATAGCCAAGAGTCTTATGTATTGTAAAATACTTTGAAAGGCGCATAAATTCCGTCATATCATCGCCTTCGGGGAAGGCAATCATCTTGGATAAGCGGATGTTTTTTTCTCTTATATAAGCTTCATCGGTAATAATGAAATCCTTTTCGGAAAATGCAAGAAGCCTGCTTTTCTGCGTATTTTGTTCGCTTATGGGGACGTGAGTGTTGTTTTCGGGAACATTAAGCTCATACTTCTGAAATTCCGTATCAAAATAAAAATGCCAGCCGCACTTTTTGCATATTTCATAAATTTCAACGGTTTCGGAAACGGATGTGTAATTTTCAAAAATCACATCACGCCCGTGAAAAATTGTGGCACCGAGACTTGTTATAACTCCGTCAACACCGGTATCAAAGGAAAGATGGAAAGGAAGGCGGCTTACAGAGCGGCCTGTGTTTATGAAAACCATATGTCCTTTTTCTCTTGCTTCGGCAATGGCTTTTATGTTTTCTTCGGGCACAGTTTTTTCATCATTTGCCAGCGTCCCGTCAATATCTATAAAAAATGTGAATTTATCCATATAAACACCTCTTAAGCAGTATAGCACAAAGAAATAGAAAATGCAAATGAAATGTAGGGGAGGGGCTTGCTCCTCCCGTTTATCTTAAAGGAGAAGTGAATAAAAAGGTTCCGATTAAAATAATCGGAACCTTTAATACTTATTTCTTAAGCTTATCCTTGGGAATGTTTACATAGTCAAATACGTTAACGGGCATACCTGATGCCATTGACTTATTGGCACAGATACCTGTCATAATACTCATTGCACCGTCGATGTGACTTGCCGCTCTGTGGAGAGGATCGTAAGGAGCATTGGGATTGAAGATATCGTCAAGCATAACGGGGTCGCCGCCGCCGTGTCCGCCTTCTATTTTTTTGATCTCAACCTCATAGGGGGGCTGGAACTGAGGATAAACAACGATGCTTCTGCCCTTTACAAGACCTTCCTTTTCGGAAGCATCCTGACCGTTGATATAAATATCCTCAACAACTCTCATTTCAACTCGTCCCTTGGTACCGGTGATGCAGACCTTAAGTCCTTCGTAGGGAGAGAACGCATTTAATGAGTAGCTCATAATTGCACCGTTTGCATAGTTAACAAGCACATTCATTGTATCTTCAATGCTGATACCGTCGCCGAATACGCTCTGGTCACGAACATAACCGTCGTCCTTTTCAGCCTCCAGATACATGGTGCGGAGATAGGGGCTTGCCTCCATATTTATTGCAAAGGGATCGCCCTTGGCGTTTTCGGAGCCGTGGCAGCGGGTATAAAACTTTGTGATGCCGCGTTCTTCCGCATTTTCTCTTCCGTAGAACTTAAGTCCGCCCTGAGCATAAACCTTTACGGGGTAGGAGTTAATCCAGAAGTTTACAAGGTCGAAGTGGTGGGTTGCCTTATGCACCATAAGACCGCCGGAGTTTCTCTTGTCTCTGTGCCAGCGTCTGAAATAGTCTGCGCCGTGAGCTGTGTTTAAGAGCCACTCAAAATGAATCTGCTTAACGTCACCGATTGTTCCTTCTGCAATGATTTCACGGAGCTTTGAGTTATGGGGAGCATAACGGTAGTTAAATGAAACTCTTAAGTTTTTGCCTGTTCTTTCAATGGCATCGAGTATTTCGTTGCACTTATCGTCGTCAACCGTCATAGGCTTTTCGGAAATAACGTCGCAGCCCATTTCCATAGCCTTAACGATGTAACGGTGATGCGTTCTGTCGATGGATGTCACGATAACAACATCGGGCTTTTCTGTTTCAATCATCTTTTCAAACTCATCTGCACCGTAAAGGTTAACATCGTGATAACCGAAGTTTTCCATTAAAATTTTTCTGCCAAGCTCAAGTCTTGTTCTGTTGATGTCGCAAAGTGCAGTAAGCTCACAGGTGTCTTTGTAGGTTGTGGCAAGTGCGCCTGACCACATTCTGGATCTTCCGCCGATGCCCACCTGTACATATCTTTTCTTTTCCATAAAAATTTCCTCCTTAAAGAAATTTATTATTGACAAATCATTGTCTTCTTTTATATAATACACCTATAAATTTGTTTTTTCCATTAAAATATAGTGATTTTTTTCTAAAAAAACAAAAATATTGCACTTTCGGAGGATTTTATGGATATAAAGCAGACTTCATCTGACAGATTTACTGCAGACCGCAGTAATTATGTCAAGCATAAAAGCATGGGATTTTTGCACTTACACAATTTCTATGAGTTTTATTATCTTCTGGAAGGCAACAGAAAATATTTCATTGACAGTGCCATATACTCTTTGGAGGCGGGAGATCTTGTTATTGTACCGCCGAACACAATTCACAGAAGTATAGGAGACGATGCAGGCTATTATTCAAGAGCGCTTCTCAACATTCCTCCGCATCTGTTTGAATCGGAATTTATGAAAGAGTTTTCCTTAAATGAAGGAGAGCACGTTATTAAAATCCCCGCCAAAAGAAGAAAATTTTTTGAAGCAATGCTTGAAAAAATTGACTATGAGTACGGAAGAAATGATGAACACTCAGAATATTTAATACGAAGCTATGTAAATGAAGTTCTTATTTTTTTAATCCGCATAAAGAGAAGAAAGGATTTTTCCTATGCCGACAAGGAAGCAGACCGCGTGATAGGCGAGGCAGCAAGCTTTATAAGGGAAAATTTTGATAAACCGCTTACGCTGGATATCGTGGCACAGCACGTCCGAATGAGCAAAACCTATTTCTGTAAAATGTTCCGTGAAAAAACAGGCTTCGGCTTTTCGGATTATCTTGCCGGCGTAAGAATAACCGAGGCTGCTAAGATGCTTACCGACAGTGATATGGATATAACGAATATTGCTACAAAGTGCGGCTTTAATGACAGCTCCTACTTTGCGACGGTGTTCAAAAGGATAAAAGGTGTAACACCCGTTAAGTACAGAAAGTCAAGAGAAATTTAATTTTAGTCAATTTGTATATTGAAAAATAACTGATATGATGCTATAATCAATCTATATTTAAAAAGAAAGAGGCGTTTTAAATGGAAAAGAAGAATATTGACTGGCAGAACTTAGGCTTCGGTTATGTAAAGACAGACTACCGCTATGTGTCCGACTTTAAGGACGGTGCCTGGGATGAGGGAAGACTTACAGAGGATGCAACAATTGCGATAAGCGAATGTGCAGGCGTATTCCAGTATGCTCAGACCTGTTTTGAAGGCCTTAAAGCATATACAACAGAAGACGGAAAAATTGTTACCTTCCGTCCCGACCTTAATGCACAGAGAATGGCAGACTCCGCAAGAAGACTTGAGATGCCCGTTTTCCCCGAGGACAGATTTGTTGAAGCTGTAGCCGAGGTAGTAAAAGCAAACGCAGCTTATGTTCCTCCCTACGGAAGCGGTGCTACCCTTTATTTAAGACCCTTTATGATAGGCTCAAACCCCGTTATCGGTGTTAAGCCCGCAACAGAATATCAGTTCAGAATTTTCGCAACTCCCGTTGGCCCTTACTTCAAGGGCGGTGTTAAGCCCCTTACACTTAAGGTTGCAGACTTTGACAGAGCTGCACCCAACGGAACAGGTAACGTTAAGGCAGGTCTTAACTATGCAATGAGCCTTCACGCAATCGTAACTGCTCACGATGAAGGTTATGACGAAAATATGTACTTAGACGCCAAGACTCACACAAAGGTTGAGGAAACAGGCGGTGCAAACTTTATCTTCGTAACAAAGGATAAGAAGGTTGTAACTCCCAAATCAAACAGCATCCTTCCTTCAATCACACGCCGTTCATTAATGGTTGTTGCCAAGGAATATCTTGGACTTGAAGCAGAGGAGAGAGAGATTACTTTGGAGGAAGTTAAAGATTTTGCTGAGTGCGGTCTTTGCGGAACAGCAGCTGTTATTTCTCCCGTTGGTAAAATTGTTGATCACGGAAAGGAAATCTGCTTCCCCAGCGGTATGAGCGAAATGGGCGAAATCACAAAGAAGCTTTATGATACATTGACAGGCATCCAGATGGGCAGAATCGAAGCTCCCAAGGGCTGGATAAAGGAGATTCTTTAATAAAAAGCGTGTCAAAGGGGCACGGAATGTGCCCCTTTAAATATTTTTTTATATTTTTGAAAAAAGTTCTTGCATTATTTAAAACTTTGTGTTATAATTATGCGGTAATAGGCTGTCGGCAAAATCCGACGGCGCAAATGAACGAGAGGTGAACGTAAATGAGAGAAGGAATTCATCCTGATTATAAGCAGACAACAATCAAGTGTGCTTGCGGCGAAGTAATCGAAACCGGTTCTACAAAGGAAAACATCACAGTTGAAATCTGCTCCAAGTGCCATCCCTTCTACACAGGAAAGCAGAAGCTTGTTGATACAGGCGGTCGTGTAGAAAGATTCAGAAAGAAATTTAATCTTGAAAGCAAATAAAAAAAGTGGGCAACGCCCGCTTTTTTTGTTTTAAAACTTGATTTCTTATAAACCTTATGGTATTATGAAGTAAAGATATATAAGGAGGTTTTTTTATGGGTTATTCACCGGTATATTCAACTGCTGATCATGCCGGCGAGGCGATTTTTGTTGCTGGTTTGGTTTTGATTTTTTATTTTTTGATTTTAGGTATTGGGCTGGTAAGCTATATACTTTCGTCCCTTGCATATTACAAAATTGCAAAGAGGCGTAACATTGCAAATCCCTGGCTCTCCTGGATTCCCATCGGAAACTGCTGGATTATGGGACGTGTTGCAAACGACTACGACAAAAGAAACGGATATGACAGAAAATGGCATATTGCACTTGTGACTTTGGTGATAATAGCGACTGTACTTATGGCTGTGTTTTATATTATGTTCCTTATATCTATAATGATGGGTATGAGCTATGGCTCCGACGTTGAAGAAGCTACGGCTTTGATGCTTGTTTCATATGTGGGCATTATATTTGGAGCAATTGCTGCATCGGCTTATAGTGTGCTTTCAGGAATTTGCGTATATAAAACCTTTGAGTCTACCCGCCCGGAAAAAGCTCTGCTTTATACAATTCTGCATTTCCTGGTACCCCTTGCAGGACCGATATGTCTTGTAAGCTGTATGGATAAAGGATATGAATATATTGCAGAAGCTCCCCTTGCAGGACCTGCTAATATGCCGACGGAAGACGTGATGGTTCCCGAGGAAGAAGCAAAAGCCGAACCGACAGAAGAAACAACTGAATAATAATAAAAACTCCCGAAGACCTGGTCTTCGGGAGCTTTTTTACAGTTCTATTTCAAAAGGGCCTTCCTGCATTATATAATGCTTTTTCATACCGCCGATTTCGCTCATCCAGCCACGTACAATAACGGTTTTGTATTTGCCGGTATCATATCCGCCGGGGCCTTTATTATCCCAGAGCCAGGTGGGTGTGCACCAGAGGCAGTAATCGGGATTTATCGCTTCGTATACGTTTTTAAGAACGCCCGACTGACCGTGATGTGCCATCTGACAGTAGTCGGCTTTAAGAAGCTCAGGGCTAGCTACGGAAAGTAAATGCTCGCCGCCTTCAATTCCAAGATCGCCTAAGAAGATAACGCTTGAATTTTCTGTTTCAAAGCGGAAAACTGTGCTGGAGTTATTGCTGAAATTGTTGGGAGTAGAATCGTTATGCTCCCTTAAAACCTTGACCGTAACATCGCCGAAGGAATATTCGTCCCCCATATGGGTAGTCATAACAGGGATGGCGGCAGGGGCGATATCATCGTAAAAGCCCTGAAGCCAGTCACCGTTTTCGTTTCCCTCGAGGATATATTCGTTCATAATCTCGACCGACGGGAAGTTATAGTAAAGCATATCTATCTTTATATCGCCCAAATGGGTTTTAATCATTTCGCGAAGACAGTTTACGTGGTCTGTATGGGGATGGGTTAAAAACCAGCCGGTAATATGACCGCCGAGTTCTTTTAATTTTGCATAAAGGTTTTCGCATTCTGTGGCAAAGCCGCCGTCAACAACCAGTAAGCCTTTTTCGCTTTCTATTATAAAGGATGTATTAATCGTATCTGTTACAGATTTTTGCATATGCATTTTTGCCATGGTGAAATCCTCCTTTGTTTTTTAAAAGTATAACCCTTAAAAAAGGGAAAGTCAACAGTTATTTATAAAGCTTTGACGGTGAAGTCCCCGTTTCTTTTTTTATAAACAAACTGAAATAGGAAACATTGTTAAAGCCGCACATTTCTGAAACCTGCTCCACGGTAAAGTGGCCTGTTGCAAGCAAATTTTTTGCATAGGAAAGCCTTAGATTATTTATATACTTAAGGGGAGAAACACCATATTTTTTCATAAAAAGCTTCCTGAAATAGGCTTCGCTCATTGAGCAGAGCTTTGCCAGGTGGGAAATTTCGATATTTTCCGTGTAATGCTCAAGAATATAGTTAAGGGCGGTATTTATCCTGGGGGCAGCGGAGGAAGAAATACTGCTTTCATACTCCTGCTCGATTAAATATACCAGTTTATAAAAAAGAGCCTTGTTTTCAAAAATATACCCGGGCTCTTTCAAAAACCATACAGAATAGATGTCCGAAAAAAGCTTTTCGTAGAAGGACGGATTTTTGGGGGTTATTTTCCTTATAGTGCCCGGAAGTGGCTTATCGGTGGTGAAATAAATTAAGTATTCCGTCTGAACACCCGATTTTATATGGTGGTCGGTCTTTGCGGGGAAAAGGGTTATGTCGCCCTTTTCAGAAAGCATGGAGCCGCCATCCCAGGAAAAGAAAGCCTCATTTGTAACCCTTATGGAAAGCCCATGCATATCACGGCTTTTTACATCCTCATCAAGACTTAAGGGGAAGGGTTTGTGAACGGATATTATATTAACATCAAAGTCATCTCTGCCGAAAAACATAGTACCTCCTTATTTTGGAAACTATAAATTTTATAAAAATATTATATGGTATAATGGGAATTTAGTCAAGATAAGTTTCGGAATTTATAAATTTTGTTTCGGAATATTGATTGCCTGCAAGTATCATATATGCTATACTGAAATAAGAAAGGATGATAAAAATGAAAAAATGTATTAGCATTGTGCTTGCGCTTTTGCTTACGGCATCTTTATTAATCGGCATAAGTGCAGAAGGAGCACCCCTTAATCCCGTTAAAGCGGACTATAAGGCGCAAAGCCTTAAATTCACCGAAGGGGGAGCCTACTTTAACAACGGAGACTATTTCGGATTTTGTGATGTGGATTTAACCGGAATAAAATCCGTTACCATTAAAGCAAGCTGCGTTATGCCCTATGGCTCAAACGGTGAAGCCGTGGCAATTAAAAGGGGCGGAAGGCAGGGCGAGCTTCTCGGATATGTTGTAATCAACGACGAAGAAAAAGAAAGCTTTACTGCGGATATAAAGGAAACAACGGGAAAGGCTGACCTTTATTTCTGTGCAACATATGCAAAGGATAACTACATAGTAATTAAAGATATATGGCTTAATACTTTTTCCGACACTACTGAAAAAATAAAGCCGGTGCCTGACTCTGCCATAGTTGACAACTTCTCTGATACCTGGGCGGCAACGGATGCCATGGGGCGTCGCGTGGCGGATTATTCCGAGGCAGGAGGCGTCAAGGAAGGAGATCACTTTGTCGGTATAATGTACTGGGACTGGCACACCAATCCTTCGGGAAATCCTGTTGTTATAAGCAAAATTATAAAGGAAAATCCCGATTCGCAGTATAACTATTCGCACCCGGCCTGGGCGAATACCATATGCTATTGGGACGAGCCTCTTTTGGGCTTTTATCAAAGCTACGACTACTTTGTATACCGCCGTCACGCCCAGTGGCTTGCCAACGCCGGGGTTGACGTGATTTTTTACGACTACACAAATCTTGATATGACTTATGTCAAGGCACAGCGAATGATGATGAAGGCATTTCACGATGCAAGGGAAGACGGCATAAATGCTCCCAAGATAAGCGCATATTTATTTAATCCCAAGGAAGAGGTAAAAACCATAAAGGCACTCTGGTTCAACCTTATAAACGATCCTTCCTATAAGGATTTAGTCTTTTACTGGGAAGGTAAGCCCTTAATCTGCGGATGCGGTTATGAGGATGTGGAGCAGTACGTAGATAAGGCAAATACTGAAGAAGTAAGGCTTCTTGCAGAAATTTTTGAAAATGTAAATTTCAGAAGAAACGGAAGCCGTGAACACGGACAGGACGAATCAAAGGCTACACCGCAGTGGAACTGGCTTGAAAATTACCCCTTGCACCACTGGGGCAGGAAAAGGGACGACGGCAGAGTTGAAGCAATGGTTGTGGGTGCAGCCATAAATCATTCTTATGTTTATAACTATGCCGCTGTTGGTCTTGCCTCCGACCCCTACACCAAGGGAAGAGGCTATTCCGAAGCCTTCGGTGAGGACTATACGGAAAACAATGCGAGAAGCGCAACATTCTTCCGTGAACAGACAGCTCAGGTGCTTGATACGGATTCTGCATTCATTTATGTTGACGGTTGGAACGAATTTACCGCAATAAGACAGGACGATTATAACGGCTTTATAAACAGCTTTGTTGACACCTTTGATGATGAAAACAGCCGTGATTTTGAGCCTGTAAAGGGAAAACTTGGCGACGATTATTATAATCTTTTGGTTGACTTTATAAGAAAGTATAAAGGCGTTCGCCCCGCACCCGTTGCAGGAGCGGATAAAACAATCGACCTTGCCGGCGGAAAAGCTCAGTGGGAAAGCGTAACACCTTCCTTTATAAACGATAAGAGCGATTATGAAAGAAACGAAAAAGCCCAGGGCTCGGGAAGCCTTACCTATGAAGAAAAATCAGGAAATTCCATAATTCTATCCAAGGTTTCAAAGGATTCTGAAAATCTTTATTTTTACGTTGAAACACTTTCCGACATAAAGGAAAATACTGATGAATTTTTGCACCTTTACATAAATTCCGACCGTAACCGCGCAACAGGCTGGGAAGGCTATGACTATGCCTTTGGAAGAACTAAAGGCACTCTTGAAAAATGGGAAAACGGTACCTGGGTTAAGGTGACGGATGCTGAATTTAATATATCCGGTAAGGTGCTTCAGGCAAAGATAAAGAGAAGCGACTTAAATCTTACCGGCAAAATTGATATGGAATTTAAATGGGTTGACGGATGCGGAGAAATAAAAAGCGGAAACTTCCTTGATGTTTATGCAAATGGCAACGCCGCACCCATGGGACGCTTTAACTATCTCTATACCGAATATGAGCAGAAAGCCATTGAGGGTGATACAAGGAAAGCCCTTAAGGACACGGTTATTCTTAAGGCAGGAAGCACAAAGTATATTGTAGACGGCGGCATACAGTACGTTTACGAGCCCGATATAAGGGTTGTGCCCATCGTTGAAGACGGAACACTCTATGTGCCTTCAGATGTATTGCTTGAAGCAATGTACGGCGAATCCAAGGTGGAATATGATAAGGGTGACAATATCGTGAGAGTAAAGGCGTTTTACTTAAAGGACAGAGAAATTACCGACTATAAATTCACCTACACAACACCCGGCACAAACGAGGTTAAGATAAACGGCGTGCCGAAAATGCTTACAAAGCCGGTTAAAATAATAAACGGCATGGTATACCTTCCCGTAACATATTTTTCGGATTGCTTTGACTGGACCTTGACAGAAAATGACGGAATTTACGTTCTTTCAAGGTTTGATAAGGCGGATAATGCGGCGGTAAATGCCGCAAAAGAATATCTTGATTAAAGGAGGATACTGAAGTGAAAAAGAATTTAAGTTTAATACTTTCATTAAGTTTTATATTGTCTCTTTTTGCCCTTGTGCCCTCCTTTGCGGATGAGGTATATAAAAACGACGGCTGGGAGATAAAGGTGTCCAGCGAAATGAATTCAACCTCGGCAGGAATAAAAAATGCCTTCGACGGAAATTATGAAACCATGTGGCATTCAAAATATACCGCGGAGGGAAGCGAGATTACCGGCAAGGACGAACCGCCCTATATCATAGATGTGGACTTTAAGAAGGGGCTTGAAATAGCGGCGATAAAATATGTTCCCCGCCAGGCATCAAGCGGAGAATCTTCTGCAGGTAACTGGGAAGAAGCAGATTTTTACGCATCGGGTGATGGTGTCAATTATAAAAAAATCGGAAGCGCAACATATAATATATCGTCAGAACGCGAAAGCGTGGCAACCAATGTTGAAAAGGGAATATATAAGGCAATAAGAATTTCTGTAAACAAGGGAAAAAGCGGCTTTGGAACTGCGGGGGAAATTGAATTTCTGGGAAGTGGCGTAATCGTTAACGAAGAAGTGCCGAAAACCATTTTGACAGACAAGGCATCCTGGAAAACCGAGGTTTCATCTGTAGTGTCGGAAGAGCATTACAAAACTGCTTTTGACGGCGATAAAAACACCTACTGGCATTCAAAATATACTGCGGAAAACGGTGTTGTAACCTGGAAGGAGCCTGCTCCGTACTTTATCACGATAACCTTCCCGGAAAACGTTCTTATATCGGGCTTTACCTATCTTCCGAGACAGGATTCTGCATCCGGTCGCTTCAGTAAGGCAGAGCTTTACGCCTCGGAAACAGAGGACGGAGAGCTTCTTAAAATAAAGGACTGGTCATTGGATTCTTCCGCGGGGTTAAAAACTGCGGAATTTATGAGCAATTTATACATCCGTAAATTTCAGATTAAAATAACGGAGTCATCGGGTGTCGGAACGGCGGCGGAATTTGATTTCCTTCCGGGAAAAGAAGATGCCAAGACGGTTACGGTTTCAGATTATGCGAAATATGAAGAAGAGCATATGCTTTATCCCATTGATAAAACGGCATTTACCGTAACGTCCGACGATCCTGACTGGGGAGGCTACGAAATAGGAAATATTCTTGATACAAGCCTTCAGACCTTCTGGCAGACGGAGGGGGCTTCCGTTGCACCGCCTCCCTGGGAATTTGTGATTGATATGAAGGAAGTGAAAAATATATCGGCATTTTCCTACGCACCCAGAAATACAAATGACCTTCACGGTGCCTGGAAGGAATATGAGGTTGAGGGAAGCTTAGACGGAGAAACATACGAGCTTATCCACACAGAGTATGAATGGACGCCAAGCCTTGAAATAAGGAATGTAGCCTTTGAAACTCCCGTTAAGGCAAGATTTATAAAGTTCATCGTGGTTGATGCAAATGCATCCCGTGCCGCCTGCGCCGATATCACCTTCTATCAGACCAAGGCAGAGCGTGATGAAGAGCTTCTTAATAACAAGGAAAAGTATGTCCTTAAGATAG
Organism: Clostridia bacterium; assembly: GCA_017411325.1. Taxonomy (GTDB): domain Bacteria; phylum Bacillota; class Clostridia; order CAKSNL01; family HGM11501; genus HGM11501. The sequence goes on along the minus strand of JAFQQJ010000040.1, from coordinate 124,885 downwards.
GGGATAACAGAATAAAGGTGGTAAAGGGCGAGGAAAGCTACGAAAAGGAAATGGATGTAGCCCCCTTTATTGATGCAGCATCAAGCTCCACTCTTATTCCGCTTCGAGGATTACTCACGGAAATGGGTGCGGAAATTATCTGGAAGGGTGAAACGGAAGAAATTCTGATTTCTGCATCTTCGGGAAAGATAGAAATGCAGATTCAGAATAATCTTGTCTATGTTGAAAACCCCAGATATGGAATGGTGAGATATACTCTCCCCGTAGTTCCGAAAATTAAAAATTCCAGAACCTTTATTCCGCTTCGTTTTGTATCTGAGCATCTGGGCTACAAAGTCTCCTGGAACGGAGAAACTCAGGAAATAACCATAGAAAAATAATTAAAAGCCAAAGACGAAAGTCTTTGGCTTTTTTGTATAAAAAATACAAATTGTCACATAATAGAAAAGGTGATTATATGTTTAAGCTTATCTTAACCGGAATAATTGCGGGATTCGTGAACGGACTATTTGGTGCCGGCGGCGGAGTGATTTCGGTTTTGGCGCTTACTATGATGCTTAAAACGGATAAAAAGAAAGCCCACGCCACAACTGTTATGGCAATTCTTGCCTTTTCTATAGTCAGCATTTTCACCTACGGGATAAAGGGAAATGTTGATATAAGTACAGCCGTAACCGCAGGTATATCAGGTGCTTTTGGCGGTGCGCTCGGGGCATATCTTCTTAAAAAAATGCCTGTAAAATATGTAAGCAAAATTTTCGGAATACTGATGATTTTATCATCCTGGAGACTTTTATGCTCATAGTTATAATTTCTTCTTTTATTTCAGGAATTGCGGGAGGAATGGGAATAGGCGGCGGTGCAATTTTGATTCCTGCGCTTATTTTCTTTTCTGATCTTAGTCAGCACGTTGCCCAGAGCACCAATCTGATTTTTTTTATTCCGACAGCAATTTCGGCACTTGTCATACACATAAAAAATAAAAATATTGATATGAAAAAAGCCATTGTTCTTTCGCTCTCCGGCATACCCGGAGCCATAGCGGGAAGTATAACGGCAAATCTTACGGAGGGCGATATCTTGAGAAAAATGTTTGGCGTATTTTTGGTTGTATTCGGTCTTATGGAGCTTTTTAAAAAGCAGGAGGCAAAAGAATGAGCTACGGCTGGATGATGGTTTTAAGGGCTTTTTTAGTTGGCGGTGCAATCTGCGCTGTCTGCCAGATATTAATTGACAAAACAAAGCTTACCCCGGCAAGAATCCTTACCGGGCTTGTATGCCTCGGAGTTGTGCTTGGGCTAATCGGTGTGTATGAACCCCTTGTGGATTTTGCGGGAGCAGGTGCAACCGTTCCGCTTCTGGGCTTTGGCTATAATATGTTTAAGGGCGTAAAGGAAGCAATTAAAACCGACGGATTATTGGGCGTTTTAACAGGAGGCTTTTCATCCGGTGCGGCTGGAATTTCCGCCGCCATAATTGCGGGGCTTATTGCATCTGTGATAAGAAAGCCAAAAATGAAATAAAGCCTGTAAGCTTATGCTTACAGGCTTTGTCTTAGTCTATCAGAGGTTTTTTGGTATAACTGAAGCTGTCTCCGAGATGAAATTCAAGATAGTGTATTTTTTCAACTCTTGATGAAAGGTCGAAATCGTTATCAATGGGGGCGAGGGTGAAATATCTTACCCCGCCGATTATCGAAAGGGAGTCTGATTCCCCTTTACTTATAACTGTCACCGTCTTTCCTGTCGAGGCAAGATAATCTTTTAATACCCTGTTTTCAAATTCGTCAGAGCCGAAAACAGGATTGTCGCTTGCGATGAAGATAAAGTTCTTATCACTTTCGTCAATGACTTTCTTAAGAGATTCCCACTGGGATGAGGAAGTCTTTCTTATTCCGCCTTTTTTTGTGTCAACGGTTATGAAAAGGGCATTTTCTTCTTCACTTGTTGAAAAACCGCTGCCTGAGCCGAGAAGAATTCCGTAATCTGCATCCTTTACGGCTTTTGTCATTTCGGTATCGGAAAACAGTGTTATGAGGTTTTCCTTTGTTCCCGATAAGGCGCCGACTCTTATTTTTGTTCCGTCGCCTTCTTTTTCAGCTGAGTCTTCATATATGTTGGCGGATTTATAAGGATAGCTGTAGGGAATTGAAGAGGAAAAGGTCAAATCATCGAAGTATAAAGTTCCGAAGTCTTTTTCTTCCTCAGGCTGATAGAGCGCATATATGCGTTTTAAGGTGAGGGGATGGTAAGCATCTTCAGGCAAAGCTCCTTTGAGCTTGTGCCATGTGCCGCCTTCCAGATTTTCGCCCAGGACAATCCTTACATCGTTGCCCGAAGCATCCGTCAGCAGGGCTCTGATTTCGTGATGGAAGTCGTCTTCGGTGTAAACAGAAACTGAAAAAGCTCCTCCGCCGTTGCCAAGTGTCAAAGGTGTATTGAAGGAAAAATATACAGCCTTGGAATCTTCGGTTTCAGCGGTAAAATCAAAGCTCAAAGCTCCTGATTTTTTTCCGGAAATGAAGCGGTCTTCCGATAAATGATAATCACCGCCTACATAAGAGGGATAAGTGATTAATGTGCTTTCATCTTCCTCAAAGTCATATGTTGTTTCTTCACTGTCTGCTCCTGAAACAACCGAAATAAAGGCTTCGGCATTATCTTTTTTTACAGTAATGGTTGCTCTGCCGTTTCTGTGTGCTGTGATTTTCCCCTCCGATACGGAAATAACCTCCGGATTATCGGATACAAAAGTAAAGGGCTTTGTGTTTTCCGCTTGAGTATAATGCCCGTCGTTATCGAAAACCTCTATGGATAAGGTTTTGCTTTCTCCGGGTGAAAGCTTCAGCTTGCCGGGCACATTGATTCCGGAAATTTCATCCACTACAAAAATTTCGGTATTTCCGGTTGCCTTTCCGCTTTTTGCGGTAATTGTTGCTTTGCCGCCTTTTTCTGCGGTAAAGATTCCGTCTTCAATTTTCCCCGAATCGGAAGACCAGGTTATTTCCCCTTCCACAGCCCTTGAATTTTCATCATAAACGGCAGAAAGAATTTTTACGCTTTCACCTGTGAAAACGATATTTTTTTCGCTTTCGAGAGCAATTTTGTACGGGGGCAGATCCTCGGAAGAATCCTTATAGGTAAGACCGATGGCGTTTATTACGCGCCTTGTTTCTGTGGGGGAGTTTACGACGTGCATTTTCTCATTCCATATTGTGGATGCAAGCATACTTGTGGAGCCTCCGCCGTCCAGATTGACAGCACTGTAGCATCCAAGCTTTACCATAAGATCTGAAAGCTCAGCCATCGTCATTCCGCGACTCATCCCCTGCCTTCCGTTTACTGCAACAAGGTATAAGGTTTCACCGTCTTCTGAAATGCCTATTGCGCTTCTGGGATTATAACCCGTGATGTTGTGGGAAAACTCTTTGAGAGCAGTGCCCTCTGATACCAGCATCGCACCTCCGCCGAAGGCAAGGTCGGCATCTTTTATGTCAGGGGATATATAATAGTCGAATTTGATTTCGTCTCCTATTTCAAAATTGTTTGAAAAAAACATACTGCTCCCCTCGGAAACAGCAAGTACGCATCCGTTTTCGGGAATAGGGCAGGGGCCTTCATTTCGACGGAATTCGGTGATTATGCCGTCTTCTACCACTACTTCCAGAACTTCCCCTCCGGGAGCCGGGGAGTAGCCTCCGTTAAACTCCTTTGTAAACATAAGGATATCGCCGTAATATGAGGTGTGCTTGTTTAAGTGGCGTATTTCTTCATATTCCCAGTTGGGAGCAACCGCCATAATGTGAAAATCCAGATAGCTCATCAAAACTTCACCGTCAATCAGTGAAAAGGTTGCCATAGTGCCGGGATTGATGGGGGACTGAAGCATTTTACCGTCCTTTATCTCTATGCCGAGGGCGATGGTTTTGTTTTCGACGTGGGAAAAGAAATCTGCGTTAAGCGATGCTACAACATCCTCTTCGGATGAGGCAAGGGCGGCGTTGGTTTCCGAATAATCCATACCGCGCTTTGATTTTAACAGGGTTAAACCGATGTTTTCGTTTGTGAGGTCGGCTTCTATATAAGAATAGCTTATGTTGTGACCGGAATGAAACTCTTCCACCTTTGTAAGGGTAATTCCCGCTGAAACGGGAATGGTTTCTTCGTATCTGTAAATTTCCTTTGCGGAAGCATGTGAAAGTAAGATGGTGAGTGCAAACAAAAGTGCGGAAATCTTTTTCATCTTGTGTTGTCCTTTCCTTGAAATCTTATAATATATTTTAATATAAATACGTCTCATTTGCAATAAAAAAATTAAGGAAATCATTGACTATTAACAGGTTATGGTATAAAATATAATAGATTGAATATGTCTTGAAAGGAAGGACGGGATAAAGTGCTTGGAAAGTCTTATATTTTGGTTGTAATCGGAATACTGCTTGCAAAAGGTCTTGGCTTTTTCAGGGATATGGCTTTTGCGGGTGTTTTCGGAACGGGAACAGAAGCGGATATTTACTCACAGGTTTTCGGGCTTGTAAACCTTATATTTACGGGAATAGGGGTTGCTCTTTCAACCCTTGTTATAAAAAATCTCAACAAGGAAGAAAATGCGGGATGTGAAAAATCCTATGCGGCATCGTTTCTCCGTAAGAGTATTCTGGCTCTCACGGTTGCGGCATTGGCTGTTGCACTTCTTGCAGAGCCTATAGTAAACGCGGTTTTGCCGGGGCTTTCGGCTGAGGAATTTGACCTTGCCGTAAAAATGATGTACTTAATGGCGCCGTCTCTCGTTTTTGTAGTGGTGGCATACATCGTATCGGGACTTTTACAGAATAAGAAGGTTTATTTTATAACCTCAATTATGAGCCTTCCCTTTAATGTGGCAATAATTGCAGCCCTTCTTTTTGAAAATGTGGATATTATGGCTGTGGCTCTTGTTACTACAATCGGATGGTTTTTCCACATAGTTATTCAGCTTCCCGCTTTTTACAAAAAGGGATATTCCTTCCTTGAAAAGAAGGATAAAAGTCTTATAAAGAAGGACAAGAGTCCCGAGATACTCTGGATATTTATATCCAATATGATGTTTCAGCTTTGCGTATATATTGACAGAGCCTTTGTGGGAGATGCTGCAACCTTCAACTATGCATCAAACCTCTTTATAACGATATCCAGCGTTTTTGTTGTAGCAATGTCAACGGTTGTGTTTCCTTCGATTTCCAAGAATTATGAGGAAGGGCAGATAACCTATGTTAACGAGCTTGTACAGTATATTATAACGATAATGGTTGCGATATTCCTTCCTTTTTTGCTGGTTGTGGGCTTTTTCGGAGAAGATGTTATACGCCTTGTATATGAGAGGGGAGAATTCACTTCCGAGTCAACACTTGCTGTTTCAAAAATGTTCTTTATATACAGCCTTGGCGTGCTTGGCTATGTGGCTCAGGAACTTTTCAATAAAATACTCTACCTCGCGGAAAAGTACAAATATACGGTTATAGGTACTGTTGCGGTTGTGGTTGCAAATGTGGGCATAAATCTTGGTATTAAGGCTTCACCGCTTTCGGAAAATCCTGAATTGACATCGGTTCTTACAGCATCTTCAACAAGTGTGCTTCTTACCTTGTATGCCGTTGCCATCGCTGTAGGTATGAGAAAGGTAACAGGCCCCTATTTTCAGAAAGGTCTTCTTACGGATATAGGGAAAATAGCAGTATCCGGTGCTTTGGCAACAGCGGTATATGTTGTATTTAATGTTTTCTTAAAGGATTTCACCCACGGATATATGACATTCCTTGTTCCGCTTGCTGCCTGCGGCGTGACATATATTGCGGGCCTTTATTTTACAGGCATTCTTAAGAGACTTATGAAGAGAGAAAGAGAGGAAGTAAAATGAAAAAGTTTTTAACTAAATTTCTGGCATGGATTATTTTGGGTGTGATATTTTTATCCTTTGTTCCCGCACTTGTTACAAGGGTGCAAAATGAGCAGGGAAATAAAAATGTATCTGTTTCGCTTTTGTATAATGACTTAAGAAACAAGGTATCTGATGAAAAGCTTTCCGAGATGCTCGAAAAGTTTCTTGATGCCGGAGTAAATAAGATAACGGTTATGGAGGATGACGTCAACGCTCTTGTGGCACGTGGCGATATCACCTGCATCAAGTTCAATACACTTCGCCATAAGTACGATGAGGAAAGTATGATTATTGCCGATAAAATTGAAGCAAATCATCCTGAGGTAAGCTATGACTCCTATCTTCTTATGGTAAAAAGGGATTATGCGAGAGAAAAGCTTGCAAAGCTCATACCTATGAAATATACTTCCCTTGACTATGTGAAAATTTCCGAAGTTACCGATATGGATATATATGCTTTCTTCAACGGAAGGGAAGAACTTTGGAATATGACAATGGGCTTTGATGAAAAGAAAATAGAAGAGCTTCACAATATGGGCTTTGAAATAGTTTTGTCGTTTAAGCCGAAAAACTATTCCAAGCTTGAGTACCTTGAACATATAGACAGCATTGTTAAGAAATATGATGTGGAATATTTCAATCTTAAGGTTTCAAACAAAGAGTATTCTGATAAAGAAAGTATCAAGAAAAATTACACCGGTATTGCAGATATACTGGTGAATAACGATATGACACTTGTGGTAACCGAGGAGGCAAGCCAGCTTTCCAATCAGAAATTTTTCGGATTCGACTATATATTCGATAAAGTTATGGGCAAAGACGGAAGCAAAAAAGTTGTGCGCTCTTATGAAACCTATGACGATTCCCATGCAGATGATACAGGTTACAAGTACAGAGCACAGCAGTTTTTCAATTCAGTTGTAGACAGAAATATAAGGTTTATCACGATTACTCAGCAGGCGCCTATCGTTTATACATTTGACGAGGGCGCAGATAAGACTCTTATGGCAACAAAAATGTTCATACAGGATATAAAGGATGCAGGCTACGAAGTAAACGGAGAAACAACCCCGTTTGACTATGATGTTAACCGCCGTTTTAATTACGGACTTGCGGCAGCGGCGGTTGTTATGATGCTTTATCTTGCATTTTCTATGGTATTCGGCAAGGAGAAAACCGGATTACTTATAGCGGCCGTTATAGTTGCAATCTTAGGATTCCTTGCAACATATGCAATGCCGAAAGGGCTGCTGCTCCTTTATCCCACGGTATTCTGTCTTGCTGTTTCCTGCTTTGCTATGACTGTGGTTTTGAAATTTGTCAAGAATTATGCGGAAAAAATGAACACTCTTCTTGGCATTATTTCAACGGTTGCCCTTATGATAGCGGTGCTTTGCATCGGAGTTATCGGAATGTGCACTCTTCTTTCCGGAGTGGACTTCTATATCAACAATGAGATATTCAGAGGAATCAAGATGACCTTGATGCTTCCCATTGCCTACACGGCGGTAATTTACTACTTCATATTTATGAAGAAGGATAATATTTTTATGGGACTTGATTTCAAAAAGGCTCTCTTTGCGGAAATAAAGGTTTACTGGGTGCTTATCGCAGGCGCAATTCTTATGGTGGGCTATTATTATATATTAAGAAGCGGCAACGTAAATACAATAAGTGCGCTTGAAACAGCTATGAGAACAGCTATAACCGAAGCATTCCCCGCACGTCCGAGAACCAAGGAGTTCCTTATAGGCTATCCCTGTCTTGTTCTGTTCTTCTACTATGTGAAGCACCATGACATCAAGCTTATACAATGGGTTCTTGCCATTGGAGCTTCAATTCTTGCCGCATCTGTTACGAATACCTTCTGTCACGTATTTGCGGATGCATCTGTTATGTATATGCGAGTTGTAAACGGCATTTTAATAGGTGCAGTCGTGTCGGTGTTTGCGTATGTTGCAAATCTTGTTCTGGTGAGAATTGTAAGAATTTTAATTAAAAAATTCAAGCTTAACGAACTGTTCAAAGCAGAGAAAAACACGGAGATGGAGTAATGTCAGATATTATAATATCAGGATATCACGGTTTTCGTAACAGCGGGGATGAGGCTCTGCTCTTTGCAATCTTATCCACACTCAGAAAGAAAAAGCCGGATATATCCGTAACGGTGCTGTCGAAAACTCCTGAAGATACAGCACGCGTCTATGGGGTGAAATCTATAGGCCGCTACAATTTATTCGAGATTGTAAAAGAAATGAAGAAGGCGAAAATGCTCCTTTTTGGAGGAGGAAGCCTGCTTCAGGATGTGACAAGCAGTAAAAGTATAAAGTATTATCTCGGAATAATAGGTCTTGCTCATATGTGCGGGCTTAAGACAATGCTGTACGCCAACGGAATAGGCCCCATTGTAAAAAAAGGGGACAGGCATTTGGCGGCAAAGCTTCTCGATAAGGTGGAGGTAATAACTTTAAGGGACGATAAGTCGGATATTGAACTTAAAAATCTCGGCGTCACAAGGCCCATGATAGAAATAACGGCAGATCCTGCGTTTACGCTGGATACCGATCTTACACTGTCGGGAGAATACTATAAAAAAATGGCTGGGGTTCCCGAAGGAACGAAGCTTGCCGTGGTTTCTGTAAGGGAATGGAAAAACTCCGTTAAGGATTTTAATGACATAATTGCTTCGCTTTGCGATTTTTTAGTGGAAAAGCATGGGATTTATCCGCTTTTTGTGCCTATGCAGTATCCTCACGATACGCGTATTTCCGGGGAAATACGAAGCAGGATGAAAAACAGAAGCTATATTATCAACCGTGAGCTTACGGTGCCGGAAATGTTTTCGGTTTTGTCCGAGGCGGAGCTTGTCATAGGGATGCGACTTCATTCTCTGATATATGCAACGACTCTGGAAAAACCGGCTATGGCGCTTGTATATGATCCTAAGGTAAGTGCGTTTATGGAATCTATCGGACAAAGTGCGTGTATAGATGTTGAAAGGCTTTGCAAAAGCGAGGCAGAGTCGGTGCTGGATTCTATGGTGACAGGCAGGGAAGAAAGCAGAAGAAAGCTTAAGGAGACTAATGCTCTGCTTAAGGAGAAAGCGGAAAAAAACGCAGATTATGCTATAGAATTGCTTAAATAGATTGAAATAAGGGAAAACGGAAAAGGACAAAACGGTCTTTTTCCGTTTTCTTTTGCTTTTTGTGAAAAATGTATAAAAGAGCACAGTTTTTAATCCCTTGTAAGGTTGACAATACATCAGAATTGTGATAAAATAAATGATGGATTATAATGTAGAAATTTTTATATGGAGATGTTCGCATGGAATTTACACCATTTGAAAAAAAGGTGTGGCTGGCAACGCCTACAATGCACGGAGAAGAGATAAAATACATTGAAGAAGCCTACAGGACGAACTGGATGTCTACGGTAGGCGAAAATATAAATGAGGTTGAAAGAATAGCTGCTGAAAAGGCGGAAATGAAATACGCAGTAGGTCTTTCGTGTTGTACAGCGGCGCTTCATCTTGCGGTCAAACATGCGGGGGAGACTTTATACGGAAAACCGGCAATAAGCCACGGTGCGCTGGAAGGCAGGCGGGTTTTCTGCAGTGATATGACCTTTGATGCTACACTTAATCCCGTTGTATACGAGGGCGGAATCCCGGTGTTCATTGATACCGAGGCCGAATCCTGGAATATGGATCCGCTTGCTCTTGAAAAAGCATTTGAAATGTACCCCGATGTAAAACTGGTGGTGTCTGCTGAGTTGTACGGATTCCCGGGACGAATGGATGTTATAAAAAAAATATGCGAAAAGCACGGGGCAATTTTAATAGAGGATGCCGCTGAGGCTATGGGAGCGACTATTGACGGAAGGCAGTGCGGTTCTTTCGGTGATTATTCAGCTATTAGCTATAACGGAAACAAGATAATTACAGGGTCATCGGGCGGTTGCCTTCTTACTAATGATATTGAGGTGGCAAACAAAGCTCGTAAATGGTCAACTCAGGCAAGGGAAAATGCTCCATGGTATCAGCATGAGGAGGTTGGCTATAACTACAGAATGAGTAATGTCATAGCCGGTGTAGTTCGCGGTCAGTATCCTTATCTTGAAGAACATATCGCAGGGAAAAAAGCAGTTTATGAACGATATAAGGAAGGTTTTAAGAATCTGCCTGTTAGGATGAACCCGATCATGGACGGCACTGAGCCGAATTATTGGCTGTCTGCTATGATAATAGACAGAGAGTATATGTGCCGGCAGGTGAGAGATGATTCCTCGGCACTCTACATAAAGGAGAAGGGTAAAACCTGCCCCACCGAAATATTTGAAACTCTTGCAAAATATAATGCCGAGGGCAGACCGATCTGGAAGCCGATGCATATGCAGCCTATGTACCGTATGCACGAGTTTGTAACCTGTGAAGGCAGTGGAAGATGCAGAACCAATGCTTATATTGCGGGCGGCTATATGGATGTTGGCGCGGACATCTTCGAGCGAGGCCTCTGCCTCCCAAGCGATATAAAGATGACAGAGGAAGAACAAAATAAGATTATTGAAATAGTAAAAAGCTGTTTTTGAGGAGATAAAATGTATAAAAAATATTTCAAACGGCCGTTTGATATTTTGTGCGCTATAGCGGCAATATTGGTGTTTTCGTGGTTGTACATACTTGTGGCGATACTTGTAAGAGTGAAGCTTGGAAGTCCGGTTATATTTAAACAGCCGCGTCCGGGAAAGGATGAAAAAATATTTACACTCTATAAATTCAGAACTATGACAGACGAGAGGGATGAAGCCGGAAATCTTCTGCCTGATGATGTGAGGCTTACGAAATTCGGTAAATTTTTGAGAAGTACTTCTCTTGATGAACTTCCGGAGGCATTTAATATCCTTTTCGGGCATATGAGTGTTGTCGGTCCAAGACCGCTGCTTACAAAGTATCTTGATTACTATAACGAAGAGGAAAAACGCAGACATGAAGTCAGACCCGGCCTGACAGGACTTGCTCAGATTAGCGGAAGAAATGCAATAAGCTGGGAAGAAAAATTTGCGTGGGACGTAAAATATGTGGATAATATAACATTCGCAGGAGATATAGCGATTATTTTGAAAACAGTCTGGAAGGCTTTCGTCAAAGAAGAAGGGATAAACGGCGAAGGTATGGCAACTATGGAAGAATTTAAGAGGGAAAAGACTGATAGGGTGGAATTTTAATGAAAAAAGAAGTTGTTGTTATAGGAGCCGGAGGCCACGGCAAGGTTATTGCTGATATAATAAAAAAATCAGGAGATATTTTTGCTGGCTTTTTGGACGATGGAGATATCTCGGGGGATATGCTTCTCGGAAAAGTTGAGGAATGCCGTAAATATTCAGATAAGTGGTTTATAATAGCAATAGGAAATAATGAGGTCAGGGCAAAAATGGCCGAAAGTTATCCGGAACTTAAATATTATACGGCGATCCATCCTTCTGCTGCTATCGGGGAGAATTGCTGTATAGGAGATGGAAGTTGTGTTATGGCAAATGCCGTGATTAATCCTTCGGCTATTGTCGGAAAGCATTGCGTAGTTAATACTAATTCCACAGTAGAGCATGACTGTGTGCTGGAAGATTTTGTACATATATCGCCGGGCGCTATATTGTGCGGAACGGTTATAGTGGGGAACAAAACCCATATAGGAGCCGGAGCTGTGGTGAGAAATAACCTGAAAATAACGTCGGGTTGCACCATTGGAATAGGAGCAGCGGTGGTTAACGATATAACGGAAACAGGAATTTATGTGGGTGTTCCGGCTAAAAAGTTAGTAAAAGGATTTTAGAATAAAGGGAGATGTGTTTTATGCCATTGACTCTTATGTACATAACGAATAATGTGGTGACTGCAGAGATTGCACAAAAGGCCGGAGTGGACAGAATCTGGATAGATATGGAATATATAGGCAAGGAAGAAAGACAGGCCGGAATGAACACAGTCAAGTCAAAACACACAGTTGAGGATATTAAAAGATTGAGGCCGGTTGTTAATAGTTCGGAACTGATGGTGAGGGTTAATCCTATTCATGAAGCCGGCCCTATGTGGTGCGATTCACGGGAAGAGATTGAAAACGTAATAAACAGCGGAGCGGACGTGGTAATGCTTCCTATGTTTAAGTCAAGATCCGAGGTTGAAAAATTTGTGGAGTATGTCGATGGCCGGGCAAAGGTGCAACTTCTTTTTGAAACTGCTGAGGCTGTTTCGGCTATTGATGATATATTGAGTGTAAGCGGAATTGACGAGGTTCATATAGGACTTAACGATTTGCACCTTTCGTATAATAAGAAATTTATGTTTGAACTTCTGTGTGACGGAACTGTAAGTAGTATGTGCGAAAAACTCAGAGAAAAAGGCATAAAGTACGGGTTCGGAGGAATAGCGCGCGTGGGATACGGTATGCTTCCTGCGGAGTATATAATAGCCGAACATTATGCTCTCGGCTCCACGGCGGCTATTTTGTCAAGGGGCTTTTGCGATGCTAATATTGTAAGTGACCCTAAAGAAATTGAGGATATATTTATTGAAGGTGTAAGAAAGATACGTCTTAAGGAAGATGAAGTAAGTCGCTTTACTCATGAACAATACGAAGAGAACAGAAAAATTATCCGGAAAAAAGTAGAAGAGATAGTGAAAATTAAAGCTGAGGGCTGAAATGAAAAAAATATGTATGATAACAACGGTTTCTCTTACTATGAAAACCTTTGTTTTGGAAACTGCGAAATACCTTTATGAAAACTGCGGATATGATATTACTCTTATCTGCAATAATGATGAAGAATTTAAAAAGTCTTTGCCGGAATATATACGTTTTATTCCCGTCAGAATGAATAGAGGAATAGACTTTTACGGATTCAAGTCGGTAAGTGATTTTATAAGGATTTTCGGAAAAGAAAAGTTTGATTTGGTGCAATATGCAACACCGAATGCATCCTGCTATGCAAGCATTGCAGCAAAGCTATGCAGGGTACCGATAAGATTATACTGCCAGTGGGGAATAAGGTATGTGGGTCTTACCGGCGTAAGCAGAAAGATTTTTAAATTTATTGAAAAAATGATATGCGGACTTTCTACGGATATAAGAGCTGTGAGTACTATGAATAAAGCTTTTGCGGTAGCTGAAGGATTGTATAAAACGGAAAAAGCTATTGTAGTCGGTAATGGCGGTACAATCGGAGTGGACATGGAAAAGTATTGTATCTCCAAAAAGGAAGCTAAAGGTAGTGAAATCCGTAATAAATATGGAATAACTGATAATGAGTTCGTTTTCGGATTTTCCGGAAGGGTATCCGCTGATAAAGGTTGCGAAGAACTGCTTACGGCATTTAAGGATTTAACAGAAGAAAATAAGGATATAAAACTTATGCTTGTTGGACCTTTGGAAGATAATTGTGGGATAAAAGAGGAGCTTATTGAATGGGCAAAAAACAGTGATAAGGTTATCTCTACAGGAATGATTGATGTTAATGATATGGCTATGTATTACTCTGCAATGAATGCTTTGGTGCATCCTACATATCGCGAAGGTTTCGGAATGGTGCTGCAGGAAGCCGGAGCGTTGGGACTTGGAATTATTACAACGAAAATTCCGGGAGCTTCAGAGGTTATGGAAGACGGCGTATCCTGCATTTTGGTTGAGCCTAAATGCGCGGAAGAACTTAAACAGGCAATGAATATATTGGCTGTAGACAGAGAAAAAAATGAAGCTCTTGGAAATGCAGCTTATGAGAGAACAGCAAAATATTACGATAGAAAGATAATGCTGGAAAAACAGAAAAAGGAATATGAAGCATTATTGGAGAGATGATTTCAAGCAAGGAGCATTATGAACAAATGAGAAAAGTTTTGGTTTGCAGCATCCCCTGTTGGAACAAAAAAACGGGTTCAGATACTTTGTCTACACTATTTGCTGGTTATGAATCTGAAAAAATCGCAAATATTTATATTCAGGATGGTGTTCCTGACAGTAAGGTGTGTGTTAATTATTTTCATATTTCTGAAAGCGAAGTTATAAAAAGTATAGTAAATAAACGTGTGCATACAGGAGAAAAGGTTGAATTTACAGATGAAAAATCAGAAAGTAATGTGGCATCTGCTATAAATAAATATAAAGGCCGTGCAAGAAAACGGAATTATTTGTTGCTTTTGATAAGAGAATTTTTGTGGAAAATAGGATGTTGGAAAAGTAAGGAACTAAAATGCTTTTTAGATGAGTTTAATCCGGAAGTTGTATTTTTTCCTATGGAAGGGTATATTTATTTCAACCGCATAAACAGATACATATTAAAATACACCAAAGCCAAAGGAATTGGATATTTTTGGGATGATAATTTCACATACAGGCAGTCCGGAATATTAGGACACAGAATATATAGATTTTTCCAGAGAAGAGACTTGAAAAAGACTGTTGAATTATGTGACGATTTCTTTGCAATAGCGCCTAAAACGAAAAAAGAAGCAGATGAATTTTTTAATATTAATTGCAAAATCCTTACAAAGTTTATAGATTTTACAGATGTGAAATTTAATGACGTAATAATAAATACGCCTTTGAAAATGATTTATACCGGGAAACTTATCATAGGTAGATTGGATACGATAAGATTAATAGGGGAAGCTCTTGATGTAATTAATAAAGATGAAGTTAAAATAGAACTTGATATTTATACGGCTACAATTTTGGACATAAAGCAATTAGATGATTTGAGTCCTTATGTTCATATAATGGGAGCGGTCCCGCAAACGGAAGTTTCAAAAATACAAAATAATGCCGACATCCTGCTTTTTGCCGAGGCGATCGAAGGGGAAAATAGTAAGGTGGCCAGACTTTCGTTTTCTACAAAACTGACGGATTATTTTAGAAGCGGAAAATGTATTCTTGCAGTAGGCAATAAAGAAACAGCTCCTATAGAATATCTTTTGCATGAAGATGCTGCATTGGTCGCAACGAATGTGGAAGAAATTATCGGGATTCTGAAATTACTTGTAAATGATAATAATATTGTGTCTTCGTATGCAATAAAAGCTTATGAGTGTGGGAAAAGAAATCATAATAAGGAAATAAATCAAAAACTCTTATTCGAAACATTGAATTCTTAATGAGGGATTGAAATGAAAATTTTGCAAATAAATGCAGTGTATGGGACAGGCAGTACAGGAAGAATAGTTGAAGATATACATACAGAAATTATTTCAAGAGGGCATGAATCCTTTGTTTTGTGGGGAACTAAATGCAAATCTCCAAATTCTTCTGCTAATATTATTCGAATTGGAAAGGCTTTTGATCATAAATGGCATGCACTTATGTGGAGACTTACAGGAAAACAGGCGTGGTATTCAAAAAGAGCAACAAAGAAAGCATGTGAAAAAATTATTGAATTATCTCCGGATGTTGTTCACTTACATAATTTGCACAGTAATTATATTAATTTGCCATATTTGCTTGACTTTCTTGGAGATAACGACATTCCTACGCTGATAACACTCCATGATTGTTGGTTTTTTACCGGAGGTTGTACACATTATTTGAAATACGGTTGCAACGGATGGGAAGATAAATGTGAAAATTGCCCTATGGACTTGTCCCAAAAGGCTTCTAAAATGTTGGAGGCACGCAAAATACTGTTCGGGAGAATAAAGCATCTTGGAGTAAATGGTGTGTCTGAGTGGACAACAGATGCGGCAAGAAGATCAATTTTGGAAAAATCATATAAAATAGAAAAAATTTATAACTGGATTGATATAGAAGTTTTCTGCCCGAGGAACAACACAGCGGAAGTAAGAAAAAAATATAATGTTCCTGAAGGACGCAAAATTATATTAGGCGTTTCACAGGGGTGGAGTGAAAGAAAAGGTCTTAAGGAATTTCTTTATCTTGCTGAAAAGTTTAAGGATACTGCGACAATTATTCTCGTGGGAAGGTGCGATGCACATATAGATTGTGACAATATCCGTTTAATAGGATTTACTGAAAGCAGAGAAGAATTGATTGATTTATATGCTGCCGCGGATGTATTTGTAAATCCATCCAGGATGGAAACGTTTGGACTTGTTACAGTTGAGGCTATGGCGTGCGGAACGCCTGTTGCGGCGTATGATAACACAGGTAGCTCGGAGTTGGTGGTAGATGAGTGTGGCTGCCTTGCGGAAGACGGAAATGTTTGTGAGCTTTTTAAAGCAGTAGGTAAAATACTTGATAACGGAAAATGTTTTTATACACAAAACTGCATTAAATATGTTAAAGAAAACTTTGATAAAAATACGCAGATAGAAAAATATATTAAGCTTTATGAAACACTGTCAAAAACTAAGAGGGGAGAGATATGCGATGAGTATGAAAATTAAATTAGAAGACATAATTGATTTTATATTCATAGCATTTTTTTCATTATACTGTTTGTTGCCTTCTTTTCAAAATGATATGGACTTTATCATGATAGTTTTGGCTGTAGTTGCATATACTGCGTTTGTTGCTTTAACTGACAAACCCGAGACTTTTGAAAAAATAATGATATTTGCACTTTTGATTGTATTTGTCTCGTTGTGTTACTATTTTTTGACGGAGACTGCAACGATAAATTCAAATGTAGATAATTACAATTTGAAACGCTTTTTATCTAAATTTAATCAGCTGTCGATGTCTTTTTTGCCACTGTTGTTTTTGTATAGAGCTAATAAAATTTTCTCGCAAAAAACAAAGAAAATTTTCGTTGTACTCTGTCTTGCGATTTTTACTTATGTCATAATTAATTCTTATATGGAATATCAAGTAAATGAAAGAGCGGCGAGAGCGTGGGCGGAGTTTGAAGAACAGGCTGAAAATAATGTGGCAACCTATGGGTATATCTATGCCGTAAGTGCGTTTATACCGATGGTTTTTGCGTTTGCATATAATGTACATAATAAATTATTCAAATTTACAGGAGCTATTGCTGTGATATGTCTCTTTGGTTTTTTACTTAGTGCGCAGTATACGCTGGCATTACTTATACCCGCTTTATGCTGTGTGATATATGTTTTTCAGACTTCAAAGTCATCTGCCGGGAAGGTAGTAACAGTTTTGCTTTTGCCTGTTATATTGCTTGTTGTTCCGTATGTATTTGAATATCTTTCTACAATCGTGGAGTCTGCGGATATCAAAATGAGATTTAAAGAGATTGCTATGTTTTTCAGAGGAAAAGGAGCCGACACCTACGACCTTAATGACAGATTAGAGCGATATAAAATATGCCTGCAATATTTTGCATCCAGTCCTATTGTAGGAAAGGAACCCCCTGTAGATGGTCATTCAACACTTTTTTCATTTTTGTGTGACGTTGGTTTGCTTGGATCAATACCATTTTATTATATGTATTTTCTGGCAAAGAAACTAGCGTACAAGGCAATTGGATGCGAAAAAAACAAAAAAATATATTTCAGCACATTTTTGGCGTTGGTTATACTGGGCTTTCTTAATCCAATTCTGAGTACATATACCCTTTCTTATGTGGTATGGTTTTTAACGCCGATGTGTATTATACTGTTAAAAGAAAACAGGGTGAAAGGCTTTGAAAGCCTACTTGAGGAGGAAAGAAAAAATGAAAAATTGGGAATTTGATGTGGCGGTATTGCTGATTTTCTTTAAGCGTTACGAACAGTTTGAAAAGACATTTGAGGCTGTAAAAAGAGCAAAACCAAAGGTATTGCTCTTATGGCAAGACGGACCAAGAGAAAACAGCGATGATATGGAAGGTATTCTTAAGTGTCGTGAAATTGCAGAAAATATAGATTGGGACTGTGAAGTACATAAATGCTATAACGAAAAAAATTTCGGTTGTGATCCTTCTACTTTTTATTCTCATAAATGGGCGTTCTCCATCGTGGATAAATGTATAGTGCTGGAAGATGACTTTGTGGCAAACGAGAGCTTTTTTCGCTTTTGCAAAGAATTGTTGGATAAATACGAAAATGATGAAAGAATTAACCATATTTGCGGGATGAATATGCTTGGAGCGTACGAAAATTATCCTTATGATTATTTATACGGATATACAGGAACTAATGCATGGGCAAGTTGGAAAAGAGTTATTGACGGATGGGATGAAACATATTCTTTTCTGCATGATGAGCGTGTTATTTGCAATCTTAAAAAGATTTACGGAAAGGCGTTTGACAGATGGCATGAAAAGTGCAAGCAGCGCGAAAGTACCGGGGTACCGTATTGGGAAAGCATACTTAATTTTGACAGCATAATTAATTCGAGACTTGCAATTATATCAAGCAAGAATATGGTTGAAAATATAGGAATGACTGCGGATTCTACACATTCAGATACTAAAGTTGAATATTTAACTAAAACGGAGAGAAGGCTTTTTGACATACCTACATATGAACTTGAATTTCCGTTAAAGCATCCACCATATATGGTTGCTGATATGGAGTATTTCAGGCAGCTCGATAAGTTTTTTGCTAATGGACATCCGTTTATAGCTGCCGGCAGAAAATTATATAGAATTTATAAATATACAATTCATGGAGAAATATTCAAAAAAATAATTAAGAAACTAAGAAAGAAAAACTAAGGAGAGTAATCCGGAATGAGTAAATATAAGGTGTGTGGCTATGATATGGAGGTTCTCCATGCCAGGATGCTTGAAATAGCCACTGAAGTGGATAGAATATGTCGGGAACACGGCTGGAAATGCTCACTTTACGGTGGTTCTGTTATAGGTGCTGTGCGTCATAACGGGTTTATTCCCTGGGATCACGATATAGATATGTGCATGCCACGTCGTGACTATGATAAATTCGTGAACTATATGAAAAAGCATCCCAACGAAAAAATATTTTTCAGTAATTATAAGTCAGAAAAACGCTATCCCAATAACTGGGGAAAGGTGAGGCTTAACGGAACTGTTTTTTTGGAACAGGAATTGGCTTCTCTGACGGAACTTCATAAAGGGGTGTTTATAGACTTACATCCCATAGATAATATTATTCCGTGTTTCTTGAATTTGCAGGTAAAGCTGGTAATGTTCTGGTCTTGCGTGGGAAAGGTTAAGAGCGGGATATACAATGGCTCAAAAAAGAAGAATGCGGCATATAGGTTGTTTTCCTGGCTACCGTATCGAGCTATCAACTTTATGCGGAGCAGTGCAATGAAAATATTTAAGTATCTGCCGACGAAATATGTCTATAAGGTGGCACATCCCAATAACGGAATTTATCCCATCCCTCGTGAAACTTTTGAGAAGTTGATAGAGCATAAATTTGAGGATAAATGCTTTTTTATTCCTGAAAATTATGATGAATTTTTAACTAAAAGATACGGCAATTATATGGAATTCCCCCCCGAATCAGAAGTATATGAGTGTTGTTCAACTATTGTGGAGTGTAGGTTGTAAATGAAAGATAATGAATTAAAAAATAAAACAATTTCCGGTTTTTTTTGGAAATTCGGAGAAGACGGGATATCTAAAATTATTAATTTTGTTATATCAATAATTTTAGCAAGATTGCTTTTACCTGAAGATTATGGACTTATAGCGTTGGTGTCGGTGTTTATAACGATTTGCGATAAAATAGTGGTAAGCGGCTTTGCAACAGCGCTTATCCAAAAGAAAGATGCCGACGGAGTGGATTTTTCTACAGTCTTTTATTTTAGCTTTGTTACATCGGTGATATTATATATTCTTTTGTTCTTAGCTGCTCCGTATATTGCAGATTTTTATATGGCTTTTGATAAGGAACTGCTTGTTCCGGTCATCAGGGTGATGGGAATACAGATAGTACTTACAGCCATAAGCAGCGTTCAAAGTGCATATGTTTCAAGAACTATGCAATTTGAAAAATTTTTTTGGTCAAATAGTGTTGGCATAGCGGTATCTGCAATAGTTGGAATTTATATGGCATATGCAGGCTATGGGGTATGGGCTCTTGTTGCACAATATCTTATTAAAGCTTCCGTTGGTATGACGGTGTTGTGGTTTACGTCTGGATGGAGAATAGAAAGATCATTTTCTGTAGCGCGATTTAAAGCTTTGTATTCATATGGTTGGAAAATTTTTTCTGCATCTATGATAAAAGTGTTGTACAATGATTTGAGAAGTTTAGTTATAGGTAAATTTTTTAGCGCAGATGCACTTGCCTTCTATAGTAAAGGGCAGAGCTTTCCGCAACTTATAGAAGGAAGCGTGTGCGGGACTATTGATAGTGTTTTTTTCCCTGCTGTCTCAAAAAAACAGTCTTCAAAAGAAGATATGCTGAAAATGTTACGAAGGACTATAAGTGTCAGTTCCTACTTGCTCACTCCGATGCTATTTGGGCTGGCTGCAGTGGGCCCTTCGCTGATAACTGTGCTGCTTACAGAAAAGTGGCTTCCATGCGTTTTTTATTTGCAGGTAATTAGCATTGCATTTATTACAACCCCACTGGAAATAGAAAATTTGCAGGCGATAAAAGCAGTAGGGCGAAGCGATATTGTCTTAAAGCTGGAAATAGCAAAGCGCATAATAGGAATAGCTTTGTTGATAGTGGCAATTCCTTTCGGGGTAGAAGCTATAGCTATCAGTTTTTTGATAAGTAATATAATATCGGCTATACTTAATGCTATTCCTAGTGCAAAGCTTTTTGGATATTCATTGTTCCAGCAATTAACGGACATTATTCCCGGAGTTATTATATCTGCAATAATGTTTGCGATAGTATATATTGTAGGGTACATTAATCTTTCGCCGATTTGGAAACTGGTTGTGCAAATATGTGCAGGAATTACAAGTTATGCTTTGGTTTCTTTAATTTTCAAAACAGAGAGCTTTAACTATATATTAAACACTATAAAATTATTTTTAGGAAAGGAAAAAATGGTTGATGATAAACAGAAGAATAACTGAATTCTTGAAGATTCCCGAATCTATCAGGATTCCTTATTTTGGAGGAAAATGGTATCGTTATATAGAAGGGGTTGAAAACAAAAGTATTTTACATGAAATTATCCCGGGAAAACCGTTAAATACGGAAAAACGTACTGAGACAATAATTGCATCACTCACTTCTTTTCCTGCACGTATAGCTACAGTGCACCTTGCGATAAAATCACTGATGCTTCAGTCATATAAACCTGACAGAATAATTTTGTGGTTAGCTAATGAGCAATTTCCCGATCATGTTCTTCCTGAAAATCTTACGCAACTTGAAAGATATGGACTTGAAATAAAATGGTGCGATGATTTATGCGGGCATAAAAAATACTATTACTGTATAAAAGAGCAGAAGGAAAATGAAGTTGTAATAACCTTTGATGACGATATTATCTATCCCATAGATGCTATAAGACGATTAATGAAAACGCATGAAAAATATCCGGGATGTTTGGTATGCGAAAGGGCACAGTCTGTTCCGAATAGTAAAAAGATATCATACAATGTCGGCAGATGGGATACGATTTCTGATGTTGCTTTGAAAAAGCCTTCATATTCTGTTTGTCCTTCTACAGGAGGAGGATATCTGATTCCGTATAACTCATATCATATTAAAATGCTCGATAAAGACTTGATAAAAGAATATGCGCTGAGGAATGATGATATGTGGTGCATGTTTATGGCGGCTGAAAATAAAGTGAAGTTTATTAAAACCCGTAAATATCATAAAATATTTTCGATTATTCAGGGATCTCAGACCGAAAGTCTGGCGATGACTAACATTCTTCAGAATGAATCCCAAAATGATTTTGTCAAGCTGAAGGAGTGCTATCCTGATGCATACAGACGTATTTTTTCTGACCGGGACTAGAAAAGGATATGATTTATAAAAAGGAGAGTTAATTTGTGAATCAGACTGTAAATAAAAAAGATAGTTTACTCAATGATTTTATATGCACAGTTACTTTCATTTGTTCTTTAATGGTTGTTGGAATACATCAATACAATGCGGGAACGTTGGATGAAATTTCTGTTACAGCATTGTTTGAAGGTTTTTTGGCTCACGGAATATTTATTTCTGCAGTTCCTTGTTTTTTCATTCTATCAGGCTTTCTGTTTTTCAGAAATACGGGGAAGATTAATGATGTTTATAAAAAACAAATTAAGCGGATAAAAAGTGTATTAATACCTTTTCTGGTATGGTCCTGCTTTTATTGTATGCTAAATTACGCGAAGAAGTTTGTTACAGGAGAAAATATAGTCTTTTCTCCGATATATTTTATTAAAGAGATAGTGTTTTACATACATTGCTTTTCGCTGTGGTATATGTTCCAGCTGATAGTATATATTGTTTTGGCTCCTGCAATTTTTCTTATATTAAAGAGTAAAAAAATAAGTTTTATTTTGTTGATACTTTTATGTTTTATAGGATTGGTATATACTCCTGTAATATCGATTTCAGTGTGCGGTAATGAACGTGCTCTCTTTCAAGTCAGCTTTTTTGCATATTATTTTCTTGGTTGCTTTGCTGCAAAATATTTTGAACCTAAAAAGCTTATTAACATTGCTGAGAAAATACCTATGAGTGTTTATATATATTTCTGGTATTATTTGGAGTTATACAGTCTCTGATTTATGATGAGATTTTTATTTGCTTCAATAAGAGGTGCTTTGTTCCGATTGTTGCAGTATTATTATTAATACTTGTGATTAAGCTATGCCTTCAAGGTAAATGTCTTTCAAATTTGCCGTTTGGAATATCCACAATGATGATATACGGGATACATCCTTTTATCGGTATGGTTTTGGTTATAGTTACTAATATGCTGCCTGTTAACCGGCTTGCTTTATTTATAATACAGTACATATTGGTGGTAGCGATTTCTTATATTGCGGCTATTGTTATTAAGAAGATTCCGATTCTATATAAGGTTTTAAGCGGAAACAGATAGAAACTTACTGATTTTGGATGATTAAAAAGGAGCGTTTTTATGTCACTTTTCAAAAATAAAACATTACTTATTACAGGAGGAACGGGGTCCTTCGGTAATGCAGTATTGAACAGATTTTTAAATACCGATATCGGGGAGATAAGAATTTTTTCCCGTGACGAGAAAAAGCAGGACGATATGCGTCACGAATTTCAGGCGAAAATGCCTGAAGTGGCGGATAAAATAAAGTTTTACATAGGGGACGTGCGTGACCTTGCCTCTGTAAAAAATGCAATGCAC
This sequence comes from Clostridia bacterium, assembly GCA_017411325.1. Taxonomy (GTDB): domain Bacteria; phylum Bacillota; class Clostridia; order CAKSNL01; family HGM11501; genus HGM11501. The sequence continues at coordinate 101,801 of JAFQQJ010000040.1, read as the reverse complement.
GGAGTTGACTATATTTTCCATGCGGCGGCATTAAAGCAGGTTCCTTCCTGCGAGTTTTTCCCTGTTGAAGCGGTAAAAACCAATGTGCTCGGAACAGATAATGTATTAACAGCAGCAATTGAAGCAGGAGTTAAGAACATCGTTTGTCTTTCCACCGACAAGGCAGCATACCCCGTAAACGCTATGGGTACAAGCAAGGCTATGATGGAAAAGGTTGTTGTTGCAAAAAGCCGTACGGTAGATGCGGATAAGACTAAAATCTGCTGCACACGTTACGGAAACGTGCTTTGCTCAAGAGGCAGCGTTGTGCCGCTCTGGATTGACCAGATAACAGCCGGACAAGCTATTACCATAACTGAGCCTTCTATGACAAGATTTGTTATGAGTTTAGACGAAGCTGTTGACCTTGTATTATTTGCTTTTGAAAATGGTGTATCAGGCGATATCCTGGTTCAGAAAGCACCTGCCTGCACAATTGAAACTCTTGCAAAGGCGGTTTGCGAACTTTTCAATCCCGATGCGGAAATCAAGATTATCGGAATCCGTCACGGCGAAAAGCTTTACGAAACTCTCCTTACCAACGAAGAATGTGCAAACGCCATTGACATGGGCGAATTTTACAGAGTCCCCTCGGATAACCGCGGACTTAACTATGATAAATACTTTAAAGACGGAGATGCAGAGCGTAATCACCTCACTGAATTTAATTCCAACAATACAGCTCTTTGGGGCGTGGAAGAAGTTAAGGCTAAGCTTCTTACCTTATCATACATAAGAGAAGAGCTTGACAAGAGGGGAATTAAATACTGATAAGAAAGAAGATGGGGATATGAAGATACTTGTGACGGGTGCCGGCGGATTTATCGGAAAAAATCTGGTGGAAGCCTTGAAAAATATCCGTGACGGAAAGGACAAAACTCACGGAGATTTAACCGTTTCGGAAATCTATGGCTATGATATAGACACTGACGAATCGGTGCTTGAAACGGCTTGTAAAAATGCTGATTTCGTGTTTAATCTGGCAGGAATCAACCGCCCCGAAAACGAAGAAGATTTTATGAAGGGGAATTTCGGCTTTGCCGGAAAGCTTCTTGAAACATTAAAAAAATATAATAATAAAGCACCGGTTATGGTATCGTCATCCATTCAGGCAGCTTTGGATAACCCATACGGAAGAAGCAAAAAAGCGGGAGAGGATTTAATCTTTGCATACGGCATGGAAAACGGTGTGAAAACTCTTGTCTACCGTTTCCCCAATGTTTTCGGAAAATGGTGCAGACCTAACTATAACAGCGCGGTTGCAACCTTCTGCCACAATATTGCAAATGACCTGCCCATAACGGTTAATGATCCTTCCTATATGATGACTCTTATCTACATAGACGATATTGTGGACGAGCTTATTAATGCTCTTTCCGGAAATGAAAGCCGAGAAGGAGAATACTGCAAAGTAAATCCCGAACACAAGATTACCCTTGGCGGTATAACGGAGCTTTTGTATACCTTCCGTCGTCAGAGTGAGACTCTTATAGTTCCAGAAATTCCCGACGGTTCCTTTGAGAAGAAGCTTTATTCCACATATCTTTCATATCTTCCGAAGGAAAAGGTGGCTTTTCCATTAAAAATGAATGTGGACGAGCGGGGCAGCTTTACTGAGCTTTTAAGGAGCGATAAGGTGGGGCAGGTATCGGTCAATATATCAAAGCCCGGAATCACAAAGGGACAGCACTGGCATAATACCAAATGGGAATTTTTCATTGTGGTATCAGGCAAAGGACTTATCGAAATGAGAAAAATCGGAAGCGACGAGGTTATGAAATTTTACGTTTCCGGTGAAAAAATTGAAGCGGTTCATATGCTTCCGGGATACACACATAACATTATAAATTTAAGTGATACTGAAGACCTTGTGACGGTTATGTGGGCAAATGAAAAATTCAATCCCGAAAAGCCGGATACATTTTTTGAACGTGTATAAGATATGAAAAAGAAACAAGAAATATTCACTCAGTGCCTGGAATGCGGAGAGGATTTCAGCATTACTGCGGATGAACAACTTTTTTATGAATATAATGGACTTTGTTTACCGAAAAGGTGCAAGAATTGTCGCAAAAAGAGAAAGGATGCACGAAAAGAGCAGGAAAAGCTGTTGCAGGAAAAAATAAGTGCTGAAAAGAAAGAGCGGGAAGAAAAAGAATTAGCACTTCTCTTAAAATCATCGGCGGTAAAACAGGTTGATTTCGGAAAGCTTGAAAATAATAACCCTTCTGTATCTTTGTTTGTCATAGGGAACGGATTTGATATTATGCACGGAGTACCGTCAAGCTACTGGGATTTTCAAAAAACTCTCGGAAAAAAATCCGAACTTCGTTTTCATTTGGAAAATTACCTTGATATTGATGCAGATAAATTATGGTATAATTTTGAAGACAGCCTGTCACACATCAATGCGGGAATTATGCTTGATGTCATGGATATGTGGCTTGATAATTTTGACGTATACAGAAACAATGCTGATTCTATGGCGGATCTCCATGCAGCAATAGATACGGCAATGCTTCCGATGCAAATTATAACAGAACAGCTTCCTAAAAGATTCCGCAGCTGGGTGGAAAGCCTTTCGGCGAGCGGAAAAAAGCCGTGTGTAAATTTGTTATCGCCGGAAGCTCTTTACTTAAACTTTAATTATACTGATTTTCTTGAACAGCTTTACGGAGTTCCGAAGAGTCGTATAAACTATATCCACGGTTGCAGAAGAAAAGAAAAGTATCGCCCTAAAGAGCAGCTTGTGTTAGGACATGTTCCGAATGTGGACTATCTGAAAGAGTATTCTCCGGATCCTGCCATGGTTCCTGCATATAAAAATAAAAGAAAGCGTGCCATACTTGATTATGCGATAGAAACCGGAATCAGGCAATGGGTTGCATATTATGAAGAAGTATTTACAAAACACACGCCCGATATAATCAAGGATAATATATCATTTTTTAAGAATGCATATTGTATGGAGGATATATTTGTAATAGGACATTCTTTGTCAAAGGTTGATTATCCGTATTTCAGGGAAATAGTTAAATACAACGACAATAAGGCTTTTTGGCATATAGGCTATCATGGACTTGCGGACTTTAAGAATGTTTTGGCTTTTGTCCGCGAAATGGGGATAAAAGACGGCTCATTTGAGATTTTCAGAACATAAATTCAGGAAAGGAACTAATAATAATGGATATTAAACTTGACTATTCTGACGTTAAATTCAAGGACAACGGAAAATTAAAGCTTTTAATAATTGTCGGCACACGTCCTGAAATTATCCGTCTTGCTGCGGTAATCGACAAGTGCCGTAAGTATTTTGATGTGGTACTTGCACATACGGGACAAAACTATGACTACAACTTAAACGGCGTGTTCTTCCGCGATTTAAAGCTTGCAGAGCCTGAAGTTTATATGGATGCGGTAGGGGATGATTTAGGCGCAACTGTAGGAAACATCATAAACTGTTCATACAAGCTGATGGCGGAAATTAAGCCCGATGCGCTTCTTATACTTGGCGATACAAATTCATGCCTTTCTGCAATTGCTGCAAAGAGATTACATATCCCGATTTTCCATATGGAAGCAGGTAACCGCTGTAAGGATGAATGCCTGCCTGAGGAAACAAACAGAAGAATTGTGGACATAATATCGGATGTAAACCTTGCATATTCAGAGCATGCAAGAAGGTATCTGCACGAGTGCGGACTTCCTAAAGAGCGCACTTATGTAACCGGATCCCCTATGGCAGAAGTGCTTCATAACAATCTTTCAGACATCGAAAAGAGCGACGTTCTTAAAAGACTCGGGCTTGAAAAGAAGAAATATATGTTGCTTTCTGCTCACAGAGAGGAAAATATTGATACGGAAAAGAATTTCTTAAGCCTGTTTACGGCAATAAATAAAATGGCGGAAAAATATGATATGCCCATTCTTTATTCCTGCCATCCCAGAAGCAAGAAAAGACTTGAAGCTACAGGCTTTAAGCTTGACAGTCGCGTTATAATGCACGAGCCTTTGGGCTTCCACGATTATAACAATCTTCAGATGAATGCCTTTTGTGTGGTTTCGGATTCGGGAACACTTCCTGAGGAATCAAGCTTTTATACATCCCTCGGAAAGAGCTTTCCTGCAGTATGCATAAGAACGAGCACCGAGCGTCCCGAAGCACTTGATAAGGCCTGCTTCATACTTGCCGGAATAGACGAAGTGAGTCTTCTTCAGGCGGTTGATACGGCCATTTCTATGACAGAAAATAACGATCACGGAATTCCTGTTCCCACATACGTTGAAGAAAACGTGTCCACTAAGGTTGTGAAAATTATTCAGTCCTACACCGGTGTTGTAAATAAAATGGTGTGGAGAAAATATTAATATAAAAAGAAACGGAGGAAGAAAATATGAACGAAACTGTAAGAATTATGTTTGCTTTGCTCCGTTTCGTTTTAAAAGGTGAGCCATCGGGAATAAAAAGCCTTACGGAAGAAGAGGGAAAGGCTCTTTATGCACTTTCCAAAAAGCACGATATGGCTCATCTTTTGGGGTATTCTATAGAAAAAGAGAAAATTGAAGTTCCGGAAAATATAAAAAATGCTTTCCGTAAGCAAAAGATGACAGCGGTTTACAGAAGCAGCATTATGGAAGAGGAGTATAAGAAAATCACAGAGCTTTTTGAAGCAGAGGGGATAGAATATATTCCGCTTAAGGGTGCGGTGATTAGAAATTATTATCCTGAAAGCTGGATGCGCACAAGCTGTGATATAGATATTCTTGTAAAAGAAGAAAAACTGGAGAAAGCAAGGACTGCATTAATAGAAAAGCTTTCGTACAGCACGGAAGAAAAGGTGAATTATCACGACATATCGATGTATTCGGGAAACGGGGTACACCTTGAACTTCACTTTTCAATAAAAGAAAGTATGGAAAATATCGACAGATTGCTTTCGTTATCCTGGGATTATGCAGAGAAGGACGCAGGAACAAGATTTGCTTTCAAAAAAGAATTTTTTATGTTTCATCTGATTTCTCATATGTCCTATCACTTTGTGGGAGGCGGTTGCGGAATACGACAGTTTATTGATCTGTATCTTTTGAGAGGGAAGCTTGAATTTGAGGAAAATATCTTAAGAGAATATCTTGGGCTATGTAAAATTGAAAAATTTTACGATGAGGTTATAAGGCTTTCCGATATATGGCTCGGCAATACAGAGCACACAGCGCTTACGCATAAAATGGAAGAGTTTATCATAAACGGCGGCGTGTACGGAAATGAAACCCAGCATATAGCAATAAAACAAAAACAAAACGGAGGAAAGGCAGGCTATATTTTAAGAAGGCTCTTTATGCCTAAGAAAAGTCTGGAGATTTTGTTTCCTTCGCTTAAAAAACATCCTTTCCTTTATCCTTTTTTTACGGTGGCAAGGTGGACAAAGCTTCTTAAAATGGATGTCAAGATGAGGGTGGAAAGAGAAATTTCAATAAACAGCAACATCGCTGAAGAAGATTCTGACGAAGTTTCGCTTCTTCTTTCAGAGCTTGGGATTTAACATAGATTTAACATTTATGTGATAGTGTATTTAACATTTTATAGATTATAATTTAATTAGAAAAATTCAGGTTAAAAATATGTAAGGAGGGGCTTTACATGGGCATTTTTGAAATACTTACATTGGTTGGCGGTCTGGCTCTGTTCCTTTACGGAATGGATGTTATGGGAGACGGGCTTAAAAAGCTGGCAGGAGGAAAGCTTGAATCTATACTTGCAAAGCTTACATCGAACCGTTTTAAGGGCTTTCTGCTTGGCTTTGGTGTTACAGCGATAATCCAGTCGTCCTCTGCTACAACGGTTATGCTGGTGGGCTTTGTAAACTCCGGAATAATGAAGCTGGGACAGACTATAAGCATTATTATGGGTGCAAATGTAGGAACGACGGTTACTGCGTGGCTACTCAGTACATCCGCAATTGACGGCGGAGGAATATGGTGGCTTGATTTATTGAAGCCGTCATCATTTACACCTGTACTTGCGGTAATAGGTGTTGCCATAACCATGTTCAGCAAGTCCGACAAGAAAAAGAACATAGCGTTTATTTTGCTTGGATTTGCGGTACTTATGTTCGGTATGGAATCTATGAGCGATGCAGTGTCGGGACTTAAGAGTGAACCCTGGTTCAAAGAAATGCTCGTTATGTTTGAAAACCCCGTAATGGGTATTGTTGTGGGAACTGTTCTTACAGCAATAATCCAGTCATCTTCAGCTTCTGTCGGTATTCTTCAGGCACTTTCTATGACAGGAGCAATCAATTTTGCGACGGCGATTCCGATTATTATGGGACAGAATATCGGTACTACAATAACACCTATTTTGTCAGCTATAAGCGGTAACAGAGATTCAAAGCGCGTGGCTTTTGCCTGCCTCTTTATAAAAATACTGGGTATTGTAATTGTTGCCCCTGTATTTTATATCCTTCATGCATTTGTGAACTTTGCATTTATGGAAGCGGTAATTGATCCTTTCTGGGTAGCTTTTGTACACACAGCATTTAATATCCTTACAACAGTTGTACTTATTCCTTTCTGCGGATTTATTGAGAAGTGTGCAATAAAAGCGGTGCGCGGAAAGAAAGACCAGAAGGAAGAAGAGAAAAACGATGCATTCTCTGCTCTTGACGAACGCTTCATTACAATTCCGTCCTTCGCTATAGATACAAGCCGTCATCTGGTTTGTGATATGGCGCTCCTTGCTCAGCGTTCCTTTGAAAGTGCGGCAGAGCTTATTGAAAATTACGACAAGAATGTTGCTGAAAGAATAAGCAAGGAAGAAACAGAGGTTGACCATTACGAGGACAAGATAAGCTCCTACCTTGTTAAGGTATCAGGACAGGATTTATCCATAAAAGACAGCCGCGAAATAACAAGTCTTCTTCACTGCGTGGGAGATATAGAAAGAATTTCCGACCATGCGGTAAATATATGTGAGGCGGCTGAGGAAATAAAGGAAAAGGGCATCGAATTTTCGCCTGAGGCAAAGCGTGACATTGAAGTTATTTCTGCAGCCACAAGGGAAGTTCTGCTGCTTGCCGTGCATGCTCTTTTGGAGAATAATCTTGAAATTGCAAAAAAGGTTGAGCCTTTGGAGCAGGTTATTGACAAGCTTAAGCGCAAGATAAAGAACAATCATATCAAGCGCCTTAAAGAGGGTAACTGTACCATGGAATACGGCTTTGTATTATCAGACCTTCTTACAAACTTTGAGCGTGTGGCAGATCATTGCTCAAACATTGCGGTATGTCTGCTTGAAATTGCGCAGGGAGCCCTTGATACTCACGAATATCTGAGCCATGTTAAAGAAGACGGAGAAAACGAATTTTTCGAGCTTTATGATCAGTACAAAGCAAAATACATTCTTTGATAGGGTGAAGTTTTATGAACTTGATTTATTGTGTTGAGGATGATGCGGGAATCCGCGAGCTTATAAGCTATGCACTTACATCCGTAGGCTTTTCGGTTGAAGTCTTCGGAGAGGCAGAAAGCTTTTTCTCCGCTGTATCGGAGAAAAAGCCTGATCTCGCTCTGCTTGATATTATGCTCCCCGGAACTGACGGAATGGAAATACTTAAGGAAATCAGGAAAAGCGGCAATGCTATGCCCATAATTATGCTCACCGCCAAGTCTGACAGAATGGACAAGGTGAAAGGACTTGACGCGGGGGCAGATGACTATATAACAAAACCCTTTGATGTGCTTGAACTGGTATCAAGGATTCGGGCTGTATTAAGAAGAACACCATTCAACTGTAAAACGGAAGAGTATAAGGAACTTTCGCTTAACTATGATGAAAGAACTGTCACAGTTTCGGGCGAGGCGGTAGTTCTTACTTATAAGGAGTTTGAAATGCTTTACTGCCTTATGACACATAAGGGAACGGTTGTTGGAAGAGAAAAAATTTTAGACAAGGTATGGGGAACTGATTTTGAAGGCGAATCCCGTACACTGGATGTACATGTAAGAACACTCAGAAAAAAGCTTGGCATAGCGGGGGAATACATAGAAACCATCCGTAATGTCGGTTATAAATTGGGGTAAGTTATGTATAAAAGAATTTACAGATATATGAGCTTTATAACGGTGTTTACGCTTGTGCTTACGGCATTGACGGTATATTTTGCCGTAAGCGGCGCAGCCGGAGTAAGGCTTGAATCTGAAGTAAAAGATTTATCGGAATATATAACGGAAAATTATGAAGCTATCGACAAAGATGGCTTTTTTTCCGAAAAAAACATTATGATCTGTGATAAAAAGGGCGAAGTATTAAAAGCTTTTGGCGATGGAGAGCTTGCCCCGGTTTCAGATTATAAAAAGCTTGCAGAAAAGGCGTATAAAGAAGGGGAAGCTTCAAAACATGATTATTCGTTTTTTGCATCTGACAGCAGATATTCATATTTTGTAAGGATGGAAAACGGAGATATAATTGCTGTTACGGCAAAAAGCTATATAACGCATACGGCATTTGCGGGAGTCATAGTTCCTACACTTCTTCTTGCACTTCTGATATATGCTTTATCCAGCATTATTTCCGTAAAGCTTACAGAAAACATTGTAAAGCCCATTGAAGAAATAAATCCTTTCGACGAAGATTACGACAAAGTATACGACGAGATAAAGCCTTTTCTTAAAAGGATAACCAATCAGAACAGGAAAATAAAAGAACAGATGAAAACCTTGTCTGAAACAGAGAAAATAAGGCGTGAGTTTTCGGCTAATGTATCACACGAGCTGAAAACTCCTCTTACCACCATACACGGCTATGCGCAGCTCATTAACAGCGGTATGGCAAAGGCGGAGGATATACCGGAATTTACGAAAAAAATTGAAAAGGAAACGAAGCGGCTTATAACACTCACGGAGGATATTACCGAGCTTTCACGGCTTGATGAAAATGAGCAGCCTGCAACAAAGGAGCGGATTGACATAAGAGAGATTGCTCTTGAAGTAAAGGATAAACTCAAGCCTCTGGCGGATGAAAGGGATATTGATTTTAATGTCACGGGTAAGGGCTTCTTTGTTGAGGCTAACTACAATCAGATAACGGAGCTTATATACAATCTTTGTGAAAACGCAATAAAGTACAATAAGGATAACGGAAGTGTAAGAGTCAATGCGGAAGGAAATATGCTGAGCGTTAAGGATACCGGAATAGGAATTCCAAAAGAGGATAAAAACCGTATTTTTGAGAGGTTTTTCCGCGTGGATAAGAGCCATTCGAAGACCGTAAACGGAACCGGACTGGGGCTTTCCATAGTAAAGCATATTGCACTTATAAATAAGGCGGATATAACTGTAGAAAGCACACTCGGAGAAGGAACTGAATTTACGGTTACGTTTAATGAAATATAAAAAAGAACATTTCTTTTTTTGTTAAAAATAACCCCACACTGCAAAGGACAGTGTGGGGTTATTTTTAGGCAAAGATGGCAATTGCGAATTAAAATGCCTAAGATATGTGGCTTACGGGGTAAGGAAAGCTTTAAGAAAAGTTTGTATTAAAATTGATGTCCTGCCAAGGGCGAGAGGCTTTCAAGCCGACCAATGAGACTGTATTGCATTAAAACAATCTTGGGTTTAATTTTACTGAGCTGACAGGAGATTAAATAAATCCCTTTTTTGTAAGGTTTTTATAGCTTATTTCCATACAACCGAAAGGATCACGGCCATAACAGCTGTCCTGCTCCACAAAGGCATAGGGTGCATTTGCTTTTTTGCAGGCATCAAAGATGGAATCCCAGTTTAAGTTGCCCTCCAAAACCTCTGCATACTGGGGAGAATTTTCACCGCCGGGGATTCTTAAATCCTTGAAATGAACGGAGCTTAATCTGTCCTTACAGTGAATAAGCCAGGAGGCAGGATCAACACCGCCTATGGCTACCCAGTATACGTCCAAAAGGAACTTGTAGCAATCTGCAGGGGTGTTTTCGAGAATGATGTCAAAAACAAATTTTCCGTCCATCTTTGTAAACTCGAAGGCGTGATTGTGATAGGAGAAAATCATACCGTGCTTTTTAAGTTCTTCGGCAACTGCGCTTGTCTTTTTGATAAAATCGAAAAGCTTGTCGCGGTCAGCTGAAAATTCACGGGGCATATTTCCGATTCCTACAATATTGCAACCCATGGTTTTATGGTCTTCAATAATCTTCGGAAGGTTATTGTACATATCTTCCACATCGGAGTGGGTGCAGATAATCTCGAGGTTATAAAGGTCGGCTGTTTCCTTTATTTCCTTTGCGGATATAGATGAATCAACCCCTGAAATCTGGATGGTCTTGTAGCCTATTTTGCTTACTTTTTCAAGTGTTTCCTTAAACTGTTCTGTGTTTTTACAGAAGTCTCTTAAGGTGTAAAGTTGTGCGCCTATTCTTTTGTCCATAATAATCCTCCTTATAAATAGCAACAGCATTTATCTGCCGTTACGTTATGACTTTTTTATATATTTGGGTAAATTTTAGATTGACAATAATAAAAAAACGTGTTAATATACGACCGTTACATTTCCTTAAGCTATGGGATGTAATTAATAAAAAGGAGGTAAAAATTACATGGCTAATCCTGGTTTTGAATCAGTGAAAAGAAGGATTGAAAACTTAAGGAGAGCGGAAGAAGGAAACAAAACATATTTACGCCGTCACAGAATCGGCGAATATCTGCCCGGGCAGGCAATTTATAATCTTGGCGATTATCCGAAGAGATTTACCATTGAGCCCACCGAATACGACTATAATCTTATAAAAGATATGGCTGAAAACGGCGTTAAGGTAATTCAGGTTCACGAGGAATGGAACGATGCTATAAGGCATCTTGGAGCAGACAAGTTTTCCTCCCACGACCATGAGGGAATGAAAAACTTTGTAAAGCTGTGCCACTCATTCGGAATAAAAATACTTCCTTATGTGTCCACGGGATATTTTGATATAAGAGATCCCGATTTCAGGGAAGAATTTGCCAGGAGCACCTACGGCTACCACGCGGAGCACTTAAATTACAGAAAGTGCTATGCGGGAAGTCCAATGTGGAGATACTATCTTATATCAAAGCTTAAAAATGCTGTGGAAACCTATGGCTTTGACGGCATATTCAATGACTGGGGCTATGACGGAGGAAATCTCTATGCCGAAGAAATGAGGAAACAGGGAATGGAGCTTTCCGGCGCAAAGTCCTGGGAGATGCCCTATGACCCCTTGCTTGAAGATATGCTCAGCGAAATTTACGTCGAGATAAAAAAACAAGGCGGAATTGTTAAAATCCATTGCGACAGAAACAATAAGCCTCCCTGCAAGGATAAAGTATATGACTATCTTTGGATAGGAGAGTGTGTGAATTCTGACGATTTCGGAGCCGGCAAGGAGTATGAACCTTACGTAGTACCTTGCGAACACGGCGAGTATTCGGATGCGGAAAATCCCGATTTGTATTATGTTAAAACCATTCCCTTTATGCAGTTCCCGCTTCTTAAAAGAGGCAGACCTCTTATGGGCAGCGGCATTTACGAAGAAGGGGTAGACTATGTGGAAATAGGGGACTTCCTTCACCATAAAAGAGTCGGGGAATATATGAAAGAGCATCCTGACGGACCTTTTGTATACAGCCTCTGGTCGAAAATTCCCGACGATACGGAAGAGTATCCCAGATGGTGTCGCTATATGAAGCTGTATAGTCCTATGGTAAAGGAAAACAGTGTTGCGTATATCGAATTAAAGGAATCGGAATATATTTCATCGCCCATACCCGAAAAGGTTTGTGCATCAATGTTCGTAAATGAAGATGAATATCTTGTACTGTCAAACCTTGGCACTGAAAATTACGAACTTATGCTGAAGGATGAATGGACTGACCGCGTTTCGGGTGTAAGCGGCAGATGCCACATTGTGAAACCCAAAAACATATTATTCCTTAAAAAATAAATACCTTAAGCAGGGCTTTGCCCTGCTTTTTTTATTCAATCAGGCTTCCTTTTTACTGTTTACCGCCATAGATATGAATGTAAAGACAGCAAGGATAATATGTGTTGCCAGATTGCCGTAGGATTTTGAGAGTATGTCATATATTATCCAGCAGGAAGAATTTAAGGCATATAATATGCGGTAGCTTCCTACATTGATTTGTGCCATACTTGCAACATAAAGCATTGTGGCACAAAGTGAAAAAATGTCAAACCACGCGGAAAATACTGAAACTGTGACCGCAATAAAGGAAAGGGCATATATCACGATTAAAGCAGCAGGAAGCTTTTTCTTTTTATAATCGTAAAAGAAATTTATTATTACCTGAATGCAGGCAACAAAGCAAACTGCGGCACCTGAAAAGCTTTCACTTGATGTAAAAAAATAGCTTATACCCACAAGCAGATTGCCGAGGAAATTAAGTATATAAACTGTCTGCATTTTTTTGCCGAAGGGCTCCAAAATGCCGAGTATTATTGATATAAAAGAAGCCAAGTATGCTATATATTCCATGGATTTATTCTCCTTTATTATTCCTTTACTTAAATTATAAATCTTTATGATTTCGTGTCAATATACACGTATGTGCTTTATAAGGATTTCGGAGGCGAAGGTACATATCCCATCAAAAACGAAGAAGTTCGTGCTTATATGAAGGTTTTAAGCCACCTTCGTGACGGAGAAAAGATATGGGATATGACAGCAAACCGAGATAAACTTTAATATTTAAGGAGATGTAAAAAAAGTCCAGACCGCAAAAAGGCAAATAAATTAGTGGATTGGGCAAAGTTACAAACTCTATGTTGTAAAATAGTGTTGAAAAATCGCATTCCTGCGATTTTTCTTCATTTTAAGCCTTTTTGCTACGAACAAACTTCACCCTCAACGTATCTATATACGCCTTCGGGCGGTGCAGTTTGTCCGTTCTGAAGCATTTTTTCCTATCTCCTGAAAAAGGGGCTGTAATTATTTTACAGCCCCTTTTTTATGCAGTAAAAAAATAAAAAAACGTGTATGTTGACACGTTTTTTTATTGATTTTATAATGATTATAACACGCAAAAAGAATAAGCAGAAGTTTGGAGGTAATATCATGGCAAAGACTTTAAATTATGGACTTATAGGCTGCGGCTCATTCGGAGGAAGCCATCTTGAAGCGCTTACAAAAATGGAAGGCGTTAAAATTACGGCTATCTGCGATAAGCACATGAAATGGTGCAACGACAAAAAAGTGAGATACGGCTTGGAAGATGCAGTTTGTTTCGATAATTATGAAGAAATGCTTGCCAAAATGAAATTTGATATAGTTACTGTAGCAACCAGCGATAAAGCTCATGCAGGTGCAACGGTAGCTGCCCTTAAAGCGGGCAATAATGTACTGTGCGAAAAGCCTATGGCACTTTTCCTTGACGAGTGTAAGGAAATGATCAAGGCTCAGGAAGAAAGCGGAAAGCTATTGATGGTCGGACAGGTATGCCGTTTTACCCCGGGCTTTGTAAAGGCTAAGGAAATGGTAGATGCCGGTGTTATCGGAGAGCTTTACTATGTTGAGTCTGAGTATGCTCACGACTATGCACTTATTCCGGGTGTTGACAACTGGCGCGTAGATAAGGACAGAGAGCCGATTATCGGAGGTGCCTGCCACGCCATAGACCTTTTACGCTGGATAGCAGGAAATCCTATAGAGACAATGGCATACAGTAACCACAAGGTGCTTACAGACTGGCCGGTAAACGATACAACCGTTGCTATTATGAAATTCCCGAACGACGTAATAGGAAAGGTATTTACATCGGTAGGTTGTAAGAGAGACTATACTATGAGAACTGTTCTTTACGGAACAAAGGGAACAATTATCGTAGACAACACAACTCCGTATCTTACTCTTTGCCTTGAAAAGAGCACAAAGGACGGACACTTTGCGGACGGCTACTTCGGAACAGGGAGTGAGCGCGAGATAAGACACCTTATAAAGGTCAGCCTTAATAACCACAATGTGGCGCAGGAACACAAGGTTATGAGGGAAGCGTTACTTGACGGAAAGCCACTAATGATGACAGGACGTGAAGGTGCAGCAACGGTTGCGGTTTGCAGGGCTGTTGTTGAGGCTGCAAAAACAGGAAGCGCGGTAAAAATAGAATACGATTTTTAATGGTCGGAGTTTAACGGTGTAATCTCAAAAAGAGGTTACGCCGTTTTCCGCTTTTTTTACAGGGGAATTTTTTTGGGATTTTTGTGAATTTTTAACAATAAAAAATAAATTTTTTCTTGTCAAAACGTGTATGTTGACACGAAAAAATGCACAATGTATAATTAAATTATGATGGGAAACAAGCTTTGTTTTTCTATGTAAAAATCCAGTAAAATCAAGGCTTGAAGATACATTTTGATTTTTGAAATTTTATCTTTGGGAGGCGATCTTTTGCGAAGAAATATGTCAACTGCGAAACTGGCAGAAATTTGTGGTGTGTCTCAGGGGACAATTGACAGAGCTCTTAATAACCGCGGAGGGATAAAACCGGAGACAAAAGAAATGATTTTGAGAGTAGCGAAAGAGTACGGTTACCGCCCCAGCATTCAGCATTTTAACCGTGCAAGCGGAAAGGCGGGAAGCATAGGTATTGTACTTCAGGAAACACATAATTTATCAAATTCTGATTTACTTATGCGCTTTTCAAAATTTTGTCTGGAGAACGATTATTCCCTGGTTGTTATGTTCAGCTACAGCGACAAGGACGAGGAGAAAAGATGTGTTGAAAGTCTTTATTGTATGCAGGTCGACGGAATAGTGCTGTGTCCCATCAATACGGATAAGGAGTATGAAAACTGGCTTTTGTCTCTGAAAATTCCGATTATAACGGTTTATAATAAATTGCCTTCGATCCCTTTCGTTGGAATCGATGATGTAAAGGTATTAAACGATATGGTTGAATATGTCTGCTCCAAGGGCTATGAAAAGCTTTTGTACTTGGGTTCCGAACCGGGTGAAAAATCTACCACGGGAAGCAAGGAACGAAGACGCGGTTTTGCGGAGGCTGTGGAAAGAATAGGCATTGAATATGAGTTCGTCAGTGCCGGAGAAGTAAAGAACAGACTGTTTGAAAAAAGCAAAACAGCGCTTATCTGCGAAGCGGATGTGTATGCGCTTCCGCTTGTGGCAACCGCAAAAAAAGCAAAGGTGGGCATTATCGGCATTGACGATGTGGCTATAATCGAAAAAATAGGGATGAAGCTTGATTCTGTCACATACGATGTGCACGATATGATAAAAACGGCAGTTAATTATATTATGAGCGGAAAAGTGGCTAAAAAGCGGGTGCACTATGTTGAGCACCGCATAATCGAGCGCGGTTCTGTCTGATTTTAATCCGGTAAAAACATTGATATGTTTTTATATATGTTTCCTTCCTTACGGAGGCAACTCCGTAAACTATGGGCCAAGGCTCATAGAAACCACTCTGTCGGATGACTTTTCACCATCCGACGTCCTCCGGGGGCAACCCCGGAGGGCCTTTCAAAAAGTATTTTCAAAGAAAGAGGTACCGTTATGAAAAAAATATTATGCTTGTTGCTTTCGGCAATGCTTATGTTTTCTGCAATATCTGTTTTTGCAGAAGGCGATATTGTGCTTTTGCCGTCAAATGCAGATTTTAACAAAGAAGTATCCGTGTCAGGTGGCGCAGCGAAAGATATGAAAAGAGGGGGATATATCGGCTATAAGGGTATTGATCTTACCGGAATACAGTCGGTAACCCTTGAAGGTGCTGTTAAAATTGTCGGATGGGACAACGGTGCGGCGCTTCGTGTTATGATAGATAATCCCGTAAGCGGTAAGCAGATAGGAACTATTGTAATGAGCGAAACCGGCACTTCCTATTCTGCATACATAGAAGGCGTAAGCGGAGTTCACGATATATACTTTGCAGAAAGCTACTGGAACGGTATTGGCGGTAATTATCTGGTTGAAAAAATCACCTTAAGTAAAAAACCTCATAACGACACGGCACTTACCGATCAGGTTTCAGATGAATACTTAAGGGACTATTATTCCGATACCTGGGTTTCGACGGACGAAATGGGCCGTCAGGTTGCAGAGTATCCTGAGGTTGGCGCACCGAAAGACGGAAGAGACGTTATGATGTTCTTCTGGAACTGGAATCCCGGAGAGGGAAATACTCCGGCAAAGATAATTTCCGAAGAGGTTTCAAAATACCCCGATGCTTTATCCAATCCTAACAGCGAAGCATGGAAGGGCACGGCGGAATTTTTCTGGGGCGAATCTGTTTTTGGGTTTTATTCAAGTCTTGAATATTGGGTATACCGTCAGCAGATGGAGCTTCTTGCATCGGCGGGAGTTGATGCAATAATTCTTGACTATACAAACGGCGTTAACATTTCCGAGGGTTGGAATACCATGATAAAGGCAATGAGAGATGCGAAAAAAGAAGGAATAAATGTTCCGAAATTCGCACTGTTTGTCGGAGAAAAGCAGAGCGAAACAATGATTGGACTTCTCGGATCAATTTATAACATCGGTTTTGTTGAAAATGACTTTACCGATATGTGGTACTATCTTGACGGAAAGCCCTTTATGATGGGTGCGACGAGTGCAAAGTCGGCAATGGGCGGTATTTCTGCAGAAGACACCGAGTGGAAAACCTTTGTTGAGAATATTACAGATACATTTACCTGGCGTAATGACGGAAAAGGACACGAGGATAACTGGAGATGGCTTGAGCCCTTCCCTCAGGGAGCTACACTCGGTAAAGATACCGAGGACGGAAGAGCGGAAATGACAACTCTCGGTATGGCGGCAAACATTCCTTACTCCCAGGGTAAAAATCCCTCTCCTTATGCCTTCAGCCTTCCTTATGCAATGGGAAAGAGCTTTTCAAACGTATTCGGAGATGACTATTCTGCCGATGCACCGAGAAAGGCGTACTTCTTCCGCGAGCAGGCGAGATATGCGTTGGATTTAGATCCTCACCTTGTATTTATAACCGGCTGGAACGAATATACTGCCGACAGACAGAGCAGTGCCTGGGGCTATTCCAACGTATTCGTTGATACCTTTGATACAAATAAGAGCCGTGACTTTGAACCTACGAAGACAGCGGTAAAGGATGACTATTACAACCTTTTGGTTGACTTCTGTCGAAAATACAAGGGCGTTCGCCCTGCACCGCTTGCAGGAGCTGAAGCAACGATTGATATAAACGGCGACATTGCTCAGTGGGGAAGTGTGACTCCCGGATTTTACAACTATCCCGGACTTGACAGAGATTCAACCTCCGGTTTTCAGAATCCCGAAACCGGAAAGGTATGGACGTATAAGACAGAATCCTCTGTAAGAGTGACAGAATCAAAGGTGGCAAGAGATGCATCAAACTTCTACTTTATGGCAAAGACATTGGAAGGTAAGAGCCTTTCTGATACCGCACTTTACATAAACATTGACAGAAATCCCGCAACCGGATTTTCGGGATATGATTTTGTAATCGGCAGAAACGGCGGCGCAGCCGTAGAAGCTCTTTCGGCTGACAATCAGGCAACCTATGTGGGAGAAGCAGCTATCGTAAGAAACGGAAACACAATGCAGCTTTCAGTTCCTAAAGCACTTCTTTCGGAAACCGGCACGGTTGATTTTGAATTCAAATGGGTACACGGAGCATTTTCTGATGTTCTTGAGCTTTACGAAAAGGGAACTTCTGCTCCCATCGGAAGATTCAATTATCTTTATACAGAAATAGAGCAGAAAGCATTGACCTCTTCCGAGAAGGCGGCACTTGACGGTGCAGGCGTAATTAAAGCGGGATGCGGAAAGATGATTTCCGAAGGCGGTATAAAAACCGTTTACGAAAAGGATACATCTGTTACTCCCTTTGAAATGAACGGAACACTTTATGTTCCTGCCGAAACCTTTGAGGAGCTTATGGGACACGGACTTTCCAAGGTTGAGTATAACTACCTTACAAACATATTCTATTTCTATGATTACCGTATGACAGATGACCTTACGGATATCGCTGAAAAGAACTGGTATTATACAGCTATCGGCTCTTATGAAGCGAGAGCAAACGGAAGACTTAAAACAATTTCAGCTCCCGTAACAGTTGTTGACGGAAGAATTTATGTTCCCGTAAGCCTGTTTTCTGAGGTTATTGGAAAAACGGTTACCAATATGGGAAGCGGAGTTTATGTCATCGGAAATGCGAAAGCTGATGCTGTAACAATGGCTTTGAGCTATTTGGGATAAAGGAGGTACATATATGAGAATACTTAATAACTTAAAAAAGCTCATTTCTTTGATCTGTGTTCTTGCTATATGCTTAAGCTTTATGCCCTGTGCTTTTGCATCAGGATATGTATGTGAAATCAAAGAGATAAAATACACTTCGCTTTTAGAAGCGATGAAAAATGCAGACGGAAAAACAATTAATCTTACAGACAATGCAATTCTGGATATGGGAGCTATTCCCGAAGGAACGAAATTCACCGTTGACGGTGAGGGAAAATACAGAATAACCCTCGCAGGTGATGTCACCTTATCGGGCTATGGAACTGACGCCCGCTTTACAAACGTAACTGTGGACTTAAACAAACGTCATTTCATCCTTGAAAAGCAAGCATCAATGACCTTGATGAACGGAGCGGTTCTTGAAAACGGCTATGCATACAAGGAAAGCTTTGGCGGCGGCGCGGCAGAAGTTAAGGACGGATGCTTCTTCACAATGGAAGATGGAAGCCGGGTTAAAAACTGCTACTCGGAAGGCGTTGGCGGTGCATTCAGCGTAAATGCGGCAAAATTTACTATGACGGGCGGAACTATTGAAAACTGTACAGCAGAAACAAAGGGCGGAGCTTTGGCGATAGTAAACGACGGTATTTTGGAAATGAACGGCGGAAGCATTATTGGAAATAGCGCATCTATAGGCGGTGGCGTATATATAGGTGATCACAAAGATGATAAAGCAAGAGCATATATTTCAGGAAGTGCAACCATTAAAGGCAACACCCTTAAGGGAAGCGCTGTAACAAGTAATGTTCAGCCCCTCTTTTCATCAATGCTTGTGATGGCAGGGGACTATTACGGTGAAATGGGCATAACCTTTACTGACGGAAGCGGAGAAGGAAGCGCATTCGGCGTTGTAGCGGGAAGCTTTTCCGGTGCAGATAAGGTTATTAATGACTCCAACACAGCGCTTAAAGGTGCTGTGGCAGGCAAAATGCTTGTATGGAGCAAGGATGGAAGTGTGAATTTACCCGCCGGCAATAATTCCGGTTCATCCGGCTCATCCGGCACTAACCAGAGCACTAACCAGGAACCACCTAAAACTCCCACCAATATAACATTCGGAACGGGGGTTATCTGCGAAGTAGGCGGAACGGAATATAATTCCCTTTACGAAGCGATTATGAATGCAGATAACGGAACAATCAATCTTAAAGCAAATACTACTTTAGATGCAGGCACAACAATCCCTGAGGGAACGAAATTCACCGTTGACGGCGGCGGAAAATATGTAATAAGACTTCTTGGCGATGTTACATTAACAGGCTACGGCGTTGAAGCAAAATTTTCCAATGTAACGGTTGATCTTAATAAACATCATTTCGCCCTTGAAAAGCAGGCGACCATGACCTTGAAGAAGGGCGCAATATTAGAAAACGGTTATGCAAAGGACGGAAGCCACGGCGGTGGTGCTGCACAGGTAATGAACGGATGTGCTTTCACTATGGAAGACGGAAGCTACGTCAGAAACTGCTCATCCTTCGGAACGGGCGGAGCATTCAGAGTGAATGCGGCGAAATTTACAATGCTTGGCGGAACCATTGAAAACTGCCTGGCAGGCACAAGCGGTGGTGCTTTATCCATAGTATATGATGCTGAACTTACAATGAGCGGAGGCAGCATAAAAGGAAACAGCGCACAGAAGGGAGCAGGCGTATACATAGGCGACCACTCCGGCGACAAGGCAATCGGATATTTCTCAGGAAACGCAACTGTTACAGGAAACAAAATTTCCGGTGGCTCACAAAACAACAATGTTCAGCCTTTCTTTTCATCAATGCTGGTTGTTATGGGCGACTACTCGGGAAAAATGGGCGTGACAATGAGAGAGCCGGGCGGTGAAGGTGCTGCTTTTGCGGCTGCTTCAGGTTCCGTTTCCGGTGCAAACAATATAACAAACGATTCCAATACGGAATTTACGGGAAGTGTATCAGGAAGCAATATAGTATGGGTTAAAGGTGCATCTTCCGGAGCAAGCACACAGACCGGTTCTTCTGCATCATCTTCTACGGTAACTATAGATGCTCCTCCCAAGACACCTTCCGATATAAAATTCGGAACAGGGGCTGTCTGCGAGGTAGGCGGAAAGGAATATTCTTCCTTAATCGATGCAATCAACAATGCAGATAACGGAGTAATCAATCTTAAAGCCAATACAACTCTGGATGCCGGAACAAAAATTACCGAAGGTAAAAAGTTTACCGTTGACGGCGGCGGAAAGTATGTAATAAGACTTCTTGGCGATGTTACATTGACAGGCTACGGCGTTGAAGCAAGATTTTCCAATGTAACCGTTGACCTTAATAAATATCATTTTGCCCTTGAACGTCAGGCATCAATGACCTTGAAGAAGGGAGCAATACTTGAAAACGGATATGCTGCTTCGGGAAGCCACGGCGGCGGTGCGGCACAGGTAATGAATGCCTGCAGGTTTACAATGGAAGAGGGAAGCTTTGTAAGAGACTGCACATCCGATGGTGCAGGCGGTGCGTTTAGAGTTAATGCCGCAACATTTGAAATGAAGGGCGGAACAATTACAAACTGTACTGCGGGAACAAGTGGTGGCGCTCTGGCAATTGTATATGATGCAAATCTTATAATGTCAGGCGGAATAATAAAGGGCAACAGAGCGGAAAAGGGCGCAGGAATTTATGTTGGCGACCATTCCGGCGATGTTGCAGCTGCAAAAATATCAGGCGGTGCAGTAATAACCGGAAATACTCTTAAAAACGGCTCGGCAGAAAATAATGTACAGACTTTCTTCCCCTCAATGCTTGTAATAAGCGGTGCATATACAGGCGAAATGGGCGTAACCATGAGAGAAGAAGGCGGAGAAGGCAGCGGTTTTGCAAGTTTAGAGGGTGCTGTAAGCGGACTTGAAAAGATTTATCTTGATAAGGATAAAAGCTTAAAGGGAGCCGCAAGCGGAAGCAACGCTATCTGGTCAAAGAACGGTGCACCGGTTTCAGGAAGTCAGAGCGGCAATGCAGGCACATCAGACAAAGGAACGCCTTCCTGCTATATCGGAACTAACACAGGCAAAACCTATACGAATCTTGCAGAAGCCATAAGCAAATCAAAGGGCGATACAATTCATTTACTCGGCGATATGACCTGGTCAACGGGAAGCAGGAGCATTGATAACACTTATTTCACAATTGACGGACACGGATATAAGGTATCGGTGAGCGGAGATGTGAAAATATATCAGAGCTCCCACGTTAAATTAAAAGATGTAACTGTTGATCTTGGCGGAAAAACAAACTTCTTTGTTCACAGCACCGGTAAGCTGACACTTATGGACGGAGCCGTAATTGAAAACGGAAAAGCTGCCAACGGCGGCGGAATCCTTATTCAGGAAGACGGCGAAGTCTATATGGAAAAGGGCAGTATCGTAAGAAAGAACTTTACTGCAGGCGGCGGTGGCGGTATCCGTGTTCATGACGGAGGACTTCTTGTTATGAAGGGCGGAACTGTAACGGAAAATACCGCAGGCGACGGTGCCGGAATTTACGTAACCGAAAACGGAAAGGTTGTACTTTCGGGAGATGTAATAGTTGAAGGCAATAAGGACAGAAGCGGAAATAACAGTAACTTAGTACTTCAGAAGAGTGACTACCTTATCTTAAGAGATGAAATAACAGGCTCAATCGGCGTAAACCTGATAGATTCTGCTGCATCGGGCACACCCTTCGCTCTTATAAGCGGAAACGTTAAAGGTGTAACAAAGCTTTACTCCGACACCGGTGAAAAACTGGTAGGTTCTGTAAAAGACGGAAAAGTAGTTTTCGCATCAAAGTCAGGTGCGATAGACAGCGGATCAGGTGAGTTTATATACGAAGAGCCATCAAATCTTACCATTGAATTTCTTCCAAAAGACGGATGGAGCGTAGAAGCAAATTCGGGAAGTGAATCGGGAAAGAAAAATCTTATAGACGGAAATTACTTAAATCACTGGCATTCAAGCTATAAGGTTGAAAACAATGCCATTGTTTCAAAGGACGATCCTCCTTTCGACCTTGATGTAATTCTTCCCGAAGAGACCGTAATTTCAGGCTTTGCCTATACTCCCAGAGTGGAAGGCGGCGCAGGTGTTCCTTCTCACGTTAAATTCTATATGGAAGAAAACGGAGAATGGAAAGAGCTTGGAGATTATGAAATCGGTTCTCTTAAAGAGACAAGGCGTGAAAACTTTATCTGCAACATTGCGGTTAAAAAGGTAAGACTTCAGATTTTAGATGGTATGGGCGGATACGGTACTCTTGCAGAGATTGACCTTTTGGAGGCAAACCCCTTGAATGAAATCGTTTCAGGCTATGACGAGTTTAAGGAGTATTCAACCACAGAAGCTCTTTATCCCATTGATACATCAAAGGCAAAGGCAACATATGACGGAGGACACTGGGCAGGCAATATTATTGACAACGTGCTTGACGGAACAAGCTCATTCTTCCAGAATCAGAATGCTACAAGCCGTGAAATTTATGTGGACTTAGGTGCCGTATACAATCTTTCGGCTGTAAGCTATGAACCGAGACTTGACGGAAGCCCCGGGTACTGGTATGACTATACAATTTATGCATCAGACGACGGAGAAGAGTATTACGAGGTTGGAAAGAGATTTGCCCGTGAATTTTCTGCAGAGCTTCAGTATACAAAGTTTGATGAAACCGTTACAACACGTTATTTCAAATTTGTGGTTAATAGAAGCTATAACGGTCTTATAAGCTGTACCGATTTACGATTCTATGAAAATTATGAAGAGCACGAAAAGAGAGTAAATGCAGAAAAAGAAACCTATACCCTTGTAATAGGCAATAAGGAAATTACCCATAAAAACGGAACGGTGACACTTGATACCGCACCGTATATTGAAAACGGAACCACATTTATCCCGCTTCGTGGCCTGCTTGAGCTTATGGGAGCTGAAATCTCCTGGGATAACGAGGTTCAGGGAATTACCGTTGTTAAAGGAGATACCAAAATATATCTTCAGATAATGTATAAAAATGTAATAGTTACGACTCCTCAGTATGGCGAAGCACAGTTTACACTTCTGGCAGAGCCGCGCATCACAGATAACCGCACCTTTGTACCGATAAGATTTATATCGGAACAGCTTGGTTATAACGTCTCCTGGGACGGTGTAACAAAGACGGTTACTATTACCAATTAAGGAAGTGGAGGAAACAAAATGAGAAAAAAAGGAAAAATTTTGACATCACTGCTTTGCATAATAATGTTCGTTATGATTATGAATGTTTTTGCAACAGAGGATATTATAATTGACGAGGAAATCACAGTGACAGACGAGCTGACTGAAATTGAGGAAGAAGTTGAACTTCTTTCAGAAGATGCTGTATGTTACATAGGTGACAGCGCCGAAGCAGGAACGACATTTACAAGCCTTAAGGCCGCAATCGAATCACTGGGAAGCTGTAACAGAACAACAATTCATCTTCTTTGCGATACAACCTGGGACTCTATGACAATAAGCGGAGAAGAGGACTTTGCCATTGACGGAACGAATCCTGAAGGCGAAAACTTTACCGTTACCCTTCTTGGAAATGTTACAATCCAGGTTTACAGCACAAGAGCCTATTTTACAAATGTTACAATTGATTTGAATAAATACCACTTTTTCTTAGGCGGTAACGGGGAGATGCACCTTGAAGCAGGTTCGGTTCTTACCAACGGCTATGATTCATCAAACGGCGGCGGTGCGGCATTCGTTCAGGCGGCATATCTTTATATGTATGAAGGCAGCGTTGTAGAAAACTGTGAAGCAATAGGTAACGGCGGTGCATTCCGCTTAAACGGAGTAAAAGGCTTTAATATGCAGGGCGGCACAATAAGAAACTGCATATCCGGTGATAAGGGCGGCGCAATCGCCGCAGTAGGAAGCGGCTCGAAGGTAACTCTTACCGGCGGAACAATCGAAGGAAATACCGCTGTAAAGGGCGGCGGAGGCGTTTATGCCGACAGTGCCAGCACAGTTAATGCATCCGGAAGCATAAATATTTCAGGAAACACACTTTCAGATGAAACGACAGTAAACAACTTTGAAGTTGCAGCAGCAAATTCGCTTGTTGTACCGGGGAATGTTACAGGCAATATCGGTCTTACATTTACCGGTGCAACAAAAGGAACTGTTCTTGGTACAGCAGGCGAGGGAGTTACCGATGTAAGCAAAATCTTATATGACAATGAAGACTATAAGGTAACTTTAAGCGAAGGCAGCCTTATCCTTGCACCTGATTATGTATGCTACCTTGGAGACGATGAAGCTACAGGTACAAAGTATAAGTCTTTAGGTGCAGCGCTTTCATCCAAAACCGGTTCTTCTGTTACAATACGCCTTATAAGCGATGTTGAGCTTGAAGCGATGAACGTAATAAACGACACCGACTTTAAGATAATCGGTGACAACGGTGACGGCGAAAACTTTACCGTAAAGCTTTTGGGTGACGTTAACATAAGAGACTACAGTAACCACGGAACGCTTGAAAATGTAACCTTTAACCTTAACGGATACCACATAAGCACATTGGGAAGCTTATCTCTGACATTAAATGACGGTGCAATTTTAGAAAGCGGATACGGAAGTAACGGCGGTGCGATATTTGCTCAGTCAGGAACGGTTAACCTTAACGAAGGCTCTGTAATAAGAAACTGCAACGGAAAAAACGGCGGTGCAATTTTCCTTAATGCAGCGACACTTAACGTAAACGGCGGTCAGATTACAGGCTGCAGCGCAACAGTGGGTGGTGGAGCCATAACAGTTAACTCCAATTCAAGTGGAACAATTGTACTTAACGGCGGAACAATTACAGGTAACAAGGCACCTTTAGGCGGTGCGATTTATCCTCAGCCTACCAGCACTGATGTCGTAAAGGTATCGGGAAGCGTTAATGTGACGGGTAATACACTTACTGACGGAACGACAGAGAATAATATTCAGATTACAGAAGCTTCAGAGTTAGATGTGGCAGGTACTGTTACAGGTGCAGTAGGTGTTACAATTACAGGTGCAGTAAACGGTGCGGAAGCAGGTATTGTAAGCGGTGCAAATGTTACAGATATATCAAAGATAACATACGATGATGAACTGTTCACTTTGACGTTAAAGGACGGAAAGCTCATCCTTACAGGTGATTATGTGTGCTATGTTGGTGCAGATGAAGCAAGCGGCACAAAGTATAAAACTTTCAAAGAGGCATATGTGGCATCTGCCGATAAAAATGTAACAATCGTTTTAGTTAAGGATACAACTTGGGATGCAGGCACCTACAATAACGGAGCGGATTTTGTTGTAAGCGGTAAAAACAGCGGCGATAACTACACATTAAAGCTTTTGGGAGATATAACTGTATCCGGTTATTCCAACAGATGCTATTTTGAAAATGTAACCGTTGACCTTAATAATTATCATTTTACTCTTGCAGCACAGGGTGAAATGACTCTCCGCAGCGGTGCTGTTTTCGAAAACGGTTATTCAGCAGCCGGCGGCGGAGCTGTATATGTCGGCAATGCATGTACATTCACAATGGAAGACGGAAGCTTAATTAAAAACTGCTCGGCAAAAGAAGGCGGAGCTATACGACTTAATGCTTCCAAGATGAATATGACAGGCGGAGAAATTACAAACTGCACATCTGAAAGCTTTGGCGGAGCAGTTGCAGTAGCATATGATGCTACCTTTAATATGACAGGCGGAACCATGAGCGGAAACAAGAGTGCAAAGGGTGCAGGCATTATGACCGGTGCTCATGATAAGGATGTATCTGTTACCAATATTTCAGGTGATGCGAAAGTTGCCGGCAACACTCTTTCCGACGGAACAACAAAGAACAATATTCAGATTTATCTTGAATCAAATCTTAACATAGCAAATGCTGTTACAGGAAATATCGGTCTTACTTTTGACGGGGCAACTGAAGGTGCTACGGTTGCAGCTATAGCTTCCGGAATTACCTTCACCGATACCGACAATGTTTTCTATGACAATGATAATTATATTGTTTATCCCGACGGAACAGAAGTAAAGCTTGCAGTAAAGCCAAGTCTTAATGTTCAGGCTGACTCAGGCGTTTATACCGACGGAAGCGGTGTAATACGATTCCTTACAACCTTTGAAGGTGTAAGCGGAGCGTCCGTTGAAAAATATGGTACTTATGCTCTTGCTACAGATACGTTTGATGTTGCGACGGATAGTTCATCATTAAGCAAATTTGCTGATTTTACAGTAACACCCGAAGCAGGAAAGTCATATATAGTTGATATTGTTGAAATTCCGGCTACTAAGCTTGATGCGCTTGTTATGGGTGTAAGCTTTGTTAAAATTAAGGGCATTGAAACACCGTTCTATGTTCCTTATGTAAAGAGCGTAAGCGTTAATAACGCAAATGCTGCAGTTAAAAACCTTGGCGACAAGGTTTCCGAATAAGGGGAAGGAGGGGTTTTGCAATGAAAAAGGATGAAAAAATGAAAAAGACAAAAAAGACATATGAAAGCCCGAGCCTTACTGTTACGGAACTTGACACAAAGGATATAATTATGGTAAGCGGACTTATTACGGCAAATGAAATTTTAGGATATGGAACAATTGACTTTGCACAGATAGAAATTGACTTGAATTAAAACTATTTTTACGGGCGGCCCGAAAGGACCGCCCGAAAGTTCCGATAAACTAATCGGAGCAATGAAACGAGGGTGAAATATGAAATCTAAAATATTGGCATTAATACTTGCATTAAGTATGTTTTTATCCCTTACATTTACCTTTTCGGTGTCAGCGGCAGAGTATGTGGCATACATAGGTGACGATGCTGAAACGGGCGAAACATTTACCTCGCTAATGGATGCGATTATGGCATCTGACAGGGATATAATACATCTTGTTTCCGATGCGACACTTGATGCAGGAACAACAATTCCCGCGGGAACTAAGTTTACCGTAGACGGAACGGGAGATGGTGGTAACTATACCGTAAAGCTTTTGGGAAAAGTGAATATAACAGGTTACGGAGCGGAAGCAACCTTCCAAAATGTAACCGTTGATTTAAACGGCTACCAGTTCTGGATGACAGGCGCATGCAAAATGACATTAAACGATGGTGCAATCCTTGAAAACGGATCGGCACAGTTTGGCGGTGCGGCGTTTGTTCAGTCAGGGGCCGTTAATATGAATGAGGGCAGTATTGTAAGAAACTGTACTGCAACAACCGGTGAAGGCGGTGCCTTTTCGTTAAACGGCGGAAAGCTTAATATGGCAGGCGGAAAAATCACGGGCTGCAGTGCAAAAACCTACGGCGGTGCTGTTGCTGCTATAAGAGAAACCTCGGTTATCACTTTAAGCAGCGGTGAAATTTCAGGTAATATGGCAGAAAACGGTGGCGGTATTTATGCAGATAATGTTGGTAAAGATAAATATCTCAACGTGGTTAAGGTGTCAGAATCAATAGTTGTAAGTGATAACACTTTGCTTGATGAAGAAACAGAAAGCAACGTGGAAATAACAGGAACTAATGCTTTTGAGGTTACCGGTGCTTTGACAGGCGAAATCGGCATAACAATGACAAGTGCAAAAAAAGGAAGCGAAATCGGAAATGTGAGTGATGAATCTGTCACAGAACTTACGGGGCTTTCATATGATAACGGAACTTTTGACCTTTCCGTAATAGGCGGAAAAATAATTGCAATGGGCGACTATGTTTGCTACATAGGTGACGATGAAGCATCAGGCACCAAATATAAAACCCTTAAAGCGGCCATAGAAGGAGCAGGAGACAAAAATGTTACAATTCATCTTGTTTCGGATGCCGTATGGGAGGGAATGAATGCAACAGCCGGTGCTGACTTTATAATTACCGGTGAAAACGGCGACGGAGAGAACTTTAAGGTTAAGCTGCTCGGAAACGTTACCGTAAGGGGATACTCCAACAGAGCATATTTTGAAAATGTAACTGTTGACTTAAACGGCTATCACTTCAATGTTACCGGAAACGGCGAAATGACATTGAATGACGGTGCAATCCTTGAAAACGGTTACGACACGGCAAGCGGTGGCGGATGTGCCTTTGTTGAGGCGGCTAAATTCACGATGAACGAAGGCAGCTTAATTAAAAACTGCGAAGCTGACAGCGTTGGCGGTGCACTTCGCTTAAACGGTGCAACCTTTACAATGAATGGCGGAACAATTGAAGGATGTAAAGCAGAACAGCAGGGCGGTGCTGTTGCCGCAATAGGAAGCGCATCAAAGGTTATTCTTGCAGGCGGTGAAATTAAAGGAAACACCGCCAAAATTGGCGGAGGCGGAATTTATTCCGATGCATCAAGTACGGTAAGTTTATCGGGCGGAATTAAGATTACAGGTAATACCTTGTCGGAAGATGATTCGGCAAACAACCTTGAAACCGTATCTGCCGACAAGCTCACTCTTACAGGAAATCTTACAGGCAAAGTTGGACTTACTTTCCCGAATGCTAAAAACGGCACCGTAATAGGAAGCACAGATAGTACAGCCTTTACCGGTGCAGAAAATATCTATTCTGATGCTGACAATGAACTTACAGGCACTATAAATGAAGAATCAAAGCTTGTTTTTGAAAAAAGAAGTGCAGAAGAAATAACTCTTGAGGAAATTAAAAAGGAAGCAGAAAAAGAATTAAAGGCTTTAACTGACGATGATATATCTTCATACCTTTCAGAAATTACATATGCAACAAGCGAAAAGGCGGTTTATGACATTCTTGATTCTGCCGCAGAAGAGCTTGGAGCAGAAGTTATAAATCTTCCTTATAATAATAGCTTTGATATTACATCAGCCGAAATTTTGTATCAGGGCGTTTCATCGGAGGGTGAAGAGCTTTCCGACACCTCTGTTGTAAAGGCGGAAGCATCAAGCATTACTGCAACAGGACTCGGACGAGCTGTTGTGAAATCCGGAGAAAAGAAATACCTTGTAAAAACAGAAAAAGCTAAAATGGCAGTTGTTCTTGTAACAGGACAGAGTAACTCTGCAGGTGCGGAATCCAACTATGAAGAAGCACCATCTGCAACAGGAGACTATAAAGGTCGCTATCTTGTCACAAACTCCATGGACTGGACACTTTCTGTTGACAATATGTCGATAGAAGATGCTGTTTATACAGCCCAAAACGGAGGAAGACCGGAAAATACACTGGGTTCATGGTCTAATCATAACTGGAGTGCAGGAACTGCAAGTCAGCTTGGGGCGCGACTTTCCGACGAGTGGGATATGACCGTTTGGGTTGTAAATGCAGGAAGAAGCGGATATCGCATAGATTATTTTGACCCCACATATTCCGATCCTCATGGATACAGTAATGTGGTTAAGTATATGGATAAGGCATTTGCCCTTATAGAAGAAGACGGACACTACGAAGTTGACGAAGAGAAAACAGGTATGTTCTGGATTCAGGGCTGCTCCAACGGTTCTTTTTCCGGTCATCACAGTAAGTCTATGGAAGAATACCTCACTATGTTTATGAATATGTATGAGGGCTTTAAGAAAGACATCGGCATAAACTACTGCGGCATATGGCTGGTTCGTGCAGGAAAGAGCTCAAACGAACCGGAAGACTTTTATATGTCAGGACCCAGGATGGCACAGATTTTTATGGGTAACTCATCTTCAGATGCATATAAGGACATATATCTTGTGTTGAACACCGATATATGGCGATATGATGAGGGCGTTAAAAATCACTTTATAAACCGCTATGCAGACGAAGACAAATTCGAGGAATATTACGGTTACACATTCCCTGAAACCTTAGATACCATAAAGCCCGGCATACATTATTCCCAGAAGGGTTATAATGAAATGGGCGATATTGCGGGTGAAGTAATAGCAAAGATAATGAAGGGAAATGGCGGAAACGTAACAAAGGCTTCGCTTTATGACTACAACGGAAATCCCGTGAGTGACGAAGGCTTTGAGATGAGAGCCAACGAAGAAGAAATTGCAGTTCCTGTTGCCCAAAATGTATATTATAATGATAGCTTTAATCTTACGGTTAAGTGCGACAACGAAGCTGTTGCAAAATATGACAACGACAGCCTGAAATTAGAGGGTATAAGCAAGGGTGAAACAACGGTAAAGGTTTATTACGGCGCAACGGTTGTTGCATCTTACCCCGTTAAAATTACCGAGGCTGAGGGTGCGGTTTGTTATATAGGTGATACTGAGGATAGCGGAATTAAATATTCTTCTCTGCTTACTGCAATAAGCGAAGCTGCCGGCAGAGAAATTCACCTTATAAAAAATGTTGAACTTCCTGCAGGCACAAAATTTGAGGCAGGAACAAAGTTCAGCCTTGACGGAAAAGGACAAGACGGTAATTATACAGTAAAGCTTTTAGGTCAGCTTAATATAACGGGATACGGAACAGATATTAAGTTCAGCAACGTTACTTTTGACCTTAACGGATTTAATTTCTGGATTACGGGAACCTGCAAGGTTACACTAAACAGCGGAGCTGTGCTTGAAAACGGATTCGGCAGACCGGGCGGTGCGGCATTCATTCAGTCAGCGACATTTACGATGAATGAGGGCTCTGCGGTAAGAAACTGCATATCTGAAAACGAAGGCGGTGCCTTCAGCTTAAATGGCTGTAAGCTTTATATGAACGGCGGAACAATTGAAAATTGCGAAGCAAAAACAAACGGCGGTGCAATTTCTTCTGAAAGAGAAAAGGCAGTCATTGAGATAAGTGGCGGCAGCATAAAAGGCAACAAAGCTTCCAATAAAGGTGGCGGTATATATATAAGCACAAAGAGTGCGGCAAATACCGTTAAGATATCAGGAAGCGCGAAAATTATGGAAAATACTGTTTCCGGTAATGCAAATAATATAGAAGTATCTTCTGCCACGGCATTTATCCTTGGAGGAAACTTTACGGGAAATGCAGGAATAACAATTAATGGTGCTGCGTCAGGAACTGTATTCGGAAGCGCAGATAGTACTGCATTTACCGGTGCAGAAAATATTTATGCCGATTCTGACAGCGAACTTACAGGAACTATAAATGAAGAATCAAAGCTTGTTTTTGAAAAAAGAAATGCAGAAGAAATAACCCTTGAGGAAATTAAAAAAGAAGCAGAAAAAGAATTAAATGCTTTAACCGACGGAGATATATCTACATACATTACAGAAATTGCATCTGCAACAAGCGAAAAAGCTGTTTATGATATTATTGATTCTGCCGCAGAAGAGCTTGGAGCGGAAGTTATAAATCTTCCTTATAATAAGAGCTTTGATATTACATCAGCCGAAATCTTGTATCAGGGCATTTCATCGGAGGGGAAAGAGCTTTCCGACACCACTGTTATAAAAGCGGAAGCATCAGGTATTACCGCAGCAGGACTCGGACGAGCTGTTGTGAAATCAGGGGATGATAAATACCTTGTAAAAACAGAAAAAGCTAAAATGGCAGTTGTCCTTGTAACAGGACAGAGTAACTCTGCCGGTGCCGAATCCAACTATGAAGAAGCTCCTTCTGCAACAGGGGACTATAAAGGTCGCTATCTTGTTACAAACTCCATGGACTGGACACTTTCCGTTGACAATATGTCGATGGAAAACGCCGTATATACGGCAGAAAATGGCGGTAAGCCTGAAAATCCTGCGGGCTCATGGGCACAGTTTACCTGGGGAGCAGGTACTGCAAATCAGCTCGGTGCACGTCTTTCCGATGAATGGGATATGACTATCTGGGTTGTAAATGCAGGCAGAAGCGGATACCGTATGGAATATTTCGATCCTGCGAAGGAAGACCATCACGGATATAATAACGTGGTTAAGTATATGAATAAGGCGTTTGCCATTATAGAAGAAGACGGACATTACATTGTAGACGAGGATAAAACAGGTATGTTCTGGATTCAGGGCTGCTCAAACAGCGGAACTTCTATGGATGAATACAGAACCATGTTTATGAATATGTACGAGGGCTTTAAGAAAGACATCGGCATAAACTATGCGGGAATCTGGCTTGTTCGTGCAGGAAAGAGCACAAACGTACCTGAAGACTTTAATATGACAGGCCCCCGTCTTGCACAGCTTTATATGGCAAATTCATCGGCTGATGCATATAAGAACATATATCTTTTATTAAATACCGATATATGGAGATATGACGAGGGCGTTAAAAACCACTTTATAAACCGCTATGCAGACGAAGACAAATTCAAGGAATATTACGGTTATGAATTCCCTGAAACCTTAGATACCATAAAGCCCGGCATACATTATTCCCAGAAGGGTTATAATGAAATGGGCGATATTGCGGGTGAAGTAATATCCAAAATTATGAATGGTAACAGCGGAAGCGTAACAAAGGCTTCGCTTTATGACTACAACGGAAATCCCGTTACAGAAGACGGTTTTGCACTTCGTGCCAATGAAAAGGCGGTTGCTGTTCCTGTCATCGGAAATGTTTACTACAATGCAAGTTTTAATCTTACGGTTGTATCAGATAATCCCGATGTGGCTGTTTTTGACAGCGAAACATTTGAGGTAAAAGGCGTAGGAGAGGGAGAAACAACCATAAAATTGTATTATGGCGAAACTCTTCTTGCAAGTTATCCCGTTAAGGTAACAGAAGCAGAAAATCCCGTTTGCTACATAGGTGACAGCTACGATACCGGAATAATGTATTCAAACCTTTATGATGCAATTATGGCAGCAGAGAAAAAAACCGTTCATCTTATAAGCGATACAGAAATTCCTTCAGGGACGGAAATTCCTGCAGGAACAAAGTTTAGCCTTGACGGTAAGGGATCGGGCGGAAACTATAAGGTAAAACTTTCGGGGAATCTTAAGATAACGGGTTACGGAACAGAAGCCAACTTCTCAAATGTAACATTCGACCTTAACGGCTATCAGTTCTTTATGACAGGTGCCTGCAAGGTGACATTGAATGACGGGGCTATTCTTGAAAACGGTAAAGCGGGCTTTGGCGGTGCTGCATTTGTTCAGTCAGGTACATTTACCATGAACGAAGGAAGTATCGTAAGAAACTGCATATCTGACTCCGATGGCGGTGCCTTTTCCTTAAATGGTGCGACCTTCAATATGACGGGCGGAGAAATTACAGGATGCAGCGCAAAAACCTATGGCGGTGCGATTTCAGCTGTAAGAGAAACCTCAAAGATTAATATAACCGGCGGTAAAATTGCCGGCAACAAAGCTTCCAACGGTGGCGGTATTTACGTAAATAATGTGGGAACGCCAAAGTATTTAAACGTTTTGAATTTATCAGGCAATCCTGCTATAACGGGAAATACTCATACCGACGGAACTGCAAAAAATAATGTGGAAACAACCGGAAAAGATGCATTCGTGCTTAAAGGGCATCTTACGGGAAGTATCGGCTTTAGCTTTGACGGGGCAAAAGAGGGCACAGTAATAGGAAAAGCTGAAAGCAATACTTATGAAGGCGCAGCTAATATAGTTTCGGACAAGAAAGAAACTCTTTATGCAAAGATAAATGAAGACGGAAGCATTGCTTTTGCATCTCTTCAGGGCTCTGGCGAAGAGCTTTCGGATGTGAAGGAAAATGCTAAAAAGGAGCTTAAAGTACTTACAGGAAATGAAAATTCGGAATATGTAAGCCTTGTTGATGCGGCAGAAGATATAGACAGCGTTCTTGAAATTCTTGATGATGCCGCAGATGATTTGGGTGCAGAAACAGTTACACTTAAGTATAAGGAAACATATAACCTTGCATCAGCAGAGATTTTATGCCAGACGGTTTCGACCGACGGCAAGGCCTGCTCTGACAGTACGGTGATTTCCTATGAAAACTCTGTAATAACTGCAACAGGTCTCGGAAGAGCGGTTGTTAAGGCAGGCGGTAAGCTTTACATTATTAAAGGCGAAAAAGCACCTATTGCTGTAGTCTTAATTTCAGGACAGAGTAACTCTGCCGGTGCATATTCCGATTACACCCTTGCACCAAAGGCAACAGGGGAGTATGAAGGAAAATTCTTTATAACAAACACTCTTGACTCGGATATTCCCGAAGGCGATATAAGCTTTGAAACGGCAACATATACAGCGAAAAACGGCGGAAGACCCCAAAGTGTTATAGGTAACTGGGCGCCCGAAGGCAATAAGTGGGGCGCAGGTGCCGCAAGCGCACTTGGCGCAAGACTTTCCGATGAATGGGAGATGCCTGTATGGGTTGTAAATACCGGTGTATGCGCTCAGATTATGGACAGATTCGACCCTGCAAATTCCAATCCTTCGAGTTATGCAGAAACCGTTAAATATGTGAAGAAGGTAAAGAGCATTATAGAAGATGACGGACATTACGTTATCGACGACGGCAAAACAGGTCTTTTCTGGATTCAAGGCTGCTCCGACGGAATAGGAACATCAAGTGAAAACACAATGGCAGAATATAAGACCATGTTTGCCAATATGTATACCGGTCTTAAAAACGAAATCGGTATAAACTATGCCGGTATCTGGCTTGTAAGAGCAGGAACAAACTCAAACGGGGATGTGGACTTTTATATGTCAGGCCCCCGTATGGCACAGCTTTATCTTGCAAACTCCGCAAAGGAAGAATATAAAAATATCTACCTTATCTTTAATACGGATGTATGGAGAACCGATGCGGGAGTAAAGGCATATTTTGAAGAAAAGTATACCGATGCGGATGAATTTTACGATTATTACGGATATGAAATTCCTGAAAAAGCATCCGACTTAAAGCCCGACATTCACTACAGACAGAAGGGCTATAACGAGCTGGGTGACGAAGCAGGAAATGTGATAAGCAAGATATTAAATGGCAGTGCGATAAATCCCACATCTTCAAAACTTCTTGATTACTACGGAAACGAAGTAACGGAAGAGGGAATAGAGACCGCTATAAATGAAACTGTCATTGCAGTTCCTGTGGCAGACGGCATATATTATAATGCATCTGCAAACCTTGCTGTAAAGTCAGCCGACGAAACCATTGCGATATATGATAATGAAAGCTTTACGGTTAAGGGCTTAAAGGCGGGCGAGACAACACTTGACATTTATATGGGAAGCACCAAGCTTTCTTCATGTAAAGTAAAGGTTATTGACGAGGTTTATGAAAACAGTGACTGCTACATAGGTGATGACTATGAAACAGGCGTTAAATACGAAAGCTTTACAGATGCCGTAAAAGCGGCAAACGGAGAAACAGTTCATCTTTTAAGAGATGTTACCTGGCCTTCAGGCAACATCGGAACAGGCGGCGGATTTATAGTTGACGGCAAGAATCCGGAAGGCGGAACCTTTAAGATTACACTTTCAGGAGACAGCACAATCTTAAACGAAAAATCAGGCGCTTTCCAAAATGTAACGATAGACCTTGCCGGAAAACATTTCCAGGTAACGGGAACAGGAAGCAACGTAAGTACCTTCATAATAAAAGAGGGCGTTTTAATTAAAAACGGTTTCGGTGCAAACGGCGGTGTTGCCATCATAAATGAAGGCGGCGTTGTTATTATGGAAGGCGGAAGAATCGAAAACTGCTCTACCACAGGCGGTGGCGGTGCTTTCCATGTAAACGGCGGAACACTTACAATGACGGGCGGAACAATCGCCGGAAATAAGGCATCTTCAGGCGGCGGTGTGATTGTTGCCCAGACAGGAACGTTAAATGTTTCGGGAAATGCGACTGTTACAGGAAATACGAATCTTGACGGAACCAACGCGGAAAACGTCAAGCTTACCGATCATGATTCCTTTAATCTTGCAGGGGCTCTTACGGGCAAAATCGGTATCACGATTAGTGCGGCAGGAAAGGGAATGCAGTTCGGTATTGCATCAGATACTGCCTCCGGTGCAGAAAACATCTTTATGGATTCCGATTCCGAAAAGGTCGGAAGCATAAAGAGCGGAAAGCTTTGTTTCCCCATTGTGGGAGAAGCATATATCGGAGACAGCGCGGACGAGGGTGTAATTTACGATAGCTTCATAACTGCCATAAAGGCGGCAAACGGAGAAACCGTCCATCTTCTTAAGGATGTTACATGGCCTGCAGGGAATATTGGTACAACAGGCGGATATGTGCTTGATGGTACAAACCTCGAAGGCGGAAACTTTACAGTTACATTAGCTGATGACATAGAAAACCAGCTGAGAATTGTAAATGAAGCAGGAGGTGCATTCAGTAACGTCACTATCGACTTGAACGGAAAGCATCTTGAGCTTATGTCAACCGACAGCGGAGCGACAAAGCCCTGTATACTTACTTTGAAGAGCGGTACCGTAATCAAAAACGGCTACGCGGCAAACGGCGGTGCTGCAATTATATATGAGGGTGCGCATCTTTATATGGAAGAGGGAAGCTTGGTTACGGACTGCCGCGTTACAGGCGGAGGCGGTGCTTTCCATGTAAATGGCGGAACTCTTAGTATAAATGGCGGAACAATTACCGGCAATAAAGCATCGAGCGGTGCAGGTGTAGTTGTTACAGCATCGGGTAAACTGGAAATATCCGGAAAGGTAAATATCACGGGCAACACCTTTAATGCGGGCGGAACTAACAATGTTACCTTAAGTGACGAAGATTCCCTTGTTATGACAGGGGATGTTGACGGAACCTGCGGAATCACCTTCGGAAATGCGGGAAGCGAATTTGGCGTAATTGAGGGAGATTTTGACGGAGCATATAACTTTGTTTCGGATTCTGATGCTGCTCTTCGCGGCTTTGCATCAAAGGGCAAGCTTATCTTTGTTCCCGGTAAAATAGCCTTAAGCACCGATTATGATACAGGTGTTTATGTAAACGGAGCGGGAGAGGTAACTTCCGGTACTGTCAGATTTATAACAGAAATTAAGGCTTTTGATGTGGAAGGAGAATATTCCTACGGAACAATAGTAATTCCCGAAAGCATATTTGAAACCTATAAGGCTGATATCTATAAGGGTAATTTTGAAGCTGTTTCGGGCTATATCAAGAGTGCTTCGAGTGGAGATAATTCATTTAATAAACTTGATGAAATCCCTTCATTTGCAGTAGACCTTAAAGAGATTCCGTCTGATAAGCTTGATACAGCTTTTTCTGCAGTTACATTTATAAAAATCGGCGACAGCTTCATATTTACGGAGCATGAAAATATCGCTGTAAGCGATGTAGTGGATGAAGTAACAGGTGAAATCAAGGTGCTCGGAAGCCTTAAGGACAGCTATTTATTAGGAAGCCTTTCCTATATTGATCCTGAGGATATTGTACTTTCAGAAACAGACCTTAAAAACACCGTAACCGATATTAAGGAAGTAAGAAAAGCATCTTCTTTAGACGAAACAGGAGAAGTTGTAACAATTCTTACAGACTTTAAGAATGCTCCCGTATTTAACAGCGATAAGGCTTATGTTAAATACACCTTTGATAAGGCTGTTTCCGTTTCGGGAATACGTCTTATCAAGGATAAAAATGCAGGGGTTATCAGAAACAGTAAAATTTACGGAAGTGTTGACGGTGGCACCTGGTTTGAAATAGGAATGCTTAAAGGAGTAGGCTCC
Organism: Clostridia bacterium; assembly: GCA_017411325.1. Classification (GTDB taxonomy): domain Bacteria; phylum Bacillota; class Clostridia; order CAKSNL01; family HGM11501; genus HGM11501. The sequence goes on along the minus strand of JAFQQJ010000040.1, from coordinate 63,941 downwards.
GGCACTCTTATTACTGATTTCGGCTTCAACCTTGACCTTACTCATATTGCGGTTTCCTTTGATGAAGGGGAATGGGATAAGGCAGCTATTTCCGATATGCACGTCATAAAGGGATTAAAGAGCTATAAAACCATAAAGCCTTCTAATATAGAGTCTATAAAAATTCATTCACCCGCAAACTTTGAATGCTCGGTAGATACGGCTAATCCTTCTGCCGGAGTTGAAAAGCTCTTCGACGGAGACTACGGAAATTACTGGCATTCTCAGTACATAGTAACTTCTGACGGAGTTGTACCTGTAAAAGAGCTTCCGCATACGGTAACCGTTAATTTCGGAGAAGAAATAGTCGTATCGGGAATTAAATATGTCCCCAGAAACGGAAGCAATAAAATAACCGTGGCAGAGGTTTACGGAACGGTTAACGGAAGCGATTATTACCTTATTGCAAGAGGAGATAAATGGGTATACAGCGGAAACGAAGATACTAATCCCAGAGAAATTCTCTTTGGTGAAAACTTTACCCTTACGGGAATCAAGTTTGTATCGGTTGAAACCCAGAGTAATGTATTTTCAACAGGAGCGGAGCTTGAAATTTATAAGCGCAATATGGGCTATACAGACGGCGGAAACTTAAGGGAGATAAACCTTTCTGAAAGGCTTGACGGTAAAGCTACGGGTGAAAGCGGAATTGAATATGCGTTTGACGGGGACGAAAAGACAGCATATAAGGCAAAAGCGGGCGATAAACCTTCCTTTACCTTGGAGTTTGATTCCCTTACATCGTTAAGCGGTATCAAGTACTACTCAGAAGATGGTACAACGTTAAAGCAGGCGGATATATTTGTAAGCGAAGATGGGGTAAACTTCAAAAAGTTTGCAACAGCATCCTTCTCTTCGGACAATGAGTATATATTCAAATGCAACTTAAAAGCAAAAGCTGTAAGAATTGATGCAGTTTCTGTTTCCGAAACCGGAGTTTCCATCTCGGAATTTATGTTCCTTTCAAAATATGAAAAGTACAACGATGTTCTTCTGTCGGAAGAAATTGATGCAAAGGACACATGGGTTATAGAAGCAGATAGCCAGACTGACTATGCTCCCGCCATAAGAATTTTTGACGGAAACATAGAAACCTACTGGCATTCATGGCATTCCGGCAATGAAATGGATTCGACGCCCATGGATCTCTATGTGGATTTCGGTGAGATGACAGAAATTTCAGGCTTTAATTACTATCCCAGACGAAGCGGAACGGCAGGAACGTTCTACGATGTGGATGTTTATATTTCCGTTACCGAGGACGAAGCAGGCAATCCTTTGTGGGAGAAAATAAAAAGCGAAAACTTCCAGTATAAAACAGGCAATAAGTACGAAGTGCAAAGAACAGATTTTGACTTTAACTATAAAGCGAAAAAGGTTAAATTCAATATAAAATACGGTGAAGGTAACTATGCTTCGGGTGCAGAAATAAGATTCTTAAAGCCCGGTCCCGATAAGAAGATAACGGGAGCGGAGCTTATAGGAAAAAATCTTGCATTCGATCCTGAGGAGCCGGATTCTGTATTTGTAAAAATTGCCTTCAATGACAGTATGAAGCTTTACGGAATCAGCTACAAAGGAACAAAGCTTCCGGAAGGATTTTACTCTGTTACAGAAGACGGTATAACCTTAAGCACTTATGTGTTTAATGACTTTGTAGATGAAAATGAAAACACAGCCATATTCACAGCGGAATTTTTCCAGGGCGGAAATCTCGATATCCCGGTAAGCATAGGTGGAATTGAAAGCTATAAGGTTACATTTAATAAGGATAATGCGGGCGGAAGCATAAAGCTTATTGCAGTAAGCCCTTCGGGCAGCGAAAGGGAAGTTGCTTCCGGCGACACCGTAAAGACAACAGAGAATCTTCGCTTTGAAGCAAGGCTTAATAACGGCTATGAAGTATCAGGCTGGAAGGTCTTAAACACAACGAAGCTTTATGAGAAAATTCAAAACCGTGAAGGCTGGATTCTTGATGCATCTACAACCACCAGCGAATCTGGCACTTATGCAATGATTGACGGCAAGGAAACCACCTACTGGCATTCAGGCTACACCGTTATAAACGGAAGTGCGGAGCTTGTTGAAGAAAAGGATAAAAAGCCTTATTACATCACGATTACTTTCCCCGAAGAAACCACTATAGCAGGATTTTCATATCTTCCGAGGCAGGATTCAAGTGCAGGAAGAATTACGGAATATGAAATCTATAAAAAGGGTGAAGGCGGTAATTTTGATACGCTCATTAACAAGGGTACACTTTCTTACGAAAACACTTCTGATAAGAAGGAAAGAAATATCATTTTCGGTGAAAGTGTAACTTTAAGTGAAGTGCAGATAAAAATTATCAATACAACCGGAGTCTGGGGACACATTGCAGAGCTTTATGCTCTCCGTGAAAGTGATGCTGTAGAAGGATGTGTTACCCACAAGGGAACAGCGATTGAAGCATTTGTAATCGAAACTCTTGTGACAGATATTCTTGTTACGGCAGAGTTTGGTGAGCTTTCAGGAAGTGCCAATGTTACTTACGAACTTTCAAATATGAAAGCAGAAGGTGCTAAGACCTTAAATAAAGGTGAAAATCTTGTTGTAAGCTTTGAAAGCGAAAATGATTTCTATATGCCTGAAGCACTGACTGTAATGCTTGGAGATACTGTTCTGTTAAGCGGTGCAGACTATACTTACGAAAGATTTTCGGACAACGATGCCCGCCTTACCGTAAAGAATGTATCAGGTGACATTAAAGTAACGGCAGCGGGAGTCGATCACGATTCGTACAAAGTTATTTACATGGATGAATACGGAGCAACAGGTACTCTTCCTGAATCTGAATATGTAAGATATGGAACAACCTATAAGATTCCCAAAACTAATCTTACTCTTTCGGGATATAAGTTTGTCGGCTGGGAGATTTACTATGATGGAATTTCTGGAAGCGACAAAAAGGTATATGCAACAGGTAAGAGCTTCGTAATGCCAGAGAAGGATGTAACCTTAAGTGCCGTATGGGAAGCTATCAAGGATAAAGATAAAACCGATAAGCCGCAAAAGGGCGGCGGTGGCGGAGGCGGCGGTGGCTCCTTCGAAATTACCGGAAATCTTATTGACGTGGAAGTTTCGGGTTATGGCAAAATCAAGGTTTCTAAAGGAAACAGCCTTGAGGCTGTAAGCAAAGACGGATACGAATTTTTGGGCTATTACCTTGACGAAGCATTAACTGTTCCTTTCAGTAACACAGGTGTAAGCGAAAGCATAACCTTATATCCTTCGTTCAGGAGAATAAGAAGTGCTGATGAGCTTAAAGACATTGCTTCTCACTGGGCAAAGGATACAATAGGAGAAATGTATGTTTCCTATCTTGTAAACGGAAAGGGAGAAGGTTTGTTTGATCCTGATGCGGCAATTACAAGAGCGGAATTCTGTCAGATTCTTTACCTAATATCCGGTGAAACCTCAAGCGGATATGAACCCTTCAGTGATGTGAATATTGGAGACTGGTACAGTGCTTCTGTTGCCTGGGCATATGACAGAGAAATCACCAAGGGAACGACGGAAAACGAATTTTCGCCTTATGCACTTATAACAAGAGAGCAGATGGCAACCATGATTTACCGCTATGCTACGGCTGTCGGAGCACCGTGGAAAATCACAAGCGAAGCAGGTTTTGAAGATAATGAGAATTTCTCTGACTATGCAAACTATCAGATTAACTGGGCTTCGGAAAAGGGAATTGTAAAGGGCTATCCCGATAATACATTCCTTCCTAAAAATAATGCAACACGTGCAGAAGCATCTGTTATGCTTAGCCGTATGATGTCTCTTATAAAGGGATAACTTAAAAAAGGGGCATTTCGAAAACGGAATGCCCCTTCATTTCATAAAAGGAGGACCAACATGAAAATATTTACTGAAGGAAACCGCCTTGCCCCGTTTTTCTGGGTACACGGCGAAAGTAAGGAAATATTAAAAGAAGAAATTAAGGCTGTATATAATCTTGGCATAAAATCAATCTGCATCGAATCAAGAATGCACGAAAAATTCTGTGAGGACGAATGGTGGTCCGATTTACGCTTTATGCTGGAAGAATGCAAAAAGCTCGGGATGAAGGTCTGGATTTTAGACGATAAGCGTTGTCCCACAGGCTGGGCAACAGGCGCACTGGAAAAAGAAGAAAACTTTGATAAAAGAGCCTGGGGAATAACTGAAACACACGTGGATGTTCCTGGGGGTCTTAATGATGCTGCTCTTCTTATAAAGCATCACGTTGAAGAAACAGAAGAAGTTGTTGCGATAATTGCGGTAAAGCATAAGGACGGAAAAGGTCTTCTCGCAGGAGAAGCTCTTGACTTTACCGAAAATATCCAAAACGGAATACTATATTTCACATTGCCACAAGGTATGTGGAGAATTTTTATAATTAAGAAAACAAGAAGCGGAATAAGCCCTTTCTGGGCACGCTTTGTAGATAAATTGAACCCTGAGTCGGTAGAACTTTTAATAGAAAATGTATATGAAAAGCATTATGCAAACATAAAGGATGAATTTGGTAAAACCTTCGTGGGATTTTTTACCGATGAACCGGGTTTTCATAATAATACCGCTATATCGGGAGGAAGCGGAACTGTTGAAATGGGAGAACTTTACACCCATTATCCCTATAGCGATAAGCTGCTTACTCATCTTTCTGAAAAGATGGGGGAAGATTGTCTTTTACATCTTCCCGGTCTGTGGGCGAATTTTGAAGACGGTAGGGAAGCGACCGTAAGATACCACTATATGGACTTTATAACAAAAGAATACAGAGATAATTTCTGTAACCGTCTGGGCACCTGGTGCCGTGAACACGGTATAAAATATATAGGTCATATAATCGAAGATAATCGCAAGGATTCCCAGACCAATGCGGGATGCGGACACTATTTCAGGGCGCTTGACGGGCAGGATATGTCGGGTATTGACATCGTGTTATCTCAGCTTATCCCGGGAATGAAGGATTGTAACCACACGGCGAACGTAAGTGCAAAGCATGCAAATTACAACTTTTATAAGTATATGCTGGCAAAGCTGGGCTCATCAATGGCGCATCTTGATGAAAAGAAAAAAGGCGATGCTATGTGCGAAATTTTCGGAGCCTTCGGATGGGTTGAAGGAACGAAAACAATGAAGTGGCTTTCAGACCATATGCTTGTCCGCGGCATAAACTTCTTCGTTCCTCACGCCTTTTCGGCGAAGGAAAATGATACAGACTGCCCGCCAATATTTTACTATCGCGGAAAAAATCCGCAGTATAAATATATCGGTAAAATCAGTACATATCTTGAAAGATGTGCGGCAATTTTGTCTGGCGGAAAGCATATGGCGGATTGTGCAATTTTATACGATGCAGAATTAAAATGGATGAGCAATGACACGTTAGGTCTTGAGGATATAGCAAAGGAGCTTTATACAAGGCAGATTGACTATGATATAATTCCGTCTGATTATCTTGATCGTGCGAAGGTTTCTGACGGAAACCTTATTCTAAACGGAGAAAGCTTTAATACCTTGATTGTGCCCTACGGAAGATTTATGGCAAAAGAAACCGAAGAATTGCTTATAAAACTTAAAAATGATGGGGCAGAGGTTATATTTGTAAATTCGCTTCCGGAAAATATAGGAGCAACATTTAAGTGCATAAATATATCTGATTTACCGTCCTATATCAGAGACAAAGGCACGGAGTGCGAAATTGACATAGAATCAGAGGATATATGCACATACCATTATGTGAAGGATAATAAAAACATCTATATGCTCACAAACGAGGGCATTGAAAAAACTCTTAGCTTCAACCTTAAAACAAAGACCAAATTGTCCAAAGCAGCACTTTACGATGGAGCGGAGGACACTTTGACGGAAGCCGAAATTACAAAAGACGGCATAAAAATAGAGCTGCCTCCTTATAATTCCGTTTTCGTGATAGAAGGAGCTTCGGGAGAAAAGGCGAAAATGTTAAAAGAAGAAAAAGAGCTTTTGCCGGAATGGAAAATTTCAACGGCAGAGCCGGGAAATGAAGAATTCAAGCCTTATAAAAATACAAAATCACTTTTCAATATTACGGGACGATCAGAGCTTCCGGACTTTTCGGGACATATAAAATACGAAGCATCTTTTTCGTCTGAAAAGGGAAAAGTTATGCTTGATTTGGGCTACGTGGGTGAAATTGCAGAAGTAAAGCTTAACGGAAAAGATGCGGGAGCAAAGACATTTCCTCCCTATGTATTTGATATATCGGATTATATTGAAAACGGCGAAAACAAAATAGAAATTACGGTTACAAACAGTAATGTGTTTGATCTTAAAGATCAGTTTTCGGGATATATCAGAATAGAGCCATCAGGTATGCTTGGTCCCGTAAAGCTTAAAAAATACGAATAAGGAGATGTTTATATGATTAAAGCAGGATTTGGAAGATGCGATATCACACCCCCTCTTGGCATAAAAATGGGTGGTTATTACAGAGAAAGAATATCAGACGGAGTGCTTGATAAGCTGGAAGTAACAGCCCTCGCTCTTGAAAATGAAGGAACAAAAGCCCTTCTTATCGGAATTGATAATGAGGGCTTAAAGCAAGGTCTTACCGATGATTTAAGGCATTTTATTTCCGAAAAAACCGATGTTCCCTTTGAAGCTGTTATAATTACCGCCACCCATAGCCATACAAGCCCTATGGCAAGAAAAGACAGCGGAGATGAGCTTATTGAAAGCTATGTAAGTAATCTTTTCGAGAAAATGACAGAGGCTTCTTGTCTGGCACTTTCAGACCTTAAGGAGGCAGCAGTTTATACAGGATGCGACTTGGCGAAAAATGTGGCGTTTATAAGGCGTTTCCTTATGAAAGACGGAAGCATAATGACAAATCCCGGTGTCAACAATCCCGACATTGTTTCTCCCGTGGGCGAAGTTGACGAAAGAGTACATACGGTAAGATTTGAAAGAAAAGACGGAGATATCATTTTATTTAGCTTCGGAAACCATCCCGACACTATATCCGGAACCAAACTTTCAGCCGACTGGCCGGGCATTTCAAGGCGGCATATTGAAGAAGAAAGAAAAAATACAAGGTGCATCTTTTTTACGGGTGCGGCAGGAGACGTAAATCATATAAATGTGCATCCGGGAAAACAACTTGTTGAAGGAAGGATTTCAGGCTATCCCTATGCTCTTCATATTGGCCGTGTTGTTGCCGATGCTGTAAAAAAGGCACTGCAAAATGAAAAAAAGGTTTTAATTGACAAGCTTAAATTTATAAACAGAGACATAAAAATAGCTTCTGCCATGCCAAAGAAATCGGAGGTACCCGAAGCAAAGAGAATTAAGCAACTTTACGAAGAAGGCAGGTTGACAGAAATTCCTTATTGCGGTACAATGATGCATACAACGGTAATTGCGGAAGCACTCCGGATGGTAAAGCTTGAAAACGGCCCCGAATACTTTGATATGACGCTTTCAGGCGTAGCTATCGGTAACGTTGCAATAGTCGGAATTCCCGGCGAACCCTTTACGGGAATCGGAAGAGCGTTAAAGGAAACTGAAGGATTTTCCGCAGTCATTCCCATAGCTCAGACAAACGGCTATGAAGGATATTTTCCGATGCAGGAAGCATATGACGAGGGCGGATATGAGGCGAGAAGCTCTCCCTTCAGGGCGGGAGTAGCCGAGCAGATTATTGACGAAGGAAAAAAGCTTTTGGAAGAACTTAAATAAGAGGTGTAAGGTATGAAGTTTAATTCGAAATGGATAACAACGAAAGAGTTTAATGAATTAAGCCCTATAAATATATATCATAAGGAATATGACAAAAGAGAAATGCCGAAAACTCCCGATGAGCTTATGAATAATCACTGCTACATAAGAAAAAGCTTTGAAGGAAAAAAAGGCAAAAGCTATAAAATGAATATAAGCGCAGATGACTATTACAAGCTTTACATAAACGGCGAGTTTGTGTGTCAGGGCCCTGCATCAGGCTATGTCGAAGAGTATTATTACAATACGGTTGATATTACTCCCTACATAAAAGACGGTAAAAACCTTATAGCGGTGCACGTTTATTATCAGGGCTTCATAAACAGAGTGTGGACAAGCGGTGATAACCGTCAGGGGCTTATTGCGGACGTTTACGAGGATGATAAATTCCTTTTCGGAACGGATGAAAGCTGGCTTTATTCCTATGCAAAGGAATATGTGTCGGGAGGAAGAATCGGTTATTCCACACAGTATCTTGAATTTATAGATTTTAATCTGGCAACACCCTTTTGGAATAAGGAAGAGTTTGATGACAGTGACTATCTTCCTTCTGTAATAAAGGAAAATGATGACCATAATTTCATAGGCTCTGTTCCTACCTTGCAGACTTATACATTAAAGCCTGCACTTATCAAAGAGCTGAAACCGGGCCACTTTTTCGTGGATATGGGAAAGGAATATACAGGTCAGATACATTTTAAGGTGAAGGGTAAAAAAGGAGAAAGAGTTATTGTCCGCTGCGGAGAGGAGCTTCTTGAGGAAAACAAGGTGCGCCACATTATGCGCTGCAATTGTCGTTATGAGGAGGCTTTGACTCTGTCAGGCGACGTGGATGAAGCACTTTTTTATGACTATAAGGCATTCCGATATGCGGAAATAAGTTCCGAAGGAGAGGCGGCTGAAATTACGGACATCGATATGTTTGTACGTCATTATCCTTTCAGCGATGATGCCTTTTCCTTTAAGTGCAGTGATTCTTTAACAGAAGATATCTGGGCAATTTGCGCACAGGCACTAAAAATCGGTGTTCAGGAAGCATATCTTGACTGTCCTTCAAGAGAAAAGGGACAGTATCTCGGCGACTTTGTGGTAACGGGGCTTGCTCATATGTATCTTACGGGCGACAGCAATCTTTATAAAAAAGCCCTTATGGAATTTGCGTATTCCACTAAGATTTGCAAGGGTATGATGGCGATAGCGCCGGCATCAACAATGCAGGAAATTGCGGACTATTCGCTTTTGTATCCCCACGCAGTATATAATTATTATAAGTATACCGGTGACGATAAGACAATGAGAGAGCTTATTCCCGTAATGGAAGGAATAATAGAGCATTTCAGACAGTTTGTTGGCGAAAACGGGTTATTATGTGGTGTGAAAGATAAATGGAATCTTGTTGACTGGCCCGAAAATCTTCGTGACGATTATGATTTTCTTGTTACCAATCCTCCGCAGGAGACGGGATGCCATAATGTGGTAAATGCATATTATTATTTTGCCCATAAGACACTTGAAGATATAAAGAAGGAGCTTAACATTCCCTGTGAGATAAAGTCAGAAGAAATTAAAAAGGATTTCATAAAGGAATTTTATAAAGAGGATAAAAAGCTTTTTACAGACACAAAAGAGTCGGAGCATAGTGCGCTTCATTCAAACGTACTTCCTCTTTATTTTGGAATTGCACCGGACGAAGCAAAGGAAAATATAAAAAATCTGATAGTTGGAAAAGGGCTTTGCTGCGGCGTGTGGTTTTCATACTTTGTGCTTAAGGCTCTTGCAAAAATCGGAGCCTATGATGAGGAATTTAGCCTTATCACAAACAAAACCGAGCATTCCTGGTACAATATGATTAAAGAAGGCGCAACCACTTGCTTTGAGGCGTGGGGCGTAGATCAGAAGGATAACACAAGTTTGTGTCATCCCTGGGCAAGCTCGGCTATTATCGCTTTAATTGAAGATATTATGGGAATAAAGGGAGAAAGCTTTTACGGTGACAGCACAAAATCAGAAAGTCATATGCCAAAGGGCGTGAAAATTGAGCTTAAGCTTCCGGGGTTAAAAGGTTCACTTGAGTTTGAGGGGTGAAAATATGTCTGAAATGATTTTTTTGGGAACAGGTGCGTTAGACTGGAATCTTGCAATGAAAAACGAAGGTTTTTTCAGGAGAAATTCCTCCTGCCTTATAGATAAAAAGCTTCTTATTGATCCGGGAGCGCATATATTTTCGTTTATTGAAGATTTCAATGTGCCTGATTTGTTTGACGAGCTTACGGATATAATAGTGACACATTTTCATTCAGACCACATAAATAAGGAAAGTGTGCTCCGTCTTGCAGAAAACAGAAAACTGAGGGTTGGATGCGATAAACGTACAATGGAGCATATAGGTGAGCATCCGAACATTACATATACTCTTTTTAAGCCTTATATTGAGTATAATGTAGGTGATATGATTGTAACACCTCTTCTTGCAAATCACGATATAGTAGCTGACGGCGAAAATTTTGCGTTCAACTATTATATAGAAACCAAAGACGGTAAATCAATATTTTACGGTCTTGATAGCGCCTGGATTTTAAGACCTACATGGGAATATCTTAAAAAGAAAAAGTTTGATGCTTTTGTTTTCGATTGTACAGTAGGAGATAAAGATGATTGGAGACTTTTTGAGCATAACACCATTCCTATGATAAGAAAAATGGTTGAAGAAATAAATGCAAAAGAGCTTATGAAGGATGGGGGAAAGCTTATAGCTTCCCATATGGCAAGAACTCTTCATAAAAGCCACGAAGATACAGCAGAAATTCTTGAAAAAATCAATATGATAACAGCTTTTGACGGTATGAAGGTACTGCTTTAATGCTGTAAAAGCTATTGGAGGTACAGAGTTATGTTTGACGGAAAAATGAAAGCAATAACTTTCAGTTATGATGACGGTGTAACACAGGATATACGCCTTATTGAAATTTTCAATAAGTATAATCTTAAAGGAACGTTTAATCTTAATTCCGGTCTTTTGGGAAGAGAGGGAATGCTGCCCATTGAAGGCAAGGAAATAAGCCATGTGAAAAATAAGCCTGAGGATGTTAAGCATATATATGACGGACACGAGGTTGCGGTGCATACGCTGACACATCCTAATCTTGTTAATGTATCAGATGATGAGGTTTTTCGCCAGGTTGAAGAAGACAGAGTTAAGCTTTCCGAGCTTTGCGGCTATGAGGTAGAGGGTATGGCGTATCCCTGCGGCGGAAAAAACTGTGATGACCGAGTTGCTGATATCATAAAAAATAATACTATAATCAAATATGCGCGTACTGTTGATACCACATTGGAGTTTGAGCCTTATGGGGATTTGCATCAGTATAAAGGAACTTTATATCATAACGCCCAGTGGGATAAGCTCTTTGATATGGGAGAAAAGTTTCTTGAATTGAAAAGCGATACTCCGAAGATTTTCTACATATGGGGACACTCCTATGAATTTGACATTTATCCCGAAAGATGGAAAAAGTTTGAAGAATTCTGCGAGATGATGAGTAATCGCTCCGATATATTTTACGGAACAAATATAGAGGTATTTAAGCATCTTAATAAGCAGGGCTGATAATTTTACGGGAGGGGTTTTAATGTACAGGATAGAAAAACTCAGAACAGAAGCATTGAATAAACGTGCCAATTATGATGAATTTCATCTTAATTTCTATGAGTATTACCTCGCAAACGAAAATAGCGTTTTTGAAGAACGCTATGCCGAGGCTTTTTACCATGCCTTTTTAAATCTCACGCCTCAGATATCGGCAGGAGAACTGATTGCCGGAAAGTGTAAGGATGTTTTGACGCCTGAAAACAGAAAAAGATGGGAAGAACAAGTTTATCCTTTGGCAATGGAGATATCAAGAAAAGCAGGAGGTGGGCAGGATTCTCATATGGCGGTGGATTATGACCTTTTGCTTTCATCGGGACTTTCGGGGATAGCTGAAAAAGCAAAAAAGCTTGCCGTAAATTCCGATACAGATAAAAAGCGCTTTTACAGGGCAGTGGTAAGATGTATTGAAGGTGTTATAAAGCATTCGGAAAATTATGCCAGGGAAGCACGTAAACTTGCAGAAGAAGAGAAAGACGACGTACGTAAAGGGGAGCTTTTGCGCCTTTCGGAAACAATGATGAAGGTTCCGAAAAATCCTGCGGAAAGCTTTTATGAAGCTCTGCAGTCGGTGCATTTTGTGACCTATGCTCTTTCTATGGATCCTTTCAGGCTCAATATGCAACAGTTTCAGCTCGGTCATATCGACCGTTATCTTTACCCTTATTATACTGAGGATATAAAAAGCGGAAAAATAACGAAGGAAGAAGCGCAGATTTTGCTTGACTGTCTCGGAATTCAGATAAATAACCGTGTGCCGAACGGACTTTCATCGGGATATATGCTCGGCGGAAAAGACGAAAACGGAAATACGGTGGGAAACGAGCTTACTATGATGGGTATGCAGGTGATTGAAGACATAAGGCTTGTATATCCGGCAGTAGGTCTTTGCTGTACAGATGATATGGAGGAGAATTTCATCGATAAGGCTACAGAGCTTTTGCTAAAAGGCTTTTCCCATCCTGCATTTTTTAATGATGAAGTTATTACAAAAGGGCTCACGAGCTACGGAGTTCCTGAAAAAGAGGCAAGGAATTATATTCACAGCACCTGTGTGGAAATAACGCCGGTGGCATCTTCAAATGTGTGGGTGGCAAGTCCTTACACCAATATGCCGGCGATTTTGCTTTCGCTTATGGACAGAGAATATGATTCCTTCAATGAGCTGCTTAAGGCGTATTATGAAAAAATTGATGAAGCAATAAAAGCAAATTATAAAGCGCAAAAGCATATGCGTAAAGTAAGAAAAGAGAATTCCTTCAAGCCTTTTTTGTCCTGCCTTGTAAATGACTGTCTGGACAAAGGAACTGACATTGAAAAAGGCGGAGCAAGATATAACTTTATAATGCCCAGCTTTGTGGGGATGGCAAATCTTGTGGATTCTTTGTTTGCCTTAAAGAAAATGGTTTTCGAAAAAAAGGAAATGACAATGTCCGGAATGAAAAAACTCCTTGATGAAAACTTTGAAGGTAATGAAGAAAAAAGGCTTAAGCTGCTTCTTAAAATTCCGAAATACGGAAACGATACAGATGAAGTTGATTATCTCTTTAATGAACTCACGGAGCATCTTGTGTCCGAATGTGAAAAATACGGGGACAAAGCTGAAAACGAAAGACTTATCCCCAGTGTTTTCTGCTGGATAATGCACGATATTTTCGGACGGGAAACAGGGGCAACGCCTGACGGACGATGTGCGGGTTTTCCCCTTGGAGATGGTTCGGGACCGTGTCAGGGAAGAGAAATGAAAGGCCCTACGGCTTCAATATTATCCGCTACAAAGTGGGAACACCAAGAATTTATAGGCGGGGTAGCGGTAAATATGAAGTTTTCAAAATCATCGCTCGGAACAAATTCAAAGGAAAATGTAAAAAACATAATCAGGGTGTTTATGCAGCGCGGAGGATTTGAAATTCAGATTAATGTAACAGACAGGGAAACTCTCTTAAAGGCACAGGAAAATCCCGGAGAATATCGTGACCTTGTTGTGAGAATAGGCGGATACAGCGACTATTTTACAAGACTTTCAAAAACTATGCAGAACGAAGTTATATTAAGAACGGAGCATAAAATATAAAATGGGGAAAGTATTTAATATTCAGCGTTTCTCGACGAGTGACGGTCCCGGAATAAGAACAACGGTGTTTTTAAAAGGTTGTCCGCTGTCCTGTATATGGTGCCATAACCCCGAATCTCAAAAAGCGGCTTCTGAAATTATGTATGTGGCGGATAAATGCATAGGGTGCAAAGAGTGCGCTTTGGTATGCAAAAATAATGCCCATCTGTTTTCAGGCGGAAGCCATATGTTTATGCGGGGAAAATGCATAGGATGCGGATGCTGCACATCGAGATGCAATGCGGATGCACTTTTGTATACAGGCGAAGAAATGGATGCCGATAAAGTTCTTGATGAAGTTTTTAAGGATATTTTATTCTATCGGAAAACCGGCGGAATGACTCTTTCCGGAGGCGAACCGCTTATGCAGTATGACTTTTCTCTAAAATTGCTTAAAGGAGCCAAAGAAAAAGGCGTACATACAGCAATTGAAACAAGCGGTTATTATCCGGGAAAGCTTTATGAAATAGCAAAATATACAGACCTCTGGCTTTATGACGTAAAAATCTTTGACGAAAGTGAGCATATAAAGTACACGGGAGTATCAAATAAACTGATAATGGAAAATCTTAAATATCTGAATGCAACGGGATCGGAAATTATTTTAAGATGTCCGATAATTCCCGGTATCAATCTGACAGATGAACATTTTGAAAAGATTGCGGAGCTTTCTGCATCTGTTTCTTCCGTGAAGAAGGTACAATTTATGCCGTATCATCCATTGGGAACAGAAAAAATGAAAAGCCTTGGAAGAGAACAGAAATATGAAAACTGTGAATTTTTAAGCCGTGATGCGATTTTGCCGTATCTTGAAAAAATAAAGGATAAAACCGATAAAATACTTGAAATAATGTAAACGAAGCAAAAAATCCCTGTCCGTGGTAAACGGACAGGGATTTTTTATGCCATAGTTTCGAGCATTTTAAGCGTAACTTCGTAGTGTGTGGGCTTGTTTTCTGTGTAGAGCAGGAATTCATCTTTCATATAGTCTCCCATACGGCGCAGCTCGTTTGAAGATGAGCCCGCAATGTGTGGAGTAAGTATGCAGTTATCAAGTGTATAGAGGGGAGAAGTCTTTTCGGGAGGCTCGGGCTTTGTTACATCAAGTATTGCTGTGATGTCCGGTCTTTCCGTTAATACCCTGATTAAGTCTTTTTCCGCTACCTGTACGCCTCTTCCCGTATTTATAAAGGTGGAATTCGGCTTCATTTTTGAAAAAAGATTGTAGTTAAGCATTTCTTTTGTATCGGAATTGTCAGCCAGATGGTTAGATATAACATCGCACCGGGAGAAAATTTCTTCAAGGGTTGTTTTCGTGACATTGAGCTCCTTGACTTTATCATCAGGTAAAAACGGGTCGAAGACGTATATTCGGATATTCACATTTTTTAGCATCTTAATTACTTTTTTGCCTATCATTCCGGCACCGATAATTCCGAGTGCCGATTCATAGTTTCCGGGAAAATCTTTTGCGGAGACTTTGACGTCGTTGTAATCCTTTTCTTTCAACTCACGTGAGAGCCTGTAAAAGCCTTTATTGGCAAGGATGATTTGCGCAGAAGTATATTCTGCAACCGGGATGGCATTTGCCGCCCAGGAGCTGAACACCTTTATGCTACAGTTAAGAAATGGTCTTGCAAAGCTTTGTACAGAGCCGGCTCCATAAAATATGCACTCCAGGGAAGGAAAGTATTTTTCTATCTGTTCTTTCGTTAATTCGGGCATTCCCCAGGTTGAAAATATATATCGGGTGTCCTTGAATTTATCGGGACTTACCCTTAAATCGTTTTCAGTGAAGCAATCGGAAGAAAGACCTGCTTTTTCTTTAAGAATGTTTACTGTTTCTGAAGAAAAAACTTTCTTTACGGCATCAGGGTTATTGCATAAGAAAATGCTTTTCATAAATACTTTCTCCTTTTTGTTATTTCTTTTAAGGTTTCTGCTTCCCGGGGCAATGACAAAATATCATTGTCAGGCATAAATTCAAGTAAACAAAAAATGTTTTCGGGGAAACATTTTAAGTATTGTATCCAGGTATCAATTCCATCGTAAAGAGGAAACTTTTTAGTTCCTTGCCAGTTAAATACGTGTAAAATTCTGGTGTAGGGAGAAATTTCTTTGGCATATTTGATGTTTTCATCAAATGTCTTAAACTGATTCGGTTGCCAGTACATAAGGAAATTCTTTGAATTTACGCTTTTTATAAGCATTTTGGCCCCTTCCGGGCAATTGGTGAATGTATTGTTGTGACATTCCATACATAAATATACTTCGTTTTTTTCTGCAATAAGAGCATATTTCTTGCAAAGAGCAATAAGCGATGCACACTCAGTTTCGGTGTAGTCTTCGTAATTTTTGTTGCCGCACCAGAGTCTTAAAATATTTGTCCCCAGCATTTTGGCAGCATTAATGTAGCCATATAGTTCGTCGGGCTCGGATTCGCCTATGACAAAATATGTTCCGTAGGATGAGCAGATGATTCCGCTTTCTTCCTGAAGGGCCTTGATTTTTTTGAGATTTGCTATATCATTTGCGGGGGCGTGAACATCGCTGCCCCATTCGATGTATTTAAGGTTTGCTTTTTTAGCGGCAGAAATTATTTCTTCAACGCTATGTTTGCGAAAAGAAACCGATACAAGTCCCTGCATAATATCACGACCTTTATTATGATTAGTATATGTTACCAAAATAAAAGAATCGTGTCAACAGGCACGAAAACTCATCCGGCAGGGGACAAGTGAAAATATCGTACACAATGAAAAAAGTCCTTGGTCAAAAGACCAAGAACTTTCTTTCCGGCCAAAGGAGGCGGGACATAGGCATTTTCAAAAGAAAATGCTTACGACAAGTTCAAATCCCTTTATCTACTGTAAACACAAAAAAAGCAATCCCTTGCGAGATTGCTTTTTAGTGTTTTGGTGTGAGTGATGTTATAGGATTTATTGTAAAATGCAGTAATAGCAAGGGTTTTGGTAAATACCTTAAATGAAATATCTCGCTTTGCTCGATATGAAATAATTTACTGCGTAAATTGTGAAATAGAAAACTTTGTTTTCTGTGTAAGGGCTATAAAAAAGATATTTTTGGCGGAGTGCTTACGGGATTTGAACTCTCGCAATACGGAAACATACATTAATCAAATCATATGTATCCCATTTCTTGACAATGATTAGATACAGCCTTTTTGAATTCTTTCAACTTTGTTTGATATCCTCTATGTGCAGTTATCAAACTGCTCACACTCATTTCATTACAAACAAGCAGTTCATTTACAGATAACTTAAACGACTGTATCATTTGTTCTAAAATAACGTCTTTTGGATTTTCATAACCTTCAAACTCCCCATTGCAAAAGCTCAATAGCACTTGCTCGTACCATTTCCTAATACAAGCATCCATTTTGCTATGAATATTCTTAATAGAGATATAAAGGCTATGAACATTTGTATCAAAACTCTCTTCGTTGAGAATTTCAAATTTACCGGAGGCGTGCGCCATTTCATTCCGAGTTTTGACGTATTCACCAACATTCGTTATTTGTGAATTGTCTAAACCAACAATTTTAAAAATCTTAGCAATATCACTTTCGGGCATTAAACTGTAAACAAATACAGATTCGGGTTCTTCAATTTTGAATTCATTTTCTCTTCCCGAATACGACCTTGCATATATTATAGCATCTTTATATCTATCTGGTTCGATCTGGCTTATCTTCCACGCAGAACAGTAGATATAAGTCATATACAGCAAATGAATTCCAAAATAAGCAAATTGATATTGCCCATATTTATAATTGACTGCAATGAGATTGGTAATGTTTTGAATGTAATTGATTACATCTTCTTCATCAGCAGGATCAATCGGAAGATAATTCAATATTTCTTGTAGATACGGAACATCAGTATAATCAACTACATCTGACATATTTATTCACTCCAAACTTCGTTTACTTTGACTTCTATTTTATTTGCGAACACTGTAGAGATGGCAATAGCAGGTTTCACAAGTTCTCTTTCATTATCGCATTGCTGAATAATCTGTTGCTGTTCTTCAATGCTTGGAAGCGGAACTCGTATTAGTTTTATCGTATTGGCATTAAACTGTGGCTGTCCTGCACCAGTAACTAACCTTTTGGCTTGATCCCAATAATGCTCACTTTGAGCATAATAGAAATAATATTTGGGAAGAATTTTTTCATTAAATTTCAATCTGATTAAATACGATGCGAAAATAGCATCTTGGTCACCATCAAAAATCATAGTTTTTCCATATGTTGCACCGATACGTGCGACCAAAACATCGTTCTTGTTTAACAAAAACTTTCTATTTTCTTCGCTTAATGATACATATTTAGGATCATCATTTGATAATGTGCCGTCGGTATTAATGTCTGTAATCCTTACATAACGCACATCTCCGTCTTTGGTAGCGGTATCAGTGAAACCATACTCAAACTCACACATATCACCCAAGGCGATATTATTCCACTTTGGATTAATGGAAATATTTGTTTTATAGTTGTTAACTATGCGATTAGCCCCACTAATAACTTGCCTATAACCATCAAGCTCTGATATTATCTGATGTTGTACTTCAATTGACGGAAGGGGGATTTTAATTGAATTTATAGTGCTGCTAATGTTGTTAATATTAGCTCCTTGTGTTAGTAATTTTATTTCTTCTCTATACTTTTTAGAGGCTAACAAATAAAAGTATAAATACTTCGACAAGCATTTGTTTGGATTTGTACGAATAATGCCCATAAATCCGCCAGCATAATAATTCGTATCTTGGTCGATATAAGCGACTTTCCCTATATGTTCTTTGCTCCCACTTGACATACAAATAAAAATATCATTTTGTTTTAATCGTTTTTCTTCAGCTAAAGATACTGTTTCATCAACATAAATTTCTTTTACAACATCCAGTTCACCTGCTAACGTAATATTGTCAGCAGGGAGAATAATATTTTTGGTTTTAAATGTAGTTTGCTGTGCTTTTTGATAATTTACACCCCTTGTTAGGGTAGCAACATCAGAAAAGCTAACTGTTTCATACTTGCTTTGCCCTTCCGACATTCTATACCGGCTTCCTACAAGGATATAAGAGTTTTGACGCACTTTATCAAGTGGGATTACTTCAAATCCCACTTTCATCATATCAGCGGTCTGTTCTTCGTCCAACTTTCGATATTCTTCGTATTTGGTCAAATCGCTCGATGTATCTAATTTGCGTCTATGGTTATCCAATGTGTATCCATCGCTCTTTACATCAAAATACCAAAAGTTCTTTTTCTTCTCAGATGCTTTTACTTTTTTGTTAACATGTGTTGCGTAAATAATATCCGTCTTGACACCCGTGTATGGTAAAAATACACCTTGCGGTAGAGATATAATGCTTTGAAGTTGGCAATGATCCAACAAATATTCACGTGTTTTTGCAAGGTCTTTTCGGAATAAGAAACCTTCAGGCACAACCAATGCCATTCTACCATTCTCCGCAGCGCTATTGATAGCTTTCATACAATGCTGAACGCAAATACTATCACCATTTGTACTCGGCAAATCATAAAGACTTCCGTGCTTAGTTTTCTGAGAATAAGGCATATTAGCCAAAACAATATCAAAACCATTGTGATGAACAACGCCGTTCTCATCTGTATAGGTAGTAGTTCCATCTACGGGATTGGCAAGACTATCCTTCATCGCGATATTGCTGTGCCCGTCACCCGCAAGAATCATGTTCATCTTTGTAATTCGTGCAGTATTGGTAATCTCATTACCATAAACAGTACTTTCGCGCAATGTTTTTAGATTGACTTCCGTTCTCGCCATATTATTATAAACGTGACGGAAACTTTCAATCAAAAATCCACCCGTTCCACAGAATGGATCATACACGGTTTCACCAATTTGGGGATTAACTAAGCGAACCATTGTCTTGACTATATGACGTGGAGTAAAGTATTCGCCTAAATCGTTCTTTGTAGAAGTAGAAGCTTTTAAGAAATATTCAAACGCATCACCCTTAACATCACTATCTACATCAGTAAGCATAAGAGGATCAAGCTTATCCATAATTTCCTTTAGAATGCTTGCATCCCTAATCTGTAACGGAGTAAAAATGTCGGTATTATACAATGCGTTCAACTTATCATATACCGTCTTATTTATATATTCAATACGAGTTGAAGATGGGATCTGTTTAATGCTATCCCAACTACAAGCAATATCAAACTTGGTTTGGATACCACTTTCACGCTTTATCTGTTCGCTTTCGCTAATCAGCTTTAGGAAAAGAATATTGGCAAATTCTCCAAAGCGCTCAATACCAGCGCGTAAACCTTCACCACGGAGCATATTATTTGCCTCATCAAAAATTCGAATAAGTTCCTTACGGTCATACTGAACTTTAGGACTTACAGTGTTTACTTCATAGGACGTCAAATAACGTAAAGCAAGTGCTTCACGGATAAATTCATCTATTTCTTCACCGTTGAGAATAGGAGGTCTGTTCGCTACGGTATGAAATGCTTTGCAGAAAACACCGTCAGTAGCAAAAACAAGAGGAGCATCAATAGCTCTCGCATAGCTAATACCTTGCTCCAAAGCAGTATCAATTCGAGAACCTTTCTTCTTTGCTTCTATTACTATAAGTGGTTTATCACTTTCCTTGGAATAAAGGACATAGTCGGGGCGTTTACCCCCAAGCTTTTTCTTTTCTGCTTCTGTACGTGGCTGTTCACAATAAACATTTTGATCTTTTCCGGTTAATTTCCAACCAAGATTTTCAAGATTACGATCAATAAGTAATCTTGTAGCAGCTTCTAAAGGCATTGTATTAGCGTTCATTGTGCAACCTCCTTGCATCCCATTTTAATCAAATCGGCATTTGCTTTACTTGTTAACGAATATTTTCCTCTGCAACTATGTTGAATTATATAACCGTCCTTTTTTAAATCTGCGATTATAGAATTAACCTTCGGCTTTGTAAAAGACAAAATATCCGCTATTTCTTGTTGAGATAACTTCACAACGTTTTCGCCATTGACGGCAATCTGTCTTTGAAACATACACTCTAAGACTTTGTATTTATCATTTGCAAAATAATCTAACACATTAAGCCCTCCCTTTACCAATATGGTAAGATTATTTTACCATAACGGAACAAAAAAAGTCAACATATTAATTTGAATTTTCAAAGCTATATAAGTTTTAATAAAATTTGTCTATCACGAAGAAAATAACCTTTCGAGGAGTTCAAATCCCGCAAGTGTTCAATATCTTTTTCTCGTGACTACGCGAGAAAAGAGCAGAAAAACAAAAAAAACTTGAAAAATCAAGGCTTTTTGTGGCGATATCTTTTTTATCGCCCTTTGATGGTTGCGGAGGCGGGATTTGAGGCACTCCGCTCCGCTTCGTTAGCCCTTCAGCATTTTCAAAAGAAAATGCTTACGACAAGTTCAAATCCCTTCATCTACTGTAAACACAAAAAAGCAATCCCTTGCGAGATTGCTTTTTCGTGTTTTGGTTGCGGAGGCGGGATTTGAACCACGCGACCTCCGGGTTATGAGCCCGACGAGCTACCAGGCTGCTCTACTCCGCGATATTTATGCCGTATCACTGACGACTTATTAAGTATAGCACAAAAATTGGCATTTGTAAAGTCTTTTTTGAAAAAAAGTTAAAAAAGTTTTCGACATAAAAAGAAACTGCGGCAGGATTAGCCTGCCGCAGCTCGTAAATTATTAAAGTACTCTTACCTTAATTACGCCTTCTGTTGCTTCAATCTTCTTTATAAGATCCTCTGTGGGAGCAACGCTTGATTCAATCATTGTATAAGCGATATCCTTCTTGCTCTTATTAATGATGTTTTCAATATTGAGAGCTGCATCGCTTAAGATTGTGGTGAATGTGCTTATCATTGCAGGAACATTCTTGTGAATGATTGTGATTCTGGGAAGTCCTGTTAAGGGAAGCTCGCAGTTGGGAAGGTTTACGGAATTTACGATGTTACCGCTTTCCAAGTAGTTTACAAGCTCCTTGCTTGCCATAATAGCGCAGTTATCTTCAGACTCTTCACTGGAAGCACCGAGGTGGGGGATACATACAGTATTTTTCATCTGAAGCACTTCTTCATTGGGGAAGTCTGTGATATATGTCTTTACTGTGCCGCTTCCGATTGCAAAGCTTAAGGATTCTGTATCAACAAGCTCACCGCGTGCAAAGTTAAGAAGTCTTACACCGTTCTTCATGCACTTGAAAAGGTCAGAATTGAAGATACCCTTTGTGGAATCGTTAAGAGGCATATGGATTGTTACATAGTCTGCTTCGGAAACTGCAGCCTCGAGTGTGGGAGCAACCTCAACTCTGGGATCTAAGTGAAGCGCAGAGTTTACTGATAAGAAGGGATCATATCCTACAACGTGCATACCAAGTCTGTGTGCGGCGTTTGCAACCATTGCACCGATTGCACCAAGACCTATAACGCTTAAGGTTTTACCTGTGATTTCGTTACCTGCGAAATTGCCCTTCCCCTTTTCAACAAGAGCGGGAACATTGTCGCCTTCGCCAATCAATGTCTTTGCCCATTCGATACCGCCTACAACATCACGGGATGCTAAAAAGAGTGCGCCGATAACAAGCTCCTTAACAGCATTTGCATTTGCACCGGGAGTGTTGAATACAACAATTCCGGCATCTGTGCACTTGTCAATCGGAATATTGTTTACACCTGCGCCTGCTCTTGCAACAGCCTTTAAGGAAGCGGGAAGTTCCATGTCGTGCATTTTGAAGCTGCGAAGGATAATACCGTCGGGATTCTCACAAGCATCGGAAACTGTATAGTTTTCACCGAAGTTCTTAAGTCCGCAAGCGGCAATTTTGTTAAGAGTTAAAATATTAAACATAAAGCATAAGTCCTTTCACAAAGCGATTATTTGTTTTCGCTTTCAAATTTCTTCATGAAATCGATTAATGCAACAACGCCTTCCTTGGGCATTGCATTGTAGATGCTTGCACGCATACCGCCAACAGAACGGTGCCCCTTAAGGTTTACAAAGCCTGCCTTCTTGGATTCGGAAACGAACTTGGCGTCAAGCTCCTCATTACCTGTTACAAAGGGAATGTTCATAAGAGAACGATCCTTTGCCTCAACTGTTCCCTTGAAGAGAGAAGAAGAATCAAGATAATCGTAGAAAAGCTTTGCCTTTTCTTCGTTTATCTGCTGCATAACGGAAACACCGCCCATATCACGGATCCACTCAAGAACAAGCTTGCAGATGTAGATATTGTAGCAGGGGGGAGTGTTGAACATGGAACCGTTTTCTGAATGTGTAACGTAGTTAAACATTGTAGGAGTCTGCTCCATTGCATTTCCTAAAAGATCTTCTCTTGCAATTACGATGGTAAGACCTGCGGGAGCAACGTTTTTCTGTGCACCTGCATAAAGGAGACCAAACTTTGTAACGTCAATCTTCTGTGAAAGAATCATGGAAGAAATGTCACCAACGAGGGGAACGTTACCTGTGTCGGGAATATCAACATAACGTGTACCGTAAATTGTGTTGTTCATACAGATATGTACAAAGTCTGCTTCGGGATCAAACATATCCTTTGTGAGAGCGGGGATATAGGAGAAGGTCTTATCTGCGCTGGATGCAACCTCTCTTGCTGCAAGATAACGCTTACCTTCTGCATAAGCCTTCTTTGCCCACTGACCTGTGATAACGTAATCTGCCTTCTTGTTCTTGTTACCGAGGTTCATGGGAACCATGGTGAACTGGCTGGATGCACCGCCCTGAAGGAACATTACCTTGTAGTTATCGGGAATTTCCATAACTTCGCGAAGGAGTGCTTCTGCACCTTCAATGATGGGTGCATACTCCTTGGAGCGGTGGCTCATTTCCATAACGCTCTGACCGGTGCCTTCGTAATTAAGCATCTGGCTTGCTGCCTTTTCAAGAACTGAAACGGGAAGCATAGAAGGACCTGCTGAAAAATTGTAAACTCTATCCATAACTTGAATACCTCCAAATATATAATTTGATATTTATTTAATAGTATTATTATAATACTAAAAATTAACATAGTCAATGTGAAACTGTAATAGATTAATGTATGATTAAGAAAGTTTTTTTATAATATCGGTATAAATAATTTCCGCATTTTTCCTGAAACTTGCTGTTGCCTTTGCCGCTGATTCTTTGGTGGGCAAAGTGACAGACATGGAAAAAAGTGAGAAGCCGGCCTCATTTATTTCGCAGAACACTTCATATTCGCCGCTTAAGGTTTCCTTGTATTCCGATACGATGGAATGAGCCTCGTTTTCCTTTTTCTTCGCTGTTTTGATGGAGGCCATTAAAGCTTCTTTAATGGTAAAAGGGATTTCAGCCCCTAAGAGCTTAACACTTGCAATCCCCTTGTCGGTAATTATAAAAGTGCCTTTACGGCTTGCGGGTGTTATAAGCTCGGACTCCTCAAGCTCTGAAAAAGACTCCGCCATTTCAAAATACTCGGCATAACCTCTGGAGGTAATTATATCGTAAATATCCGAAATTGTAACAGGACGCTTGAAATTTTGCACAATAAATAGTATAATAAGCTTTAAGTCAACCGAATTATTGAAAAAATAACCGGACATATAATCCCCCCTTCAGAAGTTTGACTGAAAAATAACGATTTAAAAAGTATTATAACACATTTTTTTTGCTTTTGCAAGAAGGAGTTGTAAAAAATATGTATGAAAAAATAAAAGAAATGCTTATGTCGGACGGCGCGGTTTTTGTTGGCTGCTCTTATCAGGAGGAGACGCCGTTTCCGGGACTTAATTATTGTATTACCTTTGGTATAAAATTATCGTCTGCCATAGTTGATACAATTTCTGAAGACGGGCCTTCCAAAACATATTTTCACCACTACAGAACTGTAAATACACGCCTTGACCAGATGGCATTATCCGCTGTAATTGAACTGGAAAAGGCAGGCTTTAACGGAGCGAACATCCCGGCATCCCAGAGCACAGAGGGAACAAGGGGGCTTTTCTCCCACAAGAAGGCGGCAGTGGATGCAGGGCTTGGATGGATAGGTAAGAGCGCACTTTTTATTTCCCGGGAAACAG
The DNA here is from genome assembly GCA_017411325.1 of Clostridia bacterium. Taxonomy (GTDB): domain Bacteria; phylum Bacillota; class Clostridia; order CAKSNL01; family HGM11501; genus HGM11501. The sequence goes on along the minus strand of JAFQQJ010000040.1, from coordinate 39,237 downwards.
GGCCTCTGGTACGTCTTGCCACGGTATTTACGGATATGCCGCTTAAATGCGAAGAACATATCTATGAAGACGGATGCAAAGACTGTGATATATGTAAAAAAATGTGCCCCTCCGGGGCCATCAGCGGAAAGACATGGGAAAAAGACATAAATTTCACAGATTTTTTCGATGCGGAGCTTTGCAGTCACTATATGAAGGAACACTTTAAAGACATCGGTCGCGGAGCGGTTTGCGGAATATGTATGCGCTTTTGTAAGTATAATAAAAAATAGGCGTATTACCCGGGAAATATTGCATAAAAATATTGACAAAGAGAGCATTGGTTGATATAATTAAAATGCGAATGTTTGTTCTTATTTTCTATAAAAGGAATTGCTGAAAAATGGATAAATTTGTATTGAAAAGTCCTTTCAAGCCGGCGGGCGACCAGGGGCAGGCTATAGACAAGCTTGCCGACGGCATCGAAAAGGGTGAAAAGGGACAAATCCTTCTTGGTGTAACGGGCTCGGGTAAAACCTACACCGTTGCCAAGGTAATTGAAAAAGTTAATAAGCCGACGTTGGTGCTGGCTCACAATAAAACTCTGGCGGCACAGCTTTGCACCGAATTCAAGGAGTTTTTTCCCGATAATGCCGTTGAGTTTTTCGTGTCCTATTACGACTATTATCAACCCGAGGCATATGTGCCTCAGAGTGATACCTATATAGAAAAGGACGCATCCATAAACGACGATATCGACAAGCTTCGCCACAGTGCGACAATGGCTCTTTTTGAAAGACGGGATGTAATTGTTGTTGCCAGCGTTTCCTGCATTTACGGTCTTGGCGATCCCGAGGACTATCAGGGGATGGTTATTTCCCTTCGTCCCGGTATGATAATTGAAAGAGATGATGTAATAAGAAAGCTCATCGAGATGCAGTATGAGAGAAACGATTTGAACTTTACGAGAAACAAGTTCCGTGCTCACGGGGACGTGCTTGAGGTTTTTCCGTCAAGCGAAAATGAAAAGGCTTTGAGAATTGAATTTTTTGACGATGAAATAGACAGAATATGCGAGATAAATACCGTTACGGGAGAGGTTTTGGGCACAAGAAATCACGTGGCGATTTATCCCGCATCTCACTATGTAACAAACAAAGACAAGCTTCTTCGTGCCATAGCCGGCATTGAAAGGGAGCTTTCCGACAGGCTTAAATATTTTGAATCGGAGAATAAGCTTTTAGAGGCACAGCGCCTTAAACAGAGAACGGATTATGACATAGAAATGCTTAAGGAAGTGGGCTTTTGTCAGGGAATAGAAAACTATTCACGCCACATCAGCGGAAGAAGCGAGGGAAGCGCACCCTATACCCTGATTGACTATTTTCCCGATGATTTTCTGCTTGTTATTGACGAGTCCCACGTTACAATTCCACAGGTAAGGGCGATGTATGCGGGTGACCGTTCAAGAAAGGACAACCTTGTTGAATACGGCTTTCGCCTTCCCAGTGCTTACGATAACCGGCCGCTTACCTTTAAGGAGTTTGAAGACAGATTAAATCAGGTGTTGTTTGTTTCCGCAACTCCTGCGGAATATGAATATCAGCATTCAACTAAGGTTGCCGAGCAGGTTATAAGACCGACGGGGCTTCTTGACCCCGAAATTTTCGTCCGTCCCACAGAAGGGCAGATTGACGACCTTGTAAGTGAGGTTAACATAAGAACGGAAAAAGGGGAAAGGGTGCTTGTTACAACCCTTACCAAGAAAATGGCGGAGGCACTTACAGACCATATGCAAAGTCTGGGAATCCGTGTCCGCTATATGCACAGCGAGGTTGAAACGTTAGAGCGTATGGAAATAATAAGGGATTTGCGTCTCGGAGTTTTCGATGTACTTGTGGGAATAAACCTGCTCAGGGAAGGCCTTGACCTTCCCGAGGTTTCGCTGATTGCCATACTTGATGCCGATAAGGAAGGGTTCCTCAGAAGCGGAACATCCCTCATTCAGACGATAGGCCGTGCGGCGAGAAATGCCGATGGCAAGGTGATAATGTATGCCGACAGAATAACCGACGCCATGAAATATGCCATTGACGAGACGGAGCGAAGAAGAAAAATTCAGTCTGACTTCAACAAGGAGCACGGCATAACCCCGAAGACAGTATCTAAGTCGGTACGCGAGGTTATAAAGGTTCTGGAAAAGGAAGAAAAAAAGAAGGGCAAAGCAAGGTCGGGCAAGGAAATTTTGGAGCAGCTTGAGGCTGAAATGAAGGAGGCTGCAAGCCAGCTTCGCTTTGAAGATGCGGCTAAAATCCGTGATAAGCTTATGAGAATACGGAGTGAAATCGAAGATGAAGAGTGAAATAATTATAAAGGGTGCAAGGGAGAACAACTTAAAGGGCATTGATATTACCATCCCCAGAGACAAACTGATTGTTTTTACAGGACTTTCGGGCTCCGGGAAAAGCTCTCTTGCCTTTGACACCATATATGCGGAAGGACAGAGGCGATATGTTGAGTCGCTTTCTTCCTATGCCCGTCAGTTTTTGGGGCAGATGCAAAAGCCCGATGTGGACTTTATCGGCGGTCTTTCTCCCGCCATATCGATTGATCAGAAAACCACCAGCAAAAACCCCCGTTCCACAGTGGGTACCGTTACGGAAATTTACGACTATCTCCGTCTTTTATATGCAAGGGTAGGCGTTCCGCACTGTCCCGAATGCGGCAAGGAGATAAAGATGCAGACGGTGGATCAGATAACCGACAGCGTAAAAGCCTTTCCCGAAGGTACAAAGCTTATGATTTTAAGCCCTGTAATAAGAGGTAAGAAGGGCGAGCATCAGAAGCTTTTTGAAGATGCCAGAAAAAACGGCTATGTGAGAGTTTATGTTGACGGCGAAGTAAGGCTTTTGGATGAGGAAATAAAGCTTGATAAAAAGAAAAAACACAATATCGAAATAGTGGTTGACCGTCTTTCCGTAAAGAGCGATATGAACGCCCGCCTTGCAGAGTCGTTAGAGACCGCACTTAATATGTCGGGCGGTCTTGTAAATGTCCTGACGACCGACGGAGAAATGCACACCTACAGCAGAAACTATGCCTGCCACGAGTGCGGAATAAGCCTTGAGGAGCTTGAGCCAAGGCTCTTTTCCTTCAACAGCCCCTTTGGTGCCTGCCCCGAATGTGCAGGTCTTGGCTTTATTATGAAAATGGACCCTGACAGAGTTATAACAGACTGGAATTTATCCGTCTATAACGGTGGAATTGATCTTCTCGGCTGGGACGGAAGCGTTGCCGGCGGAATGATTGAAAGTGTTTACGACGGTCTTGAAAGAAAGTACGGCTTTGATTTGCATGTTCCAATAAAGGAGCTTTCCGACGAGGCGAGAGAAATCCTCTTTTACGGAAGCGGAGACGAGAAAATCGAAATCCGATACAAGGGAAGAGACAGCCGTACGGAGCAGATATATGACAAGCCCTACGAGGGAATTATCCCCTGTATGGAACGCCGCTATGCCGAAACAAATTCTGAATTTATGAAGTACTATTACGAGCTTCGTATGAGTCAGAGCGACTGCAGCTGCTGCAGAGGTAAGCGCCTTAAGAAGGAAGCTCTTGCGGTTACCGTCGGCGGTATAAATATCCACGAGCTTACGGATAAATCCATCGGCGAATCCAGGGCTTTCCTTAAAGAAATAACCTTTGGCGAAAAGGATAAGGCAATTTCTGCGCCTATCTTAAGAGAAATTGATGCAAGACTTGGCTTTTTAATTGAGGTAGGTCTTGACTATCTTACATTAAGCCGTGCTTCTGCAACCCTTTCCGGCGGTGAGGCACAGAGAATCCGCCTTGCAACGCAGATCGGCTCCGGTCTTACGGGAGTTTTGTATATCCTTGATGAGCCTTCAATCGGTCTTCATCAGAGGGATAACGGAAGACTTATTACGGCACTTAAAAACCTTCGTGATATGGGAAATACACTTATTGTGGTTGAGCACGATGAGGAGACCATGCGGGAGGCTGACCATATCGTGGATATCGGCCCCGGAGCAGGTATTCACGGCGGGTTGGTTGTTGCCGAGGGAAGTGTTTCCGACATTGAAAAATGTAAGGAATCCATCACCGGTGATTATCTTTCCGGTCGGAAGAAAATCGAAGTGCCTTCTGAGAGACGAAAGGGCAACGGAAAATATCTTGAGGTACTTGGAGCAAGGGAAAACAACCTTAAAAATATAAATGTAAAGTTCCCACTTGGCAAGCTTACTTCGGTAACAGGCGTTTCGGGCAGCGGTAAATCCACATTGGTAAATGAAATTCTTCAAAAGAGCCTTGCCCGTGCGCTTAACGGTGCAACCAAGGAAATGCCCGGTCGCCATAAGGAAATAAAGGGCATTGAATACCTTGACAAGGTAATAAATATTGACCAGTCGCCCATCGGAAGAACACCCCGTTCCAACCCCGCAACATACACGGGAGTGTTCGGCGATATAAGAGAGCTTTTTGCATCCACCAACGAGGCAAAGGCAAGGGGCTACGGTGCAGGCCGTTTCAGCTTCAACGTAAAGGGCGGAAGATGCGAAGCCTGCTCAGGCGACGGAATACTTAAGATTGAAATGCACTTTTTGTCCGATATTTATGTGCCCTGCGAGGTATGCGGCGGAAAAAGATACAGCAGAGAAACCTTGGAGGTGCGCTATAAGGGCAAAAACATATACGAAGTATTGGAAATGAGCGTTGAAGAAGGGCTTTCCTTCTTTGAAAACATCCCGAAAATAAAGAGAAAACTTCAGACTCTTTACGATGTGGGACTTGGTTATATAAAAATCGGTCAGTCCTCCACCACACTTTCGGGCGGTGAGGCTCAGCGTGTCAAACTTTCAACGGAGCTTTCAAAGCGCCCTACGGGTAAAACAGTATATATTCTTGACGAGCCTACGACGGGACTACACACGGCGGATGTTCACAGGCTTATTGAGGTATTGCAGCGCCTTACAGATGCGGGAAATACGGTTATTGTAATCGAGCATAATCTTGATGTAATAAAGGTTTCCGACCACATAATTGACTTGGGTCCCGAGGGCGGAAACAACGGCGGCAGAATTGTTGCCGAAGGAACGCCCGAGCAGGTGGCGGAAAACAAAAATTCCGTAACAGGAGAGTATCTTAAAAAATATCTTTAATACTTATCAGATTAAAAAGGAAGGAGCTTATGGTATGACGGAATCGCTTTGGTTTGGCTTTAAGAGAATAGACTTTGAATTTAAGGGAAGGGAAGCGACGGTTGTTTTTCCCGATAAGCCTAACGAAAATAAAAACTGGCTTTTTAAAACCGAATATTTTCATGCCTTTCCTGAATTTGAAGCAGAAATGGTAAAACGCGGATGGCATCTTGCATATATAAAAAATATAACCAGATGGTGCCTGGATTCAGACCTTGACTTAAAAAGGGAGTTTGCAGCATATCTCAAAGAAAAATTCGGACTTTATGAAAAGTGCATTCCCGTGGGAATGAGCTGTGGCGGACTCATTGCAAGCAAGCTCACGGCAAAATATCCCGAAATGGTATCGGCGCTTTATCTTGATGCTCCGGTTATGAATCTTTTATCCTGCCCTGCAGGTCTCGGCAAAGCTGACTATAGCCTGGCGGGAGGCGGAATGATGCAGGAAATGACAGAAGCCACCGGAATAACATTGGATAAGCTTATAAGCTACAGAGAAAATCCCATAGATAAAATGCATCTTATATTAAAGGCAAACATTCCGGTTATTATGGTGTACGGTGACAGCGATATAATCGTTCCGTATGAGGAAAACGGAGGGATTTTTGAAAAATATTACCGTGAAAACGGCGGAATAATTGAGGTTTACGGCAAAGAGGGTTGCGGTCATCATCCCCACGGATTGAGCGACCACTCTCCTTTGATTGAGTTTGCCGAAAAATATGCATTGTGATATGGATAAGAAATTTGGAATTTTAATTGACGATACACTATCGGAAAAAACGGTAAAGGAATTACTTCATAGAAATGGAGTATCTTCCACTCTTATGACGGAGCTTAAAGAGTCCGAAGACGGGATTTTGCTTAACGGGAAAAAGGTTTTCGTTAATGAAAAGGTGAAGACGGGGGACTGTCTCTTAATAACATTGAGAGACAAAAGAAGTGATATTGCCCCCTCAGACATTCCGCTTTTGGTGCTTTATGAGGATGAGGATATAATTGCAGTAAATAAGCCGAGGAATATGCCTATACACCCATCGCAGAATCATCACGGTGACACTCTTGCCAATGCGTTGATGCATTATTTTTTGGGGAAAGATTTTACCTTTCGTGTGATAACAAGGCTTGATAAGGATACATCGGGCGTTGTGCTCCTTGCGAAAAATCCGCTTTCCGGGGCAATCCTCGGCGAAGCAATGAAAAGCGGCAGCATTAAAAAGGAATATCTGGCGCTGGTAAACGGAAGGATGAACCCGGAAAAGGGAGAGATAAACGCACCTATAGGCAGAAGGGAAAAAAGCGTTATTTTAAGGTGTGTTACGCCGCTCGGAAAAGAGGCAGTAACCCTTTATGAGACACTCCGATCAAACGGCAACTATTCTTTGGTAAAGCTTTTGCCGCTCACCGGAAGAACCCATCAGATAAGGGTGCATCTTTCATATATGGGAAACCCCATCTACGGCGACGATTTATACGGTGCGGCGCAAAAGAATGAAAGAGTGCGCCTTCACTGCAGTGAAATTTCCTTTTGCCATCCCATAACGGGCGAGGCGATGACAATTGGAGCACCATTGATGGAGGATATGGAGTTGTTTTCCGTAGATATCCTATAAAAGGAGAATGTATATTGAAAATAAAAATAAAGTATGTTTTAATAATTACCGGAGTTATTCTATTTATTATCGCGGCTTTTGATTCAAGGCTTAAGGTGGTAAATTACACACTTGAAAGCGAAAAGATTTCGGGGGACATCACCTTCGTTTTAATATCCGACCTTCACGGATGTGAGTACGGGCAAAGACAGTCGGAGCTGTTGGAAGAAATTGAAAAAGCAAAACCCGATGCAGTGCTTCTTTGCGGTGACATTTTTGACGATAAATACAATACCGGGGGAAGCTATGATTTGATAGACGGACTTAAAGGAAAGTATGAAACCTTTTACGTAAGCGGAAACCACGAGTGGTGGGGAACTGATACGTTGGGGATATTTTCACGGATTGAAGACAGAGGTGTAAAGGTTTTAAGGGGCAATGTTAAAAGTCTCGAAATAAACGGAAACAAAGTGTCAATCAGCGGGACGGATGATCCTGCGGTCGATGAAGCGGATAAAAATCATATCGGGTTTTATGAGCAGCTTGCTTTTGTCGGAGCAAAGGCAAGCGATGATTGCTTTAATATATTGCTCTCTCACCGCCCGGAGCTTGCAGAAAAGTATTTTGAATACGATTTTGACCTGGTTTTATCGGGACACGCTCACGGAGGACAAGTAAGAATCCCCTTTATACTAAACGGCTTATATTCTCCGGGGGAAGGGTTCTTTCCGAAGATGGCAGGAGGAATTTATGAGTTTGAAAGCGGGAAAATGATTGTGAGCAGAGGTCTGTCACGGGAAAATACGGTTTTGCCGAGAATATTTAACAGACCGGAGCTTGTGGTTATAACGGTAAACGAAAAAATAAAAGACGAACAGGAATGATGAAATGAACAACGAAGAACTTATAAAAGAGTACAGAAAACAGCTTTTTGCGGTGCATGCGGGAACGGTGGCTATTGTTTCGGTTGCGGAAATTGCAGCATATCTTATTTTCGTACATATAGGGCATCACAGTCTTTCTTTGGAGAGCCGCTATTTATGGCTTAATGTGGTGTTTCCCATAATATTAAACTTTTTGGCACATATGGCGGCAAGGTGGCTGTGTAAATCCGAATCAGTAAACCACAATCTTAAAAATTATTCAATTATTTACGCAATGATCGCCACAAGCTTTGTGGTGTCCCTTATCCATAGGGATTATATTGTAACCGGCTGTTCCTATGTTTTTCCTATAATTTTATCTGCATTGTACAACGATAAAGTAATCTTGAAGCAGAGTTTGTGGTCTTCATTGATTTTGGTTTCCGTTTCTGTGGCAACGCTTTTTGCTGAAGGAAAAATTGATGTTACCATGCTTATCAATATAATTGTTGTGTACGGACTTATCGCTGTTTCATACTTGTGTGGCATTCTTTCTATTAACTTTTCTGAAATGAATTTTTCCATTATAGAAAAGCAGGCTAAGGAAAATGACAGGCTTGAAGAAGAAATTGATTTAGATCAGATGACGGGACTTTTCAACCACGAAGCGTTTTACGAAAGGCTTGTGCCTGCCATTGAAAACAGCGAAAACGGCACAAAGGACTTAAGCCTTGTTATGATAGACATTGACGATTTCAAGAATATAAACGATACATACGGTCATGACGAGGGCGACGATGTTTTGAAAGCTCTTGCGGGCATTCTTAAGGGAGTATGCGACGAAAACGACTATGCCTGCCGTTTCGGAGGGGAGGAATTTGCCCTTATACTTTGCGGAAAGTCTTTGGAAAAGGCGGAGGAAATCGTAAGGTCGGCGATGAAGAACTTTTATGAATACCGCTTTGAATTTACGGATAAAAGTCTTACCTTTTCTTCCGGAATTGCGAGATATCAGGCAGATGAAACGATAGAAACATTTTTTGACAGAGCGGACGATAATCTTTACACATCGAAAAAGACCGGTAAAAACAAAATTACGCTATAAATAAAAAACTGAGCCAAACGGCTCAGTTTTTTATTTCCCGGGAAATTATAACAGGTGATTTTTCATATATTCAGAGGGCGAAAGCCCTACGGCGTTTCGGAAGGCACAGGAAAAATAGCTTAAGGAAAAATATCCGCAGTTCTGACAGACCGTACCCACGGAGTAATAGCCTGTCTTAAGCATCGCCTTTGCATTTTCAATGCGTATTTTATTTATGTAGGAAAGGGGCGTTATATCAAAAGCTGCCTTAAACTCCCGCCTTAAATAAACCTCGCTTATACCGAATTTTTCCGCAATAAGGCTTACGGAAAGAGAAGGATTCTGAAAGTTTTTGTCGATATATTCCTTTATCTTCTGCATTCTCGGAGAAACAGAGACTGATGCTTCACGGTTTATGGTGGCTAAAATTTCATAGAAAACAGAAAAAGAGGCATAGTCTACGGGATTTCCCGCGTTGTAGCCTTTTAAAAGGGCGGAAAAGAGATTCAGAAGCATGGCAGGATTTTTCGGCGTGAAGACTTTTATTTTATCGGAAACATCATCCTTTGCCAGATTGAAATGAATAACAATCATACTGCCCGATTCTGCAACCTCGGTATGATAGCCCACGCCCTTCGGGACATAGGTGACGGAAGATGCATCGGAAATAAGAGTCTTTCCCGATTCGGTGATGGTTATTTTTCCGCTTTTTCTGAATGTAAGGGAGTGAAACTTACGCCCCGGAACAAAAACGGTTTCTTTTTTCTTGAATTCTACAGGGAAAACATCAAAGGATAAAACAGCGGAATTTTCAAATAAATCCAATAAAAACACCTCTTTTTTAATGGGTTAAAACAAGTGTAACACGAAAAAAGAAAAAATGCAAGTTTCGTTTTTCTAAAATGTGTTATGTTATTTAAGCTTGAAATGAAGTATCTTCGGTAATATACTGTTTTTATAAAGTGAAAGGAGTAGTTAATATGGAACTTAAAGAAATAATTGAAGAAGCCGTTAAAAAGGAAGGTATTGATTTAATAGGCTTTGCGGGAAAAGAAAGATTTGAAGGTGTAAAGGCACAGCATAACCCCTTTTCCATTTTCCCCGAGGGTAAAACCGTAATTATGCTGGGAAAGAGAATCTGCCGCGGCTCCCTTCGTGGAGTGGAGGAAGGAACAAACTTCAGCGACTATGCACTTTTCGGTAAAAACTGGCTTGAGGATGAGTTTTTGGCAATAGCCTGCTATAACCTTACCAATGTGCTTGAGGATAACGGCTATGAGGCTGTGCCCGTTTTCCCCAATCCTTCAGAGATAGCACCGACAGGTGTTTCCGTTGCCGAGGGAAGAGTTGCACCCAACGTATTTCCCGACTTTGCTTATGCGGCTGTTGCAACGGGACTTTGCGAGCTTTCCTACAGCGGAATGGTATTTTCCGAGAAATTCGGCTCACGCCAGAGATTTCATATGATAATAACCGATGCGGAAATTCCATCAACTCCTCTTCTTGAAAGAAGCGTTTGCGACAAGTGCAGAAAGTGTGCGGATTCCTGCCCCCTCGGAGCTATCAGCAAAACAGAAACTAAAACTATCGAAATCTGCGGCAAAAAGATGGAAATTGCCGTTATCGATTACGAAAAATGCAAAATATGCAAAAACGGTGCAATTCCCAACAGATTTACATCGGCAGGTGCACCCGACAGAGTGGCGGCACTTTGCAACAGAACCTGTATGTGCCATCTGGAGGAAGCTGGACTTGTCGGAAACCTCTTTGACAATCCCTTCAGACAGCGTGATGCCTGGGCGATAGACGAAGAAGGTAAATCCAAAGCAAGGGATACCGATTCTGCAAACGTTCTTGGCGGTGCCTTTTCAAAGGACGGAAAGAGAGGCCACTGATATGCTTACAAGCGAAATGATTAAGGAAAAGGCAAAGGAGCTTGGCATAGACTGCATTGCCATCGGAAATATCGAGCGATTCAAAAATGCGCCGAAACTTATGTCTCCCGAAACCTATTTTCCCGGTGCAAAGTCAGTTATTGCCATTGCAATGCGAATTCCGAGGGGTACATACAGAGGTATTGAAGAAGGTACACACTGGCATAACTATACGTTTTATTCCTACAACAAATTAAATTCACTTTTCCGCCCGAAAAAGAGTTATGAGCTTGCCTGCTTTATTGAGGACAACGGCTATGAGGCAGCGCTTCACTATCCTGCGGTGCCGGAGGGTAACGGCGTAACGAGAGAGCCTGTGGCGGAAGGAAAGGTTCCCGCCGATGTGGTTTGCTCCGTAAGGCTTATTGCGGCAGGCTGCGGTCTTGGCGAGATTGGCTATTCCAAGGTGTTTCTTACAAAGAAATTCGGACCCCGCGTAAGAATCGGGCTGATTTTTACCGATTGTGAACTTACGCCCGACCCGATTCTGGACACAGGCGATATATGCCTTCATTGCGGTGCCTGCGTTAAAATGTGCCCCGGTAATGCCGTTCCGTCCCTTAAGGACAAGGAAAAGAGAATCGAAGTTGACTACGGCGAAAAAAAGGTGTGGTACGGTGATGTTCAGATGGGGCGTTGTACCCTTTCGCATCACGGACTTAACAATGAATGCTCACCTTTCCTTAAAAAGGAATTTCCCAATATGGCGTTTGACGTGAGAAACTCCGATATGACAGAGGAAGAGGCTTATATTTTAAGCTATTCCCTGGCGGGAGCAAAATGGGGAAGAAAGCCCGAAACTAATGCGGTTATGGAATACTATAACTATATATTGGGGCACACCGGATATTTTGCAATCTGCGGTGCAAGGGGATGCATCCGTGCTTGCATGGATGCCCTTGAGAAAACGGGCAGAATTGAAAATACATTCAAAAATAAGTTTTACAAAAAGGAAAGCTGGCTTCTTTCAAATAAGCCGGAATCTGTGTCAGACGGCGTAAACCCCTACAGAGAAAAATATCTTGATGAAAAGTATCCCGGCATAAGGGAAAACGAATATAAGAAAAAGTAAAAAAGAGCGGGAAAATCCCGCTCTTTTTCTTGAATTCCGATAAGATTTGTGATAGAATAAATACAATGCAGGGAATGCATTTATGCATTCCGAAACGGGACGGATAAATCCGTTCCCTGCAATTTATTAAAACACGGAGAAGATAAAATGTCTGAAACGAGAAAAATATATTTTTTAAGGCTGGCGGGAAGGGTAATTGCATTTATCATTGCCGTCCTTATATACTTTTTTGATAAAAGCGTGTTTGATATTGCAAAGGGGCTTAACTTCTTTAAGGAGTTTTCGCTTCTGCATATTTTGTGGGCGATATGGATGACCGATATGATACTTCAGCTTATTCCCGTAAAGTCTCATATTTCCATAGGCTCGCAGAAGGTGTTTGAGTCGCTTTTCAGGCCTATTATGAAAAAAATCAACTATCAGAGCTTAAAGAAATACATAAAGGATACAACTGCCTCAGCCTACAAGGTAATGGCGATATGGATTGTGCTGACGGTAGCGGTAAGTATTTTGCACCTTACGGGAATTATGGATACGGGGCTGATGGTGCTGCTTGCGACATTCTTTTATGTGTGTGATTTAATCTGCATTCTCATCTGGTGTCCCTTCAGGCTTATTATGGGAAATAAATGCTGCACAACCTGCAGAATTTTTAACTGGGATCATCTTATGATGTTTCTGCCGATTGTGGCAATGGGAAGCTTTTTCTCCTGGTCGCTTTTCCTTGTGGCGTTTGCCGTGTGGCTTATATGGGAAATATGCGTGTTTGTATATCCCGAAAGATTCTGGGAAAACAGCAATATGGCATTAAGGTGCTCCGAATGTACGGATAAGCTTTGCACCCAGTATTGCCGTAAGCTGAGAAAGTAGGGCTAAAATTATGAAAAGCAAAATTATAAATTTTATTGTTATAATCGGAATAATTGTTTTTTTCATTGGAGTTTATTCAATGTTTTTCAAGGCGGGAGTGCCGTACATAGACCCGACACCTGAAATGACAAGAAACTGGATGTTTTATTATAATGTCGGCAAATTAACTATGCCTGCTGGTGCTGTTTTAGTGATAATAGGTATTGTCTTTAAAATACTTATTAAGTTAAATAAGAAATAATTGTCAGTCCTTACTTAACACGAGCCTGATGATAAAAACATTGGCATCCGGATCATACAGTCTTTATAAAAAGATTATCGAAATTTGGCGAAAGGGGAAATATATGAAAAATCCTGAGAAACTTTTATATGTTTTAAGTATCGTACTTACGATTATATATATACCTATCTCTTTCTTTAGCTTTTTATTAGGGATGTTATCAGAGGTAGTAATGGATACTGCAAATCAGGTGATTATAGGATTAATTGATTTTTCATCTTGTATTGCGATGTTAGTTCCGGTATTCTGCTTTGTCGGGATACTATTATCCATAAGATGCAGGAAAAAAGGCTATATTGTTTGGTCATTTGTACTCCAGTTTTTGCCGTTGGCTATATTTTGTGTGAATTTACTTTTTATACATCTGGTAGATGTTTCGATAGCTACACTATGATTTTTTGTTCCTGATTTGATATGAACTATTACAAGAATGTCGAAATTTGTTTAAAGGGAAATACTATGAAAAAATATAAGAAACTTTATGCGGCAATAACCTTATTGATTATTGTAGTTTTGATATTTGTTGTTAATAACATAAAAATTTGTTCCATAAATTCGCACGAAGCAGATTATGTTTTTGATTTGCTTCAAAAGGAGTATAATTCTGAAGATGTAGATATATGCATTTTGGATTATGATTATGTAACAGGTGCAAGTTGGAGAGTGGAGAAATCTACGAACAAAGATATAGAGAATGAGTATGTTTGTCTTAATGCGATTTGTAATCCGAGATTATTAAAAATCAATGAAGAATTTGACCTTGACTATATAGCGAAGTTTGTTGTAGTAATTGACAAAAACATAGCTCAAACAAAAGTAGATAATGAAGATGTTAATGTTCTTAAAGCAAAAGAAATAGTTATAACAAATTTCTATTATCAAAACGAGGGGTTTGATGATATAAGATTTGAAGATTTGACTTTTGGCGGGAAACTAAAATCTATAATTGCTTTGTTTGTACCAAAATTTAGATTGCAGATGTAATGTTCTTTAGCTCTAACATAACACGAACTTTCCGTGAAAATTGGTTGTATCTAAACCTTATGCCTCGCAATATGGATATGTCGAATAATGTAGAAAAAAGGAGAAAGCATGTTTAGAAAGAAAAAGATAGAAAAGAAAATTCCTGAAAATACATATAGAGTTATAAAAATTAGTAAAGAGGCATTGTTCGAATTTATTTATGAATCATTTATAGATAATCAGGAAACTTTTTTTGATATAACAGATGGTACAAAAATAGCTGCCTCGTTTGATATTGATTGGGAAAACGATTCATTTATTATGGTCGCCCAAAATGTAAATGATGAACTGCCATTCGGTAAGGAGATTGATGTCAAGAAAATATCTGATTCAATAAATGATACGACAAACACAATGTATGCTGACAACAGATATATTGAATTGACGCAAGAACAACTCGATGCAATTCAAGAAAAGGAATAATTTTTTGTTCTTAACTTAATACAAAATTTCTTAAAAATGGTTTGCATCTAAACCTTATGCCTCGCAATTGAGAGATGTCGAATTTTGGCGAAAACAAAAGAGCCTTCCCCTTGAGGGGAAGGTGTCAGCGATAGCTGACGGATGAGGTGGAAAAGAATAACGATTGCTTAAGAGTCTACACCTCACCACCGCCTTTGGGCGATTTTCTATGCAAAACCGAAAATCGCTGATAGGCGGAGCCTCTCCTCAAGGCGAAGGATTTGAAAGGCTAGCATCAAACCTTATGTATTGCAATATAAATATGTCGGAATTTGACGAAAGCAAAAAAAGCCTCCCTTGTGTAAAGGGAGGTGGCTCGAAGAGCCGGAGGGATTGTAAATGAAAACAAAGATTAAATACTTAATAATTGGATTTGTTCTATGCTTAATACTTATATATACAATTTCTCTTGTCAAATGTGAAGTCCTTACACATATGCATTATGATGAGTTTAAAAATGAGTATAAACAGAACACAATGCTTGGAGATATGGAATTTTTCAAAGTTTTGGAATATGAAACTTGTGGAGTTGCTAAAGTTTACTATGTTTCTGAGGGGAAAAAGGGAGGAAATGTTCTGACATTTGCCTATGAGGATGGCATATGGAAAGAGGTTTCCTGGAATGCAATTTGGTCAAAAAGTGGCGGCGCCGATAATGTAATTTATCCGTATTTGTGGCATTGGATATATTGATATAAACAATCCCTCAGTTATCGGAGAATTTGAAGATAAATTCAAATTCTCCTGAAGACAGCTCCCTTTACACAAGGGAGCCTTTGAAAGGAGTATGGTATGGATTTTAATTTATATGTTAATAAAATAAAAAAGATAAGTGTGAAGTTTTTATTTCTCGTGATCACCTCTTTGGTTATACTGGGAATTGCAGGAGAACTCCTTATTTCTAAAAGAATAGAATGTTTATACTATTTCCTTGTGTTTGCTTGCCTTGGAGTATATTTAATCGTTTTCTACAAAAAAGAGCTTGCTCAAAAAACAAATTTGGATATGACACCATTTGAAATAAAAATGGAGTCTGAAATTAATTACGAGGATATACACAATGCCTTGGCGAAAAATTGTGAAAACAATCAATGGTTTGACTATTCCGGGAAAAGTGCATTTTTTAAGTTGGAGAAAAAGTACAATGTCCGAGTGCTTTTATATAGTGCAGAGGCTTTTAATAAAAAGGAATACGATGAAGAAAAAAAGAAAATCAACAGAAAGGCAAATAAATTATACAATATTAACCATTGGGTAGCAATTAATAAAGCTCGGAAACAGATGAGGCTTAATCTGATATATACAGAATGTGTTAATGAGACTCTTTTTAATTATATATCCGGGGATGCAGAAATCTTGTTGACCAGAGCAGAGGGGATAATGAATATTGTGGTTAGCAATGATCGACTCATCGTGCCTCTGTTAAAACCGACTATTTCTATCTATGCAATAGATAGGTACAAATATATGGTAAAAATGCTGTTGGATATGTTAGGTAAATAAATTTTAGTCGTTAAAGTAATAGTGTAAGATAGTGATTAAAAATTAAAACGTAGGGGCGAGAGTATGAAATGCGAAAAGCTTTTTAACATAATTGAAGAAATGGAAGGAAAGTATTTAGACATACTGGAAGAGGTATGCAATATTGAAAGCCCTACGGATTTTAAAGAGGGTGTTGACAAAGTCGGCAAATACTTCCTTGATTTTGCAAAGGAAAAGGGCTGGAAGACGGAAGTGCTTAATCAGGAAATATCGGGAGATGCCCTTTTAGTCACCCTTAATCCCGATGCAAAGGGCGCGCCCGTAAGTGTATCCGGGCATATGGACACGGTGCATCCTGTAGGCTCCTTCGGGCTTGTTCCCGTAAGGCGCGATGAAGAAAATATGTACGGCCCCGGTGTTATGGACTGCAAGGGTGGCATCGTTGCGGCATTAATGGCAATGGAAGCTCTTGATAAGTGCGGCTTTAGAAATCGCCCCGTTCATCTTTTGTTACAGTCAGACGAGGAAAACAGCAGTGCCACAAGCAACAAGGAAACAATAAAATACATATGCGAAAAGGCTAAAGGCTCAATTGCTTTTCTTAACCTTGAGGGAATAAAGGGAAACACGGCGGTAATCAGGCGAAAGGGAATTATCCGCTATCTTTTCACCGTTCACGGAAAGGCACTTCACTCATCCCGCTGTGCCGAGGCAGCCAATGCCGTGGCAGAGGCGGCGTATAAAATAATTGAGCTTGAAAAAATGAAGAACCCCGACGGTCTTACCTGTAACTGCGGTGTAATAAGCGGAGGAACAAAGGCAAATACTGTTGCCGATAAATGCTCGTTCTATGCGGATATCCGCTTTTCTACGGATGAGGAGCTTATCGATGCAAAGAAAAAATGCAAAGAGGTTTCAGACAATATAACCGTTGAAGGCTGCACTTGTACGCTTTGCGAAGTGAGCTTTCGCCCTGCAATGGTAATGAGCGAGAAAAATATAAAATTACTTGAAAAAATGAATGAAATATATAAAGAAAACGCCCTTCCGCACCTTAGTCCCCGCGCCTGCTTAAGCGGCTCCGACGCGGCGTATGTGACGGAGTGCGGCATCCCCTGCGTGGACAATTTGGGCACAGAGGGCGGAAACATTCATTCCGTAAACGAGTATATAACCTTGGCATCGCTTGCCGCCTCGGCAAAGAGAATTGCTGCGCTTATATACTGCATCTGACAAAGGAGAAACAATGAAAGCGATACTTTTAATACTTGGCTCAGGAATTTTGACAATCGGAATATTTTTGCTGATTTTTGCAAATTTCACTTTGGGAAATCTCCTTACATTTATACTTGGGGCATTTTTTATGCTTTGGGGAATATTTGAGGAAAGAATAAAAGAACTTACGGAAAAAGGAGTGCTTAAATATGTCAAGTACGCCTTTTTGACACTTCTTTGTGCCGGGCTTTTGCTTGTTTCGTTTATTGCCGCCTACGGCTCATCGGATAACGCTACATACAAAGAGGATGCCGTTATTGTTTTAGGGGCGGCGGTAAGGGGAGAGCAGGTTACGCTTCCTTTACAGTACCGACTTGACAAGGCGATAGAATATCACAAAAAAAATCCCGATGCTCTGATAATTGTAACCGGAGGAAAGGGACTTCAGGAGGATGTGACGGAAGCTTACGCCATGGAGAAATATCTTATATCAAAGGGCGTTGCAAAAGATAAAATTATAAAAGAGGAAATGGCAACCTCCACCGAGGAAAATATGGCATTTTCAAAGGAGATTGCAGACAGATTATTTGAGGAAGATTACAGTGTTTTGGTAATAACAAACCGCTTTCATATACTGCGCAGTGTTACTATGGCGAAAAATGCGGGATTTTTAAGGGTTACCCATATGGGAGCACCCTTACAGTGGTATAATTTAATATCCTGCTATTTAAGGGAAAGCCTTGCACTTTTAAAATTGTGGGTTATAGGATGAATTATTTTGACATAGCGGAAAAAATATGATATACTGAAATGTAATTTATTAAAGGAGGCGATGAGCATGGAAGAAACATTGAAAGAGCAGGACAGAATCATAATTGCCGGGGTGCATACAGGTGCCCTTGACGGGCTTAACGACACCACGGAGGAATCCATGCGCGAGCTTTCGGAGTTAGTTGAAACCGCAGGCGGAATTGTGGTCGGGGAAATGGTGCAAAACCGCCAGGTTGTGGAAACAGGCACATATTTCGGAGAGGGCAAGCTTGAGGAACTTAAAAATGCCGCAGATACACTGGAAGCCGATATGATTGTGGTGGACGACGAGCTGACCGGAAGCCAGATAAGAAATATTGCGGACGCAACAGGCGTTTCGGTAATCGACAGAAACACCCTTATTCTTGATATATTTGCGCAAAGGGCAAAAAGTGCCGAGGGTAAAATTCAGGTTGCCCTTGCACAGCTTAAATATATGCTTCCGAGGCTGTCCGGGATGGGAAAGGCTCTTTCACGTCAGGGCGGCGGTATCGGAACGAGAGGCCCCGGTGAAACCAAGCTGGAGTCTGACAGAAGACACATTATGAGAAGGGTTTCGGCACTTTCTGATGAGCTTGCCGAAATTGAAAAGCGCCGCGATTTTTCAAGGCAGAGAAGAAAAAAGGACGGTGTTAAAACTGCCGCAATCGTGGGCTATACCAATGCAGGAAAATCCACCCTCTTAAATATTATGACGGGTGCTGAGGTAACAGCAAGAAACCGTCTTTTTGAAACATTGGATTTAACGGGAAGAGCCCTTGAGCTTTCCGATTCAAGGTCTGTAAGATTGATTGACACCGTCGGCTTTATAAGAAGGCTTCCCCATCAGTTTATCGAGGCTTTTAAGTCAACCTTAGAGGAAGCGAGCTCGGCGGATATTATAATCCACGTTATTGATTCATCAAGCCCCGAAATGGAAAACCACATAAAGGTGGTAAGAAAACTTTTGTCGGAGCTTGGCTGTGACGAAAAGCCGGTAATAGGCGTATTCAATAAAATAGACGTAAGGGAAGAAGAGCTTCTCGGAGACTACGGCTTTACCTATCAGGTGGAGATTTCCGCTAAAAACGGAGAAAATTTAGATAAGCTTATTGAGGCTATCGAAGAAGCACTTCCGGGAAAAAAGAAAAAAGCGGTGCTTTTAATTCCCTATACCGACGGAGCGGTGGTTTCGGAAATACACGAAAACGAGCTTATCATAAGCACCGAATATACGGAGGAGGGCACTCTTATTGAGGCAATGCTTGATGCCGTAACAAAAGAAAGGTACAAAAAGTATGAACGGGTATAAAACGGTGGAAAAAGAAAGCGTAGCTGAATTTACCGAAAAAAAGTCAAGGTTTATAGGCTATGCCTGCCCCGTTAAAACGGAGGAAGAGGCCCTTGCCTTTGTGAATAAAATAAAGAAAAAGCACGCCGACGCAAGACACAATGTGTATGCCTATGTGGTGAGGGACAATAACATTCAGCGCTTTTCCGATGACGGAGAGCCTCAGGGTACTGCGGGAATCCCCGTGCTTGATACCATAAGAAAGCAGGAACTTACGGACATAGCACTGGTTGTAACCCGATATTTCGGAGGAATACTTCTTGGTGGCGGCGGTTTAGTCAGGGCATACGGTCACGCGGCATCTATTGCAATTGAAGCGGCAAAGCCCGTTTGTATGTCCTATTCTGCCATTTACAGAGTTAAGGTTTCCTATACACTCTGGGGCAAGGTGGAATATGAAATGCGGAAGATGGAGCTTTCACCCTATGATATGGTGTATGATTCTGATGTTTATTTTTCCGTTTCCGTTTTACTGGAGAAGGTGGGAAAATTTGAGAAAAATCTTACTGAGGCAACGGGCGGTCAGGCGGAATTTTCAAAGTTTGACGAAAAGTTTGTTGCCACAGAAATTAAGGAGGAATTTTAATGGATAAGAATGTGCCCCTGGTTGTAGTAAGGAGACTCCCCAGATACTACAGATATTTATCGGACTTAGAGGAAATGGGAATAGAGAGGGTGTCATCCCAGGTTTTAAGCAAAAAACTCGGCTTTACGGCATCTCAGGTGCGTCAGGACTTAAACTGCTTCGGCGGTTTCGGTCAGCAGGGCTATGGCTACAACGTAAAAATGCTCCGCGATGAGATTAGTAAGATATTGGGCCTTGACAAGTGCTATAAAATCGTTATTATCGGTGCGGGAAATTTAGGCCGCGCAATACTTAACTATCCCGGTTTTACGAAAAGAGGCTTCCGCTTTGTCGGAATATTCGACCAGGACGAGAGCTTAATCGGAAAATCTGTCGGAGATCTTACGATAAAGGGAATGGATGAGCTTGAGGTGTTCTGTGAGGAAGAAAAACCCGATATCGGAGCTCTTGCTATCCCGAAGGGAACTACCGACGAGGTTGCAAAAAAACTTGAAGCACTCGGCATAAAGGGAATATGGAATTTCTCTCACATCGAGGTTACAAGTGCTGTTCCTGTTGAGACCGTTCATTTAAGCGACAGCTTAATGACTCTTGCCTACAGAATTTCTGAGGAAGAGGAAGAAGAGTAAAAGGAAGCGTATTTGATGAAAGATAAACCGATTGCGGTTTTTGACTCCGGTGTCGGCGGCATAAGTGTGCTCCGTGAGCTTTATGCCCTGATGCCCGATGAAAATTATATATATTTTGGCGACAGTCTCAATGCACCCTACGGAAGTAAAAGTGTAAAAGAGGTTTTGGCTCTTTCTGTAAAAAACGCCGAAATGCTTATGGGTATGGAAGCAAAGGCACTGGTTATTGCCTGCAACACGGCAACAAGTGTGGCGGCTTCTTTCCTGCGGGAAAGATATCCCGATTTTCCCATAATTGGGGTTGAGCCCGCCTTAAAGCCTGCGGTGCTTTTCAAGGAAAACTCCACCGTGGCGGTTATGGCAACGCCCATAACCTTAAAGGAAGAAAAGTTTAAGAAGCTTATGGAATCTTTCAATAGTCAGGCAAAAATAATTCCTGTACCATGTGAAAAGCTGGCAGGAATGATAGAGCGGGGCATAATTGGAGGAGAAGAAACAGAAAGCTATATAAAGGAACTTTTTTACCCATACAAGGATGAAAAAATTGACTCTGTTGTGCTTGGATGCACTCATTATCCTTTTAT
Source organism: Clostridia bacterium (assembly GCA_017411325.1). Taxonomy (GTDB): domain Bacteria; phylum Bacillota; class Clostridia; order CAKSNL01; family HGM11501; genus HGM11501. Next base: position 18,223 of record JAFQQJ010000040.1, on the reverse strand, counting down.
AAAGAAAACGCTTAAGAAAGTTTTAGGTGACATTCCGCTTTTTGACGGAGGCGAAGGAACGGCAAGAGAGACAATGAGGCGTCTTTCGGAAAAGGATTTGCTTAAGCATGGAAAGGAAAAGGGAAACATCAACTTTTTAAGCAGTAAGGAAAGCATTGAAGAAATTTTACTCTATAAGAAATTTTTCTCTCAGGAGGCGTAGACGATGAAAATTAAATTTTACGGAACAAGCCACGGAGTGGTGGAAAAGGACAGAGCAGGTCAGTGCATATTTTTAGAAGCAGGCGGAAGCGGATACTTTTTCGATATGGGAAAGTCCGGCATTGAGTGCTTAAGAAACGACGAATACGACGTAAATAAGGTAAAAGCAGTCTTCTTTACCCATCTTGACAGCGACCATTTCCTTGGAATTATGCGTTTTGTTGAGCTTGCCGTCTGGTACTTTAAGGAAATGAAATATAAGCTGTTCTTCCCCGAGGAGAGAGGATTTACCTTTATTAAAAGTTATGTTGATACGATGATGGCGGGCTGCAGCTTCCCCGAAGACAGAATTCGCCATGAAGTATTCACAGAAGGTGAAATATATAAGGACGAAAATATTAAGGTTACGGCAGTGAGGACAAATCATCTGCACGACCCGGGAAAATCCTACGGCTTTTTAATTGAGGCGGAGGGGAAAAGGGTTTACATAACGGGTGATTTGCAGTATACGACTGCAGATAGACTTTCTGACTTTCCCGGTATTGCAAGGGAAAAGCTTGATATGCTTGTTTCTGAAGGAGCACATTTTTCATCAGGCGCTCTTATGAATGAGCTTTCATGCTGCGAGGCGGAAAAAATTGCGGTTATTCATGTTTTTCCGCAAAATAAATATGATGAACTTGAAAACGAGAAGCACCGTCTTAAGGGAGAACTTATATTGCCGAAAGACGGCGATGAATATATAATCTGACAGGTGAAGTATGAAAATTAAATTTTACGGAACAAGTCACGGCGGATCTGAAATGGGAAGAGAATGCCAATGTATTTTTGTTGATACTGAAAAAGGCGGCTACTTTTTCGATATGGGGTGCCTTGCTTCGCCGAAGCTTAAAAACGACAGCTATGATGTAAATAAAGTAAAAGGAATTTTTGTAACACATCTTGACAGAGACCATATTGCAGGTCTTCTTGATTTTGTAATGATTTCGACAATTCGCCACAAGGATATGAATTTCTCTGTTAATCTTCCTGAAAAAAGAGGATTCGATGCCATTAAAAGCTATATTGAGATTATGAATGAGCCTTTTGAGAAAGAAAGAATAAGATATAGTGTGTTTACGGAAGGTGAAATTTTTGACGACGGAAACTTAAAGGTTACGGCGGTTAAAACAGATCACCTGGCAGAGCCTAAAAAATCTTACGGATTTCTTGTTGAGGCAGAAGGTAAAAGAATTTACATAACCGGAGATATACATCATACATTGAAGGATTTTCCAAATATTGCAAAGGAAGCACTTGATGCACTTATTACAGAAGGTGCACATTTTGAAATATCTGCACTTTTTGAAAAGCTTAAAGACTGCAAGGCAAAAAAGATTATGGTTGTGCATATAAACCGTCAGGACGAAAAAATCCCCGAATTACTTGAAGGAAAAGACAGGGTTTCGGGAGAACTTTATGTTCCTATAGACGGAGACGAATATGAAATATAATTAAGGAGAATTAATTATGAAGGGCAATATTACAGTACATACACAAAATATTTTTCCCGTTATCAAGAAATGGCTTTATTCCGATAAGGACATTTTCTTAAGAGAAATCGTATCAAACGGATGCGATGCTATAACAAAGCTTAAAAAGGTTAAGGATGCCGGAGCTATGATTCCCACAGACGAGGAATATGAAGTTCACGTTGTGGTTGATAAGCCTAATAAAACCATCACTGTTTCCGATAACGGTATCGGTATGACGGAAAATGAAATTGAGAAATACATCACTCAGGTGGCATTTTCGGGAGCCGAAGACTTCCTTGCCAAATACGAGGACAAGTCCCCCGAAAATCAGATAATAGGCCATTTCGGTCTTGGATTTTTCTCATCCTTTATGGTTTCCGACAATGTTGAAATTGAAAGCTTATCCTTTGCAGAAGGAGCAAAGAGCGCCCACTGGAGCTGCGACGGCGGTATTGAATATGAAATGACCGAGGGAAAGAGAGAAAAGCGCGGCACAGACATTATCCTTCACATCACCGAAGAGGATGAAGAATATTTATCCATTTCGAGGATAAGAGAAATTCTTGATAAGTACTGTGCGTTTTTACCCGTTCCGATTTTCTGCTATCAGGCAGGAGAGGACAAGGGTACAATGATAAACGAAACCCTGCCTCTGTGGATGAAATCACCCGCACAGTGCACCGACGATGAATACAAGGCATTTTATCAGAAGCTTTTCCGCCGCTATGACGAGCCTTTATTCTGGATTCACTTAAATACTGATTATCCCTTCAACTTAAAGGGTATACTTTATTTCCCCGTGGTTGAGAAAACACCCAACCTTACGGGCGGCCCTGTCAAGCTTTTCAACAATCAGGTTTTCGTTGCTGATAATATAAAGGAAATTATTCCCGAATTTCTGCTTATGCTAAAGGGCGTAATCGACTGTCCCGACGTTCCTTTAAATGTATCGAGAAGCTTTTTGCAGAACGACAGAACGGTTAGTAAAATTGCAAACCACATCGTAAAGAAAATTGCCGATAAGCTTTCTTCCATGTTTAAGACGGAGCGCGAAAACTATGAAAAATACTGGGAGGATATTTCGGGCTTTATCAAGTTCGGCTGTATGAGCGATCCTGTGTTCTACGATAAGATAAAAGACTGCCTTATCTATAAAACCACCATGGGCAAGTATGTGACACTTTCCGAATACTTAGGCGAGGACAAGAAAGAAGTGTACTACGCCACAAGCGGAGATTATCAGAAGCAGTATATCAATATGTTCAGCGACCAGGGAATTGAAGTTATGCTGATGCCGGGATTAATTGATGCCACCTTTGTTCAGTTTCTGGAGAGCAAAAACGAAGGCATAACCTTCAGAAGCATTGATTCGGTTACTCCCGACAGCTTTAAGGCGGAAAGCGCAAAAGCTGATGCAGCAGCAGTTAAGAAGATTTTTGAAAAGGCACTTCCCGAAGGCACGGAAATTGATACAGCGGCACTTAAGGAGGAAAATGTCCCTGCTCTTTCAATGATTGACGAATACGCAAGAAGAATGCGTATGATGTCAGCGGCGATGGGCGGTATGGAATTCCCCGACAAGAAAAAGCTTATGATAAACCTTAATAACTCCATCATCGAAAAGCTTCCTTCTATGGAGGAGGAAAAAGCGGAAATGATGGCAAAGCACATCTATGACCTTGCAAGAATGGAATCTGAGCCTCTTCCCGCAGAGGATTTGCAGGAATTTATAAGAAGAAGCATTGATATGCTGGGTAAGCTTTCGTAAATAAAAAAGTCAGGCAATGCCTGACTTTTTTATTTATATAACCCGTGCACAAACAGTATATATGTTTTCGGAGCTTAATTTTTCACACAGGGCATTACAGTAACTGTAATTATCGAAAAGACCGTAGACATACGAGCCGCTTCCGCTCATCAATGCACCCTTTGCACCTTCCGCAAGAAGTCGCTCCTTGAAGCGCAGAACTGCGGGACGGAAAGCACCTGCAGGAAGCTCGAAGGCGTTGTAGAGAGCCTTTGCGGCTTCATCAACCGAATTGTGCTTAAGAGCCTCTATCATAGCATCTGGAGTCGGGTGGGATTTGCCGCCCTCGTTGTCATAGCGCTCATACATCATTTTGGTGTTAAGTGAAAATCTCGGGTTTATAATTGCGGCATAGCAGCAGGAAAAGGTGGGGAGAGGTGTCATGATTTCTCCGATTCCTTCACAGAGTGCCGCACCTTTTTTTATACAGAATGGTATATCTGCGCTTAATGATGCACCTGTCCTGATCAGTTCCTCTTCCGTAAACGGATGACCGAAAAGATAATTGAGGCCGCTAAGGACAGCAGCACCGTCTGTGCTTGAGCCGCCGAGTCCTCCGCCTATGGGAATCCTTTTGGCTATGTGGATGGAAACTCCCTGGGAAGTTTTGATTTCCGACAAAAATTTTGCAGCCGATTTATATGCTATGTTTCTTTCGTCAGCAGGAATATAAGGGTTATCCGAAGAAATTGTTATTTTGCCGCTTTTGTTGAATGATAAGTTGATGCTGTCGTGAAGATCAAGCGAGTGCATTACGGAAGCTATGTTGTGATAGCCGTCCTCCCGTTTACCTGTTATATCTAAAAATAAATTTATTTTGGCATTGGCCGAAACTGTGATGTTCAAAATAATGCCCCCTTGAGGTATTTATATAATTAGAATACCACAAGGAGGCGATAAAGTCAAATGTTTATAGGTAAGGGCAATTGTCAGAGTATAATGCAGATCAGACCGCCTGAGCCTTCATTAATGATACGCTCAAGAGTTTCTCTTATCTTATCCCTTGCATCGTCAGGCATTCTGGAAAGCTTGTTGTTAAGTTCCTCTGTAACAAGCTCGTGCAGGCTCTTTCCGAAAAGCTTTGATTCCCAAAGCTTAATCGGATCGGATTCAAATTCATCCAACAGGTAATGAACTAGTTCTTCCGATTCCCGCTCTGTGCCGACGATGGGGGAAAGCTCTGTTTTTATATCAGCCCTCATCATATGAATGGAGGGGGCACTGGCGCACAGGCGCACTCCGTATTTTCCGCCGTGGCGGATGATTTCAGGCTCTTCGAGTGAAAGCTCGTCGGGGGCCGGGCTTACTATGCCGTAGCCTGTTTCTTTTACCTTGAGCAGAGCGTATTTTATGCGTGAGTATTCCTTTTCCATAGACGACAGATTCATAAGGAGGCGTAAAAGCTTTTCCTCGCTGTCTATATCGAATCCGGTGGCATCCTTTATAATGCCGTAGAAAAGGCTTTCGTCAACCGTCGCCTTTATGCTTACCGCTCCTGTTCCGAGATCAATTTTATCAGCAAAGGCATCGATTATAAAATCCTCCTCCGAAAGGGCATCGGTCAGAAGGGATATCTGACGTATTTTGCTTATGTCACATACGGTTTCGCGTATTTTTGAATAGATCCTTTTCTTAAGGTTGTGCTCCATTGAAAGAGCATCAATCCAGGAGGGTATATCGATTCCGATTTCGGATACGGGAAATTCATAAAGCACGGTTTCCAATAAAGAAAGGATATCTCTTTCGGTAATTTCGGCGCAGTTTATCCTTTTTACCGGGATGTCGTGCTTTTTTAAGATTTCATCCGCCACTTCCTTTGCCGCATCACCTTCGGGATTCGCTGAATTCAATAAAACAATAAATGGCTTTCCGATGGCTTTTAATTCTTCGATAACTCTGCCTTCGGCCTCTGTGTAGTCGCTTCTCGGAATGTCGGTGATGCTGCCGTCGGTGGTTACGACAAGACCTATTGTGGAATGCTCGTTTATAACCTTTTTTGTTCCGTATTCTGCGGCATCGTTAAATGGAATTGCTTTTTCCGACCAGGGTGTTTTAACCATCCGGGGAGCGTTTTCTTCCATGTAGCCGATGGCTCCGGGGACGATATAACCTACACAGTCGATAAGCCTTACGTTGAAAAAAGAGTTTGCCTGCCCGAGAGATATTTTGACAGCCTCGTTGGGTATGAATTTAGGTTCGGTGGTCATTATGGTTCTGCCATCGGCGCTTTGGGGCATTTCGTCTGCGGCACGTTCTCTTTTATAGGGGTTGTCGATTTTCGGCAGAACGAAATAGTCCATAAATTTCTTTATAAATGTAGATTTGCCGGTGCGCACCGGGCCTACGACGCCGAGGTAGATATCGCCCTGGGTTCTCATTGCAATATCGGAATAAATGTTTTCCAAAAAAATCATCCTTTCCAAAGGCATAAAAACGCTCTGCCTTCTTAAAAGTGTATTTTGTACATACCTATGCGGGAGAGAATGGAAATATGCACAAATTAATGCAGAGATAAGATTGTCAGAGAAATGTCAAATATGGTAAATTTATATTGACAAAAGCGCTTTACTATGGTAATATTACAAAGTAATGTGTGCATAAATACTACATTAGTCCACCACTCGCGGACAATGAGAGGGAAATGTATGCGCATATGAAACAAAAAAAGAATGCAGAAGCATTCGAAAAATATTGGAGGTTTTCAGTATGAAAAAGGTATTGGCACTTATTTTAGCATGCCTCATGGTTTGTATGTTATTTACAGCATGCGGCGAAACACAGGTTGAAGAAACCGGCGAAAAGGTAATTAAGCTCGGTGTATTCGAACCCGCAACAGGCGACAGCGCTTCCGGCGGTAAGAAGGAAATGCTCGGTGTGCAGTATGCTCACTCTCAGACACCCACAATCGACATCGCAGGCGAAACCTACAAGGTTGAACTTGTTTACGGCGACAACGGTTCTGATGCATCCAAGGCTCCCACAGCAGCTTCTCAGCTCGTAAGTGAAGGCGTTGCTATGATTCTCGGTTCCTATGGTTCCGGTGTTTCAATGGCAGGCGGCCCCATCTTTAACGATGCAGGACTTGCAGCTCTCGGTATTACATGCACAAACCCCAACGTAACAGCAGGTAACGATTACTACTACAGAATTTGTTTCCTTGATCCCTTCCAGGGAAGTGTTCTTGCAAACTTCGCAGTTGACAAGTTTGCAGCCAAGAAGGCATATCTCTTAGGTGAACAGGGTAACGAATACGATCAGGGTCTTATCGCATTCTTCGAGCAGGCATTCGTTGCTGCAGGCGGAGAAGTTATAAAGGCTTCTTTCCCCAAGGACAGCTCTGACTTCACAACATATCTCAATCAGGCTAAAAACGAAGGCGCAGAAGTTATCTTTACTCCTGTTTCCATCGCTTATGCTACACAGATCGTAAGCCAGGCTGCAAAGCTCGGTATCGAAATTCCCTTCCTTGGCTCAGACACACTTGACGATAACAAGGTATTGGAAGCTACAAAGGATACAAACATCAAGCTTTACGTTTCTACCTTCTATCAGGAAGGCGGTTCTCCTGAGTTTGACGCAGGTATCAAGGAATACATCAACACCAATGCTGATGCTAAGACAGCTAACGGCGGCGACGACACAATCTCTGCTGTAACAGCAATGGGTTATGATGCTTACTATGTAGCGCTTGAAGCAATCAAGGCTGCTGATTCTGCAGATCCTGCTGCAATCAAGGCAGCTCTCGGTGCAGTTACATACGAAGGTGTATCCGGTGCAATCGCATTTGACGAAATCGGCGATGCAAAGAGAGATACAGCTTATATCAAGACAGCTGACACAGCTAATGGTGCATGGGCTCTTGAAACAGTTCAGACTGTGGCTGAATAATTAATAATCAATAAAGCCGGCGGGGGATTTTACCCCCGCCATACGGCTTTTTATAAAGACCGCGTCAAAAGCGGTTTTTGGCGGAAAAACGCTTTTGAGACGGCCTTGTGCGGTCTATTTATTTGGAGGAGGAACTTATAGTGGATTTTATAATTTCTACACTGCTATCCGGTATATCCGTAGGCGGACAGTATGCACTGATTGCCATTGGCTATACTATGGTATACGGTATATTACGACTTATTAACTTTGCCCACGGCGATGTGTTTATGGCAACCGGTCTTATTATGATTTATATGTGTGCGGCATTCCCCTGGTATGTGGCACTGCCTATTACTGCAATGATTACGGTTATTCTCGGTTTTGTTATTGAGCGTGCTGCATATAAGCCTCTTCGTACCGCACCCAGAATGTCTGTTATGATTTCGGCAATCGGCGTAAGCTATCTTATCCAGAATGTTGCAACTTATGTAACCGGCGGACAGCCCATGGAATATCCCAAAATCCCTTTCCTTTCGGAAATGGTGAATATCGGGGGTGCTACAACCAGTATGGTAACGGTTGTTACTCCGTTTTTGGTTATTCTCCTTGTTATTGCGTTGGTGCTGTTAATCAACCACACAAAGGTTGGTATGGCAATGCGTGCTCTTTCGAAGGACTTTGAAACTAGTCAGCTTATGGGTATCAAGATAAACAAGGTTATTTCCATGACCTTTGTTATCGGTTCTTTCCTTGCTGCGGTAGGCTCCTTCCTTTATTTCAGTAATTATACAAGAATATATCCCGTATCAGGAGCAATGCCCGGACTTAAAGCTTTCGTTGCGGCGGTATTCGGCGGTATAGGTTCGATCCCCGGTGCGGTTATAGGTGCTTTTATTATCGGTATCTGCGAAAATATTATAAAGGCGCTTCCTCCCGCATGGGATGTTTCGAATTTCGTTGATGCATTTACCTTTGCACTTCTCATCATCATCCTTATAGCTAAGCCTACCGGTTTGTTTGGTGAAAAGTCAACGGATAAAGTGTGAGGAGGCGGTAAAATGACAAAGGTTACGAAGACGAAAAAAAATACGGTTGCTGCACTCATTTTCTGTATGGTGCTTCTTGCAATTGTTATATTTCTTGAAAACTCTAAAATTATTCCCCCCACACACATTCTTTTTACAATAATCAAAAAAGGTGCGGTGTATTCCCTTGTGGCGGTGTCCATGAACCTTCTTAACGGCTTTACGGGACTTTTCTCCCTCGGACAGGCAGGGTTTATGCTTCTCGGTGCATATACATATGCCATATTTACCGTTCCTACCGCAGTTAAGGATAATGTATATTATCTTCACGGCGGATCCGCAATTGATTTTTCCTTCCAGGAGCTTTACGGAAAGCTTTTCGGAATGGAGGGGGCAGGCGGTGCGATAAGCCTGATTTTAGGTGTACTTACTGCAATTATTTTAGGCGGTATTGTAGCGGCAATTTTTGCTTATTTTATCGGACTTCCTGTATTAAGATTAAAGAGTGACTATCTTGCTATTGCGACTCTCGGCTTTGCGGAAATTATACGAGCTATATTCCAGTGGCAGAAGCTTGGCCCGATAACAAACGGAGCCAATATGATAAATAACATTCCTACTTTTTCAAACTTTAACATAAGGTCGGAAGGTAAGGTGGTGTTTTATCTTTCAAGCTTCATTCCGGTATTGGTTGCCATGGTTTGTGTTGCGATCATAATACTTCTTATAAACTCATCTTACGGAAGAAGCTTCAAGGCTATAAGAGACGATGAAATTGCGGCAGAAGCAATGGGGATTAACCTTGCAAAGCACAAGATGCTTTCCTTCTGCATTTCCTCTTTCTTTGCAGGTGTGGGCGGTGCTCTTTTTGCAATGTTCACAAACAACGCTCAGGCTAAGCCTTTTACATCGGCACTTACTTATGAAATACTGCTTATTGTTGTAATCGGCGGTATCGGTTCGGTATCCGGAAGCTGTATATCATCCTTCCTTTATGTGGCATGCAGTGAGTGGTTGTTAAGATTTCTGGACAACGAAACATTTATCGGAGGATTTAAGGTTCCGCTTCTTAAAAACGGATTCCGTATGGTGGTGTTCTCAATCATCATTATGATAGTGGTGCTCTTCTTCAGACAGGGTATCATGGGTTCAAAGGAGCTTCCTGATTTATTTAAAAAGAGAGTAAAGAAGGGAGAGAGTGTAAATGAGTAATTCAGTATTGAAGCTTAACGATATAACAATGCAGTTCGGCGGCGTTGTTGCGGTAAACAACCTCTCTCTTAACGTAAACGAAAACGAGATAGTTTCTTTGATCGGCCCTAACGGTGCCGGGAAGACAACGGTATTCAATGTTATCACCGGCGTTTACGAGGCAACCAACGGAAGCGTTGAGTTTTTCGGAGATGTAATGCTTGAAAATAAGCCTCAGGGTAAAATGAAAAAGCTTTACGCAGGGGAGAATAACGGCAAGTACAACCGAAAAATAGTAAAAACTCCCGATAAAATCACAAAGCTTGGTATCGCGAGAACATTCCAGAATATCCGTCTCTGGAAGAGTATGACGGTTTTTGAAAATGTTTTGACTGCAAAGCATATGAGAGCAAGGCACAATGTGTTCTCTGCAACCTTCCGCTTTTCTGCAAGAGAAGAGGCGAGAATGAGAGCGGAGACCGAAGCACTTTTGCGTGAACAGAATCTCTGGGAATTCCGCGATGAGCTGGCAACAAGCCTTCCTTACGGTTTACAGAGAAGACTTGAGATTGCAAGAGCTCTCGCAACGGAGCCTAAGCTTTTACTTCTTGACGAGCCTGCGGCAGGAATGAACCCTCAGGAAACAGAGGAGCTTACCGCATTTATCGGAGAGATAAGAGAAAAATACAATCTTACAATTTTACTTATAGAGCATCATATGAATCTTGTTATGGATATTTCCGACAGGATATATGTTATAGATTTCGGTAAGCTTATCGCAGAGGGTACACCTTCTGAGGTACAGAAGAACGAAAGAGTAATTGATGCATATCTGGGGGTGAGCGACGATGAGTGATTTCCTTAAAATTGAAGGTCTTAAGGTTAATTACGGCGGGATTGAAGCTGTAAAGGGAATTGATATTGATGTTCCTGAAGGAAAAATAGTTACGCTTATCGGAGCAAACGGTGCCGGTAAAAGCACAACCCTTAAAAGCATTGCAGGTCTGGTTAAACCTAGAGAAGGAAAAATTACTTTTATGGGCGAGGACATCACAGGTAAAAATCCTACTGATATAGTTGCAAAGCATATTACATTGGTTCCCGAAGGAAGAAGAATTTTCCCCGATCTTACGGTAAAGGAAAACTTAAAAATCGGTGCTTACTTAAGAAAAGACAAGCTTGATTCTGACTTTGAATATGTATACAGCTTATTTCCCCGTCTTAAGGAGAGAGAATGGCAGGCAGGCGGAACGCTTTCGGGCGGTGAGCAGCAGATGCTTGCGGTTGGCCGCGCACTTATGAGCCGTCCCAAGGTTATTATGATGGACGAGCCTTCGCTTGGTCTTGCACCGTTGGTTGTACAGAGTATATTTGAAATCATCAGAGAAATTAACAAAGAAGGAATAACTGTTCTTTTGATTGAGCAGAATGCAAATATGGCTCTTCAGACAGCTGACTTTGCGTATGTACTTGAGACAGGTGTGATAACAAAGGTTGGCACAGGGGCTGAACTTTTAGCTGACGAAAGCATAAAGGAAGCATACTTAGGTAAGAGTAAATAAAATTCAGGCTATCCGGATTTTTGTTCGGATAGCTTCGGCATATAACGGAATATGAAAGGATAGTGACATAAATGAAAAGAGATTTTGTGAGAAGCATTTATGAAGATACCGCTTCTTTTGCAGGAAAGGAAGTAGTAATAGGCGGCTGGATAAGAAACATCCGTGACAGTAAGGAATTCGGATTTATCGACCTTAACGACGGCAGCTGCTTCAAGAGCATACAGGTTGTTTTTGAAAGACAGAAAATCAGTAACTACGATGAAATTGCATCCCTTAATATCGGCGCATCCGTCGTTGTAAAGGGTATTATTGCACTTACACCCGAAATGAAACAGCCCTTCGAGCTTAAGGCAACGGAGATAGAAGTAGAAGGTCTTTCTACTCCCGATTACCCCATTCAGAATAAGAGACACAGCCTTGAATTTTTAAGAGAACAGGCATATCTTCGCCCCAGAACAAATCTGTTCTCTGCAGTATTCAGAGTGAGAAGTGAGGTTGCTTATGCAATTCACTCATTCTTCCACGACAGAGGCTTTGTGTATGTTCACACTCCCCTTATCACAGGTTCCGACTGTGAGGGTGCAGGTGAAATGTTCAGAGTAACAACCATGGATATGGAAAATCCTCCCAAGACAGAGGACGGTAAAATCGACTGGTCAAAGGATTTCTTCGGAAGAAGCACAAACCTTACTGTATCAGGACAGCTTGAAGGCGAAACCTACGCTCTTGCATACGGTAAGATTTACACCTTCGGTCCCACATTCCGTTCTGAAAACTCCAACACAGCACGTCATGCTGCTGAGTTCTGGATGATCGAGCCCGAAATTGCCTTTGCCGATCTTGATGACAATATGCAGCTTGCCTGGGATATGATTCAGTATATAATCAAGCACGTTCTTACAAACTGTAAGCAGGAGCTTGAATTCTTCAACAGCTTCGTTGATAAAACTCTTCTGGAAAGACTTAATGACCTTGCTAAGAGCACATACAAAAAGGTTACCTATACAGAGGCGGTTGAGCTTCTTAAAAAGAGCGGAGAAAAGTTCAGCTATCCCGTGGAGTGGGGGTGCGACCTTCAGACAGAACACGAGAGATATCTTACGGAACAGATTTTCAAGAGTCCTGTATTCGTTATCGACTATCCGAAGGAAATCAAATCCTTCTATATGCGTCTTAACGACGACGGTAAGACTGTTGCCGCTATGGATATGCTGGTTCCCGGCGTTGGTGAAATCATCGGCGGAAGCCAGAGAGAAGAAAGAATCGATATTCTTCTTGAGAGAATGGCAGAGCTCGGTCTTAAGGAAGAGGATTACTGGTGGTATGTAAATCTTCGTCGCTACGGCGGAACAAAGCACGCAGGCTACGGTCTCGGCTTTGAAAGAATTATTATGTATCTTACAGGTGTTTCCAACATCCGTGACGTAATTCCTTACCCCAGAACAGTAGGCAACGCAGAATATTAAGAAATAAACTCCCTTGTATATCAAGGGAGTTATACTTTTTGGAGGATATTATGCACAGAAAGATAACTATTGGTGTTGCAATTTTTCTTTGCTTTACGGCGTTGTTAATTCCTTCTTCTGCAAATAGTGAGACGGATGTGTATTTAAGCTTGCAGATAGATAATCCGTTGATGGTGGTTAACGGCAAAGTGCTTGAAGTTGATGAAGGAAGAGGCACGGCTCCTTTGATAATTGACGGAAGGACGGTGCTTCCGATCAGGGCTGTGATTGAAGCCTTCGGAGGAGAAGTTTCCTGGGATGGTGAAAGTTCGTCCGTATTACTTAAAATCGGAGAGGATATGGCCACACTCACCATAGACAGCAATATTGCTTATTTTAACGGAGATGAGCGAGAGCTTGATGTGGCTCCCTGTATTATAAATTCAAGGACAATGCTTCCCATCCGTTTTATTGCCGAGTGCTTTGAGCTTGGTATAGCTTGGGAAAGCAATGTGAAAACGGTACATATTATAAGAGATGTGTTCACGGAAAATGAGTGTGAAAGGCTTTTGGAGCTTATTCCGGATTACAGCGAGGAGGCGTATGTTGTTCTCAATGAGAACATGCCGTTCTTTAATGAATACGAGCTTATTGATGCCCCTTTTGAGTATTACGGAAGTTTGGATGAGCTTGAAAGATGCGGTGTGACACTGGCATCGCTGGACGAGGATATGATGCCGAAAGAAGAGAGAGGAAGCATAGCTTCGGTTACTCCGTCGGGCTGGATAAATGTGAAATACGATTTTGTTCCCGGCGGATATATATACAACAGGTGTCATCTTATAGGGCATCAGCTTACTGGAGAAGATGCCAATGACAAAAATCTTATTACCGGAACAAGATATCTTAATATCGATGGAATGCTGGAATTTGAAAACAGCATTGCGGAATATGTTAAACGCAGTGATAGTCGTGTTATGTATAGAGTTACTCCGGTTTTCTCTGAAGATAATCTTGTGGCTCACGGTGTTCTGCTTGAAGCTCTTACAATCGGAAAAAATCGGGATGAAGCGGAAGATGAGGCAACGGAAGTGCCTGAAGCGGAAAACGAAGAATTTCTTTCGCTGTGTGTCTACTGCTACAATGTTCAGCCCGGGATAGTTATAAACTATAAAACCGGGGAGAGCAGATTGGCTGAAGAGGGGGAGGATATCTATTCCTTTGATTGCTTCGGAGAAGAGAAAGCGGCGGAAACTGCTGCCGAAGTTTACAGAACTCCGTCAGGGAGCAAATATCATATTGATAAAGAATGCGGCGGAAAGAACAGCTATGAGTGTACCTGGGAAGATGTGATAGAAGCAGGACTTACCCCGTGCGGGAAATGCGCAAAAGAAAAATCGTCGGACGAGTTATCGTCCGACGATTTTTGATTAAAGCTCAATCCAGCGGTTTTCCTCCGATGATTTAAGAAGGGAATCCAGTATTTTCTGGCTCCGGAGGCCATCCTTTACGGTGGGGAGATAGGGGCAGTCTTTACCCTCCGCCATATTTATGAACATCTGCTCCTGGGTTATTCTGTATTTTGAGGGAACGGAGACTGTGTGCATACTTTCGCATTCACGGTCGATATCTCCGATGCAGACGTTTAATATATCGGGGTTGTTTAAGTTAAAGGAAATCACGCCTTCTGTGCCGTAAATGTCGTATTTAATTGTATTGCCGTGACCGAGAGCACAGCGGGTTACGGTAAATACTCCTGCGGCGCCGTTTTCAAACTCTGCAAGGAAGTTGCAGTAGTCGTCTGTCTCAACGGGAGCGATTTCTTCAGAGTCAAGCTTCTTTCTTTCCTTTACTATTATACCGGTTTTTGCGGAAACCTTTTTCATATCGCCGATTAAAAACTCTGCCATATCAATTAAGTGAACGCCTAAATCGCCGAGCACGCCGGTTCCTGCATATTCCTTTATGAAACGCCATTCAAGGCGTCTGCCTTCTATGAAAGCGGAGGATTTTAAGTATTCAACATTTACGCTGATGATGTCGCCGAGCAGCCCTTTTTTCATTATTTCCTTGGCGTATCTTACTGCGGGCATAAAGCGATAGGTAAAGCACATCATATTGGGAACGGGATTTTCCTCTAATGCTGCTTTTAACGGCTGTGCTTTATCGAGGTTTACGGAAAGAGGTTTTTCTACATTTACGGGTTTACCTGCCTTTACTGCGTCAACTGCCATAGGAACGTGCAGATGGTTAGGGGTACATATTTCAACTGCATCAACCTCATCGGATGCGATTAAGTCGCGGTAATCTGTAAATCTTAAATGTTCTGGGATGCCAAGCTTATCACCTGTTGCTTTCAATGCTTTTTCGTTTATATCGCAGATAGCGGTGATTTTTCCGCCTGATGATTTCTGGATTTCGGGAATGTGTCTGCCATTGGCGATGCCGCCAACGCCTATTATGCCTATTCTTACCATAATTGTGCCTCCTTATTTTATATATGTATGCTTTTTGAGACTTTCGTCCTGACCTTCAAATTTGTCTTTGACATTCTCAAGTGCTTCAAAGTGGCCTAAAGTAGGAACTGGGCCTTCAGAGGGCTTTGCCCATTCGATTGCATTTTTGAGAATCTGAGTAATATCGTCTCTGTAGAATGTGGGGTATTCCTCGTGACCGGGACGGAAGTAGAACACCTTGCCAAGGCCTCTCTTATAACAGCATCCGCTTCTGAAAACCTCGCCGCCTGAGAACCAGCTTATGAAAATCAGTTCGTCTGGTGCAGGGATTTCAAATCTTTCACCGTAGGTTTCTTCCATAGGAAGCTCGATGTACTCGGGAAGATTTTTGCAGATGGGGTGGGAGGGCTCGATTACCCATATTCTTTCCTTTTCGTCGTTTTCTCTCCACTTGCTTCTGCAAAGTGTCCCCATAAGCTTGACGAAGGGCTTGGAAAGATGAGCGGAATGAAGGGGGATAAATCCCATTCCCGCAAGAACTCTCTGTCTTACCTTTTCTGCAATTTCATCAGGCACATCAGAATGTTTCATATGTCCCCACCAGATTAAAACATCGGTGGAATTGAGGACTTCATCTGTGAGACCGCATTCCTCCATATCGAGAGTTGCCGTTCTTATATTATATTCGCCGCTTTTGCCGAGCATTTCGGCAATGGCACCGTGGATTCCGTTGGGATAAACCTGTGCCACCTTTTCGCTTTCTTTTTCATGGATGTATTCGTTCCATATTGTTACGTTAATCATAAAATCATTCCTTTCTGCTTTGCTTAATTGCATTTTACAACACTGCAAGCCACAAATCAATGGATAAACCGCAAAGAAAATTGCACTTTTCGCCAAAATTAATTGACATATGCTATCTTGTGTGCTAAAATTTCTATTATGAAAGAGGGTGCGGAAAATGAAGGTTGTGACATTTGATAAGCTGTATCATACAGATTACAATCTTAAAAATATTTTTTCTATGCGGCAATACTGGAAGGATAAAGATGTGTTCAGACATATAAATCCGCGCCCTACGTCTGCATTTTTGTATCTCAAAAACTGCAGCGTTGAATATACGCTTGAAAACGGAAAAGTTGTAAGAGGTGAGGAAGGTGACGTTATTTATATACCGAAGGGCTCGGTATATTCCTCAGTATTTGAAAAGGAGTCAAAGGAAAGCGTCACAGCTTATCTGATAGAATTCAACACCTTTGATGAGGGAGGGGAGTGCTTCGCTCTTTCGGACAGTATATCGGTGATTGAAAATATAAAAGGTAGGGAAGCTGACTGCTTTTTTGAGGCTGCTGATATATTCAAGTCTGCAAATCCCTGCATTGCTGAGGCGAAAGCGGCTATTTACAGGCTGATATCATCCTTCAGCTATGAACATAAAATAAGAGATATACATAAAAGCGAGTTTTCTGCCATAGCCGAAGGGATTGTATATATGGAGAATGATATCCTTCAGGAAAAGTCAATTGCCGAAATAGCAAGTATGTGTCATGTGAGTCCCAGCCATTTCAGGAGTTTATTTAAAAGGTATTCCGGGGTTTCGCCCATAAACTATCAGATAAATGCAAAGATTGAACATGCAAAGCTTCTTTTACAGTCCGGTGATATGAATGTGGGGGAAGTATCGGATTATCTGGGGTTTTCAGACAAGGCATACTTTTGCAGAATATTCAAAAAGTATACAGGGCTTTCGCCGAAGTCATATTTGGCTAAAGAACATATATAAAGGAGAATGCAATGAAGAAAAAGGATTTGTTTTTCGCTTTGGTGTTGCTTCTTGTTTTTGCAATCCTGTTTGTATCGGTTAAAAAAGGCGGCAAAGGAAAATATGTAATTGTCAGCATTGACGGTGAAGTTACAGGAAGCTATGCACTTACGGAAAGGGAACAAACGATAGCGATAGGAGAAAATAATGTTCTTACTATTATTAATAATGAGGCGTTTATGAGCAGTGCCCTTTGTCCGGATCAGATCTGCGTAAAAAAAGGAAAGGTTTCGAAAGATGGTGAAGACATTGTCTGTATGCCGAACCGTGTTATTGTAAAAGTTGAAGGCGGTGAAAGCGGTGCGGAATAATACTGTAAAGAAGCTGGTGAGTGTAGGGGTACTTTCCTCCCTTGCCATCGTTATGGGATATCTTGAACAGATGATTCCTTTGCCTGTTACTTTTCCGGGCGTTAAGCTGGGGCTTTCAAATATATGTGTTATTCTTGCACTTTACCGTCTGGGATACAAGGAGGCGTTTTCGGTATCACTGATAAAGTCTCTTATATGCGGCATTCTTTTCTGGGGAGTCGGAGGCATGCTGTACGGTGTGGCAGGAGCTCTTCTTTCGTTTATGGTTATGGCACTTGTTTATAAAACCAGGCTTCTTGGAACGGTGGGAATCAGCATAGCCGGTGCATTATTTCATAATATCGGTCAGCTTATAGCTTTGTTTTTATTATCCGGCAGCTTTTCGTTTATTTATTATTTGAGTGTATTGGGTATTGCGGCGGTAATAACGGGAACGATAACAGGGATAATAAGTATCATAATAATAGAAAGAATCGGGCATATCAAGTAGGTTGATAAGGCGTCAGTTTAAAATGCACAAACGCCGCGGAGATTTTCCGCGGCGTTTTGTAGAATAATTAGTCGAAAAAAGTGTTGACAAATAATGGCGGATGTGTTAAAATAGCATCTGTTGCAAGTGAGCAGTAAGTACCTCTTAAAAATAATTTGAAAAAAATAAAAAAATTACTTGACAAACCGGTTCGCTTGTGATATAATCAAAAAGTCGGCCGCGAGAGGGATGACACTTCAAGAGAAGACACCTGAAAATCCGGTCGAAAAAAATTCAAAAAAACGCTTGACAAAGTTTGGGAATTGTGTTACAATGTAATTCCCGCCGACAAGCGGAGCGCACTTTGAAAATTGAATAGCTGTAATGAATACAGGGCTCATTAATTGTCAAAATTAATTTGAGAACTACCTTTACAAAAAACGTACAAGATACGAAAACGAGTTTTTAAGAACTTCGAACTTAAAGAGCTAAGCAAAGCTCTATAAAATTAAATTTTTATAGAGAGTTTGATCCTGGCTCAGGATGAACG